>NZ_HG003687.1:47814-236649 GCF_000312365.2 Anaerococcus provencensis | reverse complement strand
GAATTTTTCTAGGTCTATGTCTACTACCCATTCGTTTCCGTCGTTTAGGTATTCTAGGCTTTTTGTTATTGCCATTTGACAGTTTCTTCCTGGTCTAAAGCCATAGCTTGTTTCAGAAAATCTTTTGTCTATTATCGGGGTTAAGACTTGTACGATTGCTTGTTGGATTATTCTGTCCATTACTGTTGGTATTCCGAGTTTTCTTTTTCCTCCGTTTGGTTTAGGGATTTCTGCTCGGAGTACTGGTTGTGGTTTGTAGCGTCTTTCAATAATTTCTTGTCTTATCCTTGTCCAGTTTTCTTTGATGTATTCATCTATTTCTTCTACACTTATGCCATCTATTCCTGATGCTCCTTTATTGGAGATAACTTTTTCTTTGGCTTGATGCATGTTTTCTGGGTTTAGGATTTGACTTATTAGTTTATCTTCCATGTGCGCACTTACTCCTTTCCGCTTGCATAACTTATTTCTTAGGTGTGAGATTTTGAGTTCATTTACGTTTCTTCTACTTTCTCTGTCAGATTTGTTATGCTACATACATTTTGCTTGTGCTTTTAAATTGTTCAGTCCTTCGGTGTTTCTACCTACTATGACTTCTGCTGACTTCTCATAGTTCGTTGTTACTACTGTCTCGTCTATGAGACCTCACGGGATAAGTCCTAATACTTTCATCGTTTACTTGCAGAATTTACGCCTTGGGTTTACGGTTACCTTTTGGGTCTTTGCTATCTTGCGCTAGCTTGCCCACCTGTTACGCCTTGTATTCTGTTCCTGTTCGTCAAGCCACGATTTCGCTACCCGTTCTTCTCTCCTAGATGTCGCCATATAAAACTTCGGGGTCACTATTAGATTCGTTGGTAACTACGCTCTGTAGGGATTTTCACCCCAGCATTAGAACATGCCCGTCATACTCAAAAAAGCACCTATCATTTTGATAGATGCTTCCAAATCTATTTATACTATCTTATTCTTTTACAATCGGAACCCATAATTCCATTTGATAATCCTCTGAGTTAGGGTCTCCATCCCCATATACTTCAAAATCGGGACTTTCATCATGTCTATATCCTTCTTTTGGGAAGAAATATGAAATAATATACTTCCATCCTTCGTGAATGCATTTTGGTAAAGGACCTTCTAAGCTTACAATAGCATACTCTTTTTCAGGAATACTGAGTGTATCTAAACCTAACTCCTTAGCTTTTACCTCATCCGTCAAATCAAAACCAGCTAAATATATAAATGAATCTTCTTCATCCATTAGATAGTCATATCCTACGCCAAAGATTTGACCACTACCAAACTCTTCAAATTTTTCTCTTGGTACTTTTTCAACCAGTCTATCCCAAACTTTCGGGAAATTTGAACTCTTAGTTACATCTGATTTAATACCAGCTACTTTAAATGCTTTCTTTTTCTCAATCTTAATATCCATTTGATTGCCTCCTTGAACCGAAATTGAAAAGTAGATTCTTGGGAAATATTGATATTTTTCTCCTCTTTTTACTTGTCCTGGAGTTAGCTTATGAAAACTTTTAAAAGCTAAAGCAAAAGAATCTTGAGAATTATATCCATATTTTATTGCTATATCTATAATCCTTTTATCTAAATTTTTTAATTCAATTGCTGCATTTGTCATCTTTCTTAACCTTATATATTCAGATAATGAGTATCCTGATATGATTGAAAATATTCTTGAAAACATTTGAAATGAATATCCTGTTATTCGTGTTATTTCTTTTTCATCAAGTTCATCAGTTAAGTTATCTTCAATATAGTCAATTGCTAAGTTAAAAGATTTCATTATATCCATATTCCCACCACCTTTCATTTAAATTGTACAAGGATTTATTAAATTATACCCGATATTGCTAATACAAATATTATAGTATTTATAACTTGTCAATATTATATTTAAAATTCTTATAACTCTTAAAGCTTTCACTCTGATTTAAATCACCCACTATTATTTTTATCACCTTTATTTTATTAAAGATATAATAGTCAAGTTTCAGTTAATAACTGTATAAATTGCTAGTAAATAAAGAGTAATATAAAATAGAACCTACTTATAACTTAACCATATTCATTAACTTATCGTCAGCTCATATCCTAATTTTAAACAAACAAAACAATAAAAGTTTATAGTTTATGAAAATTATAAGCTTTTATTTTTACAATAGCGTTTTAATTAGAATGAATAGATTTCTTTAACCTTATCAACTAATAGCTTTATTTTTTCTTTAGTAATAATATCTTTAAAACTCTCATTATTAATTAATACTCCTATATAATAACGAGCAATCATATAGTCACTTCTATTTGGATTTGTTGATAATAATAAATTTTCATCAATCCATTTATCTATTTGGTTAAAATACTCATCGCCTCTTATCTCAAAAGATTTTTCCTTGCTCTCTATTAATAGATTGAGTAATTTTTCTACATATTGACTAGCGAGTTTTTGGTTATTATCTGCAATGTAATGAGTTGCCAAGGATAAATAGAAGTTTAAAACTATAGAAACATTTATTTCAGTAAGATTAAAAGTTTCTATTAAATCCTCTACTCTTTCCAATGTTTCAACCCAATCGTCATTTTTTAAACTACTCTTCATCATAAGAAGAGTGATTAAATCAGTTATGTTCTTATAAATCATTATTTGTAGTCTTTGATCTGCTTCATTTTCCTTCTTTGTTTTTAAATAAGCTGAAGCCACTAAACAATCTTTTGAAATAGACAGCATGTCCGAAGATGGCAAAATATTTAATGCCTCTTCTGATTTTCCTAAGCTAATCAGACAAGCGGCTCTCAAGCTCAATGATTGATCTTGAAGTATATGATCTTTCGAATGCTCACACACTCTTTTTAGAATATCATTTGCGTACTCAAGATATGCTTCTTTTTTGGCAGTATCAGTTGCTAAATCACAATGATTTAAAATAAATAAAGCCATGTAGTATAGAAGTTCAAAGCAAGAATAGTATTGTTTTATTTTGATTTTTATATCTTCTACGATACTATCCATATCTGTATCAGTGACACGATTCTCTAAGTCTATATAAAATTTTTGAATTTGAGTTGAAGATAAATCTGGGTCATATCCTATTAATTCATCCACACTTATATTAAAAAAAGTGGAAAGTTTTGGTAGAAGTAAAATATCTGGATGACTTTGCCCTGTCTCCCATTTTGATACTGACGCCTTTGTTACCATCATGAATTCTGCTAATTCTTCCTGAGTTATACCTCTTTCTCTTCGTTTCTGAAGAATATTTTCTCCAATTTTTAACATTATATTTTACCCCCTAACTAATTTGTTTTTTGTTTATTACAGCAATCGAAATCACGATGCATATTATAATCAAAATACCGCCTGTAATAATCGGTACATAATAGTCATCATATCCTATTCCTTTTATAAGGTTCACAGGCTTTCCTATCAATGCAATAGGCATGTATTTAACAATTTCATCTCGAATAGATAATATAAGTTGAATCACAATCCCAGCAGTCATTAATATTAATGTACCTATAACATTTCCTGAAATCACTCCAGCTAATATCTCTAAGGATATTAAAAATAATCCAAATACAAAAGGAAGCAAGGCTGCCATAAGTATATTTCTAATAGGAAATGAAATCCCGAAAAAGTACTTTGTGTAGAAATAAGTTAGTGTAAATGAGCAAAAGTAAGCAATAAACCATAAAATAAAATTATAAAAAATCTTCGATAGCACGACTTGATACCTTGGCAGTCCCTTAGATAACAAATTAATCAAAGTCCCCTTTTGAAATTCATTTACCATTTGTGTACTTAAGATAATGGCTAATCCAAACATACCTATTTGACTAATGTTTTTAAAAAATTGCGTCCAAGAGTCTATTTCTGATGGTATTGCTACGTTAATATCTATATTTCCTGTAGCTATGGATTGAAGTATCATGGGAGTTAATTTCGCTGTCAAAGGACTTATTAACCCGATGAACAATAACAGGATAAATGTAGAAATCATTTTTTTAGTCCTTGCACCTTCAATAGCTTCTTTCTTTAATAGAGATAAAAATATCCTCATGCTTTCGTCACCTCCATAAAAATATTTTCTAATGTAGGTTCTTCTATTTTTATTTCTATAGGAAATATGTTTAACTTATATAGCTCATATAAAATATCGATATCTTTTAGTTGATTCTCTTCGTCTGTTAAGTATAAAGTATCTCCTTTTTCATTTGTTACCAGATTTGAAAATTTATCTAGTGACTTAAATGTTTTTACTTCTTTGTCAGACTTAAATCTGATTTTAATTGTGTTTTTCCTCTTTATATTTTTTAGTTCATCTATTGAACCTTCCAGTACATTTTTCCCTTTATCGAGCACCACAACATGATCACATATTGCTTCAACATCCGATAAAATATGTGTGGAAAAAATGACAGTAGTAAAGTCTTTTATTTTTAGTATGATGTCTAATATCTCTTTTCTTCCTAGTGGATCTAAGGCAGATGTGGGTTCATCACATATTAATAATTTGGGACTATTTAACAAGGCTTGGGCAATACCCAAGCGCTGTTTCATACCTCTAGAATAGCCACTAATTCTTTTATTGACATCTCTTAATCCCACCAATTCTAAAAGTTCCACGCTCTTGTTTTTAATTTCATTTTTGCTAAGACCAGTTATAGACCCACATAAATTTAGATATTCCTTTGCTGTCATATAACCGTAAAATTCAGGAACATCTGGAAGATACCCTATAAATCGATTGGTTTTTGACTGACCAAAGCTTACTTCTTCTCCAAAGACTTCAATGGAACCTTCATCCTTTTTCAAAAATCCTAAAATCATTTTCATTGTCGTAGTTTTTCCAGCACCATTTTTGCCTAAAAACCCAAAGATTGTGTTTTCAGGAATGGACATGGATAACTCATTAATAATCGTATTTTTTCCAAAAGATTTATGAAGATTTTCAATTTTTAGTGCTTCCATTATTCTTCCTCCCTACCTATTGTTAAGTATAAGATAGGTCCAATAATTTGAATAAAAATAACTATTAAAATCCACATAGTTCTACTGCCAAATTTATATCTATCGTGTTTTAAAACATGTCTTAAAGAATAAATCATAAGTCCAATTTCTAAAATAATAATAGGTATGAGTATCGGCAAGTATTCTCTAATAATATCTGGCATTTTTAACCCTCCTTTATTTTGTAAATATCTTATCATTTTACTTAATCAACTATCAAGAAACTATTAGTAAACTTATTTTATTTTTATTAACTATAAGGAAATTCTACATTAACTAAGGTCAATAAAATAGCCTGCACCAATATTGGCACAGGCCTACTTACTTTTAAAACACATACCTTGAATTACTTTTTATTCAAATAAATAACAATTATTTAATTTATTGACGTCAATATTACAGAATTGAGTAATAAGTATTAATAACATTTGATATTTTTAAAAAACCTCGTATGTGGGAATATATCTAATATAATTTAAAGATTAAAGCCAAATTTGATAGTTACCAAAATCGAAGATTCCCTTCCCGTGTTTCAAATCTCCTCTTGATTCTAATAATCTAAAACCAGCCTCTACCTCATTAGTTAGCGAGCTTGAAATATTTAAATCATGATGACCAGGCAAAACTCTTTTAATATCATATTTTTGTATCTTTTTTATTGATTTATAAAATAATTTAGGATTAGTTGTAGGATAATAAGCGTATAGACAGCCTTTATAAATTAAATCTCCAGAGTATAAATATTTTCTTTCATGTTCATAAAAACAACAATGACCAGGAGAATGTCCCGGTGTATGTATAACCTCAATAGTTCTCCCGCCTAAATCAAATGTATAGCCATCTTGAAAAACTATTTGTGGCTTTACTTGGAAAATCTTATAGTCATCAATATTAAAATCACAAGGAAAATTATGTGATTTTTCTGTTAATTGCTTTTTTACAACTTCTAATGGAAGAGGAAACTTTTTTGAAAGCCATTCCTTTTCTTCTTTGTGAACACCAATACAATCAAAATATCTATGGCCACCAATGTGGTCCCAATGAATATGTGTAGTAAAAACTGTAACTGGTAAATCTGTTAATTCTTCTACAACTTCTTTAATATTTGAAATACCGAGTCCTGTATCTATTAAAAGTGCTTTATCTTCTCCACATAATAAGTAACAATGAGTCTCTTCCCAGTGTTTGTATTCACTTAATGCAAATGTTTGGTAATCTATCTTTTCTATTGTAAACCAAGTGTCCATAACTGCTCCTAATTAACTCTTCACTTTATAATATTTTGGTTAAATGATAATCATCTTACTACTAGTAATATGTTTTTCTTCTAAGGAATGGATAATTTAATAATTTATCATCTGTTATTCCTAATTGGCTTATGACGTGATAATAAATTACATATTTTAAAACAATACTAGAATTATTTAATTCATTGAAAGTTCTTAGACGTGATCTATGCTTATTTTTACTAGGACCATGCGTGTGGTAATTTCTTGTATCTTTCAACCTATTAGCAAAGATTTTTTCGAAACTTGCATCATCTTCCCATTTCTGATCAACTAAATTAAAAATATTTTTTAACTGATCAGGTATATTCTCTAAAATAACAGTTAGTTTTTCTCTTAAAGTAGGACGACTTTTCCTATCATTACATAATCTATTAGTGATTTCCTCTTTAATGGAAATATCTATGTTACTTTTATCTAGATATTCTTTAATTTCTAAAATAGCATTGTCTAAATTTGGAGCATGGCAATTTTGTATTTCTCGTGAACTATTGAAAAAGTTATCGTAAATTCTTTCCATCATCTTAATTTGGTTTACAGGAATACTTTCTATATCTAGGGTAGGAATATAATTTTGAGTATATAGATCGATTAATGGTTTAAGTTTTTCTTTATATTCAAACCAATTACAAATTATAGCTTCTAAATCTTCTTTTATATCACTCAACCTTAATGAATGAAATCTGGGTTCTTGTGCTTGCTCGTCTACTTGAGGAAATATAAACTGCCCATAATATAATGGATACTCATATTCATAGTCTCCATTGTCTAAAGATTTAGATTGAAATTTATTATATTCATCTTCTAGATAAAATTTGATGTATAAAAATCTTTTTTTAGATTGGGTTAAATAATCGATCAGTTTCATAAACCATTGTAAGATTTCATAAAACTCCCTAATGCTTTTAACTTCGTAATTATGAGATACAACTTCTATGAAGTGATCTATTTTAACACTAGAACCTTTATTTAATTCACAAATTGCTCTAATATCTCTCTTTATTTTTATAGTAAATTCATTATCTAAAATATTATCACTAATATATAAGACAATATCCAGTCTCTTATATTTTAAAGCAGTATAGTATTATTATAATGATACAAGGTGAATTATGAAAGCTAATAAATATTTTTTTCTAATACTTATCCTGCAAATAATGTTAGTAAATAAAACATCTTATGCTAGTAAAGAAGAGTCTTCTAGCGCTACAATTAGCTCTATTAATGAAGATAGCAATCAAATTCTTTCTTCTAATGATTCTTTAGATAATAATCTTAAAGAAAGAGAAAGTCTTGAAAGTTACATAGAAGAAATTAAAAATAGCACAGATTATATTAATTCTTCTAAGGAAATAAAAATATTATTTGATAATGCTATAGCATTTAATAGCAGAGCTTTGGATAAAAATGATTTAGATTGGATATCTTTTTCTAACACTAATATAAAAAAAGATATAGAAATAATAGAAAAGCTTGCTAATGAAGATTATCTAGATAAAGAAAATATCAATCAGAATTCTACTTTTTTTAATAATCCTTCATATAAAATTGCTTATTTAATGCTAGATGACGAAAAAAGAGAAGTCCTGGACAGTTATAAAAAGGATGGAGATAACCAAGAAGCTTTATCGATTTCTGCTTTACCAGACTCAGATGAAATGCATGTATTAGTACTATATAGCGACTGGATGTATCCTTTTGTGGATGATGAAGACAGTGACGGAATAATTTCTGATTCAAAAATCCTTTTAGATGCCTTGGACGAAGATAACGGTTTAATTGAAACTTTCAAAAAAACTAAATTTGACGATAGAGATGAATTAATAAGGGTCATAATAAACAATCCTGAAGATGATGCAAATGAATTAGATTTAAATAACAATCTAGAAAACACGGATGAGACTAATACTATTGATGAAAATCAAAATGATGATGGAAGCCTTATTGACGACTTAAATAATAGTGTTTATGATCAAGACTCCGATACTTCTCAAAGTCCTGATAGCGAAGAATTAGATTCTGATAAAATAAGTAAATACAAATATAAGTCTATGTTCTATATAAAAAATAGGACACGAAAGTATTATGAAGATCTAAGTGATGAGCAAAGAGGCGAATTAGATTCTATGAATACTGATAATGATGGGGTTTTGAGTATAGAAGAGCTAGAAGCATCTCCATATTACACACTTCCTATTACAAATGGAATAGATTGGCTATATCCTTTCATGTACGATAAAAATGAAGATGGCGTTATTGATGAATCTGATAGAAATAAAATTTTCCCAACAAATGAAACCGATTCAAAGCAACCACAAATAATTAGTACAAATGACAAAGAATCTGCTGGGAAAGATAATAATCAAACAAAGCCATATAACTCAATATTCTATCTAACAGAAAAAACAAGAGCAGCATATGAAAACTTGCCAGAGAATAAAAAACAAATTCTTGATCAAATCAATACTGATGGAAAGTATCCTCTAACATTGGAAGAAGTCGAAGCTTCAGGTCTATTCCAAATACCTGTAAAATCAAGTGATTGGATTTATCCATTTATGATTGACAAGAATGGAAATGGAGAAGTGGGAGAAAGCTATGATTATTTTAAAAATTCAGAATATACTCAAAGCTCAAATCCGAGTTCTAAAAGTGTAAATAATAGTGTATATGCTAGTTCTTATCACCCTCTTACGTACACTTATCCTACAAGTTCATCAAACAATAGGATTTCCCATACTAATGTAAAGACCGGTATTAAAGGACTTGGAACTATAGTAATAATTTTAATAATTGCAAGTATAGGCTATTACTTAATTAAGAAAAATGGTAAAGAAAATAATAAACTACACTAAATCTTATAAAACTTTTAATTTAATTTCTAAGGGAAATTGATAAACACCTTGTTATTTGAAATGAAAAATGGAGCTTAATCCTAGACAAAATAAATTCCTAGGATACAAGCTCAATTTGTATTGTTAATACAAATTGATGGTTTATTTATTATATATCAATTTTTCCCACATCTTCTAAGTAATCATCCAGCTGCTTATGCCAATTTTCCCTATCTTCATCATCAATCACTCTTATAACTCGACATGGATTTCCGGCTGCAATTACATTGCCTGGTATATCTTTTACTACAACAGATCCTGAACCAATTACTGTATTATCCCCGATGCTAACACCAGGGTTAATAACTACATTCCCACAAATCCAAACATTATTACCTATAGTCACTGGCAAGGCGTATTCTAAATCTTTATTACGAACATCCTTATCGATTGTATGACCTGCGGTGTATATACTAACATGAGGTGCAAGAAATACATTATCTCCAAAAGTCACATAGTTCTCATCTAGTATAGTCAAATCAGTATTTGCATAAAAATGCTTTCCAAAGGAAATTTTATCTCCGTGGTCAAAGTATACTGGCGGTGTAAGCACCATATCATCAGGAGCTTCTTTGAAACATTTTTTCAATTCTTCAAATGCAGCCTTGTCATGCCAATATTCCGACTCATTAAATTTCTTTTGGGCAACGTGAACTTTCTCAAAGATATTAACTCCTACACTATAAGGATGATAAAGCTTACCAGCAATCATTCTATCCCATTCTTTTTTATTAATCATTATCTATCTCCATTACAATTTCTAATTTTCCAATTTTACTAGATAAATAGTCCCTATTATTAATTATGCCATCTCAATTTAGATTAAGTCCTTAATCTATAATTATACTGCAAATTATGCATTGCCATTAGCTTCACTCCTGATGATGGCCACTGGCAATCTGATAATGCTTCAAGAATTATGACAATTAATAACTTATAATATTATTGTGCAATTAATTTAAAAAAATGTAAAGACAATAGTCATGCCCAATACAACTGCAATTATTGTAACTACTAAGGCAACAATTAAAAATATTGGTTTTGAAAAATTATATTTACTAGTCAAAAAAGATAAAATAAGCCCACCTATTGGAGCATATACTATACCAAAGAAAGCAAGTATGAGCATTAAATCATCATAATATTTAGACAAAAAATATAATATGATGAGTGATATGAAATAAACTAAAAACGAATATTTTATAAATTTTAACATTTTTATTTCCTTGATATTTTTAATTATCCAACAATGAAACCCCATCATGATTCCAAGCAGAATTGAATGTTAAAAATTATATACCCAAATTAGTATATTTTACTATCTTTAAAAGCTCTTATAGTTAATGTTAATTTCCTTAGTTATAGAAATTTTATGTTACACCTTATGAACCAATTTTACATTTTTGATTAATAGGCACAGTTTTGCCTATTTTTATAATCATATTTTGTAATTACTATCGTATCAACATAACAAGCATATAGTCTCCTATTTATAATAGAAAATATAGAATTACTATAAATTATTTAATCATATGCAAAGTTGATTTTTAATAATTAATCAAATCATAAAAAAACTATGATTTCAGTAAAATGGTCTAGATTATGCTCACAAGCTCGTTCATTAATTACATGCGTATAACATATACACTTATTTAAAGATAATAGTATTAAACTTGCTGTTCAATCAACTATCCTTAAATATCGATTGTAAGTTTCTTTTTACTAGTCTAATTAATTCATTAGTTAATTTTTCAATATCATCAGCTAATATAAGACCATGAGGGTATTTAAAATTATCATTCCAAATATAGTTGAAAGTTTTTGTATCAATCTTGCTAATTTTACCAATTTGAATAGCATAAATTTCTACACCCAAATCTATTAGTTTTTTTACTATATCTTTAGTTGCTCCGGGAAAACTTGAAGCTCCATCTGTTATTTCAAAAATTATTTTATATTCCTTTTTATTTTTATTTTTACCCTTTGATCTATACTAATATTTTGTTGTATTTGTCTAAGACAAGATGCATCGTCTGTTGTACCATCATCTCCACTTATCTTTGTAATAGAAGAAATAATTTGACTTTCTTCTAAGTCTTTTGTGTCTTCAAACTTTTTTATTTTATAATAATCATGTCCAAAAAACCATGTTTCTGTAAGAAGCTCTATTTTTTGATTAGTTTTTTGAGCTTGTGCTTGTAGATAGAGGTTAAAATCTTTTATAGATAGTAGAGTCACGGCTAGTGTTTTTCTTGTGGCATCGATTTTTTCTTCATCCATCGATCCAGAATTATCAATTAAAAATGATATTTCGATTTTTTCAGGCAATAATTTGTTTTTTGATTCTAGATAGTTTTTATCAAATACCTTAAGTTCCTTATAGTTACCTTTTTGTTCAGCTTCTATAAAATCAGGATAACTATTAATAAGGTCATTTACATTTATTTTCCCCTTAGCTTGCCTATTTTTCTCTACATTTACTTCCTTTTTTGCTGAGCCTATAAGCTTTCTCCAGAAATCTCTCATTGCATCTCTTTGGGTTTTTGTTTTATTTAGGTAATAATTATATAGGTCAACTTCTTCACTACTTATGCCATAAGATTCCATTTTTTTATAAGTAGAGTCTTCTAGGGAAGTAGCATTTGTATTTTCTTGATCTAAAATTTCTTTTAAGCTATCTTCTACTTCTTTTCTAGAAGATTCTAATTTATCCCTTGTATCTTCTTTTTGACTTTCTTCAAAGAATTTCTCCCCTTCCTCGCTGCTATCTTTTGCTTGCATTGAGTCAACTTCTTCTAGCCAGTATTTTCTAAAACTTGGATATATAAATGCTTTGATTAGAGGATCCCTATAAATTACTCCTTGATTTTTATTGATTTGCCTTATAAATTCTCTATTTAAAAATTCATATATGGATTCATTTAAAATTTTAATATGGTATTTTTCTTCAATTTGCTTTTTAAAATTTTCATCATCTTTATAAATACTCCATAATAGGAAACTTTTCTCAAATCCATGGTGGGCTAAGGATGAAAATAATAAATCCTTATCTGCTCTTTTTTTCATGTATTGGAGAATTTTCCCCTTTTCTTCTTGGTCCCTATACAAAGGAGAAGTTTCTAATACTCTTAAAAATGCAAAATATCTATCCATCTGAAATAAAAAATCTAGTATTTCTCTTTTTACATATTCTCTTACAAAGATTATATCTATATCATTATCTTTACTTAAAATTTCATTTATCTTTTCATAAATATAATAAGTTGTTTCATCTATTTCAGCCTGCCATCTCATTTCCCTATCCAAATAAAAATTTGCATTTTCCTTCCAATCTGGGTACAAGGCTAATTGATTATAAATGTGCCAGAGGATTTCATTATTATCTAAATTTGAATCTAAAAAAGTAGATAATGGTAAATAAAAGACATTCTCCTTAGCCTTCAACAAAAACTTTTCCAAAGATTTAGATGGAACATATCTAAGGCCGGGTTCTCTAGTAAAAGTAGTTAGTGATTGCATATGTCTTTTTAAAAATATTTTTAGATTCTGTTCTGCTTCCTTTTTAAGTTTTTCTTCATCTAGAAATTCTTTGTCATTTTTAACCATACTATCCCCTATTCATAAAGAGATTAATATCTCGAAGTTTTTCTATAGAATCTAGTCTATCTAATTTTAATATACTAAAGTTGCCATATATATCTATGGTTAAATAAGTTGAATTATCAAGTCCAATTATATTTACAAACGGTCTATCAGCTATGCTTAGCTTTGAGTTAATGTTCCACTTTTCCATATTTTCTTCAAGTAAATACAAATTAAAATCTTCTCTTAGGATAAATGCACTAGATTTTTTGCTCTCTATGCTTAAGATAGTAGAATTAGATTCATCTAATCCCACATTAGTTAATTTTTTACTTTTTAAATTATAAAGAAAGATATTATCACTATTTGCTTGAGATATGCAAAGAGTTTTTTCATAGCTCTCACTTTCTAAAATAGCTAGATTTATTATTGGATTATCAAAAATTTTAATTTTTTTATATACTTTTATCTCATCTTCCTTAAAGCTTACTAGGATCAAATCTCCTCTATGGCTACCTAGTGCAAAGTGGAAATTAGAAATCTTAACCAAGGAATTTATTTCTTCATCTAGATCTGATAAGTTTATATGATTTTTTATTTTTATTTTCAAACTTATCACGTCAATTTCTAGAACTATAAATTCATTTCTTCCTATTTGGCATAAAAATGTACTTTCTCCTATATTAATAATATTTTCAAAGCCTTCAAAATTATTTTTAAGCTTAATAATTCTTAAGTTCTTAGGATTTTCAAAAATATCAGTGAAATTATTGGACATAAATACATAAATATCTCCTGTGACTGTAAATAGCAAAATTTTTTCTTTACTTAGCCTATGCATATATATGACTAGTTTGTTGAAATTTTTAATGGCTTGACTTACTTCTATATGCTGATTATCTTTTCCATAGCTTCTCATAAAATAAACTTTTTGATCTGCACTTGCTAATATAAATATGTTTTCTTCCACATGAATGTAGCTTTTAAGATAAGATTGGAGTTTGTTATTTCCATCAATTTTAACTTCTAGCTCATTTACCTTTGTTCGGTAAAGTTCTGGAGCATAGATTCTATAATAAGGCAATAATTCTTTAAGCATTTTATTTTCAATATCTTCTAACTCATCTAATTTTTCCTTAAAATCTACATCAAGATGACCTTCTGCCAGGGTCTGGTCAAGGTCCATCCTTAGTTTTGTTAAATTTTTCTTATATTCATTTATATTTATTGAAAGTTTCATTTTCTATTATTTTCCATATCTAGTAAATAATCTAAAAAATACTTTGAATGCTCCAACTTATTTAATCTTTGATCAAGCTCTTCATATTCTTCTATGGATATTATATTTTCTCCCTTGTCATAAGCCTTAAAAAATTCAGGTATTTCACTTCTTTCTGGCGCTGGACCAAATATTATTTTTACTAGGTCTAGGTAACTTAAAGTTTCAATTTCTCCCCTGATATATTGGTAAGGCCTAGTCCTTAAATCATCATATTCTAGGACAACTTTTCCTAGATTCTCATTATTAATATCCCATCCTTCGGATTCTTTGAAAAATCCAAATCTTACTGCTTGGGATAAAATATATGCTTGGTCTTTTGGATTTGTTATTGAACTAATAAAACCATCCCATAGGGCTAAAGTTAAGTCTTTTTCTTCTCCTAAATTCCAATTATCTAGTATTCTTAGAATATTCCTTAAGGATAAAACTGATTCTTTAAGCTCAGGGGTTTCGTTAGTTGAATTTTCTTTACTAGTTGCCAGCCACTTACCCATAAAGACTTCCTGACTCACCTTAGATAATTGAGCTAATCTAAATATTTCTTCTAAGCTTCTTGTAGGAGTTGGAATGTGCAAGTTTCCATTATTATCAGCAAGTCTAACCAACATAATCCTAAAAAGTTCATTTTTCTCTGGATTAGTTTGGTTTTTTAAAGATCCAATGGTATTTTGATTTACATAATTATATTCTAGTGTTAAAAAACGTGATTTAAAAGCAGGGTTAAGTTCATTGGTACCCTCATAACTAACTTGGTCAGTTGATAAGTTTCCTGTCCCTATTAGACCAAATCCTTTTTTTATTTCTACTGGTCCAATCCCTGTAACATAGGCTTTTGATCCAAATTTACTTTGTAATATATCATTAAGCCCAATTAAATTTTGCATGGCAATTGTATTTAGTTCATCTATTATAACTGGCCTACCATTTTTTACAGCTAGTAATATTTCTCTTTCTATTTTTTTTACTACTGTTCCATAAATACTATTCCTAGCTATAAAGATTTCTGAGATACTATCCCAAACTTTGCTTCTTATTATTTCTTGCTTTTTTGCTGGTATATTTTTAAGTTCTTTTTCATGTGTTTCTAGCCAAGTAAAATATTGGTCTACAACGTCATCTATTAATTCTAAATTACTTTCGCTTGAAGATGCTTTCTCTAAGGATAGAGTTTTTTCAACAAACATATCTTCATAGGTTAAATTGTATGAACCTGATATAAAGTAAGGATATATCTTATCAATATCTGACTTATTTCCTTCTTTTAGTAGATTCTTATAATAGTCTCTGCGGCTTTTATTAAGTTCACTGAACTTTTCTATAGCTTCATCTTCACTAGCTTGTCGGTTTTCTAAAAACCATTTTTCCATTAAATCTTCTAATTCTTCTTGAATTATGTTTTCTAATGTAAATTCAATTGCTGCTTCTCTTGCTATCTGAGTTTTTCCACTACCTAAATGGCCTATTATATATACTGGCGTAGATTGCTTTAAAGATTCTATAATTTTTCTCTTTGCCCCTAATACATAGGGTACTTCTACAAGGTCTTGGTTGTATCCTGTATTAATATCATTAATAAGCTTTCTATGGTAGTAATATTCCCAAGCATCAGGAGAAGTGCTAATAATTTCTTTTAATTTATTAGAATATTCTGCAATTTTATCTACCCTATACCTAGTTGCATAGGTACTTCCATAAAAGTTACTATTATAATTTTTTTGGTTTTTCTTTCTCTCTAGCTCTAAAAAGAATTTTTCATAACTTATTAAATTTTCTAGTTCTTCAATTAATTCTTTTTGTTTATCTTGCTCATTTTTTAAATACCTTCTATATTCTTTTATTATTGGATTTTCTATACTTGTATCTTTTCTTTGATTTTCCTTCTTTCGATATTTATTATAAAATTCGCTAGTCTCTTCTAAGTCCCCTACTTCACTTATCCTAGCTTCGTTTCTTAAAATATCTTCATATATTTCTTGTACTTCTTCTAAAGTAGGCACAGCTTGATTATTCAAGTTGTTATTCATCATTGGTCTCCTTAATAAAAAAATAATGGGACGATATATTATCGCCCCAAATGTGTTTATATATTATTAAATAATATTAAATTCTTTTAGCATCTCTTCCACATCAGTACCTTTGATTAGTTTTGCAACTTTCATTTTTTGAAGTGGAGTAAGTGGAAGGTCTGGTTTTTCACCATCTGATAAAGCAACCATTGCATTTAGTAGATATCTTAAATCATATCTTGAAGCATAAACTTCAGGAACAGCCTTTTCTACGCCGCAAAGTACATAAACTGCTTCCATTGCTGTTCTTCCAGAATATTCTTGAGTAAATACTGTATCTCTTCCTGGATCATCTAGGGTTTCTGCATATTGTCCTAAGAAAGCAAAGTTAACTCCACCCTTTGGCACTACATAAGGTCTGTCGCCTGCTTTTCTTGGCATAAATTGAGATGTTATATAAGGCATCATAACAGGTACTGCGCTGCAAGTTTCAGCAAGTGCATCAATTTCATTTACAGGAACACCGATGTGGTATAACCATTCTTTTGTAATTTCCTTACCTGTACAATCTCTCATTTTCTTTTTGATATAGTCACCTTTGACATCTGAGAATAATCCATATACCCAAACAGCAACATCATTTTCAGGTTGTTCTGGATATTGACCTTGTCTATTAATAGTCCAGCTCATTAACCAACTTGAATCAACGCAAGTTACGATACCACCTGTTACAGTTTTTCCACCATAAGGACTTCTCTTTGTAATTTTTTCAATATATTTTGGAACTGAATCATCATGGCAAGTTACAGTACATGATTCCCAGTTACTCTTTTCAACATCTGAGCAGAATACTTCAGGGCGACCAAAATCATCAGATTTTTCTGCAATGTTTTTCCACAGTTCCCAACAACCTGTTTGCTCAGAACTTAGTTCAGCCGGCGTATCATCATCACCATAGCTAGAGTTTTCAGTCATTGATCCATTAGTTATAAAGACTAGGTCATTTTCTGTAAGATCAATGGACTTATCATTTCCATTTTTATCTTCCGCTATAATCTTTGTAGCAACTTTTTTATTTTCAGATATATCAAAGTCAACATCTGTCACTTTTGTATCATATTGGAATTTACATCCATGATCTTCAAGATATTTAACCATAGGTTTTACTATTGAATGATATTGGTCATATCTAGTGAATCTAAGAGCTGATAAATCAGGAAGACCACTTACGTGATGCATAAAACGATTCAAATACAATTTCATTTCTAGAGCAGAGTGCCAGTTTTCAAAGGCAAACATTGACCTCCATAGTGTCCAGAAATCAGAATTTAAAAGTCCATCTGAGAACACATCTTCAATAGATTTATCTTCAAGAATTTCATCTTGAGTCATGGAAAGTTCAGCAATTTCTTTAACTTGATCTTGAGTTAGGTTAAATTTACCATTGTCATAACGCTCACCTTGATTGTGAGTAATACGACAATTACTGTAGTTTGGGTCATCGTAGTTAGTGTAGAAAAAATCATCTAAAACACTCATTTCAGGATCTTCTAGACTTGGAATTGAGCTCCAGATATCCCATAAACATTCGAAATGAGCTCCAGTTTCTCTACCACCACGAGCAACATATCCTCTAGTATCCATATATTTACCGTCAAGTGAACCACCAGCAATGTCTAGTTGTTCTAAGAAAGTAATTTTTTCTCCATCCATATGAGCATCCCTAATTAAGAAACAAGCTGCACTCAAAGAGGCAATACCTGTTCCGATTAGATAAGCTGATTTATTTTCTATTCCTTCCGGTTTCCTAGCCTTAACTAATGTTTGAAAATCTCCATTAGTAAGTTTTAATCTTTTATCATGAGTTTTAAGTTCCATCATATCCTCCTCTAATAATTAAGAATCAACTTCTTATCTACATTAAATCATTATTAGAGAAAAATTTCATCTACCAATATTAGTGATTTGTGTAAATTTTACTCAATTAGAGCACTCTGGGTAAAGGTTTCTAGTCTTTCACTCCTTTTTAATGACAACAAAATATTACCATCCATTAATTTACCTAATCTATTTGTAATAACTACTGGATCAGTTTTCATATCGGTAGCTATCCATTGTATAAGCGCACTACTTAAGGCACATTGATAAAAGTAAGAAATCAAATTAATATCAATATCTTTTGCCCTAGTCTCCTTTGATAAGTGACCAACATATTTACTAATTACTTCACCAGCCATAGAATATACATATTTTTCTACATTAACCTTATAATCCGAATAGTAAATATGTCTTATAGCTTTTTTATTATCTAGAATAAATTTCGCAGCCAGAATAAAACTGTCTTCCCAAGATAGATTTTCATTAAATTCCTCAATAACAATATCAAGCTCAGACTCAAATATTTCTCTTATTAATTGTTCCAAATTTTCATAATGATAGTAAAAAGTTTTTCTTTCGATATTACATCTTTTTGCTAATTCGGTTACAGTTATATTATCTAGGGCCTTTTTATCTAAAAGAATCATAAATTCTTTTTTTATTAAATTTTTAGTATAGTTTTTGGTCATATAATTAAAAGCCTTTCTAAAGTAAGTTATATTTAATATTTTCCCATTTAAGTAGCTTTATCTAACAATTGTTATTTATAAAGGCATTAATTAAATAGTCTTAGCTGACGTTTTCTAGCAACTTATCCCCTCTAGTATTAATATATTAGCATCAGGCTTTTAACTAACTATCTATAATCCTTGCTGCTCTATACTTAAAGCTAGTAACTCAACATCAAACGAGTACTAACTATTAATATCAGTTAATAAAAAATAAATTAAGAACATAAACACGAAAATTTAAAAATATTTTTAAGTTATATTTAAAATATATTAGATTGATAAATTAAATTCATCTTTGCATAAATGGTAAAGCTATTAAATTTCCAAACAAGGCAACAGCTGCATATCCAGCTGCATAAATCCATGCACTTGAGCTATAAAATATAAATATAGATGGGATAAATATAATTGCTACGCTCAAAATATAGCAAAAATCCAGTCCATTCTTCATTCCATACAAAACAGAAATTATTAAACATATTATAGAAATAAATACTAACATAATAATCATTGCACTTCCTGTGTCTTTTATAAACAAAGGAATGATATAAAAATCTATCAGTAAGAGTAAATAGAAAACTATGTTCTTTTTTAATTTTTCCATCATATAAGTATCCTTTCAACATTACGTTCTAGTTTTCAAAGCTTTATTCAATTTACTTTTACATCATACTACATATCACATTAAATTAGTGTTCACAAAGTAGGTCACTTGTGTGCGTTTATAGAACATACTTCTTATTAATCTCAACAAATTGAGAATTATAAATCACAAAATCTTTGCCATTAAATGCAACTTGCAATAATCATCTTCAAACACAATTGCTTGATCTTTATAATTATTTTTAAGAAAGAATTCTAAATTTCCATTTGGAAAAATCCCAATTTCATCTGAAATTACAAGTATTTTTTTATACTTATTTTTCAAATAATCTTCTAAAGCCATTAATGGTGGAGACTTATAGTCATAATCTTCATTTGATAAATAAATACATGTTATAAATGCAGTTTCTTCACTTCTTGGGATATCGTATGGTACCAGATTAGATGGAACAAATTCAGCCCCTCCAAGTAATTGATTACCTGATAGATTCATAAACCCATAGACATCTTCATTTATTGAATCATACATTTTAATCTTACTACTACATCCCACACAGTTAACCCTAGATGTGCATTGAGATGCGATATTATAATTATCTTTTGTAATTGATTTTATAGTTTTTGTAACACTTTCAGTGCCTAGTTTAGGAATATATGGCTTTTCTACTGGAATTATCCCTGAAATAACCTCTTCCATGAATTTCTTATCAATTGGAGCGTAATATCTATTAACATCATTAATTACAGTTAAGAATGGAAAAAATATTTTTTTATTTTTACAGGTCGGTAAATCATTAGATATTTCATAAGTATTTATGTTTACTTTTTCTTTATTCCTATTAAGCTCATCTAATATTTCTACACTAATCGGGCACATACTCCCCCAATAATAGAAATCTATTTTCATTTGGGCACCTCCACAAGTTCCTAAATAATTTAATAAATAACAATTTATAATCAAAAGATAGTTGGAGATATGACAAATAAATCCTTTCACAATATTGTATCTTATCATCAGTACCACCGTCTCAACGTGGCTTGAGTGGTCAGTATGGATGAAATTTCATATTTTTCACAAGCCTCGTATGTGGAAACATATTTATTCTAAACTATTTCTAAATTCTTTTAACATTTTATTTAAAACCAATGCATTTTCATATTCTTCAACAAATGCTCCCTCTTTGTATTGAGGGAAATTAGGAATATACGGAATATTTACATTATTTAAATATTCATCTCTTTTATGCCATTTTCTCTTAACATATTCTTTAAACATCTTTCTCTCATTTTCCGATTCAAATAATAGAAGAACACTAAATAGTTTGTTTCTTGCATACTCACTACTGATTTCTTGTAGATAAAAAAACTCATTTAACTTATATAAAAAACTTCCTTTTGTGAAATAACAATAAGATACTTCTTCGCTTTCATTATCATTTATTTGTATAAAATCAACATTAGGACTAGGCGTAACATAACGTCCACCATCTAAAGAATTTCCTACAATACTAGTTAATATTGTTTGGTGGTAATAAAAATTAATATCTAGCCAGCTTGGTGTTTGATCATATTGTGAAAACATATAGTACTCAATTCCATCCTTCATATTATTAAAATCGTAATTGATTGTAAACTCAGGAAAAAATTTATAATATTTTTGCATCTCTCCATAAGGTCCATCAACCCAGTTTTCATAATCATCTAGATATATCTCTAATCTACTTATTGCAGATTGTGTTAGTCCAAATCGTTTTTTCCACAAATATTCAACTTTATCTAAATCTGCTGATCTATCTATAGGTGTGTTAGTATCTTGAATTCTCGTATAAATATAACTTGCTCTAATTTCCTGAAATTTATCTGTCAAATAATATGGTGTATTATTGTCATTTAATATTACTATTACATCAATTGTTTTTCCTGATATTTGATAGCTTTTTACATATACAGTTGGTCTTAAACCTCCAGCAAATTTCTTATCTTTTAGAAAATCAACAATATTTTGTGTATTTTTTCTTCCTTCATCTTCACTTACATCTCTAATATTATAGTTGTCATCTTCATCAACTCCAATTATTATGAATGCATCCTTACTTTCCAAATTATTAGACATAAAAATAACATCATGAAGTAAATCTTGTTTACATTTATTATCAGATCTATACCATTCTTTCTTAAAATCCCAATAACTACCTTCTTGTTTTAAGTTAATTAAATCTATAATCTTTTCCATGCCTGTCAAAAAATCACCTCCATTACTATTTTTGCTGATCTTATTATATCATCCTGTATTATGTAAAAAACAGCTCACTTGGAGCTGTTTTTAAGTAATTATTCTGTTGGCTTATTCTGAAATCATTAAAGAATGCTTTCCCATTTCTCTATAAATCCTAAGTTCTTTAATTCTACTGTTGGATATTTATTAATTATATCTAACAAGTCACTATGAAATTTCTCATAATACTCTTGATTAGCCAGTATCTTCAGATTAATAATACTAGCAAAGATGGTATTATTAGATATGCCTTGTCTTAAATATTCTCTATATAGCTTTGGAGTTTTTGTTAGTTTCGCACCATACAATCGTCCATAATGAGCACATATATTTCTTACATAAGATAAGTTTTCAATCCAAGATTCTAGATAAGTGTAATCAACAGAAAATGTCTTGGCAATTTCACTTTTATCTTCATTCTCCATATTTTTATACATTTTAGAAAGTGTTCCAAAGCTTGCTACTTCTATTGCAGCATAGAATGGAATCTCTCCACCTTCATAATTTTCTTTGAAATTTTGTATAAAGGGTGACTTCTTATTCCTCTTTATTTCTTTTTCTAATTCCTTTAGCGTACTTATCTGATAATTCTTTTTCTTATAGTTACTTATATCTTTATATCCAAAGTTCCCATACTTTAATGAAAAGTAATTAGTAATTACAGTCCTTAAATAAACTTCTATATGCTCTATTAACGAGAACAGAATATGTCTAAGTTCCATATCAAATAAATATAGATCAACTATATTTTCAAAAGTAGTTCCATTTATGTATTTCCATTTTCTTTTAAAGTAATACTATAAGCCTTTATAATCCTATAATAAGATACTCTGTTAAGCACACTTTTTGCATAATCTTTATCTTCTATTTGTAAATCTAAAGATATTAAATTTTCTATTTGCTCGTTTACATCTATGGGAGCTTGATGAGATTTCTTCACGTTATTATTCCTTATAATCAAAAGACCCGACTTGGTCCGCATTGTTAAGAGGCGTGTCGGGTACTGTTAATTATTATAATATGCCATTAGCGGTTATTTGTCAATTTTTATGAAATAATATTTATGGAACATACTCTTGCCATAATAGCGGGATTCATTAATATCTTTCATCTGAAATTATATGCTCTATACCACTATGCTCTGACTTAAGATATTCTTTCATAAATGTCGGATACGCCTTGCATTTATCGAGCTCATCTATAGGCAGCCAATGCATTGTCTCTTTAGCACCTGACTCTGTAGTGCTTTGTCTAGTAAAATCTTTTTGCCCATGGGCTTCATAATATAGTAGAGTGTAAGCTCATGGAAGTCCACTCCTTCTATGCCAGAGCTGCCGATGAAGAAGTTCTCGTGTATCACAGCAAGGTGATCTACCTCGTAATTAAGACTTGTCTCTTCAAATACTTCTCTCTTCACGGCTTCTTCTGATGTCTCGCCCATGTGAACTCCTCCGCCAACTGAGTAATAATAGTCGTCCTCATCATTTCTTGCAAGCAACACGCAATCCTCTTCCACTATGATGGCTGCTGCTCTATATCTAAATGCTTTTTTATCGTTAACAATTGCACAATTATGTTCCACGGTTTTTCTCCTTATATATTTTCTCATATAGAAATTGTATCTTATGATTCAAATGCAAGCAAGTTCCCAATCTGAATTGAAAATCCAAGTGATTTATACATTTGTATATCGCATTGTGCACAAGCAACAGTCATTGAACTTATAGCACTTGACCTGTATGCAAATTGAACTAGCTGGCGTGCTATTCCTTTATGACGAAAGTCAGGACATATGAAAAAATCTTCAAATATTCCACTTGGCATATAATCAAAAGTTGAAAAACCAAATGTTATTGAACAACAGCCTACCAATGAAGCGCCTGCCCATGCACCGAAAAATAATATTTTCCCTTTGCTGATTGCATCTTTCAGACGTTTCTTGGATATATCATTTGGTATATCCTCTCCTATTTCTGCTTTATACTGCTTTTGCAGTTCCCACAAAAGATCAATGTGTGAAGCGTCTATTTCCTTATAATCCATTCATAACCTCCATATAAAATCCTATTATATTATAAATTCAAATTTTTACTTTTTGGACATCAATACTATTCTCTTGACGTGGTTCACATCGTTAAGAGGCGTGTCGGGTACTGTTATATTATTCTATATTTACTTTTAATCCTTGTCAATTATCTATTTCTACTTCAAGTCCTGATTTGAATATTACTATTAAACTTCCTTCATAAACAACTATCTTATCTATAAGTTTCCTTACCAATTCTTCATCATAGCTGTCTATTTCTAATTATTGGCTTTTTAAAAATTCTTCTAGTTCCTTTATCCTACTTTGTTCATTTTTCTCTTCTGCCATTTCAAGAAGTATATTTTCTTTCTCATTCCTTAACTCTTCCACCTTGTCTGCAAGGTCTGTGTAGTCTTTCTTGGCATTAGCTACTTTTAAAAGCTCTTCTTGAACATTCAGCATTTCTTTGTCTATTTCTTCTATCTGCCTACTTCCATCACCTGTGATGGCTTTTTCTATATTTTCTTTTATTATTTCTTTTAAATCACTGCTTTCAGATATAAGTTGATTGATGGCTTCTACAACTGCCTCTTGTAGGTCTTCTTCTTTTATGGTTCTAGCATGACAGGCATCTGGGCCATGGGTTACTCTCGTACAACACCTCCAAACGGTGTATTTTTTTCCTCTGTTATTCCAAGCAATTCTCCTGTAAATATCCCCGCATTTAGAGCAGTAGACAATGCTTGAAAGGGCGTATTTGTTGGAATAAATTCTTCTCTTCCCTTTGCCACTTACCATATTAGCTCGTCTGTACATTTCTTCTCCAGCTCGCATGAAAATTTCTTTAGGTATGATGGCTTCATGACTATTTTCTACATAATATTGAGGCGCAATTCCATCATTCTTTACTCTTTTCTTATTTAGAAAATCTATTGTATAGGTTTTCTGTAGGAGGGCATCTCCCATATATTTCTCATTGGTTAAGATTTGATTGAGGTTCGATACATGCCATTTCTTATTTTCTGCTCCATTTACTATCTTATCTTTTTCAAGTCCTACCTTTATATCTCTTAGGCTTGCCCCTTCCAAGTATTCTCTGTAGATCCTTTTTACTATTTTTGCTTCTTCAGGAACTATGACAAGTTTTCCGTCTTCGTCTTTTGTGTAGCCTAAAAACCTATTATGGTTTACTTGGACTTGACCTTGTTGAAATCTATATTGAATGCCTAATTTCACATTTTGTAATAAAGACTGACTTTCCTGTTGAGCAAGAGATGCCATAATGGTAAGGAGGACTTCTCCCTTAGGGTGTATAAGTGCGTCCTTGTAAACAAGAGACTATTCCCCTATGTCCGTTTCTTCCTCTTGTGTTTCTGTATTTTTATTTTTCCTTTCTTTTCTATTCTCAATAATTTCTAAGATTTTTTGATTTATGTAAATGTCAACCGAAAAATGGTCCACAGTTATTATTGAAAAATGGTCCACTTATGGTAAAGAAATACTTAATATCTTTTACTAGCTTTCCCCTAGGGGAAAGGCGCTTTTACATATATTTTTAAATATTTTTTGACCACTCTATGCTATCTTCCATCCTATATGATTTTTCCCTAGACATATCCATGATATGGGCTCTATGAGCAAGTCTATCTACTATTGCTCCCGTTAGCATTGGATCTTTAAATACTTCTTCCCATCTTTCAAAGTTTAGGTTTGTGGTTAATATTATTGATCCCTTATCATTTCTTGATGAGAGGAGATTAAATAATATTTCGCATCCTGTTTTATCAAATGATACATATCCTAGCTCATCTAGTATTACTAAATCATATTTTTCAAATTTTCTTTTGTAATTAGTAATTTGATTTTTACTCATTGCCTCCTGTAATTCTATTACTAAGTTGGGAACTGATGTAAAGAGTACATTTTTCCCTTTCATACACGCTTTTATACCTAAGGCTGTAGCGTAGTGAGTCTTTCCACAACCAGGTGTTCCTATCATGATTATGTTTTCTTTGTTATCTATGAATTTTAGTGTTTCAAGATATTCAAATTTTTTGTTTAGTTCTAGAGAATATTTTGTTTTATCAAAGTCTTCTAAGAATTTCTTGTTGATAAATTTAGCATTTCTTATTCTTCTTGCTATCCCGTTGTTTTTTCTTCTTTCTACCTCTCTTTCTAAGAAAAGTTTTAAGAAGTCTTCGTTAGATAAGTTTAGATTTGATGATTCTTCTATTAAATCCTCATATGACTCTCTTAGATAAGAGAGCTTAAGTATGTTAGAAGCTTCTTTAATATTCATATTAGCCTCCAATAACAAGGCTATCATAGGAGGATACTATTTTTCTTGCCTTTATTTCTATGTCAGCTTCTTTTTTATCAGTTTTTACAATATCTAATACATCAAGTTCTTTCTTAGTGTTAGAATAGTTATTTAAGATATCAACTATTTGATCAATATCCTTATCTTTGTTAAGTTCTATTAATTCTATGAACTTCTTTGGGTTAGAGGTAAAGTATTTATCGAAGATGTTTTTTAAATCAGGCTGACTTTTTAAGGCGAGAGAATTACGAATTGCACCTGGTTTACGTGCTAGTGATTTTAGGTAATGAGTGATGTCAATGCTATATTCATTAGCACCATCTTTTCTTTTATGAACGGCTAGAAGTTTATCATTTACATATATTTTAATTTCCCTAGCATAAGTTCTAACAAGAACAGTTCTTCCAACCATGTAATCTGGTAGTGAATACTTGTTTTTATCAACTTGTATTAAAGAATACTTATCTACCCTAGCAAAAGATACTTTTGATAGTTCATAAGTAGGTCTTAGGACTAGAATGTGTTTCTTTTCCTCATTAATCTTAGAGTCCTTATTTAACTCCATAAGTTTAGAATTTAAGTACTCTTGTGCTTGATCAATTGAATCAAACTCATATTTTTCACAAAAAGCATCCTTTCTAATTATCCTAACACTTCCTTCAACATGACCTTTTTCGTTTCCTGAAAAACAATTGGTTACATTGATTGAAAAGCCATAGTAGTTGGCAAACTCTATTAGTCTTGAATTAAGTTCTTTTTCATTTTTACCTATGAACTTACTAACAACATTTCTCATATTATCATAGACTATTTCTCTATACATTCCTCCAATCATATTAAAAAATCTTACTTGTGAATCAAAGAATACATCTTGATTTTGACTTGTGTATAGATAAGCCCATCTAAAATTAGATGCTGGTGAACTCATTACAGCCATATTTAAATTAACAAGTTCGCCATCTATTACAAGCTTAAGTTCACCAAAGTCATATTCTAACCTATCAGCAAAATCATATACTTGCTTAATGAAACATTCTTTAGAAGCTTCTCTTTTCTTTCTAACATAAACTGCTATTGAAGGATAAGATATATCAAAACCCTTATCAACAATCATCTTATGAATCTGAACAACGCTTAAAGCTTGTTTATGATTACCCAAGAAGAATACTTTCTTTTCTCACTTTCTAAAATCTGATCAAGATACTCATCTACTTCTTTTGTATATTTGATCTTCTTTCTATTAGAAGAATCGTAGGAAGGCGCCTTGGCAATTTCTTCTTGAACTAATGATCTATCTAAATCAGGATTATCTAAATTCTTAACATCCTCCTGGTACTTATTCCAATATTTAGCTACAGTATTCCTATTAATCTTAAGTATTTTAGATACTTCTCTATTTGAATATCCTTGATTTTTAAGCCTTATTATTGCATGCTTGTCCATTAATTTAATCACCTCACATACCTCCATATGTTTACTTTACATATGGAGGATAAACTAAAACAAGTGGACCATTTTTCGATCAGAATTAATCGATTTTTGGACCACTTTTAGTTTATCATTTACAGTAGAAAGTGAAAACACAAAAGAAAGATCATCTAAATATAAAAGGAGAAGAAATCCTAACCTACGCAAACCCAATCAAATTTAAAAACTAATACAGAAAAAAAGGTGATAAGTGTAAAAATACACCACCACCTTTTTTTGTTTGGATGTTATATTATATAGTAATATTCGATTTATAAAATATGGATAAGAGGAATGGTTCTAAGAAAAGATGCTTCGGTCGTGTTCACTCCCTCAAGGATGACAGAAAGAGAAGGGCCAATCTCATCAAACCCACTGTCATTCTGAGCGTATGCGAAGAATCTCCTATACAAACATATTCCCCTCAAAGATCCTTAGGTCGTATCCACTCCCTCGAGGATGACAGGTGTGCTTGGAAATTTTATAGGTTCATATGTTTAAGAATAATACTTAATATACAAAAAGCCACCAGAAATATATTCTAGTAGCTGTTGTGTGTAATCTTGATTGAAAACTAATAATTTTATATATATTAGTCTCTTGTACTATATAAAAGTAATATACCTATTTAAATTAACTAAATCATGCTCATTTAATGTAATATCCATCGGAGATTTATTATTTAGCTTGTTTAATAAAACACTAAATACCTCATCACTCACATCACGTCTTGACTTTGCTAACAGTTTTATATCATAAGTTACATTTAAAGAATTAAATATTTTATCACAGTCAATTCTCGTTTTCTTATTAAAAGGATTTCTATTAGGGCCTGGACTCTCATCATGATAAGAGGTAATTGGATTGCTCTCAGCTTTTAGCATATAAGGTTTAAGTGTTTGGCATTTAAGAAACTTATGTTTATTATTATTAACCGATCTACAAATATACATGTGAGAATTAGTAGCAAGTTTAGAGTTTATGTTTGGATATGGAAGTTTCATTGTAATAACGTCTTTTTCTCTAATCAATATCCATTACCCCATTCTCATCAATCTCAACATATACTGGATTGTGCAACTCTCCGTTCTCTACAACTTCAGATAGTACATCCATATGTTCCTCTGTAAGATTATTATAATCATCATCTGATATTAAAATATTATAGTTGGATATTGGTAAGATTTTAATATTGTTAATTAAATCTATAGGATACATTTCTCTAAGTGTATTTAGTAGCTTGATATCATCTGTACTAAAATCTTCTATATCTAATTTAACCTGTTGTTCTCCCGATAGAATTCTATCCTTTTTTTGCATTCCACAAATTTAATTCATGAGTCAGATTAGAAAGCTCACTTTCATTTAAAATAGAAACAATAAAATCAACCAATTGAACTCTTTCCATATCAATATCAGAATTATCAGCTTCATTTATTTCCTTACATTTGACTAAAAACTCAGCATTATCCTTAGTATAGTCACCCCACAAATTGCTAAATACCGGGCCCTTTTTCCAACCTCGTAAGTGATCGAATTCTGCATGGTCCCCATCAATCCTGCTAAATAATTCATAAAAAAGTACAAATTTCTGTAGCTTAAGAGGAGAATCGAAAGCAGATTTGTTATTATTTAATAACCAACCACTTAAATTTAATTTTCTATTGCTTGAGTAAAGCATTACATCATCTCCTTAAAAATTATTAATTAGAATTGTAAAGACAAATCAATATTTGGTTTTATTATACAAGCATATATATTAAATTCAATTGATTATCCTGATATTAGATTAGTAATTTTCTTAAATATATAGTCCTAGATTGTAATTTTTTAATGGTTCTAAAACTAAAATCTAAAAGAAATTACTTTTTATTATTTAATATCTTCTTTTTTAAATTAAGACCTTTAACTGATACAGTTAAAATCTTAATACATATCAGGGATAAAATAATTTGCTTGTAATCAGTAAAACTTTTTGTTTCTAAACCTATAAATGCAAATACAAAAGTTAAAAGAGTGATAATATCATCAACAATGTCAAATAATCCAACAACAAAATCATAATCATTAGTATTAAACATATCGCTTGATTCAATTATCTTCATTACTAACAATGTAAATAATATACTAATTACTATTAATAAAGCTAGGAATATTTTTTCATCTTTTATCAATAATTTCATTAAATAAGCTATAACTAAAAATATAATAATTGATGCTGCGACTACTACAATTGACAAACCTACCTTTATATCATTTCTTGTTTCTTTAGAAAGTTTTATTAAATATTCCTTTATTTTGTTTATACAAAAAGAGCCCAAAATTGAATCCTGAGCTCTCTTATTGCTTTTTCTTATTTAGTTTTTTGTTACTATATCAGCGATTAAGCTTCAACAGCGTTTCTTCTCTTCATTACGATTGCTAGTCCCATGATTGCAAGACCTGCTACGATAAAGATTAGTGATCCGATTCCACCTGTTTGTGGGATTGATACTTTCTTGTTCTTGATTTGTTTACCAAATACTTGAGTACCATCTTCTTTGTTTTGTTTATAGTCTAATTCTTCATCAGCTGTTTTACTATCATATGAACCTTTTTCTACTTTGAAGTCTACTGTTCCATTAAGTTTAGCGAATCCTTCTGGAGCTTTAGCCTCTTCAAGTTTATAATCGCCATATTCAAGACCTGTAATTTCAAGTCTACCTTCAGAATCAGATACTAATACAACTGCATCAGTTGGAGCTTCTGTAGCTTCTCTCCATTCATAAGCTTGTGCCGCTTTTACAAATGCTTTATTGTATTCATCTTGAGCTTTATCTATATCTGCTTTTGCTGTTGTTCCAGCTTGACCATTTTGTTCTTCTGCTGAAAGTTTATTATAAGCATCTACTGCATTTTTCAATGCTGTTTTCTTTTCAGATACATCAATAGATGCAGCATCAGCTTCTGTTGATGATTTAGCTACTAGATATTTTTTACCTGTAGAATCTTTAACGTAGAATTCAGCACCTGCAAGTCTGTTTGGTGTGTCTTCACTGTCAGTTTTTACAAATCTTCTTCCACCATTAACAACCTTTGGATTTGTTGGTTTTAATGTTTTTGGATTATCGTTATCAATTTTATCTACGATAACAACTTTACCATCTTCAGTAGTTTTTTGATATTGTGGTTCATAACCTGAAACAGATTCTACTACTCTGTATGTTTTTTCATCGTCTAAGCCTGTAAATTTATGTGTAAAGTCTTCTTTATAATTTGATTCGTACTCATCAACGTCTTTCCAGCTTCCATCTGCTTGTTTTTCTTGAAGAGTAAATACTGCTTTAACATGTCTATCTGCTTCTGTTATTTCTGGACCATCAGATGCCCATGTTTTAGAAACTTCGATTTCTTTATTAGAAGGCTTTGTTTCTGGTGGTTCATTTTCACTACCAGGCTTGTTGCTATAATCAAATGTTACGTTGTTTTCTTTTACTTGGTCTGGTTTAACTGTTCCGTCAAGATGAGCAGAATATGTCAATGTTAGTTCAACATCACCATTTGCTGCAGCATTTTCTACTTTTGTTAGACCATCTGTTGTAAATACAAGTCTAAATCCTCTATTTGTTTCATAGATTTTATAGTCTGTATCTTTTGTTAATTCAAGACCAGAAATTGTTAAGTCTTTATTATATACAAGACCTTCTTGCATTTGGTCGTCCCAAACTAATTTTTTATATTTAGATTTTGCTGGGATTTTTGTTTTAACTTCGAATGGTATTTTCTTTCCAAGTTCTGAAGTTACTGTAGCTTTATTTTTATCATAATTTTCATATTTAGCACCAACTTCAGCACCTGCACCTTCAGCAGCAGCATCATAGCCTTCAGCTACTTTTGATTTTCCTTGTTCGTATTTGAAGTTTTTGTCGATTTCTGGTTTATCTTCAGTATTCTTTGGATAAACGTGAGCATTCTTTACAACTCCATCATTGTTAACTAATGGAAGTGTAATTTCTATTGGAACTGCTTTTGCATCAGCTAGAACTTTTTGATCATCTGCATTCTTATATGAAGATTTAGATTGATCTTCGTAAATTTTGTAAGTTCCTTTTAGGTTTGTAGTATTTAATACTAAACCAGTTGCTGTTGTTGTACCTTTTAGAGCTTCGTCTTCATTGTCGGTTTCAGTACCATCTTCTTTGACAAATTTTGTACCGTCTGCATTTTTAACAACAAAGTATGCTCCTGCTATTTCAGTAGCTGTACCTTTTGTGTTTTCTTTGTCGATAAAGAATTTTTTTACATCTTTGATTTCGTTACCATCATATTCAGTACCATCTTTACCTGTTGTTCCTGCATTAAATGCGCCGAAAGAATCTTTATCCATCAAAATTTTATGGATAGTTAATGATTCGGTTTTTTCGTCATCAGCTGCATTAGCGCTTGTGAATGGAGCTACTAGTACACCGATTACCATTGCAAAAGCTGTTAAGAATGACAAAATTCTATTTGTTGCTTTTTTCATTTTGTTTTTTCTCCTTTGTCTTGTATTTTGCGAAAAAGCAATTTGATACACTTCTTTTCCCAACGCTATGTGACATAAGTAGCTACGGTTTATGTAGGCTAGCATTTTCCCGTGAGAAAATATGGTGTATCTGATATGTTTGATTCTTTTGATAAAACTTCGAAAATACTTTGAAGAATCGTCAAGTATTTTTTCTAGGGTATCCTAGCTCGATCAGATCGATCGTTAGAAGAAAGTAATAGGTTGACATTATTCGTTGATAAAATTTCAACTACTTGAAACCGATTACGCAGTATAAGTACGTAATAATTACTTTATTGACTATATTATATCTGATTTGAAAATAACATACAATAGCTTTTTGCTAGAAATTAGGCATTGTAGGGAAATTGGCCAATATTGATAAAATATTTATGGTTTTTTGGGTTGTTTATTTAAATATTTTGCTATTTTCTATAGGCATTATAAGATTGTTCTGCTAAGCATTATAAAACCCCAAAACCTTTTTAGAGCGGGTTTTGGGGTCTTTTGTTATTATGGTCTTTCTACTACTACTGCTGTACCCATACCGCCACCTATACATAGGGTTGCGATACCTTTTTTGGAGTCTCTTTTTTGCATTTCATATAGAAGTGTTGTTAGGATTCTTGCTCCTGATGCTCCTACTGGGTGACCGATTGCTATTGCTCCACCGTTTACGTTTACTATGTCTGTGTTTAGACCTAGTTCTTTGATTACTGATAGGGCTTGTGCTGCGAATGCTTCGTTTGCTTCGATTAGGTCGATGTCTTCTAGTGTTAGGTTAGCTTTTTCTAGAGCTTTTCTTACTGTTGGGATTGGGCCTGTACCCATGATTTTTGGATCAACACCTTCTGTTGCGTATGATACGATTGTTGCTAGTGGTGTTACGCCTAGTTCTTTAGCTTTTTCTTCGCTCATTACTACTAGGGCTGCTGCTCCATCGTTGATTCCTGATGCGTTTGCTGCTGTTACTGTACCGTCTTTGATGAAGGCTGGTCTTAATCCAGAGATTGATTCTGTTGTTACGCCTTCTTTGATGTATTCATCTTCTTCTACTACAGTTACTTTGCCTTTTCTGCCCTTTACTTCTACTGGTACGATTTCGTCTTTGAATCTACCTTCAGCTCTTGCTTTTTCTGCTCTTTGTTGGCTTGTTGCAGCTAGTTCGTCTTGTTCTTCTCTTGTAAGGCCGAATTTTTCAGCGATGTTTTCTGCTGTTACTCCCATGTGGTAGTCATTGAATGCGTCCCAAAGGCCGTCTTTGATCATTTCATCGACAACTTTTTTGTCTCCCATTCTTGCTCCCCATCTTTCGTCTGTTAGTAGGTATGGAGCAGTTGACATTGATTCTGTACCACCTGCTAGTACTACATCACAGTCTCCAGCGATGATCATTTGTGCTGCTAGTGATACACTTCTTAGGCCAGATCCACAAACGATGTTTAGTGTCATTGCTGGTTTTTCTATTGGAATTCCTGCATCTAGTGCGATTTGACGAGCTATATTTTGTCCATTACCTGCTTGTAGTACACAACCTAGGATTGATTCGTCTATATCTTCTGGTTTGATGCCTGCTCTTTTGATTGCTTCTTTAGCTGCTACTGCACCTAGTTCTCTAGCTGATACTGTTTTGAATGCGCCACCGTATGAACCTACTGGTGTTCTTGCTGCACTTGCTATTACTACTTTTCTAGTCATTTATATTCCTTTCTGTATGTTTTTATATGTTTTATTTGCTGTAATCGTAGAAACCTTTACCAGTTTTTCTACCTAGTTCGCCTGCTGCTACTTTTTGTCTTAATAGTACTGGAGCTGCGTATTTGTCATTACCAAATGTGTCTTTTAGGTAGTCCATGATGTTTAGTACTATGTCTAGTCCGATAAGGTCAGCTAGTTCTAGTGGTCCCATTGGGTGGTTTGCACCAAGTTTCATTGCTGTGTCGATTCCTTCTGGGCTAGCTAGACCTTCTTGTAGGGCATAGATACCTTCGCTGATCATTGGGATTAGGATTCTGTTTACTACAAATCCTGGAGCTTCTTTTACTTCTACAGGTGTTTTGCCGATTTCTTCTGTGATTTCTTTTACTTTTGCTACAGTTTCGTCACTTGTTGTGATTCCTTGGATTAGTTCTACTAATTTCATGATTGTAGCTGGGTTAAAGAAGTGCATTCCTATAACTTTGTCTGGTCTTTTTGTTGCTGCTGCAATTTCTGTTATAGAGATTGATGATGTGTTTGAAGCTAGGATTGCGTCTTCTTTGCAGATTTCGTCAAGTTCTTTGAAGATTGACTTTTTGATTTCTGGGTTTTCGCTTGCTGCTTCTACTATTAGGTCACAGTCTTTTAGGTCGTTTACATCTGTTGTAAATGTAAGTCTTCCTAGGTATTCGTCTTTTTGTTCAGCTGTGATTCTTTCTTTTGCTACTGATTTTTCGAAAGATTTTGTTATTTTGGCTTTACCTTTTTCAACAAATTCATCTTTGATATCTCTTACTACAACTTCGTATTTTTTGCTTGCTACTTCTGCAATTCCAGCACCCATTGTGCCTGCACCGATTACACCAATTTTCATTATTTCCTCCTATTTATTTTGGAATTCTGCTTTTTCTTTGTTGATAAATGCTTGTGTTCCAATGTTTTTATCTTCTGTTGTAAATACTAGGCCAAAGGCATTTTCTTCTATTCTCATTGCTTGGTCGATATCTACTTGTGCGCCTTGGTTGATAGCTTCTTTGGCAAGTTTTACTGCTATTGGAGCTTTGCTAGCTATAACTTCTGCAAGAGTATTTACTCTTTCCTCTAGTTCTTCTACTTCTACTACGTCTTGAACTAGACCGATTTCAAGAGCTTTGTCAGCTTTGATATTTTCTGCAGAATAGATTAGGTATTTTGCCCAACCTTGTCCTACTAGTCTTTGTAGTCTTTGTGTGCCACCAAAGCCAGGGATTAGGCCAAGACCTACTTCTGGTTGACCAAATAGAGCTTTGTTTGATGCGATTCTGATATCACAGCTCATAGCTAGTTCGCAGCCACCGCCTAGGGCAAAGCCGTTTACTGCTGCTATTACTGGGATTGGTAATGTTTCGATTTTTCTAAATACTGATAGACCCTTGTTGCCGAAAGCCTTTGCTTCTAGTCCGCCAAGGTCAGACATTTCTTTGATGTCTGCTCCAGCTATAAATGATCTGCCTTCACCTGTGATGATTAGAACTCTAAGGTCATTATTGGCCTTGATTTCGTCTAGGCATTTGTCAAGCTCGTCTAAAACTTTAGAGTTTAGAGCGTTGAGAGCCTTTGGTCTATTCATAGTAATTTTTGCTATATATCCGTTTACTTCATATTTGATTGTATTGTAGTCCATGATTATCCTCCAAATTATTTGTTCACATATACAATATATGTGTTATGAAAATGTTTTATATGATAATTGTTCTCAATTTAAATCGCGATTTACTTTAGGGGATTATTTTGCTGATTTTGCAAGTTTTATTTTCTTTATTAGTTCTGGGACTACTTCGTTGATATCTCCTATGATTCCAACATCTGCAACGTTGAAGATGTTTGCATCTGGGTTTTTGTTGATAGCTACGATAAGATCAGATTCTTCCATACCAGCCAAGTGTTGGATGGCTCCAGAGATTCCTAGGGCGATGTATAGGTTTGGTCTAACTGTTTTACCTGTTTGTCCAACTTGACGGTCTTTTTCTAACCAACCTGCATCTACTACAGCTCTTGATGATGCAACTTCACCTTCTAGTACTTCTGCTAGTTCGTAAGCTAGATTCATATTGTCAGCTGATCCTATACCACGGCCTACTGCTATTAGTACTTCTGCATCTTCGATTTTGATTTTTTTCTTATCTTCTTGTTTTTCTTCGATAATTTGAACGTTTACATCTTCATCTGTAAGTTCTACATCAAAGTGATGAACTTCGCCTTCTCTAGCATCGTCTGGGTCTTGTTTTGGCATTACACCAGGTCTTACTGTTGACATTTGTGGGCGAGCTTCTGGTGATTGGATGGTTGCCATTAGGTTGCCACCAAAGGTTGGACGGGTCATATTTAGTAGACCAGTTTCTTCGTCTATTTCTAGTTTTGTACAGTCTGCTGTTAGACCACAGCCTACTCTGGCAGATACTCTTGGTGCTAAGTCACGGCCTATTGTTGTTGCACCAAATAGTACTACTTCTGGTTTTAGTTCGTTGATGATGGCAACTGTTGCTTTTACATATGGTTCTGTGATATATTTGTCTAGTTTGTCATCTTCGTGGTAGTAAACTTCATCAGCACCGTATTTTATCAATTCTTCTGATAGGTTTTGAACTTTTTTACCTATGATTACTGCAATTACTTTACTTTCTAGGTCATTTGCTAGGTCACGAGCTTTGCCAATTAGTTCAAGAGAAACATTTTGTAATTGGCCATCTCTTTGTTCGCAAACTACTAATACATTTTTATATTCGGACATCTTAACTCCTTAAATTAAAAACTCTTCGCTTAACTTATCAACTATTAGGCTAGCACCTTCATCAGCAGGTACATCAAATACTTTTCCAGCTTGTTTAGCTCCTTTTGTGAAGGATCTTTTTACTCTAGTTGGAGAACCTTGTAAACCTATGTTGTCTCTATCAACTTCTATATCATCAACTGTCCAAACTTTTACAACGTCTTCTCTGTTGCAGTCGTAAATTCTTGATACTCTCATATATCTTGGTTGGTTCATTTCACCAAGTGTTGTGATTAATAGAGGATAGTTTGCTTTGATAAGTTGGTATCTATCTTCAAATTGTCTTTTTACTGTGATATTAGAAGAGTTTACATCTACTATTTCTTCTACATAAGAAATTGATGGGATGTGTAAGTGTTCTGCTGTTTGTGGGCCAACTTGTGCTGTATCACCGTCTATAGCTTGTCTTCCTGCTATGATTAGGTCGTATTCTATAGAACCGATTGCACCTGATAGTGCTGTTGATGTTGCCCAAGTATCTGCTCCACCGAATGCTCTATCTGTTAGTAGGATTACTTCGTCAGCTCCCATAGCGTAAGCTTCTTGTAGGGCTGCTGCTGCTTGTGGAGGTCCCATTGTTAGAACTGTGATGTGAGCTCCGTTTTGGTCTTTGATTTTTAATGCTTCTTCAAGTCCTGCCAAGTCGTCTGGGTTGATGATTGAAGGAAGACCTTCTCTCATGATTCTTCCAGTTTCTTGGTCAATCTTTACTTCGTTTGTGTCTGGTACTTGTTTTATTAATACTAATATATTCACAATTAACTCCTATTATCTAAATAAGCTTCCACTTATTACCATTCTTTGAACTTCTGATGTACCTTCGTAAATTTCTGTGATTTTTGCATCGCGCATCATACGTTCTACTGGGTAATCTCTTGTGTAACCATAACCACCGTATAGTTGTACGCATTTGGTTGTTACGTTCATAGCAGTTTCAGCTGCAAATAGTTTTGCATTAGCTGCACTTACTGTGTAAGGTGCTCCAGCGTCTTTGTCGCAAGCTGCTTTGTATACTAGGTATTTTGCTGCTTCAATTTGATTTGCTAGGTTAGCTAATTGGAATTGTGTGTTTTGGAATTTTGCTAGAGGTCTGCCAAATTGTTCTCTTTCTTTTACATAGTCTAATGTTTTTTCTAGAGCGCCTTCTGCGATTCCAAGTGCTTGAGCAGCTACACCAATACGTCCACCGTCAAGTGTTGTCATGGCAACCTTGAATCCCTTACCTTCTTTGCCTAGTAAGTTTTCAACAGGTACTTTGCAGTCTTCAAAAATAAGTTCACATGTTGCAGATCCGTGGATACCCATTTTCTTTTCAGGTAGTCCAACTGTAAATCCAGGGGTGTCTTTTTCTACTATAAATGCAGAAATACCGTGTGTTCCCTTTGATTTGTCAGTCATAGCTATAACTATAAATGTGTCTGCAATAGTTGCGTTTGTGATAAATATTTTTGATCCATTTAATATGTAATATTTACCATCGTCTGATATATGAGCTGTTGTTTGTTGCATAGATGCGTCTGTACCAGCCATTGGTTCTGTTAGGGCAAATGCTCCTATATGTTCACCTGTTGCAAGTTTTGTTAGGTATTTTTGCTTTTGTTCTTCTGTACCATATTTTTCAATTGGCCATGCACATAAAGATGTATGAGCTGAAACTATTACTCCAGTTGATGCACAAGCTTTTGATAATTCCTCTACAGCCATTACATATCCTAGGTAATCTCCACCTTCTCCACCGTATTCTTTTGGAATTGGAATACCAAAGAATCCTGCGTCTTTTAGCTTTGGTATATTTTCATAAGGTGGTCTTTCTTCTTCGTCAATAATTGCTGCTAGAGGCTCAACTTCACGTACTGCAAAGTCTCTGTACATTTCTCTTAGCATTTTATGGGTATTATCTATCGTAAAATCCATACTATCTCCTTTAATTAAAACTATGTTATCTTTTTAACCTTCATTTGTATTATATAACGCCATCTACACTTTGTCAAAATTTTATTTATATATTTTACTAAAAGTTACCACCTCCGTTTTTGCCCTAAAAAAAATCAGACACAAAATAAGCCTATGTGTCTGATTCTCTAGCATAATATTTAGTTTAATTCAGCTGCATTTTCCCATAAACCGTGGATATTGCAGTAGCTTAGTGCGTAAACTGTACCTTTTTTGTCTGTCTTAAGGATGCCTGTTGCGCTTGGTACTGATAGTACATCATCTTCTCCATGAGCGTTAAATTCATATGAAGAAATTTCAATTGGGAATTTGCCATCTTCTGCTTGGAAGAATACTTTGATCCAAGAAATGTGGTGTTCTAGTGTGTTTGGGTGTTCGATTTCAGATCCAACTGCTGCTGTAACTTTGATTTTGCCGTCTTCACATTTTTCGATTGTGATTTCTGGCACGTGTTTTTCACTTGCCCAATCGCCAGTTTGTACTGTTTCAGTTAATTTTGTCATAATGACCTCCGTAAATTTTTCTTATTAATTGCTAGTTTTACCTACTAATAGTATAGCAGTATTTTACTATGAAATCAATTGCCTATGTGCAAATCTTCGATCTTTTGCTTGGTCTGTTCTCCACTTTCCATATTCTTGATGGACACTTCTTTATTATTAGCTTCTTCTTCGCCTATTATGATGGCGTATTTGGCGCCGATTTTATCAGCATAGTTGATCTTCTTTTTAAATTTGCCGCCTTCTAGGTAAATATCTGCCTTTAGGCCCTGGTATTTGACCTTCTTTAGGACTTCTATGGCGTAGATGTGTAGGGATGGATCCATTGGCAAAACAAGGACATCAGTACTTACTCCATGCATTTGGCTAACAAGGCCTAGCTCTTGAAGTTGGTAAAATAGTCTGGTTAGGCCAATTGACATACCTACTCCTGGTAAGTTTTGTTTGGAGAAATTGTTGGCCAAATTCTCATATCTACCACCAGAACAAACAGATCCAATGGATTCATAGCCATTGATAAAGGTTTCATAGACTGTTGATGTGTAGTAGTCTAGACCCCTGGTTATGGCAAGGTCGATTTTGATATTTGCTTCTGGCACGCCAAAGGCTAGCATATAGTCGTATACTATCTCTAGCTCGCTAAGGCCATCTTTGTATAGGTCATTGCCGTCGAATTCTTTAAGCCTTGCTATAAGGTCATGGCCCTCCGCTGGATTTTGGATAAAAGCTAGTATATCTTCTGCCTTTTCTCCTACAACAATTTCACTAAGTAGACTTTGAGTTTTTTCTATGCCAATCTTATCCTTTTTGTCTATAGTCCTCAACACTTCTGTAGTGTCATCTATTTCTAAACTTTGGAAGAATCCATTTAGCAATTTTCTGTTGTTAATATGGAAGGTCAAAGCTGGCAAGTCTAGTTTTTCAAAGGCCTTGTACATTACAAAAGGCAAGATAGCATCATTATATATAGATAGGTCGTTGTGGCCTATGATGTCTATATCTGCTTGGTAGAACTCCTTGTATCTACCCTTTTGGTTGCGCTCACCTCTATAAACCTTGGCAATTTGGTATCTCTTGAATGGGAAGTTTAGATCAGAAAAGTGTTCTGACACATAGCGAGCAAGGGGAACTGTGAGGTCAAAACGTAGACTCATATCCTTGGATTCGCTTGCTATCTCAAAAATTTGCTTTTCTGTCTCGCCGCCACCCTTGGCAAAAAGTATTTCGTTTTTTTCTATGACAGGGGTGTCAATTGATGCAAATCCGTAATCTTTGAATGTTTCTTCTATAGTATTTTTTATGTAGTCAAAAACTTCTTGGTCGGCTGGAAGTAATTCCATAACACCGGCAATAGTTGATGGTTTTATAATATCCATGTAAATCTCCTAGGCTTTTTTACTATTATAACATATTTTATTAGTAAGGAAAAAAGAGGCTAAATCTCTTTAGATTCACTTCTAGGTAAATATTATTATTTCTAATGTTTGCCAAAGAAAAAACTCGTAATTAACTACGAGCCTTGTTGTTGAATATATCATTTTTTGTATGGCAATAAGCTACTATGGCGGCTACGAGCACTAGCAGCCATGGCATCACACTTTCTATGCCTGTTTGTACATTTGCTTTGGGATTTTTGTTTTTCGAAACTTCTTTTTGGTCAGAAGCTTTTGCTGGGTCTAATGTATTTTTAGGCTTAGCTTGTGGATTATCTTTTTGTGAAGTTTTGCCAGGGTCTGTTTCGCTTGGTTCATTTGGCTTTGCCGCTGATCCGCCATCCTTATTCGGGTCATTATTCTTAAACTTAATCTCTGGGCTTTTGCCTAGATTACTATCTGAATAATCTTCATTGTTGTAGGCATAGGTTGATACGATTAGACCATTGCTAGAATTTTGAACGTAAAATATTAACCTATAAACCGTTTTGTCATAAAAAACACTTCTATTTTCTTCTATAATATCATCATTAGTTTGGTAGACTAGGTATTCATACTTGCCAGGATTTTTAAATTCTCGTTTTAAGTTGAAAGATAAATCTCCACTACCAAAAAAATCTTCTTTTACAGCTGGTGCATTGCCAATAGCTTCTAGCTTGACATCTGATCTATGAGGAGACTGATCCCATTTTTCATCACCATAATGCCAGTCTACACTTATTGGAACACTGACACTGGAAGCATCTGAATCTACAAATGGAAATAGGACTATAATAGCCAATATTAATATTCTGCTTATTCTTCTAAAAATTTTCATCACTTATCTCCATTTATAGGTCGAAGAACTCCAAGTATCACAGTCCTACCGTTGGTAGTAGCCTTCTCACAAGTGGATAATGCTATAATCCTATCATCGCCAATATTTATGTCTCGCTCTTGCAGTTTTGTTTGCCTTGCATGGTCTATGAGATCTTGTCTTTGATCCATAGTCGCTATAGAATCCGGATTAAAAACAAGATGGTCATAGGCATCAACCTTAGAGCACATAAATATTTCTATTTTATATGTCTTATCTGGCAAATAAAGTGTGCCAGTCCTATGCTTGTCAAAATAATCTTTATTTTCAAAGAGAACTACATCACCAAACATCCCTCCCTGGTCCATATGGTGGCCATATAGGAGTGAGTATGGGTTGGTGAAATCTTTCTTGTTGCGGTAGTCTAAAAATATTGACCCAGAAAGGGCAAACTTTTTGTAGACATCCTTGTTGACATATTCCATATTGTCCTCTCCTTGGAGGACTGGATGGTCTATTTTTGTGTCATCTATAGTGACCCAAGCTATGACATCTTCGTTGATTTTCATCAAATCCCACAAAGTAGGGTTTTCTCCATCTGCAGTCATTTGAGGCTTAAATTTCAAAAGTTCATCACCAGCAAAGCCGCCACGATAAAGCATATAGGAATTCCAAAGAGAGTAGCCTGCGAAAAGTATGACCAATATTAAAATGATAGCGACAAGGCGATCAAGGATTTTCTCGCCTATACGCGATATATCTGCTAATACCTGCAAATGCCAGCTCCTTTAAAATATATATTTTATGCTAATTCCTCTTCTTTTTTGTTGTTCTTAAAGTAGATAAATAAGATAAATCCTGCTGCTAAGATTGCTATTACAAATGGCCCAATGTTTTCTATAAGACCTGTTGGGATTTCTGCTGTTCTTGTGTTTGTAAATTCTACTGTAGAATTCTTTCCAGTTACTGATGCAGATGTACCATCTTGAGCTGTTCCATTATCAACTTTATATGTTGTAGTATAGCCTCTATTTTGAGTATCTGTTTCTGTGATTGTAACAGAGTCACCTTCAGCTAAACCTGTAATGACAAATTTATCACCATTTCCAACACCCTCAAGATTTACTGCCTCACCTGTTTTAACCGCTTGGTTATCTTTACCATCATAGTTATATCTAACAGATGTGTTTGTAGTACCACTTGCTGGAGTTACTGTAAAGCTAAAGTTGAATTCATCTGATAAATCAGCTTGGTTACCTGTTACTACTTTTGATACTGTCAAATCTTTTAGTGCAAGAGTATTAGTAAATTTAAGTTCAGCTTTTTGACCAGCTACAGAAACTATATAGTAGGCAATTTTTCTACCTGTTCCATTGTCGCTTGTTACAAATACGTCTACATCAAATGTTCTAGTATCATCTGTCATACCAGCTATGCCAGATGCTTTTTCTTTGATTTGATATCTATAAACACCTGGTTGAGCTTTATCTACTGCAGCTTGGTTTACTGTTATTGCTTCTGTTCCTGTAGTTTCTCCAGCAGCAATCTCGATTTCACTGTCAGTTAGGCTTATAAGTGGGCTATCACTTGTCCTAGGTGTGTATCCTGTATAAGCTGGTGCAGTTGTTGGTGTGATAGTGTAATTAAATGTACCACCACCAAAATATCCACCACTTACTTCTTTGGTGATAGATGGTGCTTCTGTTAAAGCTTGATTTGATCCACTTGGCACTGCAGGTGTAGCAGCTGCAAAAGCTGTACTGATTCCGCCTGTAAATAATGTAGCTGCTAGAGCTATACCTGTTACTTGTTTAAAAATTTTGTTTAGATTCATGTTTTTCTCCTTATAATTATTTTCCTGATAGAAAGTGATTCCTTCTTTAGGAGATCCTTCGACGCGCTCCGCTTGCTCATCAGCTCCGTTAGCCAAATCACCCTATATGTGGCGGGTAGCCTGCTTTTGGACTTCGTGATGTTTGACCTTCCATCAATTTAATAACATTTAAATTGGGATAGGTCAAGAAGGATGACAGTGGGTGCCGAATTGTTCTGGCTTACTAGTCGAATTACTGAAAAATGCCAGACACTTAAAACCCGCTTCTTCTTAACAAGGTAAATACCTTGCCTTTGATTTCATTTTTTTCTACTGGACCAAAGTATCTGGAATCTTTGGCGCCTTTTCTCATATCTCCCAGGGCAAAAACTTCATTTTCTTTTAATTTCATCGGGAATGTGACTTTAGTTTCTGTTTGGTCATATTGCCCAGTCGGATAGAAGATGTTGCTTTCTGCTTGGTATGAGTTATTTACTATCAGCTGTCCTTCTTCGGAGATATCTACCGTATCTCCACCACCCGCCACAATTCTTAGCGTGTAGTTTGCATCATTCTTAGCTACCACTACTACATCACCCACATAGAAGTCTCTATCTAGCCTGTAGTAGATCAACAAGTCACTTGGAACCATCTTTGGAAACATATCATCATTGTAGATGACTTGAAATCCAAATATGAAAGTGAACAAGAAGTAAAAAACGACTATAATCATTAATAATTTCTTAAAAAAAGATTTTATAGCATTTTTATTTGCTAGATCTTTTCTTCTTTTTTTGATTATTTTATTAATATTGGTAAAATCAACACTTTCTAGCATGTCTTTGCTATGGGAATGGGGTGTTCTATTATCCATCTTCTCCCCTTAATCGCCTTAATTCTCTATTCTTTTCTCCTAGTATCGCCTGATACTTGGCTTCTTGGATTTTGAAGGCTTGGGCGTAGAGGTCTGAGATTTGTTGTAGCTTTGCCAATGCGTCACTTTCAGAAACCCCGCCTATGGCTTGCTTTTTAAATTTGACTGTTCTTAGAAATTCTTCAACATTTTCTAGTTCATTCATCAAAACCTCCTCTAAGCAGATATTTCTTATATTGTCTAAGAGCTAATCCCAAGATAGCAAGTACTAATATTAGGGCCATAGGTCCAATGTTGTCTATGATACCAGTAGGTACAACTGTATTTACTTTAATTATATAAGTATATGTGTCAAATATGCCATCTTTTTCGTGACCCTCTGGCTCAATAATCTCATATCTATATCCAGGAGCGTTTAGAACAATACCTGTCACACTACTTGCTGTTGGCGTTTCTAGTGTAGCTTCACTATCGTAATTTTTTTCTGCCTCATAATAATTATTAAGCTTGACTGTGTAGTTGATGTTCGGGTCACCACTAGGATTATCTATGACAAATTCAAACTTTTTCGGTCTGGACCATATAGCGTATAATCTTTCTTCTTTTATATCTTGAAGCAAAGTTTCGTCTGTATACGCCACCATATTCTCGCCATCTGGGGTACTTGACCAGCCCATGAATTTAAATCCCTTTGGCACTTTATCTTCAATATAAAAACTATCAGTATGGTGATGGTTTAAGGCATCTTTGTCTAGGGTTTTTGTAAAAAAAGGAGAAATAATTGTTCCACCATTTTCATATTTTATCCCATTAAAATATATGCTTTCAATATTTGAATCGTAAGTCAATCTCTTACGAGAAATCTCTATCTCTACAGTAATATTGTCCTTGCCATCATTATAATGATCTCCAAACCTACCTCCTAGTATTTCTGGTGTCACGGAGACAAGTTTGAAGTAGTCATTGGGAATCACTTGGTATTCTACATCGCTCGCTTCTATTGGTAGGTCGATAGTCACACTTTGATCGTGCTTGATTTTTAATTCCTTTTCATCATAGCTGACTCTTTCACCATTTAATTGATAGGTTACTTTGATTGTGACATCATCTGCCCTGGCTGAAGTACTATTATAGTCTTTATTTGTATTATGAAAAGTTATTTTTTTACTCTTTTGATATACTGCAAATAGCTCTTCTGGAAGTGGTTTGTCTGCTTTTAGGATTTCTCCTTTTTTATAGTCTGGAAAGATTGCATCTTTCTTACTGGCAAATCCCAAGAACTTATAGCCATCTCTATCAGCTAAGACTGGGAGTTGGTAGGTCCCACCTTGGTCAAGTGTCACTTCTTTTATCAATTCGTAGCTAGAATCAGCTTTCTTGTCATAAATTTTAATAGTCCTATTGGCTTGCCAGATCCCGTACAAGGTATTTGGCAAGTTTTCATTTGTTAGCAATACTTTTTGCCCAGGAACAAAAATTTTACCATTCTTACCATCTTTGGTGGTTGACCAACCTAGAAACTTATAACCCTTAGTATTTGTTGCTTTGGCTTGTGGGAGAGTGATTGTATCGTTGACCCTTAGGTCTTCATTGTCCTCTCTATTACTTATTACAACATCTGCTAGATAAGTCCCATCTGGTGCAATCTCTTTTAGGGTAAGTTTTGTTATATCGTATTTGGCAAACACAGGCTTAAACATTATGTTGCCCACTACATTTATAGTATCTACAGGCTTATAAACTTTTTTGAGAATCTCTTTTTCTTTTACTGTCGTAAATTCTGATTCTTGGTCTATTATCCAGCCTTGGAATAGCTGATCTTTTGGAAAGCTCAATCCTTTGCCGTCTGGAAATTGGTATTTATTATCAATATATGGTTCGATTACTACTGCTTCAGCATTGTTTACATAATCTTTGGGGTCAAGGTATATAGCCTCTTTTCCACTAGAATCTGGAGCCCTATATTTCACTTTATATATTTGCGATAATGGTCGAAGCTCGTTGCCTACTGGTGCTAGCCAAACAGGGTACAAGTATATATCGCTAGTTACAGGATCTGAGAAATTGTATTCTGTCAAAGCTCCATCTATAAAGGCGTACCATTTTAAGACAGAGCCTGGAGTTTCTATTGCAATAGGAGGTTTGTCAGCACTAAGCTTGCTCCTATCTACCGTATCTCCTTCTTTGATTATCTGCTCTGTTGTACCAGCTGCGGGGTTATTTCTTTGCTTGTAGGCTATAACCTTATACTTTGGCAAGTCCCACTTTGCATAGACCTTGAGGTCATTATCTGGCATAGTTTTCTTAGTAAAATCTATTGGATTTCCAGAGCCAGATGAATTGTCATACCACCCTGCAAAAATTTTTCCATCAGAATTCTTAGTTTGCCCTATTATATAATTATCAGGAACATATTTTTCTAGATTATAATCATATGGTACATTGCTTATTGTTATATCATTTCCACTACCATTGGAAGAAAATGTTAATGTATGCCTATTTCTAATATAGTATACCCATACTTCTGGTAATTCAGATGTACCACCATTAGGATGAACTTTTTTTGGTCTTGCAAATTTATTACCAGAGCTTTCTACATATTTGAAAGTGTAGCCAGGTATTAGCTCCCCTCCAGTATAGCCTTGGCTTTCGGAGTCTAAATGAGAAGTTTGTTGGTCTAGCCTAATAAGATCATTAGTTTCTAAATCAATTATTCTAACATTCCATTCATTTTTCCCATCATTCCAAGCTCTTAAAACATACTCTTGCTTTGGCATTCTTACCGGATAAGTAACCATTTGTCCTAGGACACTATCTTCTTTAAAACTTACTCCATCCCCTAGAATTTGTTTAGCACGGTTATAATAAGGAGTCGTATCAGCTCCCCACTTTACATCTTCATTTACTATATAGTGTATAATTGGCCATAAGCCTGTAAATATCTTATATTTAAATCTTTGCCTTTTGTAGTATAAATTTATTTCTGTCCCGCCATCTCCCCTTATAACTTTTTGACTATCAGCATGGTCATATACCATTCCTTCTCTTTTTTGAATACTACTAGAAAGTTTATAAGTACTAGAATCTTTATTAGTAAGAGTACCAGCATTGGCTGTTTTAGTTTCAGATTGATTTAAAGAATATCCATCATCATCAGCATTTTCCAACCAATGGTTTATCGTATATTTAACAACTTGTGGAGAGTAGACCGCATATAGCTTGGTATCTTTTGATATGATTTTACTTGTATTAAACTGTGGACCATTGGGGCTTTCAGACCAATATTTAAAGTTATAGCCTGGCCTAACAGGATTTGTTAGGTCAGAAAAAATAATCTTATCACCACTATAGACTATTTGCTTATTAACATAAGTTCCACCTTGGGAGTCGAATGTTACTGTCAAAGCTTTCTTGTAAACTGCATATAGCTTTAGTTCTGCATAAGATTTACTAGCCTTATTTTGCTTTATAAAATCTTCAGTGATTACAGTGTTAAAATCAAAGGGAACTCCCCCATTTGGATTTGTTGACCAGTGAGAAAATACTGTTTCACTTTCACTTGATATAACTGGTATATCATCTGCTGAAATCTTGTTTCCCTCAGTAACTTCTCTGGTAGTTATTATCTCATCTACAAAGCCATCACTTCCATCCTCTGCCTTGTACTTTTTCCTATCAATGAAGTTTAAAAATAAAGTATCTGTATACTTACTTTTCAAATATATGGTACCTGGAGATTTGTCATTTACTACTACTGGCTTAGTAAAGTCAAATTTTTCTCCATAGGATTTATTTTCATAATAGTACCAGCCATCAAACTTGCCCTTAGTTGATGAGATGGGCAAATCAGGCTCTGTAAGCTTCTCACCATTTCTGATTTTTTGTAGGTCATACACTTCGTCCTGATTATCTTTATTCGCATTCAAGAAAATAAAAGTAGTGGATTTACCTTCAGGCTCTGTTACTGCATATATGGAGAAAGTATCTGCCTTAAAGGAAACAGTATCGTCTGTTTTTGTTTTATCTCTTAGCTTTTCTTCTGGAGCATATTCATCTTCTTTGTGGTAAACTTCAACCTTTTTAGCCTTTTTGATAGCCGTATTGGTAATTTCTACCTTAATATTATTATCTGGACTTACCTTGTACTCATTGCCATCCTTGTCAAAAATGCCTATATCATAGGCTGCAAGAACTTCTTGGCCTTGAATTTGTATTTGAACTGGGTAGGCTCTCACTCTTGCATTGGCTGGTAATTTTCCAGTAAGCCTAATCTTTGTATTATCATCTGCCAATGCCCTATAGGACTTATTCTTATATATTCCTGCATAAAGATCTTGATAAATAAGCTCCTCAGCTAAATCATCTGCTAGCTTAGAATCTTTATTATCTGGTTCTTGGAGCTTATTTTTCCCTAGGATAAATCTCTTAGCTTTTGAAAAGAAAGTTATAGATCCAGCTTGGAGATTGAAATCATTTATTGTTTTATATCTATCATTTTCATAGAGGAAATATTCATCATCTGGACTAATCTCATCTGACTTTATTTCTATTTCAAAAGTCTGTGGTTGATCTTCCTTTATAATATTTCCATCTTTATCAAATATTTCAAAGGCAAATGAAATGACATCCTCTGTCTCAGAAGACTTTTCCTTATTAGCTTTAATATATGCCTTGATACAAGCAGCTTCTGGAAAATTTCCTTTTATCTTTATGCTATAATCCACACCGGATAGTTTGCTAAAAGAACTATCAGTATATATGTCTGCTCTTAAAGACTGTTGGCTATAGATTATTTCTTCTTCTGATGAATCTTCTATAACATCTTCACTAGTATTTGCCATTTCTGGCTTACTATCACTTTCCACTAAAGAGGATTCATTATTTTCTTCACTTTGATCTTTATAATCAAGACTCATGATAGTTTCAACATTGCTATCAACTGGGCTTGATGCTTTTAAGGGAGTTATCGTCGAAGAAAACATCATAGATAAGGCCATAAAGGCTGATATTACTTTGTTAATCAATCATTCCACCTCCTTTCTGTCGGTTAATATTTCTACTTATATTTTTTCTCGTCCTTCTATTCGAGTTCTGGCTCTATCAAATATTTCTTCTTTACTTAGTCTTTGTGATGGAGATTCGGCCAATTGATTAGTCTGGTCAAGTTTTCTTTCTATATTATCAAAAAGACTAGAATATTGTTCAATACTCATAATCACCATTGTTCCATATCCATTTTTAGTTAGAAAAACTGGAGAATCTGTATTAATTACAATCTCTTCAATTTCTGGAAATTTATTTCTCAAATCTGATACTGGTCTTATATTTATCATTACTATATCCTCTCATAGTCATAATTATATCATCATAAATACAAAACACCAATATGAAATTTTATTTTAATTAAAGCTTAAAATATTTTCAATAAAAAATCCCAGATATTTAAGTCTTCCTAAAATATCTGGGATAATAGTCATCTATTACTTATTGTATTTTTAAGTCTTCTTATAAATCTTATTAATATTAATATAAATAGTAGTGTTCCGATGATAGCTAGGATTAGGGTTGCTATTCTCGTCATTGCTACTGTTTTATCTGTAGATGAGACCTTGTTTTCTTCTTCATCTTTTTGACTTACTGGGTAGTCGTCTGTGCCTGGGAGTTTGAATTCCTCAGCTATAGTCTTTGTTGTTTCGTCACGAACGCAATTTACCAAGAGTCTGTTTGGTCTTGGTGGCAAAAATGGCGAACATGTCATAAGACTTATAATATCTGCATCTCCCCTTGGAGCCAATTTGTTCCAATCGTAAGGATCGATGACTTCCTTGTCGCTTACTACATAGCGCATAGTTTGTTCGGCACGTTCTAAATAAACATAGTCACCATAGTTTAGCTGGTCAAGATATAAGAACATGGTATCTCCCCACCATCCCCTGTGGCCAGCAATGACTGACCTTGTACCTGGCCCACCTACAGGGATAGAAGTTCCATCCACTTGAGCAACTCCCCTTGATATATGGTCAAGTGTTGCATCAAGATACAAGGGTAGGCGTTTGTCTAGCTTTGGAATTACTAGGTAGGCAAAGGGAATATTTGTGTTTTGAAATTTCTCATAACTTGTCTTGTAGTCTTCGGCTGTAAATGGGTCAACTACAGTTATATCGGAATTTCTTACAATCTCGTTATATTCTTCTGCATTCTTTGTCTCTTCTACCACATCTTCTGCTTTTCTATTTTCTTGGATTTGCCTAAATTCTTTTTCAGCCATGCGGGCAGAGTAGTCTTTGTAAGATCTCCTGATAAGGGGAACTGTTACAAACAAAAGTCCCACAAGTATTAGGATATATCCAAGTGTATTAGTTTTTGTAAGCTTTAATTTCTTGTTCAATACTCTCTACCTCTCTTGACAATCTCTTTCTTCTTCTAGCTTCTCTGATCAATATTATTAGCAAAAATACTATCACTGGTAGCATTACCAAGAATAATTGCAAAAAGTCTGGTTTTAGTCTAGGTGTATTGGCCACACCGTCATCTATAGCTGCCTGATATGGGATTCTGTGCCCCCTGACCAAGAGCCTGTGTGAGTTGATCATGTATGGTGTACAGGTCAAAAGTGTTGCCAAATCTTCGCCTTCTTTGACCATAACAGGTTCAAAATTTGATGGGTCTACAACCTCAATATGGTCAATCTGATAGGCCAGGGTTGTTTCTATGTTGTGTATATAGAAGATATCCCCTTCTACCAATTGGTCAAGGTTTCTAAATAGTTTGGCATTTGGAAGACCCCTGTGACCCGTGATAACTGTGTGGGTGGAAGTCCCGCCTATAGGAAGAGATGTACCTTCCAAGTGGCCAAGGCCCTTTTCAAGAACATCGTCACTTGTACCAGCATATACTGGCAAATCTTGGCCAATCCTCGGTATCTCCACATGGCCTAGCATCTCGTTTACCTCAAGCATCCTAGCATATTCTGCTCGACCCTCTTTTTCCTTTTCTGTAAAAGGATCGGCAAGCCTAGATGGATCCAAGGTAGAGTTGTAGGCGCGGGCCAAATCTATACGTTTTTCTATGTCAGCCTTGTCAACTTCATCAGTTTTCTTCTGAAACTCTACGACTTCATTGGTGGATTCAATTTCATAATATTTCTGGCTGATAAGCGGATAGGCAAAAATCAATAGTCCTATGATAAAGATGAGGATGAAAGGCAGGTTTTTCTTAAGTGTGCCCTTCTTATTCATCACTATTTCCTAAATTATTGCTATCATTTCCAGTATTTGAACCAGTAGACCTCATCTGCTCAAACATATCCGAAGATCCTTGGTAATTTCTGAAATTACCAGAATTCATAAACATCTTCTTCAAGTCTTCTTGTTCTTTTCTAACTTCTTCTAGACGTTTGTAATAGTCCTTGTTCTCACGTCTTAACTTAATAAGTCTTATGATAAGAACTATAATCAAGAATAAGGCCACGAAAAATAATATTCTAAATATCCAGTTTGCTTTATTTGTTCTAATCAATTCTTCATCCACAGCAGGTACGTATGGTACTCTGTGCCCCCTTACTATAAGTCTATGAGTGTTAATCATTATCGGCGTACAAGTCAAAAGCGTCACATAATCGTGACCTGGAGCAACCATCAAATCTTCGAAATTGCTAGGTTCTATTACCTTTATCTGGTCTACTTGATAGGCCATAACACCTTCTATGTTGTGAACATAGAACTTATCGCCAATCTCAAGTTGGTTAAGGTGGGTAAACAAGGTCGCCTCAGGCAAACCAGAGTGAGCGGTCAAAACAGCGTGAGTTGAATTGCCCCCAACTGGAAGAGATGTACCCTCCAAGTGACCTACACCCTTTTGGAGTATATCTTCGCTAGTACCAGCAAAAATTGGCAAATCTTGGTTGATACGAGGAATCTCCACGTGCCCTATCATCTCAGAAACTTCCAACATACGGGCGTATTCCTTGCGACCTTCTTCTTGCTTTTTCCTAGTATATGGGTCATCGGCAATATTCTCGCCAGACAATGACTCATTATATGCATGAGCCAGACCTATACGTCTTTTGACCTCATCTGTAGAAAGGTTATTAGTCCCAGCCTTAAAAGTATCAACTTGGCCAGTAGAATCGATACGATAGTACAAGCGGTTGATCAAAGGATAGAGCATAACCAAAAAACCAAGAAGGAAAATAGACCTCCAAATCCATTTCGAAGCCTTGGACTGGGGCTTTTTCTTCTTAACTTTATTAACTTTTTCTTCTTTAACTTTTTTCTTATTAAAAGGCATCAAAACTCTTTTCTTTTAAGGGATTTACTTCCCTTTAAGGAACCCTTAATTAAGTGTAATTACATAAAAACTAAAATGCTTAGTACTCGGGGGATAGGGATTAGGGGTAATTAGCCCGTCCGGCTGACAGAGGACAGACCCCTATACCCTACGGAAACTCGCTTTTTGCAAAGCTCCTTCGTGCTACCGCACTGAGTTTCCGGGTTAAACAACCCAAATCAACGGCTGTTTAACTCCCCCGAACCCCCAAAACCCATTTTCTACGAAAACTCGCTTCTTACGAAGCTCTTCCGTGCTACCGCACTATGTTTTCGGGATAAATGGCCGAAATCAACGGTCATTTATCTCCCTCCGCCACTGCGTGGAGCATGAGCAGAAGAAGTTCACTTCGTGAATTCTTTTTATGTTTTATTATATGTAAACTGCCATCATTAGACCATTGGCCAAGGTATCTCATAAAGCAGCACTAAGCCAGGGGATTCTTCGCGTTCGCTCAGAATGACAGTAATTGATGAGATTAACGATGTTAATCGAAAATTCATAAATGAATTAACCCCCCTGTCATCCTCGAGGGAGGCCTTTGAGGCCGACCGAAGGATCTCATAAAGCACCACTAAGCCAGGGGATTCTTCGCTTTCGCTGATAATGACAGCATTGTAAGTGCCTACCATTGTAGATCTTCTACGCATTCCCAATGACAGTCCTCTTATAAAGCAAAATAAAAGGTTTCTTCTTGAAACCTTCTATTTTCTCTTAAATTCTAGCTTATGCTAATTGAATTTTTTGATTCTTTTCGTCTTTGTTTACTATGATTGATCCAGCTACTATCATCACGATTCCTAGGGCTACTAGGACTACTATTCTGATATCACCTGTTTTTACAAGTGGTCCTCTTGGGATTCTTGTCTTGTTGCCTGGAACATAGTAAGTTGTTGGTGGTTTTACTGTTGTTGATGGTGGTGTTGTTCCTGGAGTGTTTGTCTTTCCAGGTGGTGTTACCGTTGGTGGAACAACAGTCTTTTTTGTATCCTTTTTATTTACAATCATTATAGCATCTTTTTCGTAGCTATTGCTTGTGATTTCAAACTTAATAGGATTTACATCCAATATATATCCATTTGGAGCAGCTGTTTCACGTAGCATATATTTGCCAAGTGGAAGATTTTGTACTTCGAATTCACCGTTTGATGCTGATTTTAATGTCAATCTCTTGGCATCTTTGTCATCTGGAGCATACTGTCCCTTTTCATTTACGACATATGGAATGTATTCTCCTTTATCATTTTCAATAAATACGGCAAATACAGCATTAGCAAGTCTGTTCTTTTCCTTGGAATCATCAATCTTTATGAATTTATATCCACCCTTTTTCTTTCTGTTTCCATCTGGTGGAACAACATCTTTTGGCTTGTTTGTAAGGGTTTGTTTGCTAAGTTTCCTTGAGAAAGGTCTTGCATTTTCCTTGCCACGGTTTTCAGCTGAATCATAGTCTTTCAATGGTTCATTTTCTTTAAAATAGTAGTCACCATCAGGCAAACCAGTAACTTTGATTTCCCCATTTTCATTGGTGTATAGTTGGTAAATTAAGTTTGATTCGCCAGCATTGCTATCAAATTGGTAGCTTCCTGTGCTTCCAACAAGTCCCACAAGTTCTCTTTCCTTGCGAGCTGTACCATCCTCATTTTTATTAATCTTAGTTCTGTATAATTGGAAACCAACCTTGTCAAGGACCTTATTTGGTGTTATTTGGTCTTTCTTGGTTAGGTTAATTTCAATAAATTCATCCTTGTAGTTTTCGACAGTGATTGCCTTGCCAAATTCTGCAGGGTAGGTTCTGTCAGATACAAGTACGTAATCATCTAGAGTTTTCACTTCCCTAAATTCATATCTATATCCAGCAGGTGGTTTTGGTAAATCTGTTAGAATTATTGATCCGTTTTCATCTGTTTTGAAGATGAAATTCAAATCCTTGACTTCAGTGTTTTTGCCATCTGAGATAATATATTTGCCATCTTTGTCAACTCCAACTGGGAAAAGATCATTACCAGATGCAGCATAAAGTTCAAATTCTACGCCAGCTAGGGTTATTTTCGGGTCAGTTCCGTCGATTTTTTTGAGGTGAAGAGTATTTTTTTCTTCCTTTTCATTAGTAACGGTGATATTTTTACCATTGCTTGGTATAAAGTTTATATCCTCAGAATATTCCTTACCTTCAAAAATCTTGTAACCCTTATCTTCGTCAGTTTTTATCTCTTTGAACTTGTAGTTTCCTTCTGGCAAATCATTGATGATAATTTGACCACCTTCATTAGTTACTAAATCTGTAATGGCATTTTTGCTATAATTTATGTAAGAATAAACACCATCTTTGTCTTTAACAAGTTTTACTATAGAATCTTCTTCGTTATTTTTTTCTTTGTCAATATCTATTAAGTTAAATACAACGCCAGAAAGCTTTTCTTCTGTTTTGTTGCCTTTTCCATCTACAGTCACACCAACTTTGTTTAAGATCAAAGGTTTATTATCCTCTCTTACCTTATCCTTAACATAGCTAATCTCTGTAACTCCTTCTTGTAAGCAGAAAGCTATAGCTACCATTTTGTATTGGTGGTTAGACGCAGACTCTTCAGTTTCCTTAAGAACATATGTACCTGCAGGAAGACCTCTAAGTTCGAAAGAATCACAAGAAACTCCATCATCAGCAGTCTTTACTTTTGAAGGTTCTGATTCTGTTCCTTCGCCGTATGCCTTTACAACTTCTTCCATCTTCATAGCATCGACTTTTTTGCAAAGGGCTTCAAGTTCTTCATTAGTAGATTCTTTATCAGATACTTTGAAATATCTAAATTTACGAGGTTTTGCATCCTCTTTTGCGTCATTGCCATTTCTAGGCACATCAATATCAATGTTGCCATAAGTCTGGGTATTACCCTCTTCTTTAGCATAGGCAAGTGGTGAAAAAATCACGCCAAGCACCATAAATAAGCTCAGCAAACCGGCCAATACTTTTGATTTATATTTCCCGTTCATAACAACTCCTATAATAAAATTTTTCTATAATTCCCGTATTCTGTAATAAAACAGACTTAGTCACCTATATTATATCTTAAAGCTAGGATTTATACAATCAAAAAAGCTTGAATTTTAGGGATGTTAGAACAAAATTATTAAATATAAAAATGTTTTCAGATAAAGAGAAAAATAGATGTGAATTTAAAAAGGAGGATTTAGAATGGAAATACTTCAGTCGGCCCCAAAAGGGCCTCCCTCCAGGATGACAGGGGGAAGAAATTCAATGCAACCACCCAACACTGTCATTCTGAGCGAATGCGAAGAATCCCCTGGCTAATCAATACTTTATGAGATCCTACGGTCTACGGCCTCAGTCGGCTCCGTTAGCCAAATCATATAGATTTGGACTTCGCGACATTTGACCTTCCATCAATTCTCATATGAGAATTGGGATAGGTCAAGAAGGATGACAAGGGGAAAGATTAGTGTCTATTTCGCTTCATCAAGGATTACAGAGATTATATACTAGTCTCATTTGAAAGTATACTAAGAAACCAAATACGTTCCAAATAAAAATGCAACGTAAAATTTGCGTTTCATTTTGCGTTGCATTTTTGGAACGATAATGCGTTTCGTTTATTTAGATTCTACTTTTATATTTTGTACCTCTGCCGATACCCACTACTTCTATTGCTCCATTGTCACGTAGTTCATTGAGAATTCTTATTGTCTTTGTTTTATTATAGCCTGTGATTTCTTCTAGCTCAAGCCTTGATTTTTCATCAGATTTTTCTAAAATTCTGAGTATTTCTTGGCCTTCTTGTGAAAAATCTTCCATATTAATACTCTTTAATATCGGCAATACAACCGTTACGAAATTCTCGCTAATCACAAACGAAGGAATAGAAGTACTATTTTCATAAGCTTCTTTAATCCTAAAAATACCAGTACCTAATTTATCAATGTATTTCAATCTAAAAAATATATTCGAAATGATGGGATTTCTAGGAGATGACACCCTACTATTGAGATATTCATATTCACTAATATTATTAGGAAGACCACCAGGGGATGTTATTTCTATTCTATCATCATAAAAACTAATGCTAATATATTCATCCCTGTCCCATTTTCTATGAACTAATGCATTAGCTAATGCTTCCCTAAAAGCTTTAAGAGGTATTTTTTCAATAGTATTTCTTTGCTTACCCTCTATAACTTCTGGGTTGTAGTATTGTTTGTAATATTCCACAGTCATATTAAATGATTCTAGAATAGAAATACCTTTAATAGTCTTTCTAAACTCAATGTCGCTAATACTATCACCAAATTTTGCCAAATCTATAATGTTAAAATTATTGGAGTCTGATATCAAAAGACCAGCGACATTATATCCATTCCTATCATCATAGAGATCAAAAGATTTTAAAATATCAAGTCCTGGATTGCTTATATTGATTTGACTCATAACTTCAGAATTAAAATAATTGAAGCTTAAATTTTGCTCCTTACTTGCTAATTGCTCATAATCCAAATTTTTTCCAAATAGTATAAGTTCACTAAGTTCATCCCTATCCACCTCTACATCAGAGGAGTCGCTTCTCTTATAAGCTTTATTATGATAATAATAAGGCTTGTTTTCCCCTTCAAAAACAGTCAAAATTATACTAGAATTCTCAAAGTCAATATCGATTTTAAACTCTGGTCTAGGTTTTATACTATCATTAATCTTGTTTTCAATAGCTAGCTTGGCCCCATCTAAATCATCCATACCAACAGCATTGCCCTCATTGTCCAAACCAAATATTATCCTACCATCATTATAATTGGCAAATGATGAAACAGTCTTAAGGAACTTATCAGTAAGCTTTGATTTTAATTCATAATTATATACTTCCATAACTTCTCCTTAGTCATATCATAGAATAAATAGTAAAAAAATGCAACGTAAAATTTGCGTTTCATTTTACGTTGCATTTTTGGAACGATAACGCGTATTAAATCATTAGTGTAAACACTACACCCCTGTCATTCTGAGAGTCAGCGAATAATTCCCTGGCTGAACGGTACTTTAAAAGATCCTACGGCCTACGGCCTCAGTCGGCTACGTTAGCCAAATCATATAGATTTGGACTTCGCGACATTTGACCTTCCATCGATTTCAATATATGAAATCGGGATAGATCAAGAAGGATTACAGGGATAAGAGCACTAACGCCACCAACCGGAAGATTGTCATTCTGAGCGAACGCGAAGAATCTCCTGGCCAGCGGTGCTTTATGGCATCCTTCAGCCTAGCCTATAGCGAGCGGATGGCTAGTTTTCCCTCTTGGATGACAATCAAAGATCGGATGTGTTGTTTACACCCTTGTTATAACAATTAATTTTTTCGCTTTATTCCTTTTTCTACCTAGCTCTCCTCCCCACATCTCCCCTTTTATCCCTTTTCTTTTCTTCTTATTGCCCTTTATCCAATTAAACTTTTTCTTCTTTTTCTTATACCATTATTGTGTCGACAAATTTAATAAGCGGCCGCTTTGAAAGGTTTTTATTATGCAAATTACATTAGCCAATTCAAAGCAAATTATTGATTCATATATGCCACTTTTAATATCAATGGCGAGGAAGTTTCCTTCTTTTGATTATGATGAGGATATTGACCAGACTAGGATGATTCTTGTGGAGTGTATCCCTGCTTATGACGAAAGCAAGGGGACTTTTGGGAATTTCTTGAAAAATCAGCTTCGCTACCACTATTTGGACAGGACAAAGAAACTAAATCCCCAAAGTCTGGATGATTTCGACCAAAATGGTAATCCTATAGTTGATACCATCCCCGATGATTATGATTTTGAAGTTCAAATTCTTAATAATTACAAGGACCTCTACCTTGCTATAGGACAGCTTAGCCAAAAGGACCAGGAAATTATAAGACTAAAGTATTGGGAGAACTTGTCCAATGCGGAAATAGGTCATATATTAAATATTTCTTCCAAAACTGTAGCAAATAGACACAGCTTTAGCCTTAAGAAGCTCAAAGATTTGATGGAAAGATAAAAAAACAAGCACTTGAGGGGCTTATCCCCTTAGTGCTTGTTAAAAACTCTATATTCTAGAATTATTCCTTGTACCTTGCAGATCTTCTTCTATTTTTGTCATTTTGGTAAATGCCAAAATATGCTAATGCTGTAAGCATCACTGCTGTACCTATGATTGCAAAACCTATAAATACTCCATTTCCACCTGTTAGTGGGAAGGTTGATTTTTTGTTTTCTATATTTATAGGATTATTTGAATCAATGTCTTCATAGTTTTCGCTATCGCCTTCTGTCTGCTTAGTTTGAATCTTACCACCTACTAGTCTAAATTCGTATACAAAATCTCTTGGTTTTCCATAACCTTTTGGAGCCTTTGTTTCTTTTAGTGCGTAGTAGCCTGGGTCGTAGAATTTGAATCCTAGTTTACCGTCAGTTCCTGTCGTAAAGACCTTAACTTCGTTATATCCTGCTGGTGCTGTTTCATCAGCCTTAAGAGCTAGTCTTTCAGTTTTACCTTCAGATGTTTTTTCGTAAAGTTTTAGTTTAATATATTCTTTGTCATCTTCATTGGCCTTATACCAAACTTCAAATTCTGCACCTTCAAGTTTTCTTGCATTATTTTCTGCATCGACTTTAACAAAGCTTATCTTATGCTCTTTCTTATTTACTATTTCAATAGGTGTTATTCCATGTTCTTCTTCATTATTTGAAGTGTTTTCTGCTGTTCCAGCTACTGGAGTTATAGTTTTATCTTTTCTAATGATTCTACCGTTTTCATCTACATCAAATACTGCTACTGGATCTTTTGCTTTCTTATATCCAGTTGGTGCAGATGTTTCCATTACCCTGTAGCTACCTGGTTTAAGCTTAGTATATTCAAATAATCCGTCATCCCCAGTTGTTTTATCTCTAGATTTATCAACTACCCAGTTTTCTCCTTGTTTATATTGAAGTTGGAATTTAGCACCTGCTAGAGCTTTGCCATCTTGGTCAACTTTTTTGAATTTGATTATATTTTCTGGGTTTACGGCTTGAATATTTAGGTCAGCTTTTGCAGCAGCTTCATTTTTAAAGAAGTATTGTTTATCCCATCTTGTTACATAGCGGCCTGTGTAATCTATGAATTGAAGCATACCATGTGCTACATAGCCTTCTTTATCATCTCCAACTACTCTACCTGTAACTTTGAAGATATAGGATGAATTGAAATTTAGACCATTAGGAAATTCAACACTTACTTCTTGGCCTGCATCAAGATATGTTCTAGATCTTGCCAAGACAGGTGCAGGAAGTCTAGAATCATCTTCGTTTACACCAAATGATAATGGCATTAGCTCGTCAAGATTTGCATTACCATCAAGATAGTAGTACTCGATATTCATGTTCTCAATATCTTGATCTGGTGAGTAGTAGAATCTTGATCTTTCAGTATTACTCCTATCTCTATTTACATAGTAGTAATGAACAAATTCACCAGTATCAGGATTAAATTTAATAATCTTTGATCCAAGGTTGAGGTGATTTTGTTTCATTTCATACCAATATCCATTATTATCTTGATATTTTTCTCTTGCAGTCATTGAATCATATACGACATTGATACTATCTTGTATCATTTTATGACCAACTACTCCACGACCTATCGTTTGATTTCCTGCTTTTGGTACTTTGTTTAGGTTGATATAGGCTTTAAGCTTATTAGAAAATTCTATTAGGTTATAGGTATTAGCATAGTCTGTGAAAGTATAAGTTATTGTGCCTTCTTTTCTATTATAATTAGCCTTGGCTATTGTACCTACTCCATCTGCAATTATATCAAGGTTTGCAATATTTGTCTCCATTATTCCGTGGAGGTCTATATTTTCACTTAATTGTAATACAAAATAATCTCCAGGATTAATCTTTAAGTTGGAGTCAATAGTGTATTTGTTAGCAAATTCAAATACTTCTCCTAGGTGTGGGTGCATTTCTTTTTGATTATCAGATAGTAAACCTTCTTTTTTACTATTTGGATTTAATACACTTAGCTTTGATTCAGATATTTGGATGCTACTTGATACATCATTTCTTCTTTGTGGTGCTTCTCCTGCATATGGGTCAAGTCCTTCACCACCTACAGTGAAGTTCCAAACTTGCTTGTTGTTGATATATCCATCAGGTGATTTAATTTCTTCTAGTCGATAATGACCTATATTTAAACCTGTGAATTTAAGTTTACCGTCTTCACCAACTGTTCCTTCTTCATATCTTCCTGTTTCCTTGTTGGTTATTTTAAACTTAGCTCCTGGAAGGATATTATTTCCACCATCAACTTTCTTAATAGTTACTTCACCTTTACCAGGTTTTTCGTTTACAATCTTACCCATGTTCTTGGCAGTAGCGCTTGTTACGAAGTCTACTAGCTTACCATCTTTTTCTGATGTGGATTTTTCTGGAACGTATTGGTAAACACCATTTGCCTTATCATATTCTAGTGAGATGTAACCACTTGATCCATCAACGATTTTAATTTGGTTGATAGGATATCCGTGACCATCTGCTGTTACGATAATTAAATCATTTAGATTAACTATGGCATTTGTAGTAGGGTTTACAATTTGACTATCCTTAATGCTAATTTTCTTTGAATCCACACCGCTTACTTTTATGATTTGGTTAGCATCATCTGGATTGACCATACTTAAGTCGCTCAATTTATAAGCTTTAGTATCATTTTCAGAGAATTTAACATTAATAGATTTGATATCAACAACCTCTCCACTCTCTGGATCTACAATATTACCAGAATTTGTCTTGATAGTTTCTACTGTGAAGTATAGAAGTGGTCCATTAATCGGCTTGTAGTCTTTTGGAGCTTTTACTTCCATAAGTCTATATCTACCTGGTTTCAGCCCTCTAAATCCAAAGTATCCATTAAAGGCAGATGATACGTTGGAGCCTTCAACATCTTTGTAGTCATTGATTACGAATTCTTGAAGTTTGAATACTGCACCTTCAAGTCTTCTCTTTGTAACTGCTTCGCTATTTACATCTTCATCTTTATCATCACGACCGTGTTTAGAGAAGGTGATATTATAAGTTTCTTCGTCATTGACTATATCCATTCCTTCTGGTCCAACTTGAGTCTTCTTAGTAGATGAATAAAGTGGTCTGATGTTTATACTTGTTTTAACTGAATCAATAGTTTTATCTTCACTACCATTAGAAACTGCAACTATACCAGCATATCTTCTATTTCCATATCTATCTGTAAATACCTTGCTCAACCAGTTTGCATATTTTTGTCCAGCTGGTTGTGATGCTCCCCAAGGAGTAGGAGTGCCTTTTTTCTTAAGAACTCCATTTTCATAAGTATCTTTTTGGTAGACAGACCCAAAAGTTTCTGCACCTGCTTGGTAGGAACCTCCAAGTTTATAGTGTTGATAGCCGTTTTGGTATAAACCATCTGCTTGCCAGAAGTATCTTGGTGTCATGAAGTCAACTTTCATTTCTATTTTGCCAATATCTTTTTTTGTAATATTGTCGTCATAGAAACCTTCGACATCTATATAGTAAACGCCTGGGTCAAGGTTTAATTGGTCTTCATCAAAGCCCCAATCAAATGGTCTCCATCTAGCTGTGTTTACTACTGATACATCGTCGTTTGCTATAGTGTAGTTTCTGAAGATGTCATTTAGTTTTGTATCACTTGGATTTTTAGCTAATCCTTTTATCTCATAAGTTGATCTATAGGCAGTCTTTACACCTTGTGTTGTAGTTACTGGAGGTTGTCCCGGAGTATCTATTTCTTCTCTTTTTACAACTGGTTTGATTTGAACATTGACAGGTCCATTGTAGTCTCTTGTATCAATATAGATTCTTTGGATATAAGTCTTACCTTCTGTATTGATATTAGTCATACGAGCTGCGTATTTAATACCATTCGCAGTTGTTTTTATTATATTTTGTCCCTGTGTATTATTAGGATCATAGCCATCCAAAGCCTTATCAGAGCTTACGAAAGAGTTTGATGTTTCGTCTGGTCCTTGGTAGTCTGCCTTTAATTGGTTAGTAGTAGTGTCTTCATATACATGAATTTTCCAAGGAGCTTGAGCTTTTTTGTATCCTGATGGAGATTCTGTTTCTTCTAATACATAATAACCTGGTTGTAAGGCTAGAGTCTGTTCATTACCTTCGCTATCTTTAAATACTAACTTACCGTCACTTGCAGAAACGCCTTCTAATTTTGTAAATGTTGTATCTTCTGTTGTATAATTTTCATCTGTTTTCTTTAAAGTAAACTTACCACCTTCAAGAGGTCTACTATTGGAATCTCTCTTGAATATCTTAAGATCAAGACCTGTTTGTTTGTTCGTGATTTTAATTAATTTACCATCACTTGGTATAGCAATTTCGCCTTCTTGTGGTCCTGTTATTTCTTTTTGTTTAAAGGAAGCAGAAATACTTACAGGTTGATCTGGCATTTTAAACTTATAGTTTCCTTGAGCATCTTTGTTAATAGCTTGTCCATTATAAGTTAGGCTTGCTAGTTCGTAGTAATCATCTGGGTTTACACTTACTGTAACTTCTTCTCCATTTGTTGCACTAGCTTTTACACTTACACTACCATTTTGTGATGGCTCTATACTTATTGGATAAACATTCTTTGGTTTTTCCTTAAATGTTGCTGTAACTGTAACCTTAGAATTTGGCATTGTAAATTGATTATTTTCATTTACTTGAATAGTTTGTCCGTTGCCATATGTTACTTCAAATTTATCTAATAGATATCCATCACTTGGAGTTGCAGAAAGTGAAACAATGTCTCCCTCTTTTGCACTTGTTGGGTTTGCACTTATCGTTCCACCAGTTTGAGGCTGAGTTACTTCTACATTATAGCTTGGTCGTGCGTCTTTAAAGTGAGCTGTAAGTGCCACGCTATAGGCTGGCATTATAAATTGATTATTTTGATCTAAGGTTAAAGTTTGTTCCTGTCCATTATTATCGTTATAAGTTATCTTTTCTAACTTATAGCCAGGATTTGGGTTAGCAGTTATTGTAACTTTATCTCCAGCTTTTAGATTACTATTTGGACTTGCAGAAATAGAACCATGTTCTACACTTTGTGTCCATACTGAATATAATTTTGCTTTAAATGTAGCTGATACTGCAACATTACTTGCTGGCATAGTAAATGAATATTTTCCATCTGCCACCTTACTTGTTACATCAAGTCCAGCTACTGTCAATTTTTCAAGTTGGTATTCATTGCTTGGAGTAACAGTTAATGTGACTTGCTCGTCTTTTTTAATTCCAGTAGTTTTATTTGCTGTAACAGTACCATTTGCTCCATTAGTAATATTTAGATTATATGATGAAACTAGGTTCTTATTTATTGATGATTCTTTATCATATGAGTCAGCAATCCATAGACTTGAAATATCACCCCAAGGACCTGAGCCCTTAGAATAAATATAATCAACGCCTAAGCCTACTCCATATTGATTATTATATGGTGTTTCTATTTCAACATATAGATGTCCTCTAATTCTCGCTGGAATTTCAGACTTAATCCTTTGTTTTTTGCCAGATGGTGTTGGATAAGTTTGTGTACATTCTTTTGTGACATCTTTTAATTTTATTGGATTATCCAAAGTTGATTTAGGATCTACTGTATAAATTTTATAAGTAGTCTTACCACCATCATTTAAACTTATACCATAATCTTCTGGCTCTCTATGGAATTGAACTTCTCTTTTTGAATCAGAAGAACCGTCTTTGAGTAAGAAAACTTGCCTAAACTTCTTTTCAACTTTATTGATTTCAGTGATTTTTGTGCTTGCTAAGTCCTTGTCTTGAATATTAACTCTTCTTCCAGTAGAAGCACTTGGATCAACTTTTTGCCAATCACTTGCCGCTCTTTGTGGAGTAGGGATTGATTCATCTGAAAATTCTAGTATGTCTTCAGCTAATATTTCTCCAGTGGTAAATTCTCTCATAGATTTTAGGCTTGGAGCATTTGCTAAGTTATTATTAGCTAACATTCCTCTATTATTATCTAAAAGATTGCTGTAAGCTAAAGTTCTTACTGGTGTGTTGGAATTTGTACCGTTAGCATTTGGATCAACTAGATTAGTATTTTCTGTAACACCTGTTTGTTTATTAACCTTGATATACTTATTGCCATCAGATGTTATTCTTACTGTCCAATCTACGTTTGATTTTTCATAACCTGGTGCAGGTTCGATTTCTTCTAGTTTGTAGATTCCTGGTCTTAGTTTGTCAAAGGAAATTATACCATCTTTTCCAGTTGTAATTTCTCTTTCTTCTCCACCTTCGCCAGGTCCAGTTAACTTAAACTTCGCACCTTCGATTGCTGAGGCTTCAGAACCCTCTTTTACCTTTTTAAGTTTGAAGTCAAATGTTTTGAACTCATTTGTTACATCTAAGGATCCTTCGGATACATATGAACCTACGATATTTCCATCATTTGATACTACAGGAGATGCTTCTTTGATTACACTTGCTCTTTCGTAGTAGTCGCTCTTCCAGTATGTTGTACCATTTTCAGTCCAATCCATACCAGTACCAACTCCACCATATTCTTCCTTGTATGGAACTTTGATGTCAATTACTAATGGCTTATCAGTTGCTGGGAAGTCTAGTTTTAGTCTTGGTGGCTGACCAAAACGTGAATTGTCTACGCCTTTTTTAACATCTTTTGTAATATCTTTTGCACCGTACTCAGCAAGTCTGATATCTGATATCACTCCTGTTACAGCTTTGTTAAGTTTAAATACTTGGTAAACTTCGTCACCCTTATACCAGTCCATATTTGGATATTCTGGCAATTCTCTGTGGATTGTAGCAGAAGTCGCACCAATACTCGCTGCTTCTGGGTTTATTACATATCTTTGGATGACATATTTGTCTTTTCTATTAATACCAACAATTCTTGTACCAAGCTTAAATGGATCGACGTTATTTCCAGTCCAGCCTGTGTATCTGTTGTCGTATAAATTCCAACCGTCAAGAGATCTTCCTGCAACGTTAACCCAATTAACATTAGGTTTTTCTAAGATTGAGTTTAGATTTGATGCGCCAGAACTTTCCCTATAGTTATAAACTTTTTTGCTTCCATCGGCTCCTATAACAAGAACCCATTTTTTGTTGAGTTTATTGTATCCTGCTGGTGCTTTAGATTCTTCTATAATATAGGTTCCTTGAGTTAGACCTTTGAATTCTACAACACCGTTATCGTTAGATTCGCCAGATTTAATAACTTCAGTGCCTTCTTTATTTTTTATAACAAACTTAGCACCTTGAAGTGGTTTCCCGTCAGAATCTTTCTTGTAAACACGAAAGTCTGCTCCACTTGGTTTATTAGATACTGGCATGATGATTATATTTTCGTTATTGCCAAAGTATGACTCATCAGATCCAAGTATTCCTATTTGAGTTATTCTAACTGATCCGTCTGAATAAACATTTACTGCCCATCTTTTTTCTGATTGGGTAAATCCGTTAGGAGCCTTGGTTTCTTTTAGCGTGTATTTGCCAGGAGCAAGATTTGTGAAGCTAAGTTCTCCATTATTATCTGAAGTTCTGTAGATAGTTTTATTGTTAGCATCAGTAAGCTCAAATGTAGCTCCAGCAAGTTTGCTTTTATCGGATTCATTTGATTTTATTATCTTAAATTGTCCTGGTGTGTATTTCTTGTTGATTACACCGACATCTTCTTTGTAATATTTCGGAGTTTCTCCACCAGTTTGGTCTCCTGTTGCAAAACTTTTGTTAGCTCCACTTGCGAAGGCTGATTTAAGGTTGCCGTTGTTCATAACAAATGCTCTCCATTTATTATTGAAAGCATCTAGATCTGGAATCCTAAATCTTTGTTCAATAACATAACCTTCACCATTATTAATACTTGGCATTTTAATCTTAAGTGGTTGATTTTTATCGTCTATCAACTTTCCATTTGGATTAATTTGGTTCTTATCATAAATCAATGTAATACCATTTTGTGATATTGTCGCATTTTGATTTGGATCAACTGAAGCATTGAAAACTGGTCTGTAAATATTAGGATTTTGTTCTGCATTGTAGCCCATTGACAATGGCATGTAGTCATTAATCAAAGTTTCATTGTTTATTACTCTGACATTTGCCTCAGTACGATAGATTTTTACCCTATCGAGCACTTGTCTTGGTTCAGTACCTTCTCCTGTCCAATTGGCAATGTTTCCGCCTTGGAATTTAGTTGTTATCCAGTTATAGTTAAGGGTTTTTTGACCAACTTTCTTATAAGGATTTCTATCACCTATTACGTTGTAGTAGGATATTACATCTACATAATACTGTCCATTTTCTTCATAGATTTCTCTGAAGTAGTAGTTTTGTACAGGCTCGTTGTGACCTGAATCATAGGAGTCAAAAAAGGCTTCAATGTTTTTATCATATTTTTGACCTGTTATACCTGTTTGGTTCGGTTGTACAGTTATAGTAAACGGATAAGTGCCAGTATTTTTAGCATAGTATTTACTTGGTATCATACCGATAAGGTCGATAGTAGCTGTAGCTGGACCTCCATCAGTCTTATCATTAAACACATAAGTTAACAGATTAGTCTCATAGTTAAAGTATGGGTCTGCTACTTCTTTTCCATGAATTTTTAGTTTTGGGAATCCATTAAAGTATTGTGTGAAGTCAAGGTTAGGGTCAAATTGTATTTCAAATCTTTCGTTTTTTGATGAGCTAGATAAGGTAATATCTGCGTGATATTTTAAAGATTCGTATCTATAAGCTTCCCATACCTTTGGTCTTTCACCACGGCTGTAGGCTTGTCCTTCGTTGTAGTCAAGCCATTGGTTTACACTAGTTACTATATTATTACTAGGGTTTCCAACTTCTTCTCCCTTTTCTATAAAGTAATCTTGACCTGGTTGTGGCCTAGCTGATGAGTTTTCAAAACGAGCAGTGTAGGATACTTCTTGAGATGCGTTAACTTCTACTTCGAAGTAGACTCCGTTTTTCTCGTATCCATCTGGAGCTTTAACTTCGTAGATAGTATATTTCCCTTCTGGATGTTCTCCAAAGCTTGCTTTACCATTTTTATCAGTAAAGACATTCTTAATAGCCTTTCCTTCGCTATCTTTTAATACAAATTCAGCTCCAGCAAGTCTATCTCTCTTGCCATCAGTAAAAGTATTGGCAAATTTGACAACTTCTATTGGTTTCTTCTCAAATGGAGTATTTTTAATAGTTATTGTTGACTTATCATCAGCCCCGCTTGTATTTTTACTTAATCTTACAACTTTTTGTATACTTGCTTGATTTGCTGTATCTTCATTAGTTAGCCAATCATAATATAAGTTTGCTGAATTATTTTGACCAATATTAGCCTTAACCTTTACCAAGAAACCCCAGTCTCCTGCAAATCTTTCTTTAGGGAAGTAGATTTGATAGCCAGTTCTTCCTGTGTAAGACTCAGTTGTATTTGGAGCACCTGTGATCTTATAGTTGTGGTTGGCATTTATTACATTATTTCCAGGTTGTAAGTTATTTGCAGCTTGTCTCTCCATTGCAGATTTAACACTTGCTCTATTTCCTGGTCCTACGTCGTAAGCTGTTACATCAGTAATATTTCCTCCTGGTATGCTAATATCAAGTCTTGTATTTCTATCAGTTTGTCCGCCTTGTCTTGGAGCTATTGGTTTTAGATATAGGTAGAATTCTACATTACCATTGGCGTCAACTTTGCCATAATGCATAGCATTCATGTAGTCTTTCCAGTTTGGATAATTGTTATGTTCTACTACTTCTGTTTTTCCTGCTACTTGTGAGAAATCGACGTTTTTACCAGATACACTAACTTCACCCTTATCTGATATAGTTATGGTCTTATTTTCACTATCTAGTTTGTAGCCCTTTGGAGCTTTTGTTTCTGTAAGAGTATATTGTCCTGGTGCTATATTTGTAAAAGTCGCTTCGCCTTTAGCATCTGTCACAACATCTGCTCCAGATCCCAATAAGTGGAAGCTTGCCCCTTGGAGTTTATCACCAGTTTTGCTATCTACCTTTACAATTTTGAAAGTAGCTGGCTTCTTATCGTCTATCTCCAATAGTGAGTTTAGGATATAGTGGTTCTCGTTATGGTAATTCCAATAACTTGTATTTTCGTTATATTTATATTGTTTATTGTCTATAGTTACATTTTGATCTGGGAAAGTTTGCTTTATTTTATAATCAATATGACTTGCTTTACCATTTTCATCAATATTCCAATATTTAGCATTAGGAACTGTGATAAGTCTTTGCTTAGCATTTTCTTGTGCATCTACATGAACACTTCCTAGTGTTGTTTGCCCACTTTTGTCAACAACATTAATATCTTGAGCAGGCATTTTTTCGTAGCCTTGTGGAAGGTTCCAGTGTTGGTCTATAGGTAAGTCTCTGTATTTGGATATTTCTACTCCAGATATACTATAACTATCTGGTTCTTTATTTGTATCAAGATTAGTATTAAATTCATATACAGCAATATTTCCTATATCCTGCTTACCTGATGGGTCAGTTTCTTTTGCAGGGATGTTAGTTAGGCTTTTTGTTGTTCCTATTTGGACCATCTTACCATATTCATCAAGGCCATATACAGCAGATTTGCCGGTCTTGATAGTTTGGTTACCTTCTAAGCTTCTACTTTCTAGAGGTAGACCAGCATTATCATCATCTCCTGAGCAAACTCCATCTGTTATTGTCCACTGAGCAGTACTCTCTGATAAGAATTTTCCTTGGATAGATGTTCTATTGTTCATGCCTACACGAGTAGGTGTAGCTTCTTCTACTTTATTTTGAGGATAACCCTCATCTAGGACGAGTCTTAAAGCTCCCTTTTTATTTTTATTCTTATTCTTAAGCAAGATAGATGTATCTATCATGTATGATTTTTGCTTATTGGTTATTGGTGTATAGAAGGTATATGAAAGTGATTGATTGTTTTCTTTAAGATCATGGTGTTTGGAGTCAACTATTCCAAGACTACCTTTAATGTCATTATCAACTAGAACTAAATCTTTACCATTAAGCTTTACATTTTGAATGTCACCAAGTCCTGATCCTTTTACTGTGGTTATGTTTAGCTTATAGCCAAGTCCAAGCAAATCTTTTGACGAATTAACATTTAAGGTCCAGTTGACACCTTTCATTTGGCCATCTTCTATGACAGGATTTCCATATAAATCCATGTCAAAATTATAGTTTCCACCATCGTTATCATCTATTATCTTGACTACATCATCTCTTCCTTTTTCCAAAATGCCAGTTTCATCACCATTTTCATCCACTGTAACTGGTGCGAGGTCTTTAGGATTAGTTACACCGAGACCAGAAACTTTATTTGTTATTTCGAAGCTTTGGCCTTGTGGTATATTTGAAGTATTGTAATCAACTGGAATACTTAATGGAACATTTAAATCTTCAGTTATATCTTCAGTTAGATAATAGTAAATAGAATTTTCTATATGATTATAAGTTGGCTTAGCTATAGTTTTACCATGATATACAATAGGACTCAGAGTGCTTTCATCCTTAACTGTTAATTTGTTATCAAGTGTTATTCTGAAATATTGTCCTTTTTTGATTGGACCATTTACTGTAGAGGCATCAAACCTAGTTCTAATGGTAAATTTCTTGTCGTTTAGTGAGCTTATACCGTCTGCGTTTTGTGCCATTAGGATGCTTGGTCTGAAGTTTTGGTCAGCATCTCTTGCTATGAGGCCTTTGATGGCATCTTCGTTGTCTGCCATGAGTCTTGCTTCGTCTTTGCGGTTTAAATCGTATTTCTTGCCAAGGTCTAGTAATAGGGCTTGGATTTCTTCTAGGGACTTGCCTTCTGCAAGTGCTGCCTTTAGTTCCTTATCTGCCTTATTGAAGTTGGATTGGCCAAAGATTCCCTTGATGCCTTCTGAAATATTTCCAATAAATGACCTGTCGTCATCTTGTGGCTTTTTGCTTTCTTCTTTGACTTGATCAAGGGCCTTATCGAAGCTTTCTAGGGCCTTGTCTTTGATCTTGTCTTCTGGTGTTCTGAAGTCTTCTGTTGTTTCTGTTTCTACATTGTCATTTTCAGCATTTGAAGATTCTTCTGTGTCAACTTCTTTTGTTTCTGTCACAGGTTCTTCTGTCGCTGGTTTTACCGCTTCTTCTATTCCATAGACTTCTGCTAGTAATTGGTCCTCGTCCATATTTGCTACCTTGTAGGTTTCTTGGTTGAGTCCTGCTATGAGTCCTTCTACTATTTCTGCAAAGTCTTCTTTTGAGAGGTCTTTTGCTTGTGTTTTGAGATTTGCTAGGAATTCTTCGTAGGTCATCTCATCGTTATTATAAGCGTTGAAAAGAGAGCTAATGTTATTGATTGTGATTTCAATAACTGGATTTAGCTTGTCATTGTTTTTGAAATTGTTGATGACGCTATCTCTGTTGAGGTTTATGGCAGATTTTGTTTCTTCTGTGTCGTCTTCACTAACTAGAGAATGGTCAATTACTACTTCGTTTGTTTCTGGGTCTATTGGTATGATCTTCTCTTTACTAGTACCCTTTGATTCTTCTGTTTTGGGAGATTCTTCTGGCAGAGGATCTGCGTCGTCCTCTTCTGATCTTTCTTCTGTCTTTTCTTCTTTATATATAGGGTTTGGAATTTTGGTTTGATTTAGAGAGTATTCTTTTTTATTTTCTGTAACTTTTGTTCTTAGTTCAACTTTGGCAATGAAACCTAGTGGGATTTGAAGTTTGAGACTTTCAGTAAATGGAATTTCTTTTGTGAAGTCTTCTTTTAATATATATCCCTTTTCATTAGCCTGGTAGAATTCAACTTTGATTTGAGCATCTGTGGCATCTTGAGCCTCATCAAGCTTGATGTCAGTTGTGAATTCTTTGTCATCATCAGCGTGAATAAAGTCAGTCCAAGTAATCTCTCCTGGATTTTCGCCTAGTAGATTTGAACTTCCTTCTTTATATATAGCACTAACTTGGTGGGTTGGATTTTCTTTTTCTTTTAGAGTCTCGATAGTATCTTCTCCATCTTCGCCTACCACTTCCATTTTGTCTATGCTTAGGGCATACCTATCTTGATATAAATTAGCACCTGCTTCTGCTATGTTGATATCAAGGTCCATGCTAGGAGACTCATCGTCTATTTTTCCTAGTGCTTCTTCTGATAATTTTGCGCTTAAGTAATAGACCAAATCCGCCTTATCTGTTGTGACTCCTAGAGTCTCAAAGGCATCGTTGTTATATAGGATAGATGGTCTTTGTTCTTGATATTTAATTTCTGTCTGTGTTTTATCACTATGTACTTGACTTATTTTTTCTATTTTCAAGTCTTTTAGGTCAGTATTTTTGCTTATAGCAAAACTTGTGGTGACCATGTCCTTAGATTCTTTATCTTTTGGATGGACTTTGATCATGTATTCAATTTGTCCAGTAGTTTTGGATAATCTTGCATATTTTTCTATTAGATACTCATCCGTTTCCTTTTTTGTAATTTCTGTTTCTAATAGAGTTTGGTCTGTGACTTCATTGTCATTTTGACCTGTAGTATCAGTCTGAGCTAGTCCCATAATACTAGCTGAAGCCTTGTATTTTCTTGATTTAGTATTATCCAAACCCATTGCAAATAGGTTAGTTGGAAATACTAGGATAAAAGCTAAACACATAGAAAACGCTTTTACCAAAAAGTTTTTGATGTTCCTTTTCATAAATCCCTCTCCCGAATATTTTTCCATTATTTTAGTTCTATTCTAAAATTAGAAATCCCAAATAGGGCTAACTTTAGCCCTTTGTTAAAATTATTATATCAGATTAATGTGATTTTGTATATATAATGTAGTAAATTAATTGAATTTCTTAAAAAATGTTAGGCATTGATAAATAGCCATTTGTGAAAGAAATTTATATATATGCAAAGTTCCCAATAAATTTAAATTAAATGCTAGTGAATGCATATGATATTAATCATAAATATACAAAATGTTGCTATGGTAGGATTGCTTTCGATAAGGGATTCTTCGCTTTCGCTCAGAATGACAGGTGAAGGGCGGGGCCTTGGGATGACGCTCTCCCCCGTCATCCTCGATGAAGCGAAGTAGACACTCATCCTTCCTCTGTCATCCTCGAGGCCGAAGGCCGAAGGATCTTTTTTAGAATCAAGTAGGGGCTAATTTATAGCCCCTCTCACACCACCCGTACGTGCCGTTCGGCATACGGCGGTTCAATATTTTCTTGCATTATATTATTTATTTCTGATGCAACTATTTAACTTTATTCTTTTTGTATCTGAACCTAGAGGAGTGAATACTTCATTCCTTGTATTCCATCAAGTCATAGTGCATCTTTTTCAAATATTACAATAAACATTGTTCCTCCCTTCGCTCCATTTCCATTACAGAAACTTCCTCACTACTATGGATTCTGCTGACTTCTTATAGTTCGTTGTTACTACTGTGTCGTCTATGAGAACTCACGGGGTTAGTTCTAATACTTTCATCGTTTACTCGCAGAATTTACGCTTTGGGTTTACGGTTACCTTTTGGGTCTTTGCTATCTTAGGTTAGCTTGCCCACCTGTTACGCCTTGTATTCTGTTCCTGTTCGTCAAGCCACGATTTCGCAACCCGTTCTTCTCTCCTAGATGTCGCCATCTAAAACTTCGGGGTCGCTATTAGATTCGTTGGTAACTACGCCCTGTAGGGATTTTCACCCAGCATTAGAACATTCCCGTCATACCAAAAAATAAGGCCCCTGGTTTCCCGGAGGCCTTAGTTTGTTTTTCTATTTAAGACTATCTAGTAAGTCACTTCTTAGTTCTAGGTTTTCTAAGTAGTGGGCTATTGATGGGTATTCTTTTTTGATTTCTTCTTTTGTCATTGTTGTTTGATTTCTTTCTAGTGGGTCTAGAGTTACAGTTACAACATTTTCTAGTTTTTTATAAACTTCTTTGGAGAAATCTTCCTTTACAATCACAAAGTGTGGGCTTACATAGTCCTTATTTTTCTCTTGGTTTTTTTTATTGTTTTCTTTGTATTTTCGTCAAATTTTTCTACATCTTCTAAAAGCTTGTCTATTTTTGCCAATTCTTCTGGGTGTTGGTCTAAATAGTTGGCTTCTTGGCCAAGTTCTACTTGTCTTAATACTTCTAGTATTTGGCTTGTTTGATTATTTAGGGTCTTGATTAATTCCTGTGCTTGGTCTTCTTTGGAAGAATTTGTGGTAAACTTGTTGTATTGGTCAGCTGTCACGACTGTTTTTAGGGTTTCTTCTATTTCCCCCGTAATTCTTTCAAGTTTATTTGTAAGTTCAATTGCTGTTAACTCTTTTGAACTTGCTAGTTTTTCTTCACTAGATGCCTCATTCATTATAGTATCTGGCAATTGAGCTTCATTTTCCTGTAAGATTTGGCTAATTTGTCCGCTTATTGAGTTGATTTTTTGTGTCAATTCTTGAGCCTGTACTTCTTTTGTTTTAGCCTTGTTATCATCAACGGTTATTGTTTTGACTTGGTTAAGCTTATCTTCTAGTTTTTCATCTGTTTTCTTAGTTAGACCGGCATCTTGGTTTTTCTCGTTTTCTACAAGTGTTGTTTGGATTTCTTTACTTGTATCCTTTAGATTTTCTGTAAGCTCTTTTGCCTGATTCTCTTTTGTCTTGTCAGTTTCTGATAATTCATCTGGACTAGTAGTCTTATTGTTTGTAACAATTGCATCATTTATTTGGTAAGCTTCATTGCTTGGCAAAGCTTTTGTAGTAAATGATATTTTTACTAGGCTGTGAGGAGCTATTTCTAGGTCTTTGATGGAGCCTAGGTCATAGGAATTTGATTCTTCTAGCTTGTAACCCTCACTAGTAAGATGGTAAAAATCCAGGCTTAATTTTTGATTTTCAACACTTTGATTAGCGCTAACGTTTAGTATATAGTCAGTTTTTATTGGTTCATTAGTATTATTTACTAGGCTATCAGCCCAAGATATGGTTTCTGAGTCGGTAAATAGACCTGATAGACCTAAGTTATTTGCCTCAGCCTTTACTTCTTCAACTTCTAATTTGTCTGCATTTTTTACTAGTTTTGCATCTACATGTGTGTGATCGGTGTAGTCAGAGTCATCTACAAGGACTAGATCAAAGGATAGGTTGTCTGTTTTTCCTTCTTTGATGTCAGCTGTTAGTCTTAGTTTGCTTTGATCTTTTAAATCTACTTTTATAGCCTTGCCAAGGTCTGTGTCAATGCTTTGACCTTCTAGGCTTAGATTTTCAATATTGCTTTGGCCTAGTTGATAGATATAAGCGATAAGATTTCCTTTTGCTTGGTCTTTTTTGATATCAATATCATAAATGATTTTTGTGCCATCTTCTGATAAGGTCGTTGTTATAGATTTTTGGTAAGGATTAGTTTCTAGCTTTGTTTCTGTAAGAATAATATCAGCTTGCTCTTGTTCGCTTGCAAAGGCAGCCACTGGGCTAACTATTGCCAAAGCCAAGGCTAGGGCTGTGTATTTTCTTAATCTTTTTCCTGTATTTTTCATGAGTCCTCCATATTGACTATATAGTACCACAAAGCTAGGCTAAATTGCAATCATTTTCTTATTCTCCCCTGGTTTGAGGAGCTAGGGTTTTGGCAAGTTCTTCTCGCAATTCTTCTTGGACCATGATAAGTTCTTTTTCCGCTTCTTTTCTTTGGTTTTTGGCATCTTCTTGAATTTGCATAGATTCTTCTATGGTTGCAATAAGATTTTGATTGACTTCCTTTATGGTTTCAACATCTATGGTAGATCTTTGGGCTTCTTTTTGGATTTCCACGGTTGAATTCCTCAAGTTTTCTGAGTTCCTACGCAAAAGCTCGTTGGTTGTATCTGAGACTTCCCTTTGCATTTTTACTATTTCTTGTTGGCGGTTGAGGCCTAGGGCTATGACAACTTGGCTTTTCCAAAGTGGGATTGTGTTGTTGATAGAATCAGTGATTTTGTCAGCTAATAACTGGTCGTTGTTTTGGATGAGCTTGATTTGTGGGGCTGTTTGTAGGGCTACAGCCTTGGATGTCTTTAGGTCAAAGATACGTTTTTCAAAACGGTTGACATTTTCTTCAAAGTCACGCACGACTTGCATGGCCATTGGTTCGTCAGAATTTTCAGCTTCTTTGTAAAGCTTTGGCAAGGCCTCACTTCTCATCTCATCTATAGCTTCTTCGCCTGCTATGATATATCTTTCAAGGTCTTTGAAATATGCTATATTTTCTTCGTAAAGCTTGTCAAATACGCCAATGTCTTTAAGTAGGCTCATACGAGCTGTCTCAAGCTGGGCAGATATCTTGTCAATTTGTGTTTCCATATTTTGATATTTGGCCAAGTATTTTTCAACTTGTTTTTTTGGTCCACCAAAAAATTTGTCTAAGAAAGATTTCTCGCCAAAATTTTGAATGTCAGCATCATTTACCTTTACCAGCAAGTCACGCATCAAGTCTCCTACTTCGCCAGTGTCTTTGGACCTTACTTCAGATAGGATTTCATCAGAAAATTTTGCTATACCCTTTTGGGCATTGGTTCCATAGATTGATGATAGGCTAGAATTTCTAAGGTCTATTTGATCTTTGATTTGGTCGATTTTTTGCCTATCTTCTGGACTTATGTTTTGGACTCTTTTTTCTGTAGCTTCTGCAAGCTCGTTTTTGTCTAGGATAATATCAGTAGTCTTGCCACTATCTTGCATCAAGTTGTCTAGAGAATAATCTGCCATAAAGCACTCCTTATAAATTTTTAATATTTTTATAGCTATTTCTAATCAATATAAATTTTTAAATAATTTACGTTATCCGCTTAATCCGGGGAGCAGGGCGGTATGGGTTGATTAGCCCGTCCGGCTTATGGAGGACAGGCCCCTTTTGCCATTTTTACTGAACAACCAAACCCTTTTCTACGAAAACTCGCTTCTCACGAAGCTCTTACGTGCTCCCGCACTACGTTTTCGGGATAAATGACCGAAATCAACGGTCATTTATCTCCCTCTGCCACTGCGTGGGGCAATAATCAGTAGAAGTTCGCTTCGCGAATTCTTTTTTTATAATTTAATAAAATTGATATTAAATGCTAAATTATTTATCATTTTATAATCTCCATTAGTTCTTGCATTACTTCTATGTTTGGCATTTGCATGATTTTTGTTACTTGATTTGCCATGCCTTTTACTTGAAAATCTTCTGGATTTTCTGTGCCTGCTACTATTGTTCTAAATCCGTGTTCTTTCCATGCTAGGGCTTGGATGTCCTTATCCATGAGGGCGTTTAGGCCAACTTTACCATTTTCTGTAAGGGCAATGTATACGTGGGATGACCAAACAGTTGGTTCTGGATATAGGATTATTACATCGTCCTTTATCTTGTCATACATTTCTGGCTCTTGCTTGGAAAATTCCAAGAGCTGGGATTCGTAGCCAGCTATAATTGGGAAAGATCCCAAGCCTTGGCGTAGGAATTGGTTGAACATATCTATAGATGATGTCTGCATATAGCCAATTTGATTGTAGATACGTTCTATATCAGAATCTACTTTGTCAATTGAAGCCATGGTCACGGGTTTGTTGCCATTGAGGGCGTTGGCCAAAAGGCCTAGGAACATATTTCCTGAGTTGGACTGGTTGGGATCTGTTGTATCGACAAGTATCGGTCCATAAAGTTCTGATAATCCTATATCATCCCAAGTCTTTTCCTCTACCATGAGATTGGCAAGTTTCACCATATCTATGTAGTGGACCCCCTCATCTTCTCTTACAATCCCTTCTTTGATAAGGGCATCGACAACAAGCTTTCTGGAGTATAAAACTATGGGAGTGTTGAAAACTATCTCGTTTTGCAAGTCCTTACCACCATGTTTTCTAAAAAGTTCTAGGGCAAGCTGGCTAGATGGCCACAAGTAATCCTTGCCTTCAGTGTCTGCTTCTGCCATGGCAAGGGAGCCTTCCTTGCGATAGTCCATGGATAAGCCGTAGGATTTCTTGACCTTGTCCTTAAAATTTTGGTTTTCTACAAGGGGAATCTTCTCACCGCCAATAAAACCAGATATTTCTACCTTTTCTGGAGTCTGCTTAGTCCAGTACATATAGCCGCCTGCTAGGGCTATGACTAAAAGTAGGACCAAAAATCCCCATTTTTTCTCTTTCATTTTATCTCTCCTCCAAGCTTAATAGTTTGCTCAAGTAGGTCTGTCTCCACCTCAAGTTGGTTGATCTTATCTTTATGGTAGGAGTCACGTTGTTTGGCAAAAATTTCATTTAATAAATCTAGTGACTGATTGGACTTATCTTTGATCTCGTTAAACTTATCCAAACTCACATTGGATTTTTCCAAATCGCTGTAGTTTTTGACTATTTCACTTGCGGTTTTTACATAATAGTCCAAGAAATACCTGGATCTAGATATTTCTCTAGGATTTTTCTCTAGGTAAAATCTTATGTCTAGGCAAGTTTTGATAAGTTTTCCAATCTTACCACTGATTTCTTTATCTTTGATATCCGCACTTAAGGCCTTTAATTTTCCTATGTCATCTTCAAAACCTTTATAGATTTGATTGATCTCTTGGCCATTTTCTAGGGCTTCTATGTCTGTGTTGCCTATCATTATCTTTGGTTTGCTGATTAGGTAAACGCCAACATAGACACCTACAGCAAGGATGGCTGCCACTATAAAGTGCCATTTAAAACCCAAAAGCAGGGCGAAGAAAGTTAGCAAAGAGACCAAAAGTGCCTTAAAGTTTCTAAGAGATTCCTTCATTAATTGTATCCTTTTACATTTTGGAAGGCCTTAATCATATCACTTCTACCATCAAATACACGAGCCTTTGACATTGTTGCTATCTCTTCTAGGTCCTCTTTCCTGGCATCACCAAAGAGGATACTAAATATAGGCACGTCGTATCCCAGACTTTGGTAAGATTCTTTCAGCTGATCAAAATCCATTGGACCATTTGGCATACCATCGCTTAGGACAACTATGGCTGGACTATAGTCCTTTAGCTTATCCTCGTTGTTTTTTAGTATGGATATAGCCTCGTCAATAGCTTCGTACATAAAAGTTGCTGTCTCTGGACTATAATTTTCTGATAATTCTTGGTATAGGCTATCAAGTTCTTCCCCATTTCCACTAGCCATCAATTCTCCTAGAACCAAATCTGAGAAAGGAAGTATATATGTCATGTCTTTGTTGGTGCCTAAAAGTAGGTTGGCCTTGGCATTTTCTGGTACTAGAACTTGTTCCAACGCCTCATTCATTTGTTCATAGCCACCATTTCCTCCCATAGATCCAGAATAATCTAAGACATAGATGGTAAAGGCTGGTTTTTTGAACTCACTTTGGTACATATTGAGAGCTTCCATGATGACTTCTGCCTTAGGAAATCTAATCGGACTTATGGTTTTATCCAAGTCTATGCCCCAGTCTTTTTTATAGATATCCCTGTTTTCTTCACGAACTGTACCATAAGCAGATCTCTTGCCAGTTTTTTCAATCTGACTTTGAGCCTCATCGGATAGGAGATATTCTTGGAACTTCTTGAAGGCTTCTTCTTTTTTGCTATCATTTTTGTCCAAATAGGCAAGTGGCGAATCTGATATAGATAGGCCATCTACTGGATAAACCAGGTATAGAGGCTCTTTGCCCTCTTCTTCCAAGGCCTTGTTGGTTGCAATTACTAGCTGCTCGTAGTTTACCATGGCATCGTAATCGCCTGATAAAAACAGTTCTGTTAGCCAGTTTGACGAACCAGAGGACCTTTCTACTCCTGCAAGTAGGGAGGTAATTTCATTTTGCAAGTCTTCATTTGCTAAGTCCTCGCTTGTAAGACCGTTTTTGTCGGCCGCAAGGGCATTTAGAAATCCTAGGTAAGCAGATGCCCCAGAGTTTGACTGGGTTGCTGATGTCATGGTGAATTTTAGCTTGCCAGAATTTATGGCATCTATTATTTCTTTGACAGTCACATCCTTTCCTACAAAGCCGAGGTCCTCGGCCAAGGACTTCTTGATACCAAAAACAACTGGACTTTGGGATGTGGTCTCTTGGTATTTTAGGATGTGGTTGGTATCTCCCATATTTAGCCAAATAGATGAAGCTGGCCAAACAGCATCGTAAGCAATGTCAGGGTCGCTTAATAATCTCATGATGTCCAAGGACCCCAAATAATCTATTTCTATATTTTGCTTATTTGCCTTGGCATATTCCTCAATTATTGGCTCAAGTTCCTTGTTTTCAGAACCTGCCACAATCTTTAGAGTCTCCCCAGAGCTTTGGGAAGTTTGAAAATGAGAACTAGAATTCTTTTCTTCTGGACTAGAAGAACAAGATACAAGTAAAATTAGTGATAAGAGAACTGATAATATTTTTTTCATGGCCTTCTCCTTGAGTATTTCTATTATAATTATACCATCTTAGGCCTTTATTTAATCGACTTTACATAGATTTAACATTTGGATTTGGGCAAAGAAAAAGACTGGATGATTCCAGTCAAATTATTTTCCGATTTTTTCTTCTCTACCGTAATAGAATAGGTATTGTTGGGCATAGCCAGCATTTTCGCCAAAAATATCTCTTGCATAGCTATCAACCAATTTTTTTGGTACTTCATGGCCAATAAATAAGGTCTCCATAACTCTCTTAATCCATACATCAACCGGGAAAGTTTCCCTTCGATGGAAGGTAAAGAGCAAGATGCAATCGGCAACTTTTGGGCCAATGCCAGGCATTTCCATTAATTTTTCTTTTAAATCTAAGCTATCAAGATTCATATCGCGTGCGAAGTCTAGGTAGCCATCTCTTATCATCTGACTTGCCTTTACAATTCTCACATCTCTAAAGCCTACCCTAGCGTATTCTCGCAAATCTGCTGGATCAACTTCTGCTAGGACCTCTGGCCTTGGAAAAGAGTAATATGCTCGGCCCATGTATTCTCCTATGTAGGTCCCATAACGTTCGCTTATAATCCTTACAGCTTTTTTTATCCTTGCTATGCCATTATTGGCAGAAATGATAAAGGATATTACTGTTTCAAACATCTCCTGGTTTAGGATTCTTATCCCATAGCCATAGTCACTTGCAAGTTTTAGGGTCTCATCGTCAGAAAGTATTTCCTTGATTTTCCCATAGTCAGTTCCTAAGTCAAAATAATCATAAAAGTATTCATAGAAATCTTCTAGTGATACATTTCTGATTAGGACATAATCTTCTTTTTCCCGAAGATTTATAATCATATCCAAAAAAACTGCTGTGTAAGATCCATCTTCTTCCTTGTGGAAGTTGAAGGCTTGGCCGCATTCGAATATATGGGTGGGGTTGAAGGAATCTTCTCTAAGTATTAGGCCCTCAGGAGATTCTACTATATCAAGTTTTCTCTTATCTTTTGTTTTATAATACATCTATCTAACCCTAACTGCGTGGATTGCAAGTCTTTGGTCTTCGTAGTCGTATTGGCAGGTTGATAGGGTGATGATTTGGTCGTCTTCCTTGAAGGTTGGACTATCAAGTAAGACTTCTGAATTGCTTCTTAGTTGGTTAAAGAAAGGCACTACATCGTCCCTATTGGTAAAGTATAAGGTCCTATATTGGTAGTCAGCTGGTATGCCATAGGCTGAGAAGATCTTATATTCTCTAAGTTCATTTAGGGTTGCCAAGTAGACTGTCTGGTGATTTTCTGCAAATTCTTGTTTTCTGTATTGGTCAAGTGGAGTAAACATTGATTTGATTTCCAAGTGGTGACCGTAGATTACTGTATTGTCATCATTGAAGTCTGGTGTATTGTTCATATCAATGAAAATTGAACCAGCAATATCATATTCTTTGTTAAGTCCACGCCTTAGGTAAAAGTCGTTATCTGGGCCCTGGACTAGTGGATAAGAAACATCTGCTCCTGGTATGTCTATAAAGCCTATGATATCATCATTGTTATATTGTTTTTTCAAGGCATTTATAATCTTTGCATAGTGTTCTTGCTTTTTGGTGTATTCGTCCTTGTTGTCGAGATTAACTTCAGTATCACTTTCTTCGACACCAGTTTCCTCTTCAACAGATTTTACTATGTCAGTTATTTCTTTGTTGTTGTGTGCATTAGTTCTATAGTCTAGTAGTCTTTTGCCTAGGATAGCAATGCAGGCTAATATTATCAGGATTAGGATAAATCTAATCACGCTCATTATTTTAGATTTCATTTTGCCACCTTTAAAATTTTCTTACTATTAGTATAATATACCATAATGAGTTAATTATGAAAATATAGGAGAAAAAAATGAAAGATTACAAATTATTTGTAGGAACTATTTGTCCTTATTGCAAAAAAGTTGAAAACTTTATGAAAGAAAATAATATCGAAATTGAAATAGTAAATATTGAAGAAGATAGAGAAGCTATGAATGAACTCATAGAAAAAGCTGGCAAAAGACAAGTGCCATGCCTATACCATGATGGAGAATACTTATACGAATCTGATGATATAATCAAATTCTTGGGACAAAATTAACTTATAGGGAAAATATGATTAAATTAATAGCATCCGACATAGATGAAACCCTAGTAGACAAAAATAAAAATGTGTCACAAAGAAATAGAGAAGCCATAGCCAAGGCCCAGGAAATGGGCATTATAGTTATGCTTGCAACTGGTCGTGGCCCATATGAACTACATGATATACTAGATCAAGCTGGTGTCATAGACGAAGATAGGTTCATAATTTGCTGTAACGGTGCAATAATCATAAAGGCATTAGATAGGGAAATTGTATCATCACTTCCACTTGAGTTTAAATATGCAAAGGCTGTATTTGATTATTGCAAAGACAACAATTTGCAAGCCTACATCTATACTCTAGATAAGAAATACGCTATAAACCTTGACCCTATTGAAAGAAATCATATATACACCAACGATAGCAAGGTTATAGAAATCAATGACGGAAATATTGATTTCTTGGAGGATGAACTCATACTTAAGGCCTTGATTAAAGATCCAAATATAGACTTCTTGCACTCACTAGAAGTAGATATAGCAGCAATTACCAACTACGATGTCGAGATAGCCTACTCTTCTGATATGTTTATGGAAATAAATGCCAAGGGTGTGGACAAGGGTATAGCCCTTAAGAAAGTCTGCAACCACTACGGTTTTGACATAAGCGAGGCTCTAACTATTGGTGATAACTACAATGATGTAGCTATGTTACAGGCAGCAGGTACATCAGTTGCTGTTAATAATGCCCATCTTCAAGTTAAAGATGTAGCAACCTATGTGACAGATGCGACCAATGAAGAGGGAGCTGTTGGGGAAGCTATAGAAAAATATGTTTTAAATAATAATTAAAAGATCCACTCACATTCGAATGGATCTTTTATATTGCTTACAATCTTTCGTCAGTTGCTATTACATTCACTCCTGTGTCTAGGAGATTTTCTATAACTACATCACCTATATGAACTGGTGCTTTGATTTCTGCTTGGTTGATTTTTTCCATGCATTCAAAGATAAGTCCTTTTGGAATAGCTGTTTCTGTTTTTACTGGAACGCTATAGGCGTCATTCCCGCTTACTTTAACTGTAGAGCAAACCATTCTTTTTGGATCTTTGATCTCATCTCTTACATAGATTTCTCCACGTTTACAGTTGTTTCCTTCTATATTTGTAATCTCTTCGCCATCCATGGTTACTACAACTTGGCAACCCAAAGGACAGTTTATACATGTAAATTGTTTTTTCATACTTCCTCCAATTGTATTGTGATTTTCTTTGTATCTGGATCTATATCATCTTTTTTAAGTCTTAATAGTTCCATTTCACCTGGAGCTAATACTCTTTTTTTGCGTTCTGTAATGCACTTATCATCAGTATAAACAGCTATTTTTCTAGATGGATATACATTATTTACTCTGAATTTTACTATGATAGAATCGTCCATATTTTCATAGTCTAGGTATTGTGGAAGTGTGTAGGATACTCCATCTCCAGCTACCATTTCTATGGTTTTATCGCTAGTGTGAGTATATTCACCCTTGATATAGTTTGCTGCATTAACTGCTGCTTGTTCACTTTCTTCTGATACAAAGTCTACTAAATCGTGGACGTGAAGTACGTTACCTGCTGCAAATACACCATCTACGCTGGTCATTAGTTTGTCTGATACATAGGCACCCTTTGTCTTTGGGTCAAGCTTGATATTTGCTTCTTTGGTAAGTTCATTTTCTGGTAGTAGTCCTACTGATAATAGTACAGTATCACATTCTATGAATTTTTCTGTTCCTTCTATAACTCTTAGGTTTTCGTCAACCTTTGATAGGTAAACACCCTCTACCCTATCAGTTCCCTTGATGCCAGAGATTGTTGTTGAGTAGTAAAGTGGGATGTCATAGTCGTGCAAACATTGAACTATGTTTCTCTTTAGACCACCTGAAAATGGCATAAGTTCTGCTACGCATTCTACCTTAGCACCCTCAAGGGTCATACGACGAGCCATTATAAGGCCTATATCACCAGATCCTAGGATTACAACTTTCTTGCCTGGCATATAGCCTTCTAGGTTAACTAGTTTTTGAGCTGTACCTGCACTATAAACACCTGCTGGTCTGCTTCCTGGAGTGTTTAGGGCTCCTCTTGGACGTTCCCTACAACCCATAGCTAGGATGATTGCCTTTGGCTTTATTTCAAACATACCACGTTCTTCATTCATTAGAAGTAATGTTTTGTCTTCATGCATATCCATTACTATGGTATTAAGCATTATATCTATGTCACGTTCTCTCGCTTCTTTGATGAATCTATGAGCGTATTCTGGGCCTGTGAGCTCTTCTTTAAATCTTTGTAGGCCAAATCCATTGTGGATACATTGGTTTAAGATACCACCTAATTTGTTGTCACGCTCTACAACTAGGATGTTTTTAATTCCCTCATCATAGGCTTTTACAGCGGCAGAAAGTCCTGCAGGACCTCCACCAATTATTACTAAATCATAATCGCGCATTTATTTCTCCTTACTTAACTCTCTTTTCAATGTATGTGGATTTGTTGCCCTTTTTGGTTATTTCTTCTTGATCCACTCCAAGTTCACGGGATAGAATTTCAATAATAGATGGAAGGCAGAATCCACCTTGGCACCTACCTGCTGTTGCACGGCAACGTCTCTTGATACCGTCAACTGTAGTAGCCCCGACTGGTGCATGGATTGCATCAAGGATTTCGCCTTCTGTGACTTTCTCACATCTACAGATAATCTTTCCGTATTTTGGATTTTTCTTTATAAGTTCATTGTGTTCTTCGGCAGTCATTTCACTTGTTTTTGGTATAGGATTTCTGCCTGCTTTAAAGTCAGGATTTTCTGCTAATTCTAGAGAGTCTTTTACCAAATTTGCCATGAATTTACCTATGGCTGGTGCTGATGTAAGGCCTGGAGATTCGATACCTACGCAGTCAAAGAATCCCTTTTTAGTTTCTTGTAAGATAAAGTCTCCGCTACTTTCATGGGCTCTGTTACCAGAAAATGATGTGATTACTTGACGAACTGGAACGTTATCTACTGTATCATTTACCTTATCTATTACTTCTTCTATAGCTTTTCTTGTTGTAACTAGGTCAGCCTTATCATCTACAAAGTCAGATGTTGGACCTATGAGGGTGTTTTCATCTATGGTAGGTGATACTAAGATTCCCTTACCTTTTTCTGTTGGCAAGTTGAATAATACGTGGTTTACGTATCCTGCTGTAGCCTTGTCTAATAGTAAGTATTCTCCACGACGAGCTCTGATTTCAAATTTGTTGTCATCCATTACCATATCATGGATAGCATCTGAGTATAGACCAGCTGCATTTACAACAGCCTTTGTTTCTATTTCTTCTCCGTCTTTAGTTTTTAGTATGTAATGGTCATCAGCTTCTTTTATTTCTACTATTTCTGCATTTAATTTGTATTCTACACCATTTAGATTGGAGCCTTCTGCGTAAGCTACATTCATCAAAAATGGATCTACTATACCAGCTTCTTTACTGTATAAAGCTGCATATACGTCTTTTTCTACATGAGGTTCCATCTTTAGAATTTCCTCATTGTAGATTATTTCCATACCTGAAACGCCATTTTCTATACCTTGGTCATATAGCTTTTGTAGTTTTGGGAAGTCTTCTTCTCTGTGGCATAGAACTAGAGTACCTATTTGCTTATATGGGAAAGATAATTCATCTGCTATCTCTCTCATCATGTGGTTGCCTTCTACATTCATTTTTGCCTTCATACTGCCTGGTTCCGCATCGTAACCACCGTGGCAGATGGCAGAGTTTGCTTTACTTGTTTCTTCGCAAACATCAGCGTGTTTTTCTACTACTAGAAAGTCACCCTTAAATTTGGATAAATTGTAGGCTACAGATGTTCCTGTTACACCTGCACCAATTATTACTACATCTCTCATATTTTCTCCTTATATGTAATAAAAAAGGACCATGGCTGGCCCTTTTTAGTCAAAGAGCACCCGTAAAATTTAGTAGCTCTTTCTCAATTTATATTTACTTTAAATCTTTTGCCCAGTCAACTGATCTTGAAATTGCCTTTTGCCAGTTGTAGTCTTTTTTGTCTCTTTCTTCTTTTGAAATTTGAGGTGTGAATTCACGGTCAACTAGACGGTTTTTGATGATTTCATCTTGGTTTTGGAAGTAACCTACTGCAAGGCCTGCAAGGTATGCTGCGCCAAGTGCTGTTGTCTCTAGTGTTTTTGGTCTTTCTACTTTTGTTTGGATCATATCAGCTTGGAATTGCATCAAGAAGTTGTTTGCACTTGCTCCACCATCAACTTTAAGTTCGTGAAGCTCAGTACCAGAGTCAATTGACATAGCTGCAAGAACGTCATTTGTTAGATATGCTAGTGATTCTAGGGTTGCTCTTACAATATGATATTTGCTTGTACCACGGGTAATTCCTACTATTGTTCCACGTGCATATGGATCCCAGTATGGAGCTCCTAGACCTGTAAATGCTGGCACTACGTAGCAACCGTCTGTATCGTCAACTTTTGTTGCCATATATTCTGTATCATCAGAAGCATCTACGATTCTTAGTTCATCTCTTAACCATTGGATAGCAGAACCTGCAACAAAGATTGAACCTTCTAGAGCGTAGTTTACTTTTCCTTCTTCAAGACCCCAAGCTATAGTTGTAAGTAGACCGTTTTGAGATTCTACTGCTTCTTCGCCTGTGTTCATTAGTAAGAAAGCACCTGTTCCGTAAGTGTTTTTTGCATCTCCAGGGTTGAAGCAAGTTTGTCCAAACAATGCACATTGTTGGTCTCCTGCCATACCTGCTATTTTTATTGGTGCGCCAAATAATTTTTCGTTAGTTTCGCCATAAACACAAGATGATGGTTTTACTTCTGGTAGCATGCATTTTGGAATATTGAGCATCTCGCAAAGTTCATCATCCCATTTTAGTTCCTTGATGTTATAAAGCATTGTTCTTGAAGCGTTTGTATAGTCTGTAACGTGAACTTTACCACGAGTTAAGTTATATACTAACCATGTATCAACTGTACCAAACAATAGCTCGCCATTTTCTGCTCTTTGTTGACCGTTTTCAATGTGGTCTAGAATCCATCTAATCTTTGTAGCTGAGAAGTATGGGTCAACTACAAGACCAGTTTTTTCTTTGATCATCTTGCCATAACCATCTTTTACAAGTTGGTCAGCCATATCTGCTGTACGACGACATTGCCAAACGATTGCATTGTAAACAGGTTCGCCTGTTTCTTTATCCCAAACTATTGTAGTTTCACGTTGGTTGGTAATACCGATTGCAGCTATTTCAGATGGATCGATATTTTTCTTTGCTATAGCTTCAGTACAAACTCCAAGTTGAGTTGACCAAATTTCTGTAGCATCGTGTTCTACCCAGCCTGGCTTTGGAAAGTGTTGGGTAAATTCTTTTTGTGCAACAGATATGATTTCACCTTGTTTGTTAAAAATAATCGCTCTATTGCTTGTTGTTCCTGCGTCTAAGGCCATAATGTACTTACTCATAATAAATTCCTCCTTACATTTGCCAAACACTATAATTTGATGATGAGATTGCAATAGCATCTGAGTTTAAGGCTGCCATAACTTCTTCTTTGGTAGTTATAAGACCCCCTGCAACTACTGGTATATTGGTTCTTTTTTTGATGTCTTTTATAAGGTTAGGCATTATGCCAGGTAGCATTTCGATTACATCGCAGTTTGCATCCTTTATGGTTTGTTTCATATTTTCATATCCCATGGAATCAAATACAAAAAATCTTAGCACTGTGAAAAGTCCCATCTTTCTTGCATAAGATGCATTTGATGGCTTGGTAGTGATTATGCCATCAGCCTTGGTATATTTCTTTATAAAACTTGCCGCATAATAAGAACTTGACAATCCTTCAATGAGGTCTTCATGAACGATAACAGTCTTATTTTTGCACTTTAGCTTATCTACTATTATGGGAATAGTATCGATATTGCCATAAAGGACAAAAACAACAGTGTTTTCGTTTTCCAAACACTTCTCCAAGTCTCTGTTGTTTTTCACTGCCATGATGACAGGATTGCTATAAAGTTGTTCAAAAACGTCAGAAGTGTTCATAATACCCCCCAATAAAAGACAAAACGAGCCTGTAATTTCATTATCAGCTCGTTCTCATCACTTATATTATTATACTTAAACTTTATCACAAATTATAAAGTTTTGCAAATCTTTTCCTCGATTTTTTTAAAAATCTTGTTTACCCTCTCTAACCCCCTCAGCCTTAAAAACTTTTGGTATGGTTTTAAGGATAATCTTAAGGTCATTTATAAAAGTAATATCATTGGCATATATGGCATCAGTATGAGCCTTGGTGGCAGGATCTAGGTTATCTCTGCCTGATATTTGCGATAGTCCAGTAATGCCTGGCTTGGCCATGGCCGAACCATTTGCTTCCCTTAGGTCTAAGAGTTCCCTTTCCTTTAGGATAACGGGTCTTGGACCTATGAAACTCATTTCGCCTTTTACAATATTTATAAGTTGTGGAAGTTCATCTAGGGAGGTTTTCCTCAAAAATTTGCCCAGAGGAGTAATAAAGGAATCCGGGTTCTCTAGCTCCCAGGTCGATGCGTTTTTTGGAGCATCCATGCTCATAGACCTAAATTTGTAGCACAAAAACGGCTTATTATCTACTCCCGCCCTTTCTTGCTTAAAGAAAACTGTGCCCTTAGGCTCTTCAATTTTAGATACTATTGCTATTATTAAAAATACTGGACTTAGGATTATGAGCAAAAGAAAGCTTAGCACAAAGTCCAGTAATTTTTTTATATAATTTTTGTACAAGCTATCCTCCTAAGACTCTATATTTTATTATTATAAAATAATTTAGTCAACAAATAAATCTAATTCTTCCTCAGTTAATTCTCTGTATGAGCCTTCTTCCAAATGTGGATCTAGGCTAAGTTCTCCAATTGCAGTTCTCTTTAGAGAGATGACTTCATTGCCAAGGTTTGAAAATAATCTTTTGACAAGGTGGAATTTACCTTCTGTCACTTTGACTATAGCCTTTTTATCAGCAATTATCTCAAGTTTGGCAGGCCTTGCGATATATGCTTCTTCCTTGATTTCTACACCCTCTTGAAATTTCTCTATAAAAGACTCATCTATATCATCCCTCGTTTCAACAAGGTAAGTTTTTTCTATATTTGAGTTTGGACTGGTTACCTTGTGGACGAATTTGCCATCTGTAGAGATTAGCAAAAGTCCTCTTGTGTCCTTATCCAGGCGCCCTGCTATTGATAGGTCAAGATTTTGGTAAAATGGATCAAGTAAATCTATGACAGTTGGATCTTCATCAATTGTTGCAGACAAATAGCCAGAAGGCTTATTCATCATTATATAAATATTTTCGAAATAATCTACATATTCACCCATGTAAAAAACTTCATCGACATTTGGATCAACTTGGGTAGATGTGTCTTTTACAACTTCACCATTTATTACTAAGGCACCTTTTTTTGCATTTCTCTTGATGTTTCTCCTGGTGTCAAGATTAGCATTTCCTATCATTTTATCTACTCTCATTTATTTCCCCTATCTATGACATTCTCTACAGCTTGATTTAGCTCGCTGAATGATTGGTAAAAATTTTCCAAGTACCTTTCACCATTTTTGCTGATGTAATAATACTTGCGTCTAGGTCCAATCTCTGATTTTTTGTATGATGCTAGAATATACCCCTTTTTGGTCATTCTTTGTAGGATTGGATAGACTGTTCCCTCAGTCATGGTATAAAAACCACTTCTCTTGAGTTCTTCTACTATTTCGTAGCCGTATGTTTCATTATTTTTTATGATGTGGAGGATTACACCCTCGATTACACCCTTTAACATTTGAGATTCAATCATATTATCACCTAACTATATTGTATTGCACAGTAGATCAATTTCTATGGCAGTAATATTTCATAGGGCAATACTTACATTCTACCCTCTTATCAGTTTTTTTATAAATATTTTCTTCGAAAATTTTTTTTGCTATTTGGTCAATTTTTTCTATAGAAAAGTCTTCTTGGCTAACTTCTATGACCTGGTCTTTTTCTATGAAATATAGGTATAGCTTATTTGGGAAATGGTCATTAAATTCGCAAAGATACTTATATGTTATCAATTGTTTCTTGTATTTTTCTAAAGTCTCTTGATCATATGAGCCAGTTTTAAGATCCATTATAGACCCATCATCTAAGATAAGGTCAATATTTCCCTGAAGTATATAAAAATCTCTATCAACCTTGTAATTGATCTCGCTTAAGCTTAGGTCAAAGTTTCGCTTGCGGAAATTATCAATAGCTTTGCTATAAGCATTGTTTGTAGCTATAATCTCATTAAGTTTATGTTCATCAATATATTTATGAAGACCTATATATTCAGCTAAGGCGTGAATATTCGTTCCTAGGATTAGACTCTTAGATTTTGGAAGTTTGTAATTTAATTTCCTTATAAACTTATACTTTAGTGGACAAGATTCATAAACTTCTATGTCTGTAGTAAATGATAAAATTGGTTTTGGGATTTCTACATTGATTTTTTGAAGATCTATAGTCGATAGCTTGGAAGTATTGTCTAGGCTATTTGCAAAGTCTACTAATCTTTGATCCCTAGAATTATCCAAGATTACCAAGAGATTTTTTGCCCTAGTAAAGGCAGTGTAGTACTTCCTATAAAAGTCTTTGTCAGCAGAATCCTTATCAGCCCTTGAGTAATCGTATTTTTCTAATAATTTCTTCTTATTTGCCCTAGGATAATCATTTAAGCCTGAGACAAATACTGTATCAAATTCCAAGCCCTTGGCATTGTGGATGGTCATAAAGTTAATTGCATCGTAGTCTGGTGTACTATCGTCAAATTCTTTTATAGAATTTTTTTTGAAAAAGTAATATAGGTAGCCATGGATGAATTCTAGGCCAGAAGAATTTTTGAATATATCTTCATAATCGGCAACTATTTTAGTAAATTTACCTATATTTCTCATAGCCCTATCGCTATTGATTTCTCCTAGTTTTCTATCCAAAATATCTGCAAAAATCGGCAAGGAAAAAGCCTTATATACTATCTCGCTTATAGATTTTGGATTATTATCTCTAAAATACCTTATAAATTCGTCCATTTCTACTGACTTAAAAGATTGATCATCAAATAGGTCTGCCAAATATGACCTAAAAAAATACCTTTGTTTTTCCTCATAGGTCAGGTAATCATTATAGGTTAAATTGGACGGATATGATGAATATATGCTAGCAAGTATATAAACTAGGATTTTGATTTCTCTTCTATAGAAAAATTTGCTAGAAGACCAGTTTATAACCTTAATCCCCGCATTCTTAAAAAATGCTTCTAATTCCTTTGGATAAGCAGAATTTAGACTTGGGAACAAGAAAGCAATTTGCCCAAAATTTATCTTCTCATTTAAAATTTTTATTATCTTAAGCAAATTTTCTTTGTTATTGGCCCTTGCCCTTACAAGTGAGTTGGGATTTTTCTCTTGGTCTATAGCTTTTAGTTGCTTTGACCTATTTGCCCCAAAGTAATTATTTAGCCACTTTTGGCTAGTGTCTATGATGGCTTGGTTTGACCTGTAGTTTATATCTAGTTTGTAGATACTTGCAGATTTACCAAGCTTATCCTTGCAAACCTGGTCAAATTCTAATAGATTTTTGGGATCTGCTCCCCTAAAGCTATAAAGTGACTGGTCATCGTCACCAAAAACCATAAGGTTCTTATCCTTTAATAGCTTAAAGGCGATTTCTTGTTGGATAAGATTAGTGTCTTGGTATTCATCAATGATTACAAAATCTATTGAATTTCTAATAGCATCTCCTATGACATCATCTGATAATAAGTCGTAAAACTTTTTTAAAATCATCTGGAAATTCATTAATTTCATTGACTTTAGTAAGTTAAGATGGGTCATATATACTTCAAAAGAAAGCCTATCTATCGGATCCTTTGAAGCCCTTAACATATCTAGGTCAATTAGATTGTTGGTAATGGACTCGAAAATCTCCCGGATTTTAGAAACTTCTCCATATCTGATGTACTTGTCAAAATCTTCAATTTCCTTAAAGATACCAAGGTTTTTTTCTAGTATATAGCCTTCCATATCCTGGTCTATAACCATTGACGGGAAAAAATCATAATCAAGTTTTTTATATTTTTCTATAAAAATATTGGCTAAGGAATGGAAGTTGCCTATCTTTAAGTCATCTAGGTCAGTTTTTATGCCCTCTTTTTTGAACTCACTAAGAATCCTAACGTTAAGCTCAGCTGCAGCCTTTTTTGTAAAAGTTGTAATCAATATTCTATTTGGTGCAAGACCATGGTTTTTGACAAGGTCTGTGACCTTTTTTACTATGGTAAAGGTCTTGCCTGTACCAGGTCCAGCTATGACTGCTGCAGGATAATTGCTAGCAGATATAACTTTTTTTTGCCTATCATTTATCATAACATCAACTCATAGGCGACTCTAGGCATAGGAATTCCATTATCATTGACATATATTATGCCCATGTAAGAAAATCCCATCTTTTCTATGAGTCCTCTCATCCTAAAATTATCCTGGTGGGTATCAATTTCTATTGCATCCCTATTTTCATCTCTTGCGAAATCAATTATCTGACCAAAAAATTTGGTCGCAATCCCCTGTTTACCAAAATCGATATCTATGCAAAAGGTATGAACTGTTATAGAATTTTCCCCCTTCATCATATTTCTTACGCTAGCGTAAGTAGGTTCATAGTCTTCTGATAGATATGCATAAGCTATTACTTGGCCATCTTTTTCGTAGACATAGGCCCTATTTCGTGAGATTTGACGAGCCAAAAGCCCCCTATCAGGGCTACCTTTTTGCCATTGGTCAACGCCGTCATTTTTTAGTGACTCTTTTGCTTTTTCTACTATTTTGTATATTTTATCTAAATCATTAAATGTTGCTATCCTCATAAAAATATTATACCATTTTGATATTACAACTTTTCTTCAAAAACGGGTAAGATTCATGTATAATGGTAATAAGTAAAGAATTATTATAAAAGAGGTAAAAATGTACGATTATTTGATTATTGGAAACGGTATTTCAGGCTTATCTGCAACAGAAGAAATTAGAAAAAAGGATTCTGACTCTAGTATTCTAATAGTATCAGCAGAAAAACCAAGCACATACTGGAGAACTAGACTATCTGATTTGATTTCAAAAGAATTCAACGAAGATGACATCTATGTGAAAAAACAACCTTGGTACAGTGAAAGACACATTGAAGAAAAACTTGAAACAGCAGTAGAAAAGTTAGATCTTGACAATAACATTGCTCACCTATCAACAGGTGAAGAGATTGAGTATGGAAAAGTACTCCTTGCAACAGGAGCAAGACCATTTATCCCACCAATCAAAAACGTTGAAAGCGAAGGAGTCTTTGCCATAAGAACTATAGATGACCTTATGAACTTTAAGGCCTATGTAGAAGGCAAAGAAGAAGTCGTTGTAATCGGTGGTGGAATCTTGGGACTTGAAGCAGCTTACTCTGCCCTACTACTTGGCAAAGAAGTAACAGTTATAGAAAGCTTTGACTACCTACTATCTCGTCAGCTAGATAAAGAGTTGTCAGAAAAATTAGAAAAAGACCTAAATGAAATGGGAATCAAAACCTATACAGGTAAATTCACAGAAGAAATTCTAGTAGAAGATGGCAAAGTTAAAGGAATCAAACTTTCTGATGGCGAGGAAATCCCAGCAGATGCTATAATGATCCAAGCCGGCGTAAGATCAAACATAGATTTAGCCAAAGCATCAGGTCTTGAAGTAGACCGCGGCATAGTAGTTGATGACAACCTACAAAGCAAAAAAGAAAATGTATTTGCAGCAGGTGACTGTGCACAAATCGGCGATTTCACAATAGGCCTATGGACAAGCAGCCAAGAAATGGGAAGAATAGCTGGTCACAATATGACAGGATCTGATGAACACTACCAAAAACCAAAGCCATTCTCAACACTAATGATAGGAGATACAAAAATCTTCTCAGCAGGAATGAGCTCTGGTGAAGGAATCGAAGAAATCAAAGCAGAAAAAGACGGAAACATCTACAAACTATTCAAAAAAGAAAACCAATACGTAGGAGGAATCCTATGGGGAGACATCAAATATCAAAATGATGTTAAAGATGTGGTATTCTTTGGTAAAGAACTAGAAGAAACTAAATTAGCTGAAATTTTTAAATAAAAAATATTTTTTCCAGGCAGAAAGCCTGGTTTTTTCTTGATTATTTTTAGAAAATAATCGAAAATCTTTTTTTATTTTAAGGAATTAATATCTTGTTTTTTAATTGTTATTTAAGGCTGTACCGTTGCACTAAGGGGGGGGGAAAACCCAGGGGAGTTCCGATTCTCCCCAACTGGTTTTCCTCCTTAAACCCCCTTTTCCGCTACCCCCTCGAAACGGCCACTGCGTGGTGCTAAAACTTGTAAGAATTTGCTTTGCAAATTCTTACGATATGACAGGGTGAAACCATATTATATACTATAAAAATTGGTGTTTTCTAAATCTTGAATTTCTAAAATCGCAAACTCGCTACGCTCAAACAGTGCGATTTCTTAACGAAATTCTACGATTTGAAAACAAAGCAATTTTCCCACCTCTAAGCCTATGGATTTAGTATTTGTAGGCTTAGTGGTGCAGTGAATATTGTATTAACAATCTAAACAAAAGAATTTGCGGAGCAAACTTCTACTAATCATTGCCCCACGCAGTGGCGGAGGGGGTGTAGAAGGTATAGGGGGGATCGGGGGAAAGGAAAAAGGGGTCTCCGCTACCCCTAATTCCTATCCCCCGAGGTGCAACGGTACAGCCTAAAATAAGAGAGAGAATATAAGACATTCAAAACATTTGAAGTAGAAAGAAATATTTTTCTTTCCAATTTCTTTATAAAGATACTTCGGTTGCCCCTGATAGGGCCTCCCTCGGTCGGCTCTGTTAGCCAAATCGCCCTGTATGTGGCGGGTGGCCTGCTTTTGGACTTCGCTACATTTGACATTCCATCAATTTCGCAAAGAGTTCTTCGGATTCGCTTTCAGCTCATCTCGGAGATGGCAAATGTAATTTGCCACCCAAGATGAAGGGACTGGGGATAGGTCAAGAAGGATGACAGTTACGTTAATATAATTAATAAAAAAAGATTCATATAAAAATCTATTTATTCAAAAAAGCACCCTTATAGGGTGCTAGTTTTTAAATATAAAATTTTTACAAAAAATTTATTGAAACTTAATTTAGCAAATAAGTTAAAGCCTCCGGCATTCTTTCTGCCCAGTCCCTTTCGTGGTGGGTTGCTCCTTTGGCGTAGACAAATTTGCTTTCGACTTTATCTTTCAAGTAACCATAGGCCATCTTGTTTAAGTCCACGTATGATCTAGATAGGAGTGGGTCTTCTGGGTATTCATTATCTCCTACGTCTATATAGACTTTTTGCTTGTTTTTGCCATCGTAGGAATTTAACATTTGCCCTGATTCTACTAGGTTGATGTTAAAGTGTGAGCTCATAGCTAGGACTCTTTGAAATATCTTAGGGTACTTAGCCCCCATATATAGGCTCATGAGTCCTCCTAGGGAGGCTCCACCTATTAGCCTTACTATTTCTTTCTTATCTTTTTCTATGTGTGGGATGAGTTCTTTTACAATGAATTCTCCAGTTTCTATGCCTTGCGGCCTATAAGTAAAGTCATCGTCAAAGTAGTCAGCTTCTGGGTCACCCTCAGTGTATGGAGTGTACTCATTTGTCCTATTTGAATCATATGGAGCATATATACCAACGACATTTGCCCTTATCTTAGCTTTGTCTAGGGCTTCTTTGAATTCAAATGTAGCATCCATATAGCATTCTTCTAGGTCAAATAGGTTTTGACCGTCAAAGAAGTAAATGTATATGTTGGATTCTGGATTTTCTAGAAAATTGTAAGTCACGTTTCTTTTTAAAAATTTGGAATATATTTCAAATTTGTCCATGACTTCTCCTAGAGTTTCATTGAGTTTTGTCTACGACGTAATCTTGTTATTGTAGCTCTTTCGTCAATTTCTACCATTGTCATATCTATTAAAGTGTCTTTTGGAATGTCAACTTTTGCTACTGTCTTTGGAGTGATTAGTCCAATTGGCAATAGGTCTTCTTTCATTGATCTTGTGTGGCTAGTAAGTTTACCAAATACCTTTTCGCTTCCTATACCATCTAGTGTTTCGCCCTTTTTGATATCTCTTTTAGCGATAGTGACTGTATCTGCCACTTGACCTTGGATTGGTGCTATTGTAGGTTCATTTTCTACTACAGCATTGTATATGGTAATTGGCGCTTCTAGACTTGTTAAGTGATAAGGTCTATACATTAGATAGTTTGGACCATCTCCAAAGCCTAAGAATTTCATCAAATCTCTGACATCTTCCTTATCACTTGTGACTATGATAAATACTCCTGGTGCCATTCCTTTTGAAAATTCTACAACCTTGTAGTTATCAAGGACTCCACCGTCAGATTTTAATTTAAAGTCTTCGACAGCATTTTCTGGACTTGTCTCTATGCCGTGGCAGCCAAAGGTATCTGGCAAAAATCCAAGGGCATTGCATACGCTATTAAGCTCAATCATTGTATTTGTACCATCTACAAATGATGTGAGCATCTTTGGATTCAAACCTTTTTCTATAGCTTCTGCCCTAACCTGGTCAGGTGTTACATACTCGTCAAGTCTATTGTTTTTACCCTTTGCGGCAACTAATACATCAAGACCCATACCAAAGGCTTGGTCGCAAAGATCTATGATAGCTCCTGGCTCATCGCCAAGGATTCCAGTATAAACCACGCCAGCTTTTTTGGCCATATCGTGCAATACTGGTCCAACTGTTGCTTCACATTCCACGTTAAAGGAAATCATATGCTTGTGATATTGGATAGTTTTTCTTGCTATAACAGCTCCAAATGATGGATTGCCTGTACAGTCAACTACAGCATTTATTTGCATAAGCTTGTAGGAAAGTCTGTAGTTAGTAGACACACAAACATAACCCTTTTCTAGGATTTCATAACCTTCGTTGTAATCATCAGTATAAATAATTTTATCTTCAGCAACTCCACTTCTAACAAGAGCATCTATGGCCTTTTGTGGGGTTCTGTCGATTACTAGTTTTACTTCCATGGCATCTATATTGGCTAGTTGGGAAATCAAAGATGTTCCCATCTTGCCTGCTCCCATTACGGCAAGCCTTATAGATTCGCCATTGTATTTCATTTCATTTAAATTTCTACTTATTTTAAACATTCAAACTCCTTAAAAACTTTGATGATACAAAAGCAGATGCAGCAGCCCACCATATGTTGTAGCCACCGCAATCTCCAGCCACATCCAGGCACTCACCTATGAAAAATACATCCTTGTATTTATTATGAGCCATAGTTTGTGGGTCGATGTATCTTGTATCTACCCCACCTATGGTCACCTGAGCATTTACCTTATCGTGGATTTTTGTCACATTAAATCTCAAGTATTTCAAAGATCTACAAAGCATTTCAAAATCCTTGTCATTTAAGTTATTTGCTTTTTTATCAGGGCTAATTTTGCCCACTTTTAGGATATCATCAATTAGTTTCTCATTTATTATACCGATTATAATCTCTTTTATGGTTCTAGCAGGGAATTTTTTTGCAAGATTTCTCACATAGCCAGTAAATTCTTCTTTAGCCAAGTCTGGGAAGAAGTCGATTTCTATTTGGCTTTTGGACTTATTTTTTAGGCTAATGGATAATTCATTGGAAATATCTAGAATTGCTGTCCCTGTGAGGCCATAATTTTGGAAAATAATGTCGTCAATAGATGATTTGCTATACTTTCCATCGACTAACAAACTTGCTTTTCCACTAATCTTTGTGCCCTTGGCTTTTTTGGAAAATTTCTCCTTGGTCTCAAAATTTGTAATACCATAGGTCATAGGAGTGACCTTGACCTTATCCTTTATAAGGTCAAAAATCTTGCCATCAGACCCTGAGTTTTGCAAAGTTTTGCCACCTGTTGCTATTACTAGCTTGTCGTAAGGATATGACTTTTCCTTGGTTTTTACAATTTTTTTATCAAAATCAATATCCGTCACTTCTTGGTTAAAGACAAAGTCTGCATTTTCCTTTGCCTTAAGAAATAGGCTATCCCTCACAGTCTTGCTTGACATAGTGAGAGGATAGCACCTTCCTGATGGCAGGTGGGTAGTAGCTATGCCTATTTCATTAAAGTAGTCTATAAGCTTATTAGAATCAAAGGAATCTATAGCAAAATCTACAAAGTTTGGATTATCAGATTTAAAAAATTCCTTGCCTTGGTTAAGATTTGTAAAGTTACAACGACCATTGCCAGTTGCCAGAAGTTTTCTACCGGCAAATTCATTTTTTTCAATAAGTGTAACTTGACCCTCATCCATAAATGATGCAAAAAACAAGGCAGAAACACCAGCTCCTATTACGAGAATTTTCATTGCTCTTTTATAGCCTCAAGGACAGTTTCATATTCGTTATAATAAGTTTTTTCATTGCCGTGGTGTTTTAAGAATCTCTCCTCGCCCTTGCCAAGCATGACAATATAATCGCCCTCATTAGCTTGACTTATAGCCCATTTGATGGCTTCTTTACGATTTTCGATTCTCTCATATTCTCCACCAAATTCCTCGATGCCTTTGATCAAATCATTGGTGATATTTTCAAAAGTATCAAATTTATTATCATCTGTAGTCGCCACTACAAATACATCATTTTTGGCACAGATATTGCCTGTAAGCCTTCTAAATTCTTCATTCCTATCGCCATTTACTCCAAAAACTGCATAGGTCCTCACATCTTGTGGTATTGATTTAAATAGTGAATCAAAGGCAACAGGTGTATGGGCAAAGTCTATGACAATATTTTTGCCCAAGTCATTTTCTATATATTGGAATCTTGAAGGAATCCCCTTAAATTTAACTAAGTTATCAGCAATTGTTCCTAGGTCATTTCCCATTTGACTTAGAACAGTAATGGCAGCTAGGGAATTGTAAAGTTCATAATCTGCTATGGTGTTTATGGTAAATTCTTGGTCTTTTACAAAAAATGTGGTTTTACCATCATTTTTCTTTATGTCATAGGCCATGTAGTCAACATCATCGCTTGTACCATAAGAAATCACATCAGCAAATCTTTCCTTTGCCTTTCTGCCATAGGGATCGTCAAAGTTTGCAATTTTTACCTTAGCAACTTCAAAAAGTTTCATCTTTGCATCAAAGTATCCATCCATAGTCTTGTGATAGTCCAGATGTTCTGTAGAAAGATTGGTGAATACTCCATAGTCAAAGTCTATACCGTTTAAGCGGTTTTGTGATAGGCCGTGGGAACTTGATTCTATGACTACCTTATCTATGCCTTGGTCTAAACTCTCGTTTAATACTTTGTTTATGAAAAATATATCTGGAGTTGTATTTGGTGTCTCGGTTCTTGCTCCATTTACAAAGGCACCGTCCGTTCCAATATTTGTAGCCTTGCCATATATTTCTTTGATTAGAAAATATATCAAGGAAGAAGTGGTTGTTTTACCATTTGTTCCTGTCACTCCTACCACTGTCATTTTCTTTGATGGGTAGTCTTCTAGGATATTTGATATATCCGAAGTAGCTTTTCTACTATCAGCAACTTTTATATAATTAATCCCATCTACATAGTCTATATCTTCGCTATGAACTATGGTTTTTGCGCCCTTTGCTATGGCATCTTCTATATACTTATGGCCGTCTAAGACATTGCCCTTTATTGCTGCAAAGCTATCAATACCATCCATATATTGGGAGTTGTTGGTAATGTCACTTATATCACTATCATTTTGTTTTTTGTAAGATATATATTCAATTCTTTTGATTAAATCATCAAATTTCAATGTATAATGTATCCTTTCTTATTTAAAAGATCGTGAATTTTCTTAACGTGTTCTACACCATTGGTCTCAAGTGTGATTTCAACATTTATATTCTTGTATCTGCTTGCTTCTCTTAGGCTGTCTTGGTCAATTGTAACAACATTTGCCTTTGTATAGGCAATATCTGAAAGAAGCTCTTGAAGTTTGCCTGGTATGTTTGGTAGTTCAACGTTAATTCTAGTAATTCTACCAGTTTCAAATAGACCACGATTGATAAGTTGAGAGATGAAGCTCATATCAATATTTCCACCGCTTATGATTGAAACAACGTTTTTGTTGTAGAAATTAACTTTCTGTAAGGCTGCAAGTGATAGGGCTCCAGATGGTTCTGCTACTAGTTTGTGGCGTTCCATTAGATTAATAAAGGCCATCAAAACTTCCTCATCTGTTACAGTTATCCAGTCGTCAACATAGTCCTTACAAATCTCATAAGTATATTTACCAACTTCTGCAACTGCTGTACCATCAGCTATAGTGTCTACTCCCTTTACTTTTACAACTTTGCCTTCTTTGACTGCTTCTTTCATAGAAGCGGCTGATACTGGTTCAACACCAATAACCTTGATAAGTGGGCTAATTTGCTTGATGCATTTAGCAACTCCTGCTATTAGTCCGCCACCACCTACAGGGACAATCACATAGTCCACATATTCTAGGTCTTCTAAGATTTCAAGGCTTATGGTTCCTTGACCTTCTATGACATCTAGGTCATCAAAAGGCGGGATAAAAGTAAGTCCTTCTTTTTCTGCACGTTCTAGGGCGTGGTCCTTGCAGGCATCAAAGTTTTCACCAAATAGGTCTACCTTTGCTCCATATTTCAAAGTTCCATCGACCTTGATCATTGGGGTTTGTTCTGGCATACAGATTGTTGCATCTATGCCAAGGTCATTCGCAGAAAAAGCTACACCTTGGGCGTGGTTGCCAGCTGATGCTGTGATAATACCCTTAGCTTTTTCTTCTTCGCTTAGCTTACATATCTTATTATAGGCTCCTCTTATCTTAAAGGAACCAGTTTTTTGTAAATTTTCTGGTTTTATGTATACGTTATTATTAGATATTCCTGAAAAATAATCTGAATAGAACAAATGGGTTCTATTTGTAACCTTGTCTACTCTTTCTTTTGCGCTATTAAAATCAAACATAATATCCTCCTATATCTATTATTATAACATTTAATTTATTTAAATCTTGTAAAATATCTGATACAATTAACCAATGAGGTATAAATTTATGAAAATATTTTTAAGTTTACTTATTTGCCTTAGCCTATCATCTTGTGATAAGGCAAGTGATTTCATGTACAACAATTTTTCATTACAAAAAAATATAGATATGGTCGAAGAAAATCATAGGAAAAATATTGCAGGTGATTTCAAAATAGATGGCTATTCATACACATTCCCAAGCCTAGTAGATAGCTTTGTACAAAATGGCTTCACATACCAGGTAAAAAAAGAGGGACAGGATTTTAAAGATGATATACAAAATCTTGATGTGGGTGAAGTTTGTGATATTTACTTTAGCAAAAATCAAGCAAGCTTTTGGGGACAAGTTAAAAATAATACTGGAGCAAGTGCTGATATAGGAGAATTATCCTTATCATATATCAAACTTACAAATGATGGACTTGGAAGTATGGATTTTGCCCTAGATGATATAAAGATGAATGATGACATAAGCCAAATCGAGAATAAGCTTTCTGATAAGGAGATTATATCTTTAAACAACGACCAGTATTATATGTATCTAAATGGACAATATGTGGTGATTTTTACTATGAAAGATGATAAACTAATACAAATTGAAATTATACCTAATGAAAGGTTAGCAGATTATGAGAAAAACTAAATTAGAAAAAGTATATAGGGCCTTACCCCTAGTATCACTGATTATCCTAATTATTTGCTTTATATTTAGATATTCATACATCAATTTTTTAGGATATGATAGGCCACTTAAATTAGCTGTCTTATTTTGCACTAGCCTTGGACTAATAGGGACTCTGCTTGCTATTGTCGATGGAGTAAATAAAGATTTTAAGGGAAAAGTAGTTTTGTTTTTGCTTATAAACCTTATTTTTATCTTTACCTTTCCCCTCCTTCACGCTGCCGAAGTATTTTTAAAACCAGTGGAAAATCCTTATACCAAGCTAACACCAGAAACAGCTTACACAACCAAAAGAAGAGATGACGCTGCCTTTATCCTAGAAGGCGAGCTTTACCAGTGGCCACTTACTATAGATGACTTCATAGAAAATGGCTACGAGTATAGAGACCTTGGTGATAATAAAGTTTCTCTAAGTAAGCTAGGAAAATCAAATGAGCTTAAACCAACTTGGTTTACAGATGGGGACCGCGATGATATAGCAAGAACAGAAGCCTACGCTATAGAACTTGGCCTAGATGAAAACAAAAAGGACGTAAATTCCTTCCAAATCCAAGCTATGGATAATAACTGGGATTTGGAAATAATGGGCCACACCCTCCTAGATAGCATTTATAATGTTAAAGGGGAATTTAAAGATAAACTTATAGAAGATCCTAATAATAAGGGTAAAACTATGAAAAACTTTTATCTACAAAGCTCAGATGGCTATAAAATCACCTTTGGTGGTCTAAATGGCAAAATACAAAATGTTGAAATAAGTAAGCCATAGGAGTGAGATTGTAATATAAAATATTTGGTGATATTCAAAACTTGTCATCCTTGAGAGACCGAAGTGATCGAAGGATCTCTTAAAGAATCGTTCATCCAGGAGATTCTTCGCATACGCTCAGAATGACAGTCTAGTGGGAATCATTTGCGATGCTCCTCCCCTTGTCATCCTCGAGGGAGCAAAAGCGACCGAAGGATCTCCTATAGGTGTATTACTGTTTTTAGATTTTTCCACAAAAAAGAGGGCCTTAACCCTCTTCTTTTTAAGCTAATTTTGCTTCTATAGCTGCTTTGTCAAATCCTACTATATCTTCTCCGTCGATATTGATTACTGGAACACCTCTGTAACCTTTTGATACAAGGTATTCTACTGCGTCTGGATTTTCGTCTATGTTCATTTCTGTAAATTCTATATTATTCTCATTGAAATATTGTTTTGCTGCTTTACAGAAAACACATGTATTTGATGTATAAACTTTTATATCTGCCATTATTATCTCCTTATTTTATTCTTACTAACTTATTTATACCCAACATTTTCTAATTCATTAGCCAAATTTATATAATCATCTAGTGATAAGTTTTCTGCCCTAAGATTTTCCTTTAGATCTAGCTTTTCAAAAACTAATCTTAAATCATCTTTGCTGGCTACATCAGAAAGTGAATTTAGTATGGTTTTTCTTCTCTTGTTAAAACCAGCTCTTACTAGTTTAAATAACAATTTCTGATTAACTTTATCATCATAAAGTCTAAGTCTTAGATTAAGTATAGTCGAATCTATCTTTGGTTGGGGCATAAATACTGATTTGGGTAGGTTCACCAAGAATTTTGCCTCTGAATAATATTTTACAAAGACCGATAAAGAACTATACTCTTTGTCATTTTGATCTGCAAGCATCCTTTGGCCAACTTCTTTTTGGACCATGATTGTCATATCGGTACATGGTAGATTTGATGTGATGAGCATCTCTATAATTGGAGTTGTGATATAGTAAGGAAGATTTGATACTACTTTGAAGCTTTCCCCAGCAAATTCTTTTTCAACTAAATTTTTAAGGTCAACTTTTAGGATATCTTCGTTTATTACAAGGGTGTTAGAAAATTCTTCTAGGTTTTGATCTAGGATTGGTATGAGATTTTGGTCAATCTCAACTGCGACAACTTTTTTGGCCACTTTTGCCATCTCATAAGTTATAGTTCCTATACCAGGACCAATTTCTAGGACATTTTGATTTTCTATATCAGCTGCATCAACGATTTTATCTACGAAATTTTTATCTATTAGAAAGTTTTGGCCTAGAGATTTCTTGAAATTAAAATCATATAGGTCGATTATTTCCTTTACAACCTTCGGAGAATAAAGTTTCTTCATAGTTGGTCCACCGCCCTTTCGAATTCCTCACGGCTTATGGCAAAGGAATTTAGTTTGCTCAATAATTGCTTGGAGTTATAATATCCTATGCCTAGTATATCTCCTAATTTTTCGCGTTTTGCTGCTGCACCCGGACCAATTGATAGGCCATTATTTACCAAGTCAGACATTACAAATTCACTTCTCTTTTCTACCATCTCTGCCTTGGCGTTTTTGAGGGCCTCGATTATTATCTCAGGGTCTGCATTTTCAACGCCCAGGTCATTTTTTTTGATGGCATGTTTCCTATCAATATAGGCATGCTTGGCATTTGGTATGTGACGGGCAATTTTATCTCTGATTTTCTTGCCGGCATGGTCTGGATCTGTCAGTATTATGATGCCTGTTCGCTCATCTATTCTTTTTAGTCTTTCTATCAGATCTTTGCCAAAGGCAAGGCCATTGGTTGCGATTATCTCACATTCTACAGCTCTTTTTACATTGGCTATATCGTCTTTTCCTTCAACTACAATAGTTTCTTTTATCATAAATTAAAAAACTCCACAGTATTTTTGTAGCATCTTTTGGCAAGCTTATCTATCTTCATATCACGAAGGTCCGCAATAGTTCTTGCTACTTCAACTACGCGTCTTGGATCGTTTCTAAGCCCCCTATATGGTTCAGGTGTAAGGTATGGACTGTCAGTCTCTAACATCAGTCTTTCTATAGGAACATTTCTTGCAGCTACTTTTTCATTTGTCCCATTGGAAAAGGTCACAACTCCGCCTATGGAAATATAAAAACCCATGTCCATGTAAGTATTTAGGGTCTTAAGGTCATCTGAAAAGCAATGAATTTGGATTTTGAGGTCTTTATAGTCTGTTAAAATTTCTATTATATCATCCTTAGAATCTCTGACATGGATTACAGCTGGTAAGTTTAGCTTTCTTGCAAGCCCCAATTGGTGGATGAATATTTCTTTTTGCCTATCCTTATTGTCATCTTTCCAGTAATAATCAAGGCCAATCTCACCAATAGCAAGGACCTTGTCATTTTTTGCCAAAATTTCTAATTCTTCTAGGTCCTTATCATTTATATGGTCCACTTCTTCTGGATGGATGCCTACCATAGGGTAGAAATTGTCAAATTTCTCCGATAGGTCTATGGCTTTTTTAGAATCTTCGATATTGGTTGCAGGGTTTATTATTCCCCTAATAGCAAAATTAGACAGGTCATTTATTATAAATAACCTGTCATCATCAAAAGCCTCATCTGTCAAGTGACAGTGACAATCAATTAATCTCATTAAGAAACCTTGCTTCCTGGCTTCATATCTTTAAGGGTTGTTAAAACTGATAAGTCTTCGTCAAATTCTCCTGATAAAATCATTCCTTGACTTTCTATACCACGCATTTTTCTTGGGGCTAGGTTTTTAACCACGATTACATTTTTGCCTTCCAATTCTTCTGGCTTGTACCATTTTTTGATTCCAGAAATGATGGTTCTTGGATTTTCTTCCCCAATGTCTACTGTGAAGACTAGTAGTTTGTCAGCATCTGGATGGTCTTTGCATTCTAGGACTTTTCCTACAACAAGTTCTACTTTTGCAAAGTCTTCGTAAGCAATTTCTGCCAAATCTTCTTCTTCTTTATCGTCAGAATCTGTGCTTTTGCCTAGTCTTTCTTCGATCAACTCATTGTTGCGATTGTGAAGTTTTACTAGTTCTTCATCTATATCAAGCCTATCAAATAGGTTTTTGCCCTTTGTTACCTTGGCACCTTCTTCAAGTAGGCCAAATTCACTCGCCGATTCAAAGCCTTTGTTATCTGTGCCAAGTTTTTCCAAGATTTCTTTTGTAGTATTTTTCATCACAGGTTCTACCAGTTGGGCAACTATTCTAAGTGATTCAGCTAGGTTATATAGGACTGTATTGAGTCTTTCTTTGTTGGCTTCATCACGACCTAGTATCCATGGTTCTGTTTCGTCCACATACTTGTTAGCACGACGGATAAAGGTCCACACACTTTGTAGGGCCTCATTAAAGTCAAAGGCATCCATTTGTTTAGTGTAAGCATCATAGGTCTTACTTGCCAAATCTTTTAATTCATCATCAAAGTGGTCTGACACACTTCCCTTTGCCACAAGTCCACCGTTATATTTATCAATCATTGATGTGGTTCTTGATAGTAGGTTGCCTAGGTCATTTACAAGGTCAGAGTTGTATCTTTCCATAAATTTCCTGCTTGAGAAGTTACCATCAGATCCAAAGTTAAACTCACGTAGGACGAAGTATTTAAGAGCATCCACACCATAAAGTTCAACTAGTGGTTCTGGATACATGATATTTCCCTTGGACTTACTCATCTTGTCATTGTCAAAAAGAATCCATCCATGGGCAAAAACTTTCTCTGGTAGTGGCAAGTCTAGAGCCATCAAAAGTGCCGGCCAAATTATAGTATGGAAACGAACTATATCTTTACCAATCAAGTGAACACTTGCTGGCCAATATTTTTCAAATTTTTGAGGATCATCACCATAACCAATTGCAGATAAATAGCAAGATAGAGCATCTATCCAAACATAAACTACGTGCTCATTATCAAAAGGAACATCTACTCCCCAGTCAAAAGAATTACGGGTCACAGATAGGTCAGATAGGCCCTTGTCTATGAAGTTATTGAGCATTTCCTTTTGTCTAAAGGCAGGCTCTAAGAATTCCGGATGTTCTTTAAATAATTCTTTTAATCTATCTTCGTATTTGGATAGTCTGAAGAAATAAGATTCTTCTTCTTGGTATTCCACATCGCGACCACAGTCTGGGCACTTGCCATCTTCTAGCTGAGCTTCAGTCCAAAATGTTTCACAAGGTGTACAGTAGTATCCCTTGTACTCGCCCTTGTAGATGTCACCTTTCTCATAAAGTGTGGTGAAAATTTTTCTAACATTTTCTTCATGCACTGGATCAGTTGATCTAATAAAGCTATCATAGTTAATCTCAAGCCTCTTAAATAATTTTTTAACTTCATCAGCCATAATATCGACAAACTTCTGAGGAGAAGTTCCTGCTGCAATAGCAGTTCTCATAATCTTTTGCCCGTGTTCATCAGTTCCTGTTGTAAGAAATACATCATATCCATTTAATTCTTTATATCTTTTTAAAGCATCAGCAATTATAGCTTCATAAACGTTACCTATATGTAGATAACTATTTGCATAAAAAATAGCCGAAGTTATATAGTAAGTTTTTTTTCTGTCATTTCCTATCCTTTCTTAAACTAAACGAAATTATATAGATATATCATACTTCAAAAGTTAGTATCTACCCAGCTATTGTGGCCTTTTAATTATGATATTTTTACAAGCCTTTTATCTTAGATTAATATCAAACTTTAGTCTATTGAAATTAGACGGATTTCAATCTATAATAGAGCTAACAAATATATATCTAAGTTAACTATCTATTATTAGATTGTAATCTAAGAAAGGACTTGTAATGACTAAAGCAATTTTTAAAATAAAAAAGAATATAGACTTTGAAAATGAAGCAGGACTTTTGATTTTCAATTATACAGACTACCTAGCTCACTCCAATCCAGATAAGGTTGACCGGAAGGATTCCTACTTTCGTAAATATAATTCTTCAAGAGAAGTTTGCAGGATGGAGGATGTCTTATCAGCTTACCCATCTTATATGAACTTTATAAGAGAAGTTAGGGGCGAAGCCTTCTTCCCTATAGAAGAATTCTTTGATGATAAAAATGAGGATATATTAGAACTTTTTTATATCTATGAAGAAGATGATGAGAATTATTACCCTTTTATGCTATCAATTTTCCAGAATCTAGATAGGAGAAATAACAGTGGCTTAAACTATGATTTTTTCAAGGAATTATATGATACATTTTTTTACCAGGCTATAGGATTTGATTATTTAAGCCTAGGTGAAATTGGAATTACTACATATACTGAACTTAAGGAATATATCGATGGTCCAATTCTTATGGATCATCTTGCAAATTCAGCTCTTTCAGATGAGGATACAATGGCTTTATTAAGGGCCTATAAGAACACCAAGCACTTATATAATAGACTCATAGTTTTGGTAGAGCAATTAGTTAAAATTATCAAAGACAAGGTTCATATCATAGATGACTTATTTAAAGAGAGTTTAGCAAATATAGAAAAGAACAATTATAAAATCCCTTATGAATTTGCCAATCAAATAGGTTTAGATAATTTAATAGAAGGTCAAAGTGTAGAAATTACCGTAAGTCTTCTTCTTTTTGCTCCTTACACACAAATGTTCAGATTTGTAGACTTTAATGATTATACTAAGGCCGTTAAATTGGGAATCTTGGTTGATTCCTATGAAAGTAGTGAAGATAGCCACAAGCTTATGAATGTTAGCCAGTACCTTACAGTTATTTCTGACACTACTAGGATACAAATCCTAGACTATCTAAAGGAGTCAGACTACTATGCAAAAGAACTTTCAGATAAACTATACATTACTCCTGCTACCCTATCCTACCATATGAATAAACTTTCAATTTGTGGTTTTGTAGGAATCAGAAAAGAAGGTCGCAAGTACTATTATTATCTGAGAAAAAATGGCTTTGAATATTTGATAGATAACCTTACAAAATTTAGTGAAGATATCAAGGAGAACGACCATGGAGAAAAATAAAAACTTAGCTGAATATTTAAAAGACGAAGAGACTATCAAAAATTACCTCCACAAGGATAGACCCTCTATAATTGACCTATTAAAGTTCGCCTATGAGCCCTTTAATGATAATTGGAAAATAAAACTTTCACTAATTATTTATCCCCTAGTAAATGGCGTGATTCCTGTAATGCAGGCCTTTATCATGTACTATTTGGTGGATTTGATAGAAAAACAAAGTGATCTTAAAACCATGATTTTGACAATTGCTATTTATGGAATTTTGTTTTTACTTTGTTCGGTTATCTCCCACCAAATAGATCATAAGACCTATGCAATATACATGAAATCCAGAATGAAGAAATTTATGGATGCTGCTGGCAAATCTATGAATATGGACTTTGGCCTTCTAGAAAATCCTCACTTAACTGCAGAAGCTTCCAAGGCCTATGTCCCATTTACAAACAATACTGAGGGCCTAGAGGGCATTTACCACGATATGTATCCTTTGCTATCAGCATTTGTATCCTTTGTCATAATTTCTATAATTATTTATAGACTAAGCCCACTGATTTTTTCCTTTGCGATTCTTTCTATAATATTGCAGCTTCTGATTAGAAACTATACAGATTCCTATAGGCATAAGCACAATATCGAACTGCAAAAAGTGTCTATGAAAGCCTCCAGGTATTACAAAGAAGCAAGTGATTTTACCTACGCCAAAGATATCCGCATATTTTCTTTCAAGGAAAATTTCATAAAGGGTTTTGGGCCTATGGTTGACGATGTGTATAAGCTTTCAAGAAAATTTGTAAGACCAGAAATGTACCTATCCCCAGTCCTAGCCATACTCTTAGTTGGCATAGAAGCAGTTAGCTACTATTACCTAAGCGGGCAAGTGATAAAAAATGCCATTAACTTAAAAAGTCTGACACTGATTATCACATCTATAAGTGTATATGTAAGTGTCATCTCAAACTTTGTTATTAAACTTTCACAAACCAGGTCAAATTTCAGATATTTTGCCGATGGCTATGACTTTATTAAGGCTCGCCTAGAACCAACTTGTGGAGATGAGAAAATATCTGGACCAATATCCATAGAGTTTAAAGATGTGTCCTTTGCCTATCCCTTAAGTGATAAATTAGTTCTTGAAAACTTGTCTTTTAAGATCAATGCAAATGAAAAAATAGCTATAGTTGGAGTAAATGGAGCTGGCAAATCTACCATAGTCTCCCTTATCCTTGGTTTATATAAACCTACAAGTGGAAAGATTTACATAAATGGTATAGACAGCCAAGAAATAGATCTTAAAAACCGCTTTGGAGCCTTTGCCACAGTCTTACAAAATGTAGAGCCTTTGGCAGTAAGTATAGCAGAAAATGTAGCAGCACGTTCTGATGATATAGATAGGCAGAAAGTCATCAAATGTCTGGACCAAGCAGGGCTCTCCTACAAAATAGACCAACTTCCAAAGGGCATAGATACACAAATGACAAAAAATATAGAAGAAGACGGGACCAATTTTTCTGGAGGAGAAAATCAAAAACTAGCCATAGCTCGTGCTCTCTATAAGGAAAATACTTACTCTCTGATAATGGATGAGCCTACAGCAAGTCTTGATGCCTTAGCAGAAGAAGCTATTTATAAAGAAATCGATGAAATATCAGATGGGAAAACCTTGCTTTTCATCTCCCACAGGCTAGCTTCTACTAGATTTTGTGATAAGATCATGCTACTTGATGGAGGAAATATCAAAGAATACGGGTCTCATGAAGAGCTTTTGAAAGAAAATGGTCTCTACAAAGAAATGTATGAAAGTCAAAAGAAATACTACCAGGAGGAAAATGATGAAATATAAAGCCTTGTGGATGCTGGTAAAAATGATGGCAAAAAATGACCCCTTGTATATAATAGTACTCTTATTAAAGTCAATTATTCCTGGACTTGGAACCTTGATAAATGTCTACGTGCCAAGCATCTTCATCAACCAATTAATCGATCCAAAGCCAGTCGATCAATTTATAAGGCAAGTTATAATACTTCTTCTAGCAAAATTTGCCATAGAATGCCTATCTAGGTGGTTTAATAGATTAGAATTTATTAGAAGGCAGGGAATCAACGAATACATATCATTTGAGATAGGCAAAAAGGCTATGGATTTGACCTATTACAATATAGAAGATACTAAGGTCTTGGATATGAAAGAAAAGGCAAGCTCTGCCATAACTTTTGGCCAAGTCCACCAGCTCCTATTTTGCCTTAAAGATATCATAGAGGGCATCACAGTAATAATCGGTACCGGCCTTATAATAATAGGATTTTCCCCATATTTGGTCATATTCTCACTTGTCATATCCATACTAATAATCCTAATCGACAAAAACATAGCTAGTTACAGCCAAGAAATCGACCAGGAAATGATAAGCATCAATAGACGATTCTCCTATTACTTTTCCCTAATGGCTGCTAATAAATTTCAAAAGGAAATCAGAGCCTACAACATGGGACAGATGATAGAGTGTAAAACTTCTAGTTTTGTAGATGATATAGCCATGAAATTTAACGACTCTCTTACTTACGAGGCAAATTTTGGATCGCTAAAGATTCTCCTAGACTCAATACTTAGGATAGTTTCTTACTCCTATGTAGCCATGAGAACCTTATCTGATTCCTACGGTCCACAAATATCCTTTGGAGATTTCTCTTCAATCATAAGGGCCAACGAAAACTTTATGACGTCTTTTCAAAAGATGTTCTCAGAATCAATCGGTTTTTCTATAACCCTAAGAAACTTAGAACCCTTATACGAATTTATGAACCTAGAAGTAGAAAGTGATGAAGACCTTGAGAAAGCGTCAGACTTTGAAAGCCTAGAATTTAAAAATGTATCCTTTGCCTATCCAAATAGCGACAGACTAATCTTAGATGACATCTCTTTTAAGATCAATAAAGGAGATAAGATATCAATAGTTGGAGTCAACAATGCCGGAAAGACAACTATAGTTAAACTCATTTTAAAGTTTTTTGAAGTTGATAAAGGAGAAATTCTATATAATGGCAGAAATATTAATGAATATCAAAAAGAATCCTTGTACAAAAAAATCTCAGCTGTCCTCCAAGATTTTGCCATCATGCCCTTTAGCATAAAAGAAAATATCATTGGAACAAAAGACTATGATGAAGGAAAAATCGATCAAATCTTAAATGAGCTAGAATTAAAGGAAAGGATTGATGGCCTAGATAATGGCCTTGATACCTATCTAAACAAAGATATATTTGAAGATGCAACAGACTTCTCCCTTGGCCAAAAGCAAAAACTTGCCATTGGAAGATGTCTATACCAAAATCCAGACTTGATAATCCTAGATGAGCCGACAGCAAGCCTAGACCCATTGGCAGAAGCTAAAATCTACGAAAACTTCAACCAAATGACTGCCGGCAAAACTGCAATCTTCATCTCCCACAGGATGAGCTCATCAAGATTTACCGACAAAATCCTTCTCCTAGACGAAGGCAAAATCAAGGCTTACGACAGCCATAATAATCTCATGAAATACGACAACATCTACTCAAGATTATATAAGTCACAGGCTAAGTATTACACAAACTAAAAACTAACTCCTATTTCGACATTTACTTGTCCAATAGGAGTTTTTTTAAAAATTTATTGCCAATACTTTTTATCTGAAGTATACTAATGCTAAATAAAACTTACAAGAAAGACCAGTAGTAACTTTTGTTATGAATTACAACTTTCTTTTGTTTAAGGCCTGCCTTGGGTCTGTCAAGGCTTAGAGTATAAAAAGAGGTGGTACCGCGTTTTCGCCCTCTTATGCTCTTTTTTTGTGCAAATTTTTAGGAGGAATATATGAAATTTACTTACAATAAAGAATATGACAATGTTTTTGATGAGTTAGTTGACCGTGGTTACTACGAGCAAGCCACTGATGAAGCTGAACTTAAGGAAAAACTTAAAAACGAATCTATGACCTTCTACTGTGGTTTTGATGCAACCGCTGATTCTCTAACAGTAGGCCACTTTATCCAAATTATGGTTATGATTCGTATGCAAAACTATGGTCACAAGCCAATTGCCCTACTTGGTGATGGTACAACCCTAATCGGTGATCCAACTGGTCGTTCTGATATGAGAAAGGTTATGACAGAAGAAACAATCGACAACAACGCTGATAGATTTTACCAACAATTCCAAAGATTTTTGGAATTTGGAGATGGGGCTGCTCAAGTTGAAAACAATAAAAAATGGCTTACAGAACTAAAATTCTTGGAGTTCTTACGCGATGTGGGAAATGAATTCTTGGTTAATGAAATGATCAAAAAAGATGCCTACAAGAACCGTATGGCAGCAGGTGGTCTAACATTCTTCGAATTTTCTTACATGCTTTTACAATCCTATGACTTCTTAGAATTATACCGCCGCCACAATTGTACCCTTGAAATTGGTGGATCTGACCAATGGTCAAACATCATCGGTGGTGTAGATTTGGTTCGCAAAAAGGAAGAAGACAAGGCTTATGGTATGACATTCTCACTTCTTACAACAGCTGATGGAGTAAAGATGGGAAAAAGCCAAAAGGGTGCTGTATGGTTAGATGGAGAGAAGACAAGCCCATATGAGCTTTTCCAATACATGAGAAATGTAGATGACAGAGATGTTACAAAGTTCTTATTACAACTAACCTTCCTTCCTACAGAAGAATGTAAGAAACTAGGCTCTGCCACAGAAGCAGCTGATATCAACCATGCCAAAGAAGTTCTAGCCTTTGAAGTTACCAAGCTAATCCACGGCGAAGAAGCTGCAAAAGAAGCCCTAGATGCTGCAAAAGCACTATTTGCCGGAAAAGGAAACGAAGATGCTATGCCTACAACAGAAATTTCTAAAGAAGATTTACCAATCGGCTTATTACAACTTATGACAAATGTTGGACTAACAGGATCAAATGGTGAAGCAAGAAGACTTGTAAAACAAGGCGGAGTATCAGTAAATGATGAAAAAGTCACAGATGTTGGGATGGAAATAAGCGAAGACTTATTCGAAGATAACAAAATTATAATCAAAAAAGGAAAGAAAAACTTCCACAGAATACTTTTAGGATAAAAATATATATTTATTAAAAAACTAGCTAATAATAGTTTAGATAAGAAAAGGGCTATCTAAAAGCCCCTTCTTATCTAAATAATTTATAATATTATGCTTTAATAGGATTTGTTTGAATTGTCATTTACCGTTTTAAAACCGCTCTTAATTGCATAAAGTATACCCAATACCATGAACAAGAATATAATTAAAATAGGAAGATAATTAATATTTAATAGCAATTCTTTTATTGCAAAGCCTAATTGGTAATTACTCCTATATGCTCTTAATACAATCCCTATAAAGAACATAAAGATGTATACCAATAAAATATTCTTTAATAAGATTTTCCCTTCTACAAAAACCATCTTTTTCATTTGTTTTTCTGTCATACCAGCAGTTGATAAAAGATTAAAGTCATTGGATCTCGCTCTAAGGTTGCCTTTGAAACTATTATAGGCATTGGAAAGAGCAATTGTTATTAGAATGATTTGGATAGCTAGGTTTAGTAGCCTCTCATTTCTCATAAGTTCTTTATTTGCTGCTTCCTTTAGAATATCTGTAGAAGTTTCATGATCTGATTTTGGTACATATGTTGATATGATTTTTTCGGCATTCTCATAAACTTTTTCTGGATTTTCTTTTGTTTTTATTTTTATATCGTAGTAATAAATAGGGTTTTCCTCATTAATACCATATTTATCTATAAAAGTTTTAAGACTATTTTCGCTTGTATAAATGGCTATTTCATTCGAATCATATCCCTCTAATTCATAAGGAATTTCATTTAAATATCCATCTATTTTTATTTTCATTGGTTTTGCTTCTACGTTATATCGCAAAGTAATTTCTCCAATACCACTATCTGAAACTTTGATGTAATCTCTAAATGCATAGGGAGAGTTATTATCTTTGGATATTTTATTTACCAATACATATGATGCATCTGATATATTGTTCTCTTCTAACAAGTTTTTAAAATCTTGTTCTGTTAAAGCATAAATATTTGCATATAGTTCATCACTGGATTTTTCACCAGCATCTAGAGATTTTTTTAAATCTTTAGAAACAAAATCCATATTTTCGCCAACATAAAACTTACTTTCATTTTTTTGATATATGTGCATCTCTTTTATTCCATCAAGGTCTTGTAGATCATTTTCAAGATTTTTGTCCAAATAATTATCCGTATAGATAATGGAGTTAAAATTGTAAGAGCTTTTATAATTGTTATATTTTTCATTCAATGCCCTGTATGATCCGCCAACTAAAATTGTAGTCAAAACAATGGCTGAAAGCGCCATGGAAATCACTATAATCCTATATGTCTTTCTGTATGATCTATAATAATCTCTTGCAAGAGTCTTTTCTATCTCTCCATTTATTTTTGATTTACCCAATTTAATATTTTTTTCCGTAATGCCATTTAATCCTTCTATAACTTTTATCTTTGAACTTCTCTTAGCAGGAATTCTGGCAGATAAATATACTGTTAAAATAGACAGCAAAATAATTATTAAAATAGAAATTGGACTCGGATATATCAAATGAAAATCAGGTGATTTGAAATTTTCTCCTATAATCTCAGACATATTTTTATACGAAACAGCGTTGTTAAGCCACATTAAATATAATAATAGATTAGCAAAAATCCAAGATAATACTGTTCCCAAGACTATTGGTAAAGTTGAAAGCTTAAATGCTTTCTTTCTAATCATTTTTTTAACTTGTTTTTCTGTCATTCCTGTACTTTTTAAAAGGGCAATCTCTTTTAAATCTCTATTGTTCCATACATTAAAAGCACCATAGATTATGAAAGCAAATAGAAGAACAAGCAAAAAATATGCACTATATTCCTCCACCAGGTCTTTTAATACTGATTTTGGTGGAAGTATACCTTTTGGATAAATCATCTTATATTCTAAAATATCTGTATTATAAGATATCTTTCCTGTATCAATTGAGGATTTCTCGTCTATGTTCATGTCAGACATTATTTCTCTAGTTTTTGTGTAAGCATCTCTCGGATTTTTGTACCAGATTAAAGCTTCAACATCTGCACCATTATTAAATATTTCATTCCTGGTTTCACTACCAGATATGCCAATTAGCATAGCCTTTTCAAAGGAATAACCATAGTCATCGTAAATACCAACTATAGTATAAATTTTACCATGTTCAGTGATTTTAGAACCTAATTTATAATTTTTATTTTTTGTCAAGAATCTTTCAGGAGCTAAAATTTCGTTTGTATTCTTAGGTTCTCTTCCTTTTTTTATTTCATATCCTGTTAGAAGGTTACTATATTTTCCATTTTCATAAATGTTAGCATTTAAATCAGTCGATATTATTCTATTAAAAGAAATCTTCTCTATATCTCTATCGTCTTTTAATCTATCATAGGACTTCTCATCAATTTTTGTGATTGCCACTTGGTAGTCTCCAACAATTTTACTTACGTAATCATATTGGTCACGTTTGAGAGATCCTATAATAAATACAACTGTACCAAGAAGTATAACTGCCAAGAATATAGAAATTTTAATAGCAAAACTATCTTTTTTATTATTTTTTACAGCTGCATCAGCTAGGTCATTAATAATTTTCATAAGACTCATCTCCTAATAAGCTTAACTTACCGTCGACCATCTTATAAACTTTATCACATGAATTTGCCACCTTTTCATCATGGGTGATAATCATGATTGTAGAATTTAACCTCTTGTTAACCAGCCTAAAAAGTCCTGTAATCTCCTCTGAATTTCTTCTATCAAGATTACCTGTAGGTTCATCTGCTAAAATAATCGCAGGTCTAGTAATAAGACTTCTGGCTATGGCTACTCTTTGCTGTTGTCCACCAGATAATTGATTAGGATATCTGTCAAGCTTTTCTTCAATTCCCAAAATTGATATAATTTCTTTTAGATAGTCTTCATCTACTTTTTTATTATCAAGAAGTAGAGGCAGCAAGATATTTTTTCTGACATTTATATTTGGTATCAGATTAAAAAATTGATAAACAACTCCTATGTTTCTCCTACGAAAGATAGTCATCTCATCTTTATTAAACTTAGTAATATTTTTATCTTGAATAAAAATATCTCCGCTAGTTGGTGTGTCAACTCCTGCTAATAGATGAAGTAAAGTTGACTTACCTGAACCACTATCTCCAATAATTGCTACTAAATCCCCCTTTTCCAGTTCAAAATTCACATTTGATAGGGCATTTACCTTAACTCCTGCATCGTATGTTTTAGTTAAATCTACCGTTTTTAATATATTCATATTGTATACTCCTTTGCTTTTTTATATAATAATCGACTTAAGTGACTGGAAAGTGACAAGAAAAAAAGACCATGTCTTATTTTTAGACACAGTCTTAGAATTTAATTATAAAATCTCAGTTCAAAGGCATTTGATTTTTTCCCTTTGTGATATAAAAGTTCTCCATTTTGTCTTTCCATTACTGATTTTGCCATAGGAAGTCCAATGCCATATCCTTTAGATTTAGGATTTGCCTTATAGAAACGTTTAAGAACTTTTTCTAGCATTTTTTTATCCATTCCAGGAGAAGAATCTTCTACAAAGATGCTTTTATATAAATTTGTCTCTTTAAAGTAAATTTTAACATTCTTATTTTTTGATGCTTCTATAGCATTTTTGACAATATTAAACACTGCTTCATAGGTCCACTTTTTATCACATACTAGAAAGAAATCTTCACCATTTATTGGTATATCTATATTTTCTTTAATAAAATAATCTTTGATATTAACTATTACTTCATAAACTAAGTCTCTTGCACAAATCCTGTCTTTTGACATTTCAATCGTTGCTGAATCAAGGGCTGCAAGCTTTAATAAAACATCTGATAAATTACGAAGTCTAAGCAAATTTTCCTTAAGTCTAGTTATATATTCTTTTGAAATTTCATCGCAATCTTCTTCCAATAAATCAATTAACAATAAAGATCCAGTCAAGGGAGTTTTTATCTGATGGGCTATATCTTCAGTATATTCTCTTAAAATATCTTTGTTTTTTTCTGCATTATCAGCTATCCTATTATTTTCAATAATAATCTTTATTATCTCATCTCTTAATTTAGCAAATTCATCATCTATAAGTTCATAATTGCTAGAATCTATATCCTTTGAATGTAACAAAGTAAACAAATCATCTATTTTTTCTTCTATCAATTTTCTCTTTTGCCTACTATCATTTATATAAAGTGCAAATAAAATAATATTTATCAACAAAAATCCTAAAAGTGTAAGGATATCAAATCTAGGACTAAGATATACGACTAATAAGGATAATAATAAATTTATACTTATGATACTTATAATATTTTTATGTTTATCAATTGGATTCATTATCCCACCTATAACCTATTCCCCTTACCGTTTTAATATGATTTCCATATTTCCCAAGTTTATTTCTCAACCTTTTTATAGTTACAGATAGTGTATTATCATTTACTTCATAAAAATCATATCCCCATACATAGTCAAGAATCCTTTGTCTTAACAAATTGATATCTTGATTTTCCAAAAGTAATTCCAAAACAACAAATTCTTTCAAATTTAGTTCTAAATCAATTCCTTTAATTAATGCTTGTTTTGATGTAAGATTCAAATTCAAATCTTCAAACACGATTTTGTCAACTTTTTTTATTTTTCTATTAAATACATTATCTATTCTTGCTTTTAGAACCTCTAGAGAAAAAGGCTTTGTTATATAATCATCTGCACCTTCTGAAAGACCCTTTACTACATATTTATCTTCATCTTTTACAGTAAGCATAATAACTGGTATGTCAGAAAATTCTCTAAGCCATTTCAAAAAATCAAAACCCGATCCATCTGGGAGATTAGCATCGAGTAAGATTAAGTCAAAATCATCAAATTTAATGTTTTCCGAACTAGCCAAATCATTATAGGCTTTGGTGTCAATATCATATTTTTTTAAGTAAGTTCTTACAGCAAATGCTATTGTGCCGTCGTCTTCAATCATCGCTATTTTCACTTCTAAACCCAAACTTCCTATATCTAGCACTTGCAATAATCTCATATTAGAAAATAATGTAAGTACATATTATAATTAAATATCCAAATTTTTACTATCAATTAAATTATTACACATAACGAAAAAACTTCCAAGCCAATTTAGCCTGGAAGTATAATTAATTCGTACTCTATCTTTTTATAATTCTTGCTGGAGCCCCTACTGCTGTTGAATTTTCTGGTATATCTTCTAAAACTACAGCGTTGGCGCCTATTTTGACATTATCTCCTACTTTGATATCACCTAGGATTACTGCACCTGCTCCTAACATTACATTGTTTCCTACACTAGGGTGTCTCTTGCCCTTTTTGTTTGCAACAGCACCAAGGGTTACACCATGATACATAAGGCAATCGTCGCCTACTTCTGCTGTTTCTCCTATGACTACGCCCACTCCATGGTCTATATAGCATCTTCTGCCAATACTTGCTCCAGGATGAATCTCGATTCCTGTTTCCATCCTAGATTTGAAGGCTAACTCATTGGCTTCATAAAATTTCCCCTTTTCCCAAAGTTCGTGGGCCCTGTAGTGGGACAATAGAGCCTTTACTCCAGGGGAATAGAGTACGGCTTCTTCTTTACTTCTCAAAGCAGGATCTTTTTCTAGGGCCGAAATTAAAAGTTCCTCTTTGTAATCTTCGTAACTAATCATTTATTGGATACAATTCTGTAGATAGGTATCTTTCGCCAGTATCTGGAAGTACTGTTACTACAGCTTTTCCTTCGCCAAGTTTGTCGGCAATTTCTATTGCTCCACATACATTGGCTCCTGATGATATACCTACTGCTAGAGCTTCATCTTTTGCAAGTTGCCTACTCATTTTGATAGCATCGTCACTTGCTACACTTACTATGTCATCAACTACATCAAAGTCTAGGTTTTTAGGGATGAAGTTACCACCTATACCTTGGATTTTGTGGCCTGCTGCTTTTCCTCCTGATAAGAGTGGACTTTCCGCTGGTTGGATAGCGTAAACTTTGATATTAGAATCTTTTTCTTTTAATCTTTTTCCAACACCTGTTACTGTTCCACCTGTACCAACTCCTGCAATAAATGCATCTGGGGTGATTTCTGCTAGGATTTCTGGGCCAGTTGTTTCATAGTGAGCCTTTACATTGGCTGGATTTGAAAATTGGTCTGGGAAGAAGTATCCTTCTTTTTCTGCTAATTCTTTGGCCTTATCTACTGAACCTTGGAGAGCATTTTCTGTGGTTCTGATTACTTCTGCACCATAGGCTTTAGCCAATTGTTCACGTTCCTTACTCATTGATGCTGGCATAGTTAGTATAAGCTTGTAGCCTTTTGCTGCAGCTAGAGCTGCTAGGGCTACACCAGTGTTACCACTTGTTGGTTCTACTATTGTGTCACCTGGCTTGATCTTGCCTGCTTTTTCTGCTTCTTCGATCATATATAGGGCAATCCTATCTTTGATAGATCCTGCAAGGTTATTTTTTTCTACCTTAACATAAATGTCTGCCCTTCCCTCTTTCTCAAGAGAGCTTAGTTTTAGTAACGGTGTATTTCCTATTAATTCTTTGGAATTATTTTTAATTGTCATACATTCTCCTTTTATATAAATATGTTTATTAAAATAAACATAAATTCTTTGTGCCTTACTTTACATATTATTATAACCATGGATTATGATAATTCAAGTTATCATTAGTTAATAGGATACTAGCTCCCATAAAAGGCAAAAAAATAGAAGGGATTGTTGCAAAATAGATAAATCGTTTCCGAATCATTCTAGCACGTTCTAAGAAAGTTTTTGTAAGCCAACAAGCTTAATTCCTCCACGAGCTGGTGATTACTTTCTTAGAGCATGCCTTAACCATATAACGATATATATTGCAACAAACTCTTCATTAATAAAACCTATTTACTTCCCCATCAAAATAAGTGTAAAGTTCCTCTGGTTTATAGATAGATTTATCTGTTACAATCCCAGTAATAAGATGAGGTGGCGTTATATCAAATGACGGATAAAATCCATTTACCGCTTTAGCTGTTCTTCCTTCTAGCATTAGCTTTGGATCACGCATTTCTATCTCTATATCTTCTTTTGATTTCTTCTCATAATCTGGCACATCTGTGATATAAGTTGGAATGCCGAAATAATCACACACTATAGCTATCTGATAAGTTCCAATCTTATTTGCCACGTGACCATCACAGCATACACTATCAGCTGCACATGTAAATAAATCTATGCCTACATTTTCCATTAGATAGGCAACTTGGTTATCTGTTATAACTGTAGTTTTAAAACCCATTTCTGAAATACAAGTTGCTGTAAGTCTTGCTCCTTGGTAATAAGGGCGAGTTTCGCAGCAGTAAAACTCCACATTTTTGCCTTCTTCTAGCAAAATTCTAGTCATCATTCCGACTATAGTTTCCCCAAAACATTGGGTTAGAACCTTTGAATTATCTGGAATTAGTTTGCAAAGATTGTAGCCAATTTTTTCTACTGTGCCATACCTACGATTTAGGGAAGCTACGGTATTATTTTTTACTGCTTTAGCTGGATCTTCACCATTTTCTATGGCATTTTTTGCAACTTCTAGGCTATCAGAAGTAACTTTTGCCATTCGATTTGCTGTAGTTGGTCTAGCATTTGCAATCTCTTTTGCTGCCTTTTCTAAAAATATAAGCTTATCCTTTACTTCCAAATCCCTTGCTTCGTGGCAAGCTAGGGCCATAGCCATGCCTGCAGCTGTATAAGGACCTGCTGATTGGGTCACCATATCCTTAATTGCCTGTACAACTTCCTTGTAGGACCTACATTCTACAAATTCTACTTCTTTTGGATATATACGTCTGTCTAATATTCTTACCAAACCATCTTCATACCAAGCTACATTTTCATATCTAAGCATGAATGGCAAGTCATGATCCATTCTTTTCATTAATCTAACTTCCTTAATATATTTAAAATAAGTTTTCTAAATCTATGACTAGATTTATTTGCTACATCTTCTACTTCGCTTCCATCCATATTTTTTGCCCTATCCGTAGAGTAATTTGTCGCTAGAGATAGGCAAAGTACCTTGATGCCACAATGCCCTGCAGTAATCGATTCTGATATGGTGGACATTCCAACCATGTCAGCTCCAAGAGATCTCATTGCGCGAATTTCTGCAGGAGTCTCAAAAAACGGGCCGACAGCATAAAAATATACTCCTTCTTTTAAACTAAAACCTTCTTCTATGGCAGATGCCTTTGCAAGGTCTCTAAGTTTTTTGTCATAGAGATTATCAAGAGGGAAAAATCTCTGGCCAAATTCTTCTAGATTGTTGCCTCTAGTTGGTGAAAGGCCTGCAAAATTTATATGGTCAGTGATTACAACTATGTCTCCTGGCTCTATGTTCCAATTGATAGCTCCAGCTGCATTGGTAAGGATTAAAGTTTTCACTCCCAATAGTTTCATAACATATACAGGCATAGCTAATTCATCGTGATCATAGCCCTCATAGTAGTGAAAGCGTCCAGCCATGCAAAGTACATGCTTATCAGCAATCCTACCATAAATAAATTTGCCAGGATGAGATTTGTTAGTTGTAAGCAAAAATCCTGGTATATCTTCGTAAGGTATTTCGATTTTTTCTTTCATATCATCCAGTAGTTTACCAAGGCCTGTCCCTAGAATAATTCCAATATCAACATCTCCGCCTATTTTTGTTTTAATATAATCTGATGCAATTTTATAAGTATCAAATTCTTTCTTTTTTAACAAACTATTCCCTCCAATTTCTTTTATCTAAACTCACTTCGATTATAGCAAAGTCAAAAATCAAGTCAATAAAAATTTGTAAAAATTTAGAATTAGAGGATTATATCATATAAAGGAGTTTGTATGGATTATAGAAAAAAGCTAGTAGATTATGGACTTAAAATGTACAAATCAGGTCTTGTAGCAGGAACTAGTGGTAATATCAGCATAAAAGAAAATGACGATAGCTACTACATCACACCATCATCAATGGCCTATGACAAAATAAGTGAAAAGGATATAGTGAGAATCCACAAAGATGGTAAAGCTTATGACCCAAACCAAAGACCTTCAAGCGAATGGCAAATGCACATAGCAATATATGAAGCCTATGACAAATACAAGGCCATAGTTCATACCCATTCAACAATAGCAACAGCTTTTGCGGTAGCAAGAGTCGATATCCCTCTAATTTTAATTGAAATGAAGCCATTTCTAGGTGGAGAGATAAAGGTTGCACCATTTGCACCAGCAGGAAGCAAAAACTTAGGTCAAGCTATAATCCCATATCTAGATGAGGCCAACTCTTGCCTACTTGCAAATCACGGTGAAGTTTCTTGTGGTAAAAGCTTAGAAGAAGCCTATATAGCAGCCGAATACGTAGAAGATGCAGCAAAAATATACTATCACGCCTTACAAATAGGCAAGCCCTTTGTTTTAGAAAGATAATAAGGACTTTAATAAATTAAAAATAGCAAGTTAGAATGAATGCATTACCATTCTACTTGCTATTTTTATATTGTAATAACTTTTATAAATATAGGTATATTCCTACCAAGCTTATTTTCTTTAGGAGACTTTGCATGAATTTGATAGGAATTTAATTTTTATTTAGTATTTTTTTCAACTAGTTCTAGTATCTTTGTACTCTCTCTTATTGCACAAAGATATTCCATCCTTGCTTTGTTATACAAAGTAAAAGTCTTACATTTTTCATCTTTATCTTTATAAACTTTCCAGTAACCACTGCAAAGATAATTTTTGCCCTGGTTTTCTATAAATCCCATCACATCTTCATAGGGATAACCAAGTAATAATCCAATTTCATGAGGAAAATCCTTTTGGCATAACCTATCTTTAAGGCAATCTGTACAAATATCAATGCTATTAGTATCATATCCACAAGATTTTAAGAAACATTTAGTCTCATTAGTGTTAATATATTTTTTTAGTAGATCTTCTCTAAAGCAAAATATGGACGACGTTCTTGCTCTAGTGGATAAAATCTTAAAATATATGCCATATTTGTTGAAATCCTTATTCCATATCCTTATCAAACTATCAACGTCATATTTATAATTTGATAAGGAAAATAAATTAGATGGTTTGATTCTTTCAAAAACCGGGCTACAGTATAGGGCTAATAATTCATCACCCATATCTATAGCATAGCGATTAAACTGTCAGCCAAATCATAGCAAGCGTTAATATCCTCTTCACCAGGCTCTCCGTAAGCGGTTAGGCCATTAGCTGCTAAGTTTATATCATGTTCTTCACATCTTTCTTGCCAATCTATCATCCACTGACCATCATTCCATTCATATGAACCAAAGATAACAGTAGCTTTGTTAGCTAAACTATCTTCTACTGATTCAAACATCGGTTCAAATTCGCCTTCTTCTAGCTCTTCATTGCCCATAGCTGGACAGCCAAAGGCAAAGGCATTGTACTTATCTATATCAGCACTTGTGAAAGCACCTGCTTGAATCAAATCTGCATCAACTTCTTTTTCTTTTAATCTGGTAAATATAGCTTCTGCCATCTTTTCTGTATTACCTGTACCAGACCAATATATTATTGCTACTTTTGACATATTACTTCTCCTTTTATAAGTATTTTTTTTATAATGTATCGTATAACGATAATCATTATCAACGGTTGTGTAAAATTTTTTGAAAGCCTCCAGTTTATCCAAAGACTTTCAAAAAATTATTACAGTTCAAATATTAGTATAAACTATTTCTTAGAATTTATTTTTATTGAATCCTTTTTTTGGATTGTGACCTGGACAATCCTTGCAGCCTTCATTTGCGTCATTTTTTATAAATCTAGTATATACAATATATGCACACACTATAAAAATTATAATTAAAAGAATCCATGATTGTAGGTTCATATTTACCTCCTATTTATTTAGTGGGCCATACTTGCTTTATAAGTATTGTTATCTGCAATAGCCTTATGAGGTCTAAACAATAAGTATAGTAAAGCAACTAGTACTATAAATGCTATTATTGTTGATAGAGTAAATGTTCCATAAGCTATCAACCTTGAAAGTTGATAGAAAATAAAACTAATTGCATATGCAAATCCCATTTGGTAACCTACTGTTAACCAAGTCCATTTATTATCACCCATTTCTGTTTTTATAGCTCCAACTGCTGCAAAGCAAGGCATGCATAGCATATTAAATAGCAAGAATGAGTAACCAGCTATTGGTGTACCTATAGCTGCATTAAAGGCTGCTAGTAGTTCCGGACTTTCTTCTGTAATATCAGCGCCTAGACCCAAAACTATACCCATGGTATTTACTACATTTTCTTTGGCAACAAAGCCAGAAATTGTTGCGACCATTGATTGCCATGTGCCAAATCCCAATGGCTTAAATATAAAGCCTATAGCTGAGCCTATAACTCCCATAATCGAATTTGCCCCATCTTCTTCAATTAGATTTAATCTAAAGTCAAAGTTTGTCAAAAACCAAATTACTATGGATGAAAGTAAGATTATTGTGCCAGCACGTCTTGCATAAGCTTTTGACTTATTCCATACATCTTGCAAAACAGATTTTAGCCTTGGTGCATGGTATGGAGGCAACTCCATAATAAAAGGAGCAGGATCAGAAGCAAATTTCTTAAATTTCTTTAATATAACACCTGACATTACAATAGCCGCTATTCCTATAAAATAAAAACTAAAGGTAATAAGAGCCTTATTGCTTGGGAAAAATGCCCCTGCTATTAGGGCTATTACAGGAAGTTTTGCAGAGCACGGCATAAATGATGTAGTCATTATTGTAATCCTTCTATCTCTGTCATTTTCTATAGTTCTAGAAGCTTGGATACCAGGAACTCCACAACCTGTCGAAATCATAGCTGGAATAAATGATTTTCCTGATAGGCCAAAACGTCTAAATAATCTATCCATGATAAAGGCAACTCTCGACATATATCCTATATCTTCAAGGATAGAAAGAAGAGCAAACATAACCATCATTTGTGGTAAAAATCCAAGTACTGCTCCTACACCAGCTAAGATACCATCTGTTACAAGTCCAACAAGTACTTCATTTATACTTGCACTTTCTAAAGCTGCTTGAGCTCCTGGAATCAATGTATCATCAAAAAATCCATTTACAGCTTCCGTTGCCATAGTTCCAGGTGAATGTTCGTAAACTGCAAGGGAATAAACCAAGAACATGACAAGGGCAAATATTGGTATACCCAAGATTCTTGATGTAACAATATTATCTATCTTATCAGTTGTAGATAGCTTCGGAGCAGCTTTTTTTAATATTCTACCACCAAGCACTTCCAATCTTTCATATCTTTCACCAGTTATAATAGATTCAGCGTCATCGTCATAAAATTCTTCGCAAGCAGATCTAATATCGTCTATTTTCTTAAGATCATCATTACTAATTCCTATTTTCTCTACCATTTGCTCGTCATTTTCAAAGGCTTTAATGGTATAAAATCTTCTTAAATCTTCATCAACATATGAGTCTATAATATTTCTAATATCTGCTAGCTTATTCTCCAAATCATAAGAATATTCTAAAGCTTTTGGATAAGTTTGATTGCTGTTAGCTTTTTCAATTTCACTAATTAGCTTATCAATTCCCTTTTCTTTATTTGCCACGATTTCTATTACTGGGCAGCCCAATAGTTCAGATAAAGCAGCCTTATCAATCTTATCCCCTCTTTGCTTTACAATATCCATCATATTTAAGGCAAGTATTGTTGGGATACCAAGTTCTATAAATTGGCTTGTTAAGTATAAATTCCTGATAAGATTTGACCCGTCAACTAGGTTAACAATTAAATCTGGCCTTTCATCGACCAAATATTCACGTGCTACTTTTTCCTCTAATGTATATGGAGATAGAGAATAAATTCCTGGCAAATCTTGGATAACTATATCTTTGTGACTTTTTAGATTCCCTTCTTTTTTGTCAACTGTAACACCAGGCCAGTTTCCAACTCTTTGATTTGATCCAGTAAGAGCGTTAAACAAAGTAGTCTTACCAGAATTTGGATTGCCCGCTAGGGCTACTGTATAACTCATAATTCCTCCACTATTATATTTTCGGCATCATGTTTTCTAATAGTAAGTTCATACCCCCTTAGACTTATTTGTACGGGATCTCCTAATGGAGCAACCTTTCTTACAAAAAGATCAGTATTTTTAGTAATGCCCATATCCATTATTCTTCTTTTTGTAGGACCATCTCCCTTTATTTTAGCAACTTTAAGATTTTCTCCTACATTGGCATCTCTTAAAGATTTCATCCAACAACCTCCTCAACAATTATTCTTTTAGCAATATCCTTTGCTAGAGCAATTTTGTTTCCCTCTATTAAGAAAATATAATTAACACCATCAAATCTTTGTAGGGTCATTTCCTTGCCCTTTACTATTCCTAAATTTGATAAATGCTTTCTAATTTGATCATTGCCCTTAATCATGGTTACTCTCACTGAGTCACCTTCACTAAACAATGTAACAGGCATAAGTACTCCTTTTCTATATAAAACAATAATTTTTATAATTTATTAAAATATAATTAAAATTCCGAGGTCTTTTTAACTGCATTTAAAGTATACCATATAAAGTAATGATAATCAATATCATAATTTAAAATTTTATTCCCTTGTTGGTCCTAGATCTATCGGACGACTTTTGGTCCATCACAATTACAGTTGTTTGTAAATATTATGCTGTTTATGGCTAATAACCTTTTAACTTTCATATCCCTGCAATCCTCAAGAGAACAGATATCTATCCCTGTCATCCACAAGGCCAAGGTCTACGGATCTCTCAAAGTACTTTTAGCTAAATATTTCTTTTTAAAAAATATTTCCACTATATATTCACAGAAAAAAAGGACTGATTTCAGTCCTCTTAGCTTCTATATTTTTCAAAAAAATCAAACATCAATTGAAAAGATTCTAATCTTTGATCAAAATCTGAAAATGTATGGTCTGTGCCTTTAATTTCTTTGTACATGCAGTTTTCAAATGATTTGCAAAGCTTTTCGTTTGATTCTTTTGATATTATCTTATCTTCATCTCCCCTGATTATTTGAGTTGGGCCTTGGTATTTTTGAGCCAAAGCGTAGAGGTTATAGCTTGTTACATCTTTTATAAATTCATCGCTGATTTTTAGCCCTCCTACATCGTCCCCTTCTTTTTTGACATAGTATGACCTAAAGGCTTCTTTTAGTGATTTCATTAAAGAGTTCTCTTCTCCACTAAAATCAGCTGCTGGTGAGAATAAGGAAAGTGCTTTTGGTTTCTTCTCGTGGGCTATTGCTACTGCAACCGATCCACCCATAGAGTGGCCCTTCCAAAAAAGATTTTCCTTATCTACATAAGGCTCATTTATAACAAAGTCATGGATAAGCCTTGCTTCTTCTACTTCACGGGATAGGTTGATATCAAAAAAGCTTCCATCAGATTCCCCACAGCCAGAAAAATCAAAGCGAAATACTATATAGCCATTGGCAGTCAAAAATTTGGAGTTTTGTATATTCATAAATTGCAAGCCATTTCTATCATCTGCAAAGCCGTGGAAGTATATAACCGTTGGATAAGTTTTGGACTGATCAAAGTCATCTCCAGTGTTTAAAACACCTCTTAATCTAATATTATTTTCTTTTTTTATGTCTTTATAAAAATATTTCATAAAATCCCTCATTTCTTTGATATAATATACCCATAATATAGTATGAGGAGATATAATATGGAAAACAAAAAATTTCTTTCATATATGGCTATATCCTTAGCTTTGATAATGCTAATATCAGTTATATATATTTTTGCAAGGCCAAAAGCTAAGAAAGTAGAAGCTTACAAAATTGACAAAGGCACTTATTACACTGGGCCTATGGTCGATGATAAGTTTAATGGCGAAGGCGTACTCAAATCCGAAAAGGGGACTTACCAAGGTTCTTTTAAAGATGGAAGATTTGATGGATCTGGAAGCTTTGCTGGAGATGATTTTACCTACAAGGCTGATTTCTCCAAAGATAAGGGGAATTCCAAGATTGAAATCAACCTTAATTCTGGCGAAACATTTATCAAAGATGGCGATACTTTTAAGAATAAGGATATGAAAAATGAAAATTAAGGGTCTAGATTATATTAGGTTTTTGGGGATATTTTTAGTTTTATCCTATCACTTTTTCCCAAATGCTCTGCCAGGAGGCTTTCTTGGAGTAAATATGCTCTTTGTTCTTTCTGGTTTTTTGATAAGTTTTCATTTGATTGATTCCCTCTACAAAGATGGGTCTATTGATTTTAAAAACTTTTATTTCAAAAGATTTGTAAGGATTTTCCCAGCGGTTCTTTTGATGCTAAGTCTTACTACAATATTTGCTTTTGCTATTGATAAGGACTATACAGTAAGATTTTTCGACCAGTTTTTGGCTGCCTTTTCTTACAACTACAATTTTTTTGAAATAATGCGTGGTGGCTCTTATGAGAATCAATTTATCAAACAGCTATTTATGCATACTTGGTCTCTAGCTATCGAGGTTCATTTTTATATAATTTGGCCATGGATTCTGGCAAGTATCTATAAAAAAGTCAAAGAAAAAAGGAATTTAAAACGTAGTTTTTCCAAAAAGTTTATGGAAATTTGCATCATTTTATATGTATATGCCTATATTTTGACATTTTTATTAGTTGCACTTAGGAAGGAAAATATATCCTTTGTCTACTTCTTTGACCTAGCAAGGATGGGGTCTTTTGTATTTGGATCTATGCTTGGAATTTTTGTAAAGAGATTTTCCTTTAATAGACTTCCTTACAATAAGCTCACAATGATATTTTCCGGACTAATACTACTTATGTCCTTACTCTTGTCCTATGACAATAGGGCTACTTATTTTATAGGATTTTTGCTAACAGATATTATAACAGGAATATTAATTCTCGTAGGATATTCCAACAAAAATCTTGATGAAGGCAAAGTAATCCCACTCCTAAGTGAGTATTCCTATGGTATGTATGTATTTCACTGGCCAGCCTTTGTGATGATTTCAAGCAAAATATCCGGCACATGGGGTTTAGTATTATCAATACTTGTGACAATACTTTTAGTTTTGTTTAATTATCACATCTTTGAACCGATTTTTGCAAGCAAAGATATCAAGTCTATAAGTGATAAAATCAGCATGCCAAAGATTGACTATAATAAATACCAGGGCTTAATCCACTTTACTCTTGTATTTATGGTCCTACTAAGCTTTAGCCTTGCTTATACCATATCCGATGCTTCAGATGATATGGTAAGCCTTGAAAAGTCAATTCTCCAAGAATCTATCAAACAAGACATAGATAAAATCTACATGGATAGGAAGAAAGTTCAAGACATCATAGATAAGGATAACGACAGGATAGACAGCCTTGCAGCAGAGCAAACAATAACACTTATTGGCGATAGCGTGCTTTTGGGCAATAGGGAAATGCTCCAAGAAAATATTACTGGCCTTTATGTCAATGCAGAAGGAAGTAGGCTACTAGAGAGTACTCCTGATTTGATAAGACAAATGGAAAATGACGGCAACCTAGGGTCTATACTAGTCCTTGCTACGGGAACCAATGCCGTAGAAGACCCAGAAAAGAGCCTAGAAGAGATTGTTAAGAGTCTGCCAGATGGCAAGAGATTAATATTTGTAACTTGCTATGATAATAGGTACGAACAACCTCACAGGGTATCAGTTGCTATGGAGAAAGTCGCGCCAAAATATAAGTTCGTAACCATTATGCCATGGGAAAAAGAAGCTATGAACCATCCAGAATACTATGCTGGAACAGATGGTGTACACTTCTATGGAGTCATGGATGCCTATGATGCCTATCTTAATATGTTAAAAGAAGCTATAAATGAATCTTTGAAAAAACCAGCAAAGGGAGAATAAAATGTATTTTTTTGTAAATGATTATAATGATATAGGAAGAGATGACATACTAGATGCTCTAGTAAAGGCAAAAGATGAGTACAACACAGGCTATGGTTTTGACAAGCACTGTGAAAACGCTAGGGCTTTGATGAGAAAAGCCTTGGCAAATGAGGACCTTGATATCCACTTCATACCTGGAGGTACAGGGGCAAATGTAGTAGGCCTTGCATGTGGTCTAAGGCAAGAAGAATCAATCCTTGCTGTAAGAACTGGCCATATAGAGGGTCACGAAGCAGGATCTATAGAGGCAACGGGTTTAAAAATAGAGACTATAAAGTCAGAAGATGGTAAATTATCTAGAAAACTCCTAGAAGAAAAATATTCTCATTATGACAATGAATATATGACAGTGCCAAGAAAGGTCTATATATCAAATACAACAGAGCTTGGAGAAGTTTATACAAAGAAGGAACTTAGCGAAATCTATGATTTTTGCAAAGAAAATGACCTATATCTTTTCATGGATGGAGCAAGGCTTGCCCACGCTCTTGTAAGCGAAAAATGTGATTATAGCCTAAAAGACTTGGCAAACCTTTGCGATATATTTTATCTTGGTGGAACCAAAAATGGCTTCTTATATGCAGAAGCCATTGTAATTGTAAACGATGATTTGAAAAAGCATTTTATAAACCTACAAAAGCAAAAAGCTCAGCTTATGGCTAAAAGCTTTATCCCTGGGATAATGTTTGAAACAGTATTTGCTAAAGAAGATGGATACCTGGAAGGAGCTAGGATTTCCTACCAGATGGCAAAGGACCTTGCCAGTGGAATAAGAAAAAAAGGCTACGACCTAGCCTATCCATTCGAATCAAACCAAGTATTTGTAAAGCTTAGCCCAGATGAACTTAGAAATTGGCAAAAGATAGCCCAATTTGAAACTATGGGCGAAATTGATGGTAAAACCATAGCAAGACTTGTCACAACTTATAGGACAAGTAAATCTGATATAGAAGGATTTTTATCCCAAATATAAAAATATCCCGGAAAATCTCCGGGATAATTTTTTTATTTGTTGTAGAAAGATTTTTTAACGTCAATAGATTCTACAGCTTTTCTGCTTTCTTTTTTTGTATCATCTACTGCATCTTCTACTTCATGAGCTATTTCTTCGCCTTTTTCCTTTACATCGGAAACAACTTTTTTGCCCTTAGTTTTTATATCTATAGCGATTTCTGGAGCAATTTCCTTTTTATTTTCAAAGGCATTTGATATTGCATCTCTATTTTTATATAGGAGATAAGCTGTACCTGCAGCAGCTCCTGCTAAAAGTAAAGTTTTTCTTCTTTCTGCCCTTTCCATCTCTTCGTCTACAAAAAAGTCAAAGTCTGGCATGTGATCCATTGGATCAAAAGTCTTTACCTTGTAAGCAGTACTTGCAAGGCCTATCATATCTCCTACATCTAGGAGACCTAGTTTGTTGTTAAGTTTTATTAGATCTGCAGCTAGTTTTAATTTTCCCATATAATTCTCCTTATCTTCTTTCTCTTATTTATACCCAGTTTTAGTAATTATCTTCAATTTGACACTCAAGGCATTCATCAGACTCGTGTTCATCTTCGTAACTATAGATAAAACTTGAATTTATTTTCTTTGCCTTTGGTATCTCCCTTGTTTCAATCAAACTATCCCCATAAAATATTTGCTCATCACTTCTTCTTGTTGGATACATAGTGCAAGATGATAAGCATATAGTAATAAGGGCAAGTGTTAGTATTTTTTTCATATAAAACTCACTCTCACGCGTGGATATTTTCCATTAGGCTAATATATAAACTTACATTGCCAATTTCTCTTTTCTTTCCATCATATTGAAAAAACTCCAAATCTGGGCTTAGGGAATGAAAATACTTTTTGTTTGGGAAAAATTCCTCATAAGTATATCTATAGCCTTCATCTAGCCCATCTTCACCATCAATTGGAACTTCTAAATATAACGACTCTTCAATCTCATATACTTCTAGTGACCATTCCTTGATAAAATCTGGGTCAGATATTTCAAACCCCAGGAAGTAATCAAAAGTTCCATCAAGGGCATTATATTGTCTTAGGCCACAAAAAGAACCCAAGTCTTTTAAATCTAGGTCTTTAAACTCTTCTAGAAACTTTCTTCTTACTTCTTTTGCATCACTTGCATTTTCTAATTTATAAGCTCTTCCAGCCAACCTAAGTCCTGGCTGATTGTCTACATTAATTTGCATAATACTCCTAATTTCCTTTTTAATCTTATACCCCTAAAAAGTGAAAAGTTTTCTTAAAATTTGAAATTTAAATAATCTTGTACTATAGTAAATTAGCATCGTAACAATATTAATGGAGGAGTTAATGAAAAACAAATATTCAATAGCAACAATAATGCTAGCAACAGCTTTAATATTTGCTGGATGTGCAAACAATAATGAGGAAAAACCAGCAAACGAAGTTAAAGAAGAACAAACTACTGACGAGTCGGCTGAAGAAACAACAGAAGCAGAAGCTCCAGCAGTAGAAGAAGAAGCAACAGAAGAGGAAGCTACAGAAGAAGAAAAAGCTGACGAAAATTCTGAAGAAGCTAGTGAAGAAGATGCGGAAGAAACTAGCGAAGAAACACCTGCCGAAATGGGTAACCTAGTACTTCACAGAGCATATCCTAAAGAAGTAGACGGAGCTTTCACAAACGTTGTAGTAGCAACAAGCGGAGACAAAATTGTTGATGCAATCATAGATGAGTACCAATACTATGAAGCTGACTCTGACTACAAGGCAGTACCAAACTCAGACGGAGCATTTGGAGAAGGTACAGCAGAAGGCAAAATCCTTGGATCAAAAATGGACAATAACGAAGCTTACTCAGCTGATATGAAAGAAGCTGGTAGCGAAGTTACATTGCTTGAAACCTACAATGGTATTACAGACTTTGTAAAGGGAAAAACAATTGCTGAACTAGAAGATTTCTTAAATGAAAATGACGATGAACAAATTCTAGATGCAATTACAGGTGCAACATTCAAATCAACACCAAATCTTGTAAGAATGATTGTTGAAGCTGCAAAAGATAACACATTTGTAACATCTGGCGATGCTGAAAATCCAGATGATGTAGAAGTAAGATACGCACTAGGCGCTCCACACGGTGACAAGAGCTTTGGTAATGCTGTTGTAGCTGTTGAGGGAGATAAAATCATTGCTGCAAGCATTGACGAATACCAATACCTTGACGGTGGCACAGGCGTTCCTGGATCAGAAGGTGGATTTGGCGAAGGATACAAGGATAGCAATGTTGTTCTAGGCTCAAAACTAGAAAACAACGATATGTACTCAGACCTAATGGCAGAAAAAGCTAAATCAACAGTAGCATTGAAAGATAACTATGCTGCAATCGAAAACTTTGTTGCTGGTAAAACAGTTGAAGAAGTAAAATCAGTAATCGAATCTGCTACACCAGGTGAAGCAATTGATGAAGTAACAGGTGCTACTCTTGTTGATACAGCTGGATACCTTCAATTAATAATCGACGCTGTAGAAAACAATCTTAGAAAATAATTAGTATTAAAATAAGCTCTTGGCTAGGCCAAAGAGCTTATTTTTTATTATTCAATTAAGGTAAACCTTAAAAGCAAGATTAACATTACAATCATAAGGACAATACCTATTATGGTAAATGCATCTATACTTTTTCTTAGAGCGAGAATCACAAGGGATATGGATAGAAAGAACATAAATAAATAAAGCTGCAAATATAGGTAGGCGTTGTTGGTATAAATCATATAGACCATGATGCCTAGACCTAGTAGACTTGCAAAGATAGCAATAATTTTGCTAAGTTTTTTTCTATCTATGATGTAATTCAACAAACTAATGACCCCTATTGTTAAAATAGCAGGCCATATAGTGTTTTTTATTAGTAGTATCTCCATCTATCCATCACCTTTTTCTAAAGTGGACTATTTTTCTTTGATCAAATCGCTTCTGATATATCCTGTTTGACCGGAAATGCTTACCCTTGTCCAATTGTCAGAATCTCCAAGTTTTATAATATCTTGACCTGGTTCAGCTTGGGTTATGATTGCTGAATTTTCACTTGGTGCAAGTCTTACATTTACAACATCTTCAACAGTATAGATCACACCATCAGAGCTTTCTTCAGAATTTTCGTCAGTGTTTTCATCTGTATTTTCGCTAGCCTCTTCTGTATTATTTTCATCTGTGTTCTCGTCTGCACTTTCGCTGTCAGTATTATTTTCTTCAAGATCACTATCAGACACTTCACTTACATTACTGTCTTCTGGGTGGCGGACAGAAACATATTTGTCCTCTGCGCAAGCTGTTGTCATTAGTATCAAGAGAAAAACAGCAAGACTTTTTAACCTTTTATTCATCATATCCTCCAAACAAATCATCAAGTTCATCTACACTATAATCATAGTCTGTTATTGCAAGGCCAAGTATGTTGGCATTTGCTTTTTCTAGTTGGTCTAAAGAATTTTGAGTTTCCTCACTAGATTTTAGCTCATCTTTAGTAAATACTAGGCAAGCATCAGTACTTGCAGCAAACATATTTGCCTCAGCAACATCTGTATTTTCTGTTAAGTCAACTAGGACGTAATCATACTCATTGCTGATGTCACTAAAGAAGTTTCTAACAACCTTTGGTTCCAAAAACTTATCAGCATAGTCTGATACTGCACCTGTTTTTAGATAAGATAAAGATTTGTAGGCCCTATCTTTTATCTTAACTTGGTCTACATCATAGCCACCGAGGATTACATCAATAAATCCACGTTCAGCATCTTCTTCTACAAAGTCATCCAAATTAGAATATCTAAGGTCAGCATCAATCATTAAAACACTAATGCCATCTTCAGCAAGGTGTCTGGCTATATTTAAGATATTTTCAGTCTTTTTTGTGCCAATACTTGTAGCTGTGAAAGCTATAGAAACATTTTTACGACCCATCTTTTGGATTATTTTATCTTCTAGATTATAAAATGATTGAAGAAGAATCTCCCTATTTTCATCAGTTTGCTTCTTAAACATCTAATTCTCCTTTTTCATAGCTAGGTAATTTGCCAAGGATTTCGTATTTATTAGTATTACTTACCTTGCTATTTATCTCTTTGCTATCTATAACCCTAGTTGTACCAGATTCTTGATCTTCTCCTAAATCTGAAACTACTGTGGTCTTTTCTTTTGGTTCTTCAACTTTTTTGACTTCTCTTACTTCCTTTATTTCGTCATTATTAGAATTTTTTAAGTATGCTTTAGCGATTTTCTTGTTGTGGGAGTTGATTGAAATCATTGTAATTAAGGCCCAAAGTATAGCCCCAGATCCTGCTGCAAAGCCAGCATATTTTATAGTATTGTCTGTCACGGAAGCCAAGCCATATGAATATTCCATAACCTCTGCACCAGAATCATAAATATTGTTTATTACCCTTACAGCATAGTCAGCATATTGGTCAGCCAAATCTTCTGCACGAAGCTTGTTTGTATCAGACACCGTGATATCTATGATAGATGAATTTGCAGTTGGTTTTATGTCAAGTTTGCTATCTAACTTGCCTACATTCCAGTCAATTGCAAGGGTTTCTAAGGTTTTTTGTTTGATTTTTGAGCTATTGATTGTTGCTGCATAAGTTTGCGCAGTATTCTTAGCATCATCTACATCCTCAACATTTGATGTAACAATCTTAGCTTGGGCTGTGTATTCCTTGTAACCCATATAGTTTAGGCCAAAATATGTTAGCATTCCTATGATAATTACTGCTATGATTGCAGGTGGGATTGCTGAAAAAAGTGATCTTTTATTCTCCATCTTCTCCTCCAAATTCTCTTGCTCCGCTAAGCATAAGCTTGCGAGCCTTTTTAATATCGATAACTTCTGTCATTTCCTTATGTCTTCGCAAAAATTGTTCTATATATAGTCTATAAGTTCTTGGAAACAAGGCCTTGGCAAGCTTTCCTTTGTCAATAAAAAACTTTTCATCATAACCTGTAAACCAAGTAGAATCGTCATTATAGACCTTGGCTATGAGCTTTGTACTTGTTCTAATCTTAAGGCCTGCCTTAAAGGCATCTCTTAAAAACAAGCTGTCTTCACCAGAACCATTGTCAGTTCCTGCTCCAAAGTAAGTTGAAACTGATAAGTTATTTTTAATTATAGAATCTTTCTTAAAAACAAAATGTACAGATCCATATCTTAAAGAATTGTAAAGCTTAAGGTCTTTTTCTTCCTTAACCTTTACAACCTCTTCGCCATTTAAATATATTATAGTTTTAAATATGAAAAAATCTACATCTGGGTGCTTGTCAAACTCTTCTCTTATGGCATTGCTGTAACCTGTTTCAAAAACCTGGTCATCATCTGCAAAAACTAGTATATCTGCCCTAGAATGTAATATGGCAAGATTTCTGCTAAGTCCAAGTCCTCTAGTATCAGTTGAAATCATCCTAACTTTAAAGTTGCCTGTATCTATCTCTTCATAAGCGTTTTTATCAGCTTGGTTTATGATTAGGGCGTCTGTCTCTAGATTGAATCTCTTAAAGCATGCTATGGACTCTTCATTCATAGTTGAAATTAATACTTCTATGCTCATGCTATGACCTCGTTGTCTCTGCTTTTTCCCATGTTGCCTTGCTCTTTCCAGTAGCCTCGTTATAGCCACCCTTAAGCTGAGCTGCCATCATCATAGTGTAATAATATGGGAAGTAGAAAACTTTGCTCTTACTTTCAGTTAATTTTCCAATTCCTGCAAGGGTAAAGAATGCAACTTGGATTAGGAAAAATACCCTATAAAAGTCTCCCTCGTTTAACAAGGCTAAGTTTGCAATAAATAAAACTATGTGGTTAAAGGCCTGCAAAAACCTCAAAGTCTTGTGGTTAAAGTGGAAGAAAGAAAACCAACCATATTCGAAAATATTTAAACGTCTAAGATTGGTAAAAATATTGGTCAAAATCCTTCTTTGCATCCTAACCTTTCTTTTGAATTCATCCTTGCTAGTCTGGCCCGCCTTCTCCAAGGCTATGGCCTTTGGATTATAAAGAGCTCTCTTGTGGTTTATGCCAGCATAAAGAGGCATCTCATAGTCGTGAGAGCTTACCAGGTTATAACGGCGGTAATCACTCTTCCTACAAGCATAAATTGCACCATTGCCAGCAGCAATAGTTGCAATCTCTGATTCGATTTTTCTCATCTTAAGTTCCATATCCCAATAGGAATTTTCCGCCACAGCCGAAGCTATGTCATCATCCTTGGCATAGATAAGCGATCCGCATACATAGATAATATAATCATCTGTAAAATAACTTACAAGCTCATCTATGGCATCAGCCTTAAACATGGAGTTTGCATCAGAAAATACTATTATCTCTCCCTTGGCCACATCTACAGCCTCATCTTGGGCGTTAGTTTTCCCCAAGTGGTTTTTGACTGTGTTGACCTTAATGTCATAGGAAGGGTGATTGTTGATGAAATTTTGGCAAATCTCAACTGTCCTATCGCTTGATGCATCATTGGCAACTATAACCTCATAGTGAGGATAGGTTGATTCTGTTATATTTTTTAGTTTTCTCTCTATTACCTTTTCTTCGTTGTAGGCTGATATTATTATAGAAACATAGGGCTTGTAGGATAAATCCTTGTCATTTTTTCTTTTCATAATCTTATCTAAGATCATTAATGTGATAGGATAGCCAATCATTGCATAAAATATGGCAAATCCTACTATATAAAATACAATTTTCATAATTTCCTCAATTCATAGTTAATTATATAATATATTGCATCTGATTTTCAATTATTATTACATAATATACATTAAGAAATTATAAAATAAAAAAAATCGTCCCAAAATCATTTACACTCTTAGGATATGGGCAAGAGATAGCTTTGCCAAAATTATCCTAAGAGTGTGCAAATGATGGAACGAGATTATTCTACAAAAGTATTTGCTCTACCATCTTCTTTGGCTCTTATAGTTGGGAATATCAAACCTAGAGCAACCAAGAATACTGGTGTTAAGATATTTAAAATCATGGTAACTTTATCATCTGAATACATACCTAGTAGGCATGATAATAATGTAATTATAAAGCACCATAGGCCCCAGAATTTACCAGCTCCTTGAGATTTGGTAAACTTGTATTCTCCATTGTCCATGGCATTTTTCTTTAGCAAGTAATAAGCTATGAATACCCATAGATATCTTAGTGGCATACATACAGAGTTTAGTTTTGTAAGCGCTCTTAGAACAGATGCAGCTCCTGGAAGCAAGATTTGTGATAAGATTATTGTTCCAGATAGGATTACTACCATTTTGATACCGTTTATATATGCTCCGTATTTGTTCTTTCTTAGAAGTTTTTGTGGAACATGGATACTAATCTTTGGATCTCCTAAAAGTATTCTAAGTGGTGCATCTATAGAAAGTACCAAAATTGACAATTGGCCAATTAGGTTTGATAGGGCATATATGATTAAGAAGAAGTTTCCTAGTCCATAGTATTGTCCAAGTTTTTGGAAGGCCCAATATGCTCCATTTGCTACATAGGAGTCAAAACTTTCTTGAGTCGCATTGATGACAGCTGGATCAAACATCCTAGCCATGGCAACTGTTCCAAACAAAGCTGATATTACAACCATTATAGCTGCAGCAAGCATTGCTTTTGGGAATCCTTTTGAAGGATCACCCTTCATCTTGTTGATATATGGAGATATTTTTTCTACACCACCAACTGCAAATACCAAAATTGATAGTGAAGTAAAATATCCAACGTTGAATGTTGGTACTATTGCCTTTAGTGAAAAGTCAATATTTTGATAGTCGCCACTTGGAGCAACAACCGGTGCAAAAAGTCCTAGGATAATATATAAAATTCCCATAACAAACATAGAACTTCCTGCTATTTGTGTTAAATTTTTTAGTGGATTAAGTCCACGGCTTGCAATAAAGGCAAAAATCAAAAGTATTGCCAAAGTTACTATTTGAACATGAGAAGTTTTAAATGTATCAAATGTTTCTGCATTGTGAAAAACAAGCCAAGAAAAAGCCTTCAAAGCTCCTGAGCCCTTGGAAGCTATATAAGGAATGTGAACACACCAATAGGTCCATCCAGCATAGTAAGCAAGCTTTGTTGTAGAAGTTTGTTCAATCCATGAAGAAACTCCTCCTCCTAGATTTTTAAATGTTGATCCCAATTCTCCTACCATTAGTGCATAAGGTATAAAATAAAGGGCAAACATCAAAATCCATGAGAAAATAACTTGAATTCCGTTAAAGTACATGAATCCATTGGCAACATTACCAAAACCCCACAAAGTTGCAAAAGCCATAAAGGTCAGGCTTAGCCAACTTATATGTCCATTATCATTTTTTTTCATAAAATCCTCCGAATTTATTATATATTCAAATTAACATAGTTTGATACCTATGTCAACGATTTCACATAAATAATTAAGGATCTTTTACTCTCCATATTTAATTTTAACAATATAGATATATAATATAAGCAAGCTAAATGAAAAGAGGAAGATATGCACATAACATTAGATATGATACAAACCCTTGGAATTGCAATTCTTGCATTTATTTTTGGTAACAAAATCAAAGAAAAATCAGAATTTCTAAAAAAGTTTTTTATACCAGCTCCAGTTATAGGAGGGCTAATAATAAGCTTTCTAGTATTTTTAATAAAAACTACTGGAAGCTTTGACATAGAATTTGACCAAGTCCTACAAGATTTCTTTATGAATATATTCTTTGCATCCATAGGCCTTGCTTGTTCCTTTAAGGCTCTAAAAAAAAGTGGCAGCCTTGGTATAAAACTAGCACTTGCTATTATAATACTTTTGCCCTTACAAAATATCCTAGCTATTGGATTTACCAAACTTTTTGATATAAATCCACTCTATGGAGTTGCCATAGGATCTACATCTATGACAGGAGGCATAGGATCTGCTGTAAGTTTTGGCAAGATTATGGAAAGATATGGAGCAGATAACGCCACAGAAATAGGAGTTGCATCAGCAACCTTTGGACTCTTGGTAGGTTCCCTAGTTGGTGGTCCAGTTGCCCAAAGACTTATCAAAAACCATAGCTTAAAAAGTGAAACAGTTGAAAGACAGAATGTCCTTGATGGCAAGATAGAAAATTTAGACCAAAAATCCTTGATGAAAGCTATAGTAATTGTTGGTCTTGCAAGCTTTTTGGGAACTTTCATCAATAAAGTCTTACTTCTAACAGGCCTAAACTTCCCCTACTATGTAGGCTGCCAATTTGGAGGCCTTATTGTAAGAAATATTTACGATTACCTAAAAAAAGATATCAACACAAAAAGCATAGATACAGTAGGCAATATATCGCTAAGCCTCTTCCTATCTCTTGCCCTCATAGGATTAAATATCAGCGCAATAGTAGCCCTTGCCCTACCAATGCTTGTTGTTATGGTGGCTCAAGCAATATTTATAGCCTTTTACACCAGCCTTGTCACCTTTAAACTTGCTGGATCAAGCTACGATGCAGCAGTCATAGCAGCAGGTCATTGCGGAGTAGGATTAGGTCAGACGCCAAATGCCATAGCAAATATGGAAGCCATTATAGAGAAAGAAGGCCCAGCAGATGTAGCAATGTTTGTCTTTCCTATAGTCCTAGCCATAGCAGTAAACTTGTGCAATCCAATAGTAATCACATTTTTTATTAATTTTGTAAAATAGTTATCTTATAAGAAAAAAATTAGATTGGAGCAGATTTTGAAGGAAAAGTTGTTATTTCGAAGACAATTTGTCATAACAAAAAGGGCTAATAAATTAGAGTCCTGGAAAGAGACCAAATTGTTTGATGATTACAAACTTTACACCCACCCTGATTTAAATATTGTAGACATAAGTATGGCTGATAAAAGAGCCATACTTTTAGGATTTTTTGTAGACCCTAATCATATTGACTACGATGATTATGACATCCTAAAGGATATGCTAGGAAAATCGGATAATTTTGCCGATTTACAACAAAAATCCATATCCTTAACTGGTAGATGGATCTTAATTTACATATCAGATAAGGAAAAGAAAATCTTTAACGATCCAGCAACTTCAAGACATATATACTACTCAAGTGGACCTGAGATGATTCTAGGATCAAACTCAAATATTATAAATTATTATATAGACCATGCAGAAAATAAGGATCCTGAATTCATAGAATATATTTCTTCCAAATTTTATAATATCAACGAAGAAGAATAGTATTCAGATGCTACAGGATTTGAAAATATATATAAACTTTTGCCAAACCACTACTATGACATGGATCAAAAAACTAGTCAAAGATATTGGCTAGAAATTCCATATATAGATTATCAGCACGCCATATATAGGTCAACAGAGCTTTTGGTAAATTCTTTTAAGGCCATAGATAAAAGAGACTATTACAAGATACTAGGCCTTACATCAGGCTTTGACTCAAGAGTCATATATGCAGCTGCTTCCTACGCTGGCATAGATACCAAGTATTTCCTATCGACTATGAATATCCTAAAGGCAGACCATCCAGACCTAGTAATAGCAAAAGAAATTCTAAATGATTATGGCAAAGATCTAATAATCTTAGGTAATCTTGCACCTTTGAAAGATGAATTTGCCTACTATTACAAGGAGAATATAGAAGATACACAAATTTTACCAAAGACTCTCACAGCCCAACACTTACTATATAGCCCAGACTTCCCAGAAAATACTCTTTACATTACCGGTAATAATTCCGCTGTATTTAAAGATTTTTATGGCAAAAGAGAAGCATCAAGTGGCAAGGAGATATCCAAACTTACAGGAATTCCCAAAAAATATACAATTTTTGACCATAGTTTCGATAGATGGATTACTAAAAATAAGGGCCTTGCAGAAAAGGCTAATATCAATATGATGGATTTGTTTTACTGGGAACATAGATTGGCCAATTTCGGAGTAAAATATGTTGCTAACCAAGATATAGCAGTAGACGAATTCTCTGCCTTTAATAATAGAGAAATGTTTTTGTTGTTAATGAAGGCAAAGTACGAAAATAAAATCGACCATAGGGTTATTTTTAAAGATATAATAAACAAACTAGACCCAAAACTAATGACCTACCCCATCAACCCTAGTTCAGGAAAAGAAAAAATATCAAATATAGTAAAGAGAAATGTCTCAAAAAGGACCTGGGAGAATATAAAATTGGTACTAAAAAATTGACATTCCTATAGTATAAAACTTGCGTGTGAGAAATTTACTTAAAAATAAAATCTAATAGTAAAAAGAAGAATTCGCGGAGCGAACTTCTACTGCTCATTGCTCTCCGCAGGAGCGGAGGGGGTGTAGAAGGTTTAGGGGGATCGGGGGAAAGGAAAAAGGGGTCTCCGTAACCCCTAATTCCTATCCCCGAGGTACAACGAAAAAACCTTAAACTATACCTAAATAGAAGACATTCATATCATTAAAAAATATAAACAAATCCTGAACGAAATTATTCTAATAAAAATCCTTTTGTTATCCCTAAAATCCGTTCCCTCGAGGATGACAGTGTGAGAATCGAATGCTTTTCTATAGATTAAAGAGTTTTACATCCTTCCATCTGTCATTCTGGCGAATGCGAAGAATCTTTATCCAAACCATTCCTTTTTCAACAAACTATCTATTTTACAATCCCAAAATACATAAATACTACAGCAGCTAGAATTATCCTATATATACCAAAAGGTATGAAGTCATTTTTGCTGATGTATTCCATAAATTTCTTTATAACAATATATGCAACTACAAAGCTTAAAACCATGCCAATTACTATTAGTAGCCATTGACTTCCCGCAAAGCCATGGACGTTTTTTACTACTTTTAGCAAGGTTGCTCCAAGCATGGTTGGAATTGCTAGGAAAAATGAAAATTCTGCTGCAGCTTCACGGCTTAATCCTAGAATCATTGCTCCCATTATAGTTGCAGCTGATCTAGATGTTCCTGGTATCATGGCCAAGGCTTGAAAAAATCCTATGGCTAGGACTGTTTTGTATGGGACATTTGTTATATTGTCATGAACAAAACCTGTTTTGTTGTCATTTCTTTTTTCTACAAAAATTATTATTAAACCCCAAAGTAGAAGCATGGTTGCCACAACCATTGGGTTAAATAAGTGTTCGTCTATAAAGTCGTCAAACAAAAATCCAAGGACTCCTGCTGGCAAGATTCCTACTATAACCCTTTTCCAAAGTTCCATGGTCCTTGAATCCGGATGGGTAAGTCTAAAGTAAAATCTCGACTGTCCATTCAAGTTTTCATAATTTTTTGGAAAATATTTGTGGGTCTTGCTGTAATCCCAAGGATTTAGCATTTGAAAGTATATTACGACAACAGAAAATATTGCTCCAAGCTGGATAATTACGTTAAAAGCATTGGAAAATTCTGGCGGATTTAGCTTTACAAATTCGTTTACTAGAATAAGGTGTCCGGTTGAAGATACCGGCAAGAATTCTGTGACCCCTTCCACTATAGAAAGTATTAGTACTTTTAAAAATTCAATCATTAAATTCCTCCATAAAAGAATGTTTTTCACCATGTAATTGATAGCCTATAACCATGTCACAGTTGACATTTTCTGCCGAACGAAGTATTGACATTTCAACATCAGGATTTGACTCTTTCATACTAGCTATCATATTTTTGATCATTTTCCTGGTGTAAGCTTCCTGGGATTTTGTTACTGAGCATGCACAGTTTAGAGCAAAAAGTTCTATATAGTCACGCCATTTTATGATGTCTTCTTCTTTTACATAATAAAAAGGACGGATAAGCTCCATATTTTCAAAGTTTTGGGCCTTGAGTCTTGGCTTCATAGTTTTGAAATTGCCCGCATATAGGACATTTAACATTATAGTTTCTATGACATCATTCATATGATGACCTAGGGCAATCTTGTTGCAACCGAGCTCTTGAGCCTTGGAATATAAACTTCCCCTGCGCATTCTGGCACACATATAGCATGGATATTGGCCCTTTGATACGCTTTCTGCTATTTGAAATACATCTGTATCAAATATTTGTCCATCGATATTTAGGTATTTGAAGTTTTCTTCTAGGCGCTCTCTATTTTCTGGACTGTAGCCTGGGTCCATTGCAATGTATGCTACGTCAAATTTCACCTTGGAGTGCTTGTGAAGTTCTTCTATGACCTTGGCTAGCAATAGGGAGTCCTTGCCCCCAGATATTGCTACTGCAACCTTATCCCCATCATTTATAAGCTCAAATTCCTTGATTGCTTTTATGAAGGGTGACCAAATTTCTTTTCTATATTTTTTTATAATTGATCTTTCAATTTCAACTAATTCCATTATTTTCCTCTATAATTTGACAATCCCAGATGGATTGTGTCTATCTGCAACATCTAAAACAATATCTTTTTTGGTATCTAGGCCTAGGCTTGTTAGGTAATTGTCCACTGTAAGCCTTGATAATTCTGGAGTGTTATTGGTTTCTGATAGGTGGCCTAGGTAAACATGTTCTCTTTTTCCCTCTAAGGCATCTGCCAGGACTTCTGCCGACTGGTCATTTGACAAATGGCCCATATTGCTCATAACCCTAAGCTTTAGCGGGTATGGATATGGTCCACGCTTTAGGGCTTCAAGGTCGTGGTTGGCTTCCATGTAGTATATATCAGAACCCTTTATCTCATAAGCCATTTTTTCATCAACTATGCCAGTATCTGTAAGTATGGTAATCTTTTTGTTGCCAATATATATGACATAGCCAACAGGCTCTTTGGCATCGTGGTGGATTTTGATTGGAAGTATATCCATAGAGCCAAAGCTTAAAAATTTGCCTGTATCAAAAACTTTTATATTTTCTTCTTTGATTTTACCACAATTTTTAACTAGAGATTGCCAAGTACCATTATTGGCATATATTGGCAAATTGTGCTTGCGACTCATAGTTCCTAGACCTTTGGAGTGATCTGCGTGCTCATGGGTTACAAAGATTGCGTCAAGTTCTTTGGGAGATTTGCCAATTTCTCCTAATAAGTATTCAATTCTTTTTGCCGAAAATCCAGCATCAATCAAGATGTTAGTCCCCTTGTACTCTACAAAAAGACAATTGCCCGATGATCCTGAAGATAAAATAGCAAATGTGTCCATCTATACCTCTAAATCAAAATATTCTTTCAAAAACTCACAAAGACCTGCCTCATCGTTGGTTTTCGCCACAAAATCTGCTACTCTTTTTGTCTCGTCAGATGCATTGCCCATGGCAACACCTATTCCAGCAAGGTCTATAGCAGCCTTATCATTGGCTCCATCTCCAAAATACATAACTTCATCTGTACTAATACCAAGATAATCACAAAGTGCCTTTAAAGCTTTTTCTTTGCCAGATGTTTTCTTCAAAACTTCCAAGGCATAGTCCTCATTTCTCATAGTCATATAATCTTTTTCGATTTCTGATTTTTTATCTTTGTAGAAGCTATCTAAAACATCTTTGTCCCCTAAAAAAGCAGCCCTACCTATATCACAAGGTATTTCTTCAAAAGTCTTGTACTTTTGGCGTGGCATGAGCAAAATGCTTTGATCTTTTAGAAAACCATCATTTAAAACTTCTGCATTGTTATAGAGAACATCCTTAGAAAACAAAGCAAATTGTAGGTCATAATCATCTAGATAAGACGATATCTTATAAAAATCCTCAACAGTTAAAGAATTGTCGACAATCTTCTTGCCATCAGCATTGCATCTGACAAAGGCACCAGTATTGCAAATAGAATAATCATCAAAAGATTCAAGCCCAAGCTCCTGCCTTATCCACCAAAAGGCATTAAAAGGCCTGCCAGTAGCAATGCCAATCTTTATCCCCTTGTCATGGAGAGCTTTAAGAACAATTTTATTTTCCAAAATCACCTTACTAGAAGAATCCACCAAGGTCCCATCAAGGTCAGTGACTATTAATTTTATATTGTTTTTCATCAACATCCCTTTCTATTTAATAAAGATACCTATTAGCATATGTATCAGTCCGCTAGATTCAATAATCATTTTAATATATTTTATTATATTTACTAATTTTATTATTCCAATATGTTTATAATCCCATATATGAGACACAACGCGTCTGAATGAAGCATCTTTGTGAATAATACTTTAGGGTTGATATCTTGTATTTTTTTAATTTAAGGCTGTAGCTTCGACTCCGGGGGATAGGGATTAGGGGTTACGGAGACCCCTATACCCTTTCCCCCGGTCCCCCAAAACCCTTTTCACCCCCTCCGACACTGCGTGGGGCATGATTAGTGGAAGTTTGCTTCGCAAATTCTTTTGTTTGGACTGTTAATACAATATTCACTGCACCACTAAGCCTACAAGTGCAACATACATAGGATTTGAGGTGGGAAAATTGCTTTGTTTTCAAATCGTATAATTTCGTTAAGAAATCGCACTGTTTGAGCGTAGCGAGTTTGCGATTTTAGAAATTCAAGATTTAGAAAACACCAATTTTTGTAGTCTATAATATGATTTCACCATATCATATGGCAAGAATTTGCACGGCAAATTCTTACAAGTTCCAGCACCACGCAGTGGCCGTTTCGAGGGGGTAGCGGAAATGGGGGTTTAAGGGGGGAAAACCGGTTGGGGAGAATCGGAACTCCCCTGGGTTTTCCCCTTAGTGCAACGGTACAACCTTAAACTACAAATAAATAAAAGATGTTCATAACATCAAAAATATAATCTTTTCTCATCTTCCATTTAAAACCTTATTGCATAATTACTAGAAAAAATCCCGTAAGTCAAAGTTATATACTAAAAAATCTCTAAATCAATTACAATAATCAAAATAAATCATATATCTAAAAAGATTTTCTTTTTGTTTTTTAAAAACAAAAGAGACTGTTACTTAGTAACATGTCTCTTTACTTTCTTTTATAATTTTACTTTCAAAACTTATATTATCAATTATTTTAGAGTCTTTACAGCCTTACTTACTGCTTCTGCTATGCCCTCTTCAAAGGCTGATGGGATTACGTATTCTGGATTTAGTTCGTCATCTTCTACAAAGGCTGCCAGAGCTTTTGCTGCCGTCATTTTCATCTCATCTGTAATTTGTGGTGCGCGAGATTCTAGGGCTCCTTTGAAGATTCCTGGGAAGGCTAGGACGTTATTTATTTGGTTTGGATAGTCAGATCTGCCTGTTGCTACTACTTTTGCACCAGCTTCTATGGCTTCGTTGTAGTCTATTTCTGGCACTGGATTTGCCATGGCAAATACTATGGCATCATCGTTCATATTTTTGATGTCATCACCGTCAATGATATTTGGTGCTGATACTCCTACAAATACGTCTGCTCCAACCAAGGCTTCTTTTAGGCTTCCTTCAAAGTTTTCTGGGTTAAACATTTCTGCAATTTGCGCTTTTACTGGGTTGCCTGAGTTTAGCATAAGTTCGCTGATTGCTCCACGTGAGTCGCATACTATGATGTTTTTTACTCCCAAATCTCTTATTAGTTTTGCACAAGAAAATCCTGCTGCACCAGCTCCGGATATTACTAGTTTGATGTCTTCCGGTTTTTTGTCTACTAGTTTTAGAGCATTGATAAGAGCTGCTACTGTTACAATTGCTGTACCGTGTTGGTCATCGTGGAATACTGGTATATCTAGTTCTTCCTTTAGTGTATCTTCTATATATACACATCTTGGTGAAGATATATCTTCAAGGTTGATTCCACCAAAGCCTGGCGCTATGTTTTTCACAATATTTATGATTTCATCAGGATCTTGGGTGTCTACAACTATTGGAACAGCATTTACTCCACCAAATTCTTTGAAAAGTACTGCCTTTCCTTCCATAACAGGCAAAGCTGCTTTTGGACCGATATTACCAAGTCCTAGAACAGCAGAACCATCACTTACTACTGCAATAGTATTTGCTTTCATTGTGTATTCGTATGCTAAAGCTTCATCTTTTGCAATCTCTCTACAAGGTTCAGCAACTCCTGGTGTGTAAGCATAGGTCAAATCTTCGGCATTATTAACCTTAGCCTTTACATCTGTGCCAACCTTACCTTGCCATTCTTTATGCTTTTCTAATGCTTTTTCATAAACGTCCATGATTCACTCCTTTTATTTTTTCTAGAATAACAATTCTTATGTAAGCGATAAAATACTCTCGCTTAAGCATGATGAGATTTAATAGTTTATTTTCTGCCATTAATCTCATTATATAAGTCTATATTCTATATTATAACATCATAAGAATTAAATGTTAATTATTTGTTGATAACGATATCAAAAAAAGAAAGCCTCCAAAGAAGCTTCCTTCAAACTTTATTTTATTTTGGTGACATTACCTTTGCTGTGCCCTCTACAACAACGTCACCATCTTGGTTTGTACAAACTGTTTTTAGTATTGCTCTATTTTTTTCCTTTATCAATTCTTCAACAGTTATGGTTGCAGTAATGGTATCTCCAAAATGCACTGGTTTGGTAAATCTTAAGTCTTGGTTAAGATAAATTGTTCCAGGTCCTGGAAGTTTTGTTCCAAGAACTGCAGATATGAATCCTGCTGAAAGCATGCCATGAGCTATACGTGTCTTAAAGGCAGTGTTTTTTGCATATTCTTCGTTCATATGAGCTGGGTTAAAATCTCCAGAAACTCCTGCATAGTTATATACATCTGCTTCTGTTACTGTCTTTGTAAATGAAACTTTTTGTCCAACTTCCAATTGATCTATTGTTAATCCTTTAATCTCTTCCATCATCGCTCCTTTATTAAGAACGTTGTTGTAGCCATTCAACAACAGTTGGCGCTACTTCTTTTTGGCTTCTGCCACTTACAAACATTCCAATATGACCAGTTGGGAAGCATTTTTCTGTGAAGTCTTTAGATCCTGTTAGGTCTTTTAGTGGTATAGATGCAGCGTTTGGAACTTGGTTATCTTTTTGAGCATATAGGTTTAATACAGGTTGAGTAATCTTTTTTAGGTCAACTTTCTTGCCTGCTATATCCATCTCACCCTTAGCTAGTTTGTTTTCTCTATACATAGAATTTAGGAATTCCTTGTAAGCATTACCAGCTTGGCCTGGTGAGTCAAATATCCATTTTTCCATGGTCATGAAGTTTGCAGCATAGTCTGGGTCTTCTAGGTCATTTATAACATCCACGTATTTGTTTACCATAAGAGAAATTGGCCTTAGGGTCAAAAATCCTGTGTTCATAAAATCACCTGGTACCACACCAAAAGCATCTACCATTGTATCTGGGCTTAGGTATTTGCCCCATTTGAATAGCAATCCATCATCAGTAGAGAAGTCCACTGGTGTTACCATTGTTACTACATTTTTGATTTTCTCAGGATGCAAAGCTGTATACATTAATGAGAAAGTACCACCTTGGCATACGCCTAGGATGTTGATCTTAGAAACTTTATTTTCTTTCCTAATATGGTCAACACAATCATCTATATAGATATTAATATAATCGTCAAGGGTTAAATACTTATCTTCTTGAGTTGGGTATCCCCATTCGATAAGGTATAGGTCAAGACCACTTTCTACTAATTTTTTGATAAAAGATTTATCTTGGCTGATATCCATCATAGATGGAGTATTTACCAAGGCATATACAATAAGAGTTGGTGTCTTGCTTACCTTTGTAGCTTGTTTGTTGTAGTGATAAAGTTTTAGTTTATCCTCTTTGAATACTAGCTCTCTAGGAGTTTGATTAGCAAGGTTGCCCTCGACATTCATCATAGATTCAAAGCTTTTTAAAAATTTTTCTTGGGTTTTGATATTATCTTCCACAGTGGTTTTCATATCAAAGAAATTGAAATCTCCGTACATTATAAACCTCCACAATCTAATTATTCATCTTATTTTTGTTCAGTTTTTGTATTAAGGCTAGCCTTTAAATCCTCTAGTTCTTTTTTCACTTCTCTTAATTCGCGTCTTAAGTTGTATACTTTTTCATATACGCCATCAACTTGTGAGATAGTAACTATTGGTAGGTTAGATAGAGATTTTTCTATAACTTTATCATATTCAACTTTAAATATCATTGAAGTTTCCGCTGTTTTTGCTAAAACTTCTGCAAATTCATCTGTGTAGAAATATGTTTCGATAGCATCCTCAACATACTTAGACCACATATCATAGAATTCTTTAAATGTCTTTGGTTGCTCTCCTTCTTGAATTGATGTTGCATAGTTTTCAAAGTATTCTTTTGAGTACTTATATCCTATTGAAGCTGTTCTTGTCATATATTCAGAAACTGCAACAAGCATTTCAATCATAGCATTGACAGCCTTGTTGTTTTGTTCCAATAGCTCACGTGATGATCCAACCACTGGTGATTTAACCAAAATACCAAATGTTTGGTCATAAGCAGCCTTCCATTGTTTTAGTGTATCAGAGAACTTCATTGGATCATCAAACATACTTTGCATTGTAATATCAGCAATATTTTGATAAGCATAGGCCCATGGACCCAAGAAGTTTTCCATTGATTTAAAATATGTGTTGAAATAGCTTTGAGTATTTAGTGCAAGACCTTGCAATTCCTTTGGTAATAGTGGGATAAAGTTAGATGTGAACACTTGATTAAACTGTTCAGCCATTTCATGGATATTCTTATTTAGATTATCACTACCTGGTTTTATAATTTGGTCATTAAATTGTTTCCATTGTTCATAAAGTAATAGATACAACTTTTGTGAATTTTGCATTTTTTCAAAAACGTCACGGTTAAAAGGATTCATGCTTTGGCCTATTTGGAATGGATTATAAGAATCCATCATATCAACCCAAACTTGGTAAGGACCGTTAAACATTAAATTTGCTGTATTCATCCCTTTGTACATATTGTTCATTCCTTGGTACATATTTTTCCAATCTTTGTACCAATTTTGTTGCATATTAACAAAATCTTGATAGTTGTAAGGATTGAAGCTTGCACTTGTTTCAGTACTATCCTTAGCTTGGCCAGGATTAGTAAAAGCTCCCATCCAGTCATTCATCATTTTTTGAGAATTCTCAAACATTTCTTTCCATGCGTTGTAATATTCAGTCATAATTACCCTCCAGTATTTATAAGTTATTAGAAAGGCATCTGCAGTGTTTTATTTTAAAATATGTTTTTAGTTTTATTGTAAAAATATAATCGTTTTCATTGACAAGAATCTCTTGTTTTTATAAATTTGAGAAAATATACAATTGAATAATAAGTAAAGAAAATGATATATTATAATTTGTCAAAGATTAATACAAAACATTTTGCTAGGAATAAAATCAAAATCTACTTAACTTAATCACTAAATAGCTTTGTTAATACCTAACATATATGTGCAAAAAAGAAATACAAAAGTACCATATACTTATCGGGGTGTGGCGCAGCTTGGTAGCGCACGTGTTTCGGGAACACGGGGTCGAAGGTTCAAATCCTTTCACCCCGACCATATTATAAGTGATCAGACTTTAGTCTGATTTTTTTGTTTATAGTTTTATATAAGTACCACTGTCATATTGAGCGAATGCGAAATATCTCCTAGAGAATGTTACTTAAGGGGATCCTTCGTTCCCTGCGGTCACGCTAGGATGACAGTGGTGTTAATTTTCTATAGCTGATCTAACTACAACATCTGTCATATTGAGCGAATGCGAAATATCCCCTAGTTTATCGTACTTTGGAAGGTCCTTCGGTCGCTTTTGCTCCCTCGAGGATGACGAGAAGGTGAGGCCCGAAGCTTCTAAGCCTTTCACCCCAACCAATTCAGTAATTGATTTTGGATTGTCAACACCTATTTGTACAATCTAAAATCGAACGCACCATTATAATTTTAACTAGTTACTAGCTAAGATTTGGTTTCTATATTTAACTGGTGACAAGTAACCTAAGGATCCATGGATTCTTAGGTTGTTGTACCAATAAACATATTCTGATAGTTCTAATTTTAGTTGTTTTAAGTTTTTAAATTCTTTCTGATAAACAAATTCTGTTTTCATCACCTTATTAAATGCTTCAGCTACTGCATTATCATATGGACTTCCCTTTCCACTTAAGGATCTTTCTATGCCAAATATGTCTAGAATTTCATCTATGCTTTTGTTGTCAAATTCTCGTCCTCTATCTGTGTGAAATATTTTTATTTTATTTAATGGGTACTTGATTGAATATATTGCTTCTTTTACTAAATCTGCGCTCTTATTTTTTCCTGCTGCATATCCTATTATTTCTCGATTGTGTAAATCGATTATTGCACAGATGTAGTTCCAACTATTTCCTACTCTTACGTAAGTCAAGTCACTTACACATGCTTGTAAAGATGGCCTATTGTCAAATTGTCTATCTATCTTGTTATTAATCTTTTTGTTGTTACATGTGGTTTTTTCTACCTTGTATTGTTTTACTGTATAGCTTGATACTAGTGCATGTTTTTTCATTATTCTGCATATTTTTCTTCTTGATACTGTGATATTTTGTTTTTCTAACTCTACTTTGATTTTTCTTGATCCGTATGAATTTTTACTTTTCCTGAATATTTCTTTGATTTTTTCTTCTAAAAGCTCTTCGGTTTTTAGGGTGTCTTTTGATTCTTTTTTGTTTAGATGATAGTATATTAAACTTCTTGGTATACCTAAAAGCTTACACATTGCACTAGTACTGTATTTATCCCTGTTTGAGATTATGAGCTTTACTTTTTGCCTAGTAGTAGTGCAGCTTGCTTTAAAATATCATTTTCCATTTCAAGCTGTTTTACTTTTTTTCTTAGTTTGATTAATTCCTTTTCTTCTTCTGTTCTATTGTCATCAATGTTGAAGGAATTTGAGCTGTTGTATCTATTAACCCAATCTCTTATTGTTGATGGTGCTATGTCGTATTCTTCTCCCAATTTTTTATATGTGTAGTTACCTTGGTTAAAGATTTCTACCATCTGTTTCTTGAAGTCTTCTTCGTAGTGTTTAGCCAATTTAAAATCCCCCTATGATTTCTTATTATTTATTGTATCAGATATTCGATTTTAAATTGTACTATTTACTGTATCCTTACCATTTTCTCTATTTTTTCTATATTTATAAAAGAACACCTGTAATATTGAGCGAATGCGAAATATCTCCTAGAGAATGTTACTTAAGGGGATCCTTCGTTCCCTGAGGTCGCTCTATGATGACGATAAGGTGAGGAGCATGGATCTATGCCTTTCACCTCGGCCCATTTTTATAATCCATTGTCTAAAAGAAATAAACCAGCAGGATTGTTAAATCCTACTGGTTTTACTTTCTTTTTATATCGCTTATACTCCAGCTTCTTGCTTCGCAAGACCATTTCATGGAGACTCCTCTCAGGACGCCGGAGGGGCGTGATTCTCGTCGCTTCGCTTCTGCGACCACTCCATGGTGGGTCCTCCATCAGCCGGACGGGCTTGCTTTTGTGCCTTCGGCAGTTTTATCGCTCAAACGCCGCTTGGCTTAGTCCTCGTTGCTTCGCTCCTGCGGTTTCTTCTCGTATTTTGGGCGAGACTCCTCTCAGGACGCCGGGCAGGCTTCTTGCTTCGCAAGACCACTCCGTGGAGGGTCCTCCTTCAGCCGGACGGGCTAGTTTAATACATTCCAGGCATGCCTGCTGGCATTTCTGGTTCTTCTTTTGGTATGTCTGCTACTGCTGCTTCTGTTGTTAGTATCATTCCTGATACGCTTACTGCGTTTTGTAGGGCGCTTCTTGTTACTTTTGTTGGTTCTACTATTCCTTCTTCGAACATATTTACGTATTTGTTGTTATATGCATCGTAGCCTTCGTCTTTTGCGGATTCTTTTACGTTTTGTACTATTACAGATCCGTCCATTCCTGCGTTTTCTACTATTTGTCTTAGTGGTGATTCTAGGGCTTTTTCTATGATTGCTGCTCCTGTTTTTTCGTCACCTTCTAAGCTTTCTTTAAGTTCTGCTACTTTTTCTATAGCTCCGATTAGGACTACTCCACCACCAGCTACTATTCCTTCTTCTACTGCTGCTCTTGTTGCTGATAGGGCGTCTTCTATTCTGTATTTCTTTTCTTGCATTTCAGTTTCTGTTGCTGCACCTACGTTTATAACTGCAACTCCACCTGCAAGTTTTGCTACTCTTTCTTGTAGTTTTTCTGTTTCATATGTGGATTCTTCAGCTTCGATTTGTTGACGGATGTGGCTTACTCTTTCTTCTAGAGCATCTTTGTCACCTTTGCCTTCTACTATTGTAGTGTTATCTTTGTCAACTTTTACTTTCTTAGCTGATCCTAGCATTTCCATTTCTGTTTCTTTAAGATCCATGTTTAGGTCTTCAGAAATAACTTTTGCACCTGTTAGAATTGCAATATCCTCAAGCATTGCTTTTCTTCTATCACCGTAGCCTGGCGCTTTTACTGCTACTACGTTAAATGTTCCTCTTAGTTTGTTTAGGATAAGTGTTGTTAGGGCTTCTCCGTCTACATCATCAGCTATGATAAGTAGTGGACGACCAGCTTGGACTATTTGTTCAAGTAATGGTAGTAGGTCTTGGATGTTTGAGATCTTCTTATCTGTTAGTAGGATGTATGGATCTTCAAGTTCTGCAACCATTTTTTCATTGTCTGTTGCCATATATGGTGATAGGTATCCCTTATCAAATTGCATACCTTCTACAACATCTAGGTAAGTATCAGTTGTTTTAGATTCTTCAACTGTGATTACCCCATCGTTGCCAACTTTTTCCATAGCATCAGCTATAAATTTACCAATTTCTGGGTCAGCTGATGAGATTGTTCCAACGTTTTCTATAGATTGCTTATCTACTATATCATGAGAATTTTCTTTGATATATTCAACTGTAACATCTGTTGCTTTCTTAAGTCCCTTGTTTAAAACAATTGGGTTTGCTCCAGCTGCAAGGTTTTTAAGTCCTTCTTTGATAATAGCTTGAGCAAGAACTGTAGCTGTTGTTGTACCATCACCTGCTACATCATTTGTCTTTGTAGCAACTTCTTTTACAAGTTGAGCACCCATATTTTCAAATCTATCTTCAAGTTCAATCTCTTGGGCAATTGTTACACCATCGTTTGTGATTGTTGGTGCACCATATGATTTGTCAAGGACAACATTACGTCCCTTTGGTCCAAGAGTAACTTTAACTGCATTTGCTAGTTTGTCGACACCACGTTCTAAACCATCACGGGCATCTTTACCATAATAAATATCTTTAGCCATTATTTATATCCTTTCTTATTTTACAACTGCCAAAATATCAATGTATTTTACAACAATGTAATCAGTATCTTCTAGTTTAACTTCAGTACCTGCGTATTGAGAATATATTACCTTGTCCCCAACAGCAAGAGAATCTTTTCTCTTTTCATCTTTCAAAATATCATCACTGATAGCTACAACCTCTGCATATACAGGTTTTTCTTGAGCAGATTCTGGAAGAACAATTCCAGATTGAGTTGTCTTTTCTGCCTCAGCTTTTTTAATAACGACTCTATCTCCTATAGGTTTTAATTCCATAAATTATCTCCTTAATTATTTTTAGCACTCGCTAGTGTTAATTGCTAATTACATTATTAGTGTACTATCAATAAATAAAAAATCAAATCCTATAAATTGGTATTTGATTAAAAAAATATTTTCCATTAAGGGTGAATATTACAGTTTTTTCATTAAAAGGAGTTTTATATTGTTCCAATAAATCTAATCCTAATGTATATGTATGATTTATTTATCATATAGAATTGGATTAACTTTTATTATGCCTACTAACGGAATCTCATCAACACACTTGTCATCCTCGAGGGAGGTTCTTTTAAGAGCCGACCGAAGGATCTTTTAAAGAGATTAGTAAAGAAAGATTTTTCTTTTTATTTCAAATGTTTTGAATGTCTTAGAATCTCTCTCTTGTTTTAGGATGTACCGTTGCACTAAGGGGGAAGAGACGTAGGGGTCTCCGCTACCCCTCGACCCTACCCCCTTAGGTCGAAGGTACAGCCTAAAAGTATAGAGAGAATACTAGACATTCATCACTTTAAAAGTAAAAAGAAAAGTTTTTCTTTTTACTTTTTTTATAAAAATCCTTTGTTGATATCGCCTATATCGATAAAAATATTTTAATTTTTTCATATATTAATACAAAAACCTTTTGATTTATCAATAATGATAGTATAGTCAAAGAAACACATAAGTAAAAATGTTTTTGTGCATGCTTTAAGGAGGATTTTTTATGTATAATAAGCCAAGTGATGAAGAATTAAAGAAAAATCTTTCTCTAATATCCTATGAAGTGACCCAACATTCGGCTACGGAAAGGCCTTTTTCTTCTGAGTATGATGATTTTTATGAAGATGGAATTTATGTTGATATAGTTTCTGGTGAAGCTCTTTTTTCATCAAAGGATAAGTTCAATGCAAGTTGTGGATGGCCTTCTTTTTCTAAGGCACTTGATGATTCTGATATAGTGGAGCATGAAGACTTCTCTCACGGCATGGTTCGTACTGAGGTAAGAAGTAAGGATGCTGACAGCCACCTAGGACATGTTTTTCCTGATGGACCAGCAGAACTTGGTGGACTACGCTATTGTATCAACGGGGCTAGTCTCAGATTTATCCCAAAGGAAGATTTAGAAAAAGAAGGATACGGAAAGTATTTAGATATTTTTGAAGATTAATTTTGTATTATAAGAGGAACTCCATTTTTTGGAGTTCCCCTTTTTTTATCTTTTTAGTTTCCAAGTTGATCTAGAGTTGCTTGTGCTTCGTCAATTAGTTGGTTTGAATCTTCAAGCATTTGTTCTAGTTCTGGTTTGATATCAGCTACTTGTTCTGGTGTCATTTCTAGTAAGATTTCTATAGCACGAGCTTGTGTTCTGTTATCAAAGATTGCTTGTTCTAGTGTTTCTCTGATATCTTGGTCAGAAGCATTTGCCATGTCATCTTCTGTTTCTTCTGCGTTTTCATCAGCATTTTCTTCTGTACCTTCTGCTGGATCTTCTTCTGAGTTTTCGTCAGCATTTTCGTCAGTATTTTCGCTTGCTTGGTCTTCTGCTTTTTGATCAGTAGCTTCTTCAGCATTTTCTGCTGGAGCATTTTCAGTGTTTTCTTCAACTACTGGAGCTTCGCCTTCTTTGTCATTTTTTACTACGTTGTCGCAACCTACTAGTGCTAAAGAAAGCGCTAGAGTTGCTAGAATTGTCTTACTTGTATTATTCATTTTTATCTCCTTGGAAAGTTTTCTTTTCATTTTTATCAGTTGTATTATCTTTTTTACCCTTTTTTGAAACAAATACATAGCCCAATATTGCTATTGCTAGGACTGCCACATAACCTATGACAGAATCTATACCTGTTCTTACAATTGATCCTGGTGTTACTGTTGTTGGAACACTCTTGGTTGTTGTAACAGGTACTGTTTTTGTACTTGTTGTAGTTACAGGAGTTTGTACGCCTCCTCTTGTAGTTGTTACACTTACCTTAGCCCCTTCTTTTGGTAGGGCATTGGTTAGTTCCTTTTCTACAGCTATGAGGTCGTCCATAGCCTTGCCATCTTCGTTAAGGGCGTTGATTTTGTCAGCAATAGCAGCTTTTATCTTAGAATCGGTTATTTTATCAGAATTATCTTTGTATTTTTTAGCCAGAGCTTCAAATCTTTCTTCGAACTTATCGCCATCTAATTCTTTGCGAGCATCAAATAGCTTATCATAAGCATCTTTGATTTCTTCACTGCTTGCATCAGATTTTTCTATCAATTTCTTTGCATCATCAAGGGCTTTGATATAGGCTTCTTTTAGGCTCTTTTGTGCCTTAATATATTTGATCTCACGTCTAAATGATGCATCTCCCTTAATAAATTCATTTATCTTGGTCTTATAATCATTGACCATAGAATCTTTGATGTCTTTTAGGATATCTTTAAATCTTTCCTTAGCCAACACTTCATTTAGCTTATTAAAGGCTTGGTCAATTTTACTAGCATCTTCAGTGGTAACAGCAGCTTTTGCCTTGCTAATAGCATCTGCTAGTTCTTCTTTTAATTCATCTTTGATAGATTCATAGTTTTTGTGAGATTGAACTTTTTCGCCAATAGCTATTAATTGTTGTAATTGTTCAGTCTTCTTTTCAAGACCTGTGTCAGTTTTGCCAGATCTTTTAGCTAGAACTTCTTGGGTGATTTTCTTTATATCTTGTGCATTAAGCATACTAATTAACCTAGTTCTTGCAGCTTCGATGTCTTCTTTGTTATTAGATTCTATAGCTGCTTCCAAGGCCACTAGAGCTTCATTTAGAGATTTCTTATTGGTTTGAGTCACGCCATTAAAGTCTGGGTGATTTTGAACTTCCTTAGCAACATCAACTAATTCTTTTACAACAAGATCTTCTAATTTAGTTTCTTTATTTTTTTTGATTTCTTCAACTATTGCCTTAATATCGCTAGCATTAAGACCTGCTTCAAGATCGCTGATCAATGAATCTAGCTTATCCTGAGAAACTTCTTTTGTAAAGTCAGTATCTTCAACAGCTTTGACAGCATTTTCCAATCTAGTCTTATTATTTTGTGCTACTTTTAAATATTTTGGATGATTGTAAACTTTTCTTATAGGTTCCATATAATCATTGATCTTAGCAATAGCTATATTTTGTGGATCTAAATTTTCTATGACTGTACGAGCATTTTTCAAGTCTTCGACAAGTTTTGACATATCAGCATCTGATCTGTTTTCATTAGCTATGATGCTGTTAGCTTTTTCTATAAGCTCCTTGTAGTCATCAGCAATTTTTTTCTTATCCTCATCTGCGCTTGATTCTGCTGTTTTGAAACTTTCTTTACTTATCAAGCGATTTGCTTTTCTAAGCTCTCCTCTTAGGTCAAGCTCAACTTGGCTAATCTCATCAAGAATAGCTTTCTTAAGATTGTTAATAACCGTTGCATAATCATCTAGTGTTGCTTGGTCATTTTTGCCACTATTTAGATATTTTTTTGCCTCTTCTATACGCTCGTTATAGGTATTTATAAGCCTTTTTTCATAATCGTTGCCTGATAAAGCTTTGTCGGTGAATTTCTTTTCTTTCCTAAATTCACTTGCCTCTTCAACTAAAGCTTGTAGGTCATTTGGATAAGTTGTTTTTGCATCATAGCCAATGTCTTTGAGGGCTTTTTCTACCTTATCTACTGCAGTTTTAAGCTCTTCAAGGGTGATCGCCTTTTCATTAGCTTTCTTTGTTTGTAATGCAAGGGCTTCTTTAATAGCCTCATCATAAGCAGTTTTTAGGTCTTCTTTAGCTTGCCTATATGAATTGCTTGATTTTACATTTTCCTTATCGCTTGTATAAGTATTCAATTTATCAAGTAGGGCCTTTGCTTCTGCCTTTAGCTCTTCATTATCATCAGAAGTTTTGCCAAAGCCTACTTTTGCAGACTCTATTAGTCCAATAGCACTATTGACTTTTTCCAAGCTTTCCTTGTCTTTTTCGTTAAGTTTTTTCGCTTCCTCAATGGCTATATCGTAGGCATCTTTTGAATCTTTATCTGCATTTTTGTAATCGTTAGAATTTTTGATTGTGTCAGCTTCTTCTATTAATCTATTTAGCTTTTCAATTGCTCTTTGAATTTCAGTTTTTCCGTCATCTATAGTCTTGGTTTCAACTGGTTTTAGAGCAAGTTTTGCCATACTTATGCTTTTGATAGCTCTTTGGTAGTCAGCAGGATTAGCATCTTTCTTTTCCAAAACTGTTTTACCATAGGCAAGGGCATTCTCATAAGTTCTTTGGGCAATCTTATTCGCCTTGTCTTTTCCAGCAAAGTTTTCATTAACTAGGCTTTCTAGATTTGATTTTAACCTGCTAAGCTCTGTATTATTCTCATCTTTTGCAAGTTGAGCATCGCTTAAAGCCTTATTTAGGCCATCGTAAGCCTTTTGTAAAGCATCAGTTTCAGCATTCACGTTATTATAAACATCAACGCCAGCATTAATAGCATCAGCAAGCTTATTATCAAAACCGGCACTCTTATTAGCATCGTGGAACTTCTTTGCATTATTAATCAATTCAAGAAGATTAGTTCTAGCCTTACCATAAGCTGCGAGCTCTGCAGACTCTAGATTAGAAAGTTCGTCTCCACTTAGGACATACTTGCTAGCATCAAGTTTTTTCTCGCTCACAATTTTATCAATTAGACTAGCAAGATCAGAATTTGCCTTATCAATCTCATCGGTAGATTTTTCAACATCTGCCAATGTACCCTTAGCCTTATCTATAGCTTCATTAAGGCTATTCTTATTAGTTTCATCAAGAGCTTCATCAGCTGCTAATTTACTTGCCATAGCAATAGTAGAAGATAAACCATCACGGGCATCACTAGTAACATAGACATTGCCAGAAAGTTTATCCATTGCATCTTTTATAGCCTGATAAAGCTTTTCGATATTGGCCGGATTCTCTTTGTCAAGCTCACTAGAAGCATTTGCAATAGCATCATCATAAGCTTTCTTTTCACTTTGAGTTGCATTGTTATATTTCTTAGATTTTTTAACATTCGCACTTTCATCGACCAAAGACTTCAAAGAATTTGCATCGACAGCGGAATTTTCACTAGTAGGCGCACTCACTTCACTTGCATAGACCGTATTAGTATGTAGTGGTCCTTGAAGATTGGCAACAGAAAAAGAAAGCGCCAAAACAAGTGCTCCAACTTTAATATTTTTCTTATACATATTAGTCTCCTAATTAGTGTTAAAGTAAGTAAAATACTTACACTTAGTCACAATGATTATACAATTTTTCTGGACTTTAGTCAAAAGAAATGGAGGGTTCTATAGTTTTCAAAAACTATAGGAAAATTTTAATTTTTATACATTAAAACTCATTCCTCCAGCACACTGTCATCCTTGAGAGAGGCCTTTGTAAGGCCGAACGAAGTATCTATATAAAAGAAGTCATAAAAGAAAATAATTTTCTTCCTAATAATATAGGAATAGGTGCCTTTTATTTAATTATTATTTAAGGTTTATTCTTCGACACCGGGGCGCATGGCTATATGGGCGCAGAGGCCCCTTTTGCCCTTCCCCGGACCCCCGACCCATTTCACCCCTCTGCCACTGCGTGGAGCGAATGTGTAAGAATTTGCTTTGCAAATTCTAGCAATTTGATTGGGTGAAATCACATTATATACTACAAAAATTGGTGTTTTCTAAATCTTGAATTTCTAAAATCGCAAACTCGCTACGCTCAAACAGTGCGATTTCTTAACGAAATTCTGCAATTTGAAAACAACACAATTTCCCCACCTCTATACTATCAGTTTTGTGCCCTCCCACTTGTCATTCTGAAGAAGCTATAGCGACTGAAGAATCCCATAGGATAATAATTCTATTAGAGATCCTTCGGTCGGTCCATAGTCCCTCCCTCGAGGATGACAGGTTTGTTGATATCATTTTTGTAGTATGTGGCATCAACAGTCCAAACAAAAGAATTTGCGAAGCAAACTTCTACTGCTCATTGCTCTCCGCAGGAGCGGAGGTGGTGTAGAAGGTATAGGGGGATCGGGGGGGGGAGTTAAACAGCCGTTGATTTCGGCTGTTTAACCCGGAAACTCAGTGCGATAGCACGAAGGAGCTTTGAATAAAGCGAGTTTCCGTAGGAAAAAGGGGTCTGTCCTCTGTCAGCCGGACGGGCTAATTACCCCTAATTCCTATCCCCCGAGGTGCAACGGTATAGCCTTAAATAATGATCAAATATAAGACATCTATCACTTTAAAAGTGGAAAAATATATTTTTTGGGAATTTTTTATAAAGATCCTTCGGTCGGCCTTTAAGGCCTCCCTCTAGGATGACAGGTGTGGTGAAGAATGTAAGCCCTGAAAAAAATTTGTATTTAATATAATATTTTCTTCTTGCATTTTTAAAAAGACCTTCCATTTAGGATTACAGGGCGTGTATGAAAATATAAGTGGTGGCGATTATTAATGTATTTAAAAGGCGTTTTTCTGATTTTTTGGCAAAAAAATCATCCACATTGCTGTGGATGGTTTTTTCAAGTGAGTACCGCGCGTTACTTTTCTTTATTTATTTGTAAGCCTTATTGAGTGCACTCTGTTGTGGGCTCTTTTTTATAACTATTAATTAGTTATTTTTTTTGCTTGCTGCGTATGCAACTGAAGCTGCTGCTAGAACGCCTGCTACGCCAGCTACGCCAGCGATACCTGTTTTAGCGTTATTACCAGCTTTTTTAACTACTTTTGTTGTTGTAGTTGTTTTTTCTTCTTTTTTATCTTCTTTTTTATCTTCAGCTGGTTTTTCTTCATCTTTTTTGTCGTCAGCTGGTTTTTTTTCGTCTTTTTTATCGTCTTCTGGTTTTACTTCTTCTTCAGCTGGTTGATTTTTTTCGTTTTCTTTAAGAGTATCTTCGATCTCTTTTGTTTTTTCGTTTAATTTTTCTGTTAATTCTTTAGCTTTTTCTTCAGCTGATTTTTCTTCTTCAGCAGCGTATGCTGTAGATACTAGGTTAAGAGCTGCTTTTTTGCCTAGAAGTTCTTCAGATACTTTGATTGTTGCTTCAGCATCTTTAACTAGTTTGTCAAGTTTGTCAACAACTTTAGCGATTGTTTTTGGTGTTGTTTTCTTTAATGTTTCAACAGCTTTGATTTGAATCTTAGCGTCAAGGATAGCTTTTTCTAGAGCTGCTCTTGTTTCTGGTTTGATTTCATCTTTGTCAGCTGGTTTTGCTGGTTTAACATTTTCAAAGATAAGTGTGATGTCGCCAGCTTTTTCAGCTCTGTTGATTACGTCTACAGAAACACCTTCTTTAACAAGTTTTTCTTTAGCTGCGTCGTATTTAGCTTGAGCTGCTGCTAGAGCTTTTTGAGCTTCTTGTCTCTTATTTACAGCTTCGTTGTAATCACCAAGTCTTCTAGAAACTTCAGATTGAAGTTCAGCTCTCTTATCTTCAACACCTTTGATTTCTTCTTCATATTTTGCTACTTTTTCATTTAGAGCAATGATGTCTTTAAGAGCTTCAGCTTGAGCTTCTTGTGCTGGAAGATCTACATCTTTATTGATATATTTTGATAGATTGTCAATGTATTTAGCTGTTAGAACATCATAATTTGGTTTGTTGCTAAAGCTACCAGCATTTGCTTCATATTTTGCTACTGCTGCTGCTTTTTCATTCATAGCACGATCAAGATCTTCTTGGTATGGTGTATCAGCATATTTTCCTGGTGTTTTGCCATATCTAGCTTCTAATACTGCTAATTTTGCAAGAGCATCTTCGTAAGCTTTTTTAGCTACTTCTTCGTTAGCTTTAGCTGTTTCAACAGCTTTTTCAGCTGCTCTTAAAGCATTCCATTTTTCGATAAAGTCGTTTTTAGCTAATTTGTAGTCATATGTGAATTCTGCAGATACTTTTGTATCAGCTGCGAATGAAGGTGCAACTGCACCAAGTCCTAGAGCTAATGCTAATGCACCAGCTGCGATTTTATTTCTTTTCATTAGAAATATTCTCCTTTTTGTTTTCTCGTTTTAATTTACTAATTATTTTAATTAGTACTCACTTTACACTTTCTATATTACCCTAGATTCTACATTTTTGCAACACATTTGTTTAAAAAAATAAATATTTCTAAAAAATATCTATCAAAGAATAGACATATTGTCTTCATAATGGTTACAAATGGGTATTTTATCATATTGGCAATATGAAAGATTTATAAGACCTTGGCCAATAATTTTATAGATATATTTATTTTCTATATATTTGCCTATGGTCTTTGGTAAACTATCAGTATTTGCTTGCACTCATGATTAAGATTTCAGCCCATGCTTTCTTAATCTATTTTCAATCATTTGTCTATACATTACAATAGAAATGGCAAATGATTATAGATAGTTCACTTATATTTTAGCATTGTAAATGAAAGTGTCAAGGCTTTTTTGTTTCAATTTTGTAACTTTTGTCATTTATTATGTTGGCATTGATGTATCTGATGGTTGTAAAGTTGTCATAATTGATCTCAGAGATTTCTCTATATAGCATTAATAGGGCATTGTTTCTGTTTTGGACGAGGCTTGGTGCTTTGTTTAAGGTCGATATTGCTTCGCCTGATCTTAGGATGATCTGAGAACCTTCGATATGGTCAACCCAAGTGACATTGACAAAGCCACGCCCCTCCTTGTCGTAAATGGCCTTGCGGTATTTGAAGCCAAAAAACACATGGTTTTGGTCGATGGTGTAGGGAATATTCCTTGACATTTGGGTAATGGACTTAAATTTCTGGTCCATAATTTTCTTTGACCTGCCCTTTTCTTTGTATAGAGTATTTAAAAAATGTGTCGGTGTTTTCTCATCTATGTAGGTTCTTGTCTCGGTATAGATACGAGCACACAAGCCAAATCCTTTCACTTCTTCTGGAAGCACAGCTATGATATGGTACATAAGGAGTCTCCTTTCTGTAATAATTTTACAATAAATGACCTTTGATGTCTATATCAGACTTTAAGTGTGCCATAAAGTGTGAGCTTTGAACAGAGGGTTTACGACCCTCTATTTATGATTTTCTTTCGTTTTTGATATAGTGTTTTATTGTGTTTTTTAATTATTAATGTTTGTTATCCACTACACCTGTCATCCTTCTTGACCTAACCCAATTCTCATATGAGAATTGATGGTAGGTCAAATGTCGCGAAGTCCAAATCTACGATTTGGCTAACGGAGCCGACCGAAGGAGTGAACACAACCGAAGGATCTTTATTAAAGAGATTTGAAAATTAATATCTCTTTGTTAATTATAAAGGGATAGATATCTTTTATTTGTTTATAATTTAAGGTTTTAGCTTCGTCCTAAGGGGGAAAACCCAGGGGAGTTCCGATTCTCCCCAACCGGTTTTCCCCCTTATACCCCCTTTTTCTGCTACCCCCTCGAAACGGCCACTGCGTGGTGCTAAAATCTGTAAGAATTTGCTTTGCAAATTCTGGCGATTTGATAGGGTGAAACCATAGTATATACTATAAAAATTGGTGTTTTCTAAATCTTGAATTTCTAAAATCGCAAACTCGCTACGCTCAAACAGTGCGATTTCTTAACGAAATTCTGCAATTTGAAAACAGCACAATTTTCCCACCACTATAACCTATGGGTTCTTTATTTGTAGGCTTAGTGGTGCAGTGAATAGTGTATTACCAGTACAAACAAAAGAATTCGCGGAGCGAACTTCTACTGCTCTGCGCACCACGCAGTGGCGGTGGGGGGGGGTAAAAAGGGTTTGGGGGTGTAAGGGGGAAGGGACGTAGGGGTCTCCGCTACCCCTCGACCCTACCCCCTTAGGTCGAAGGTACAGCCCTAACCTATAAAAGAATAAAAGATATTCATTCTCTTTTGATAGTATAGTAAAGAAAAATATTTTCTTTTATGATTTCTTTAAAAAGATCCTTCGGTCACATCCGTTCCCTCGAGGATGACAGGTGTGGGAGAATATATATGTTCAATACTAACATATCATAAAAAAGATTTTTTCTAAAAGTTTTTATTAAAAAAACGCACCATTTTTTTCTTAGTGCGTTTTGTTTCTTTTGCTAAAAGATAAATCCTTCATCTTCATCATCTGTGATTGCTGTGATTATTTTGAAGGCTCCTATGGTTGCGGCTAGGCCTAGGGCTATTGGTTTCCATGGGATTTGTTTTTTCTTGCTGGTTTTTATATTTTTGTAGTGGCGTTTGATTGGTATTGGGTTTATGGTTGGGTGTTGGTTTAGTGGGTTTTTGAGGCTTAGGGGGTTGGTTGTTTGATGTTTGTTGGTGAAGTATACGCCTTGGAGTTCATAGTCTGGGCTTTGTTTGTTGGCATATCTTTGTACGTTTTTGTTTACTTTATTATAGCTTTCGCTGTAAGTCTTTGTTATTGGTCTTTGATAAGACTTTCCCTCTTCTGTTTCTAGGAGATACTTTGTTTGTACTTCTCTCCCATCCATAGTGGATTGGTGACTTCTGATGTTTCCTTGGTGAGGCTCTATGACTACCTTTGTTTCTTTTGGTATTTCTCTTTTTTCGCTGGTGATTTTTGAGGAGATTTTTCTTTCTGTGCTTTCTTTTGTCCTTATTTCGATCTCTTTTACTTCCTCTTCTTTTCTATCATCTATTATTGTTAAGTTTGGTTTTTCTAAGATTTTTTCTTCTTTTTCAATAGAGCTTGCTTGGTCTGGGCTTTGGACTTCTACGTCTGTGTCTATGTTGCTAAAGCCAAAGCCTGTGTATAGTTCTTCGCCTTGGTCTAGGTCTTTTCTTAAAGCTTCTGCATTTTTATTTTGTTCTACTTTTTCGTTTTGATTTTGTGTATTTTTATCAGCCAAAATAGCCTCCTTTATCTGGGTAAGTGTGATTATTTGCTTTATTTATACCCATAATGCCAGCTTTTAGAGGCTAATCCAGGAATTTTTGTTGTCTTTGTAGGCTACATATCTTCTTTTGCCAGAGCTTTGGCCGATGTATGATAGCCACCAATAGCCGTTTGCCACAAGGATTCTATCATAGTAGATGGTGGAATTGGCTGGATAGGTGGCTACGATTGGGGCCTTGGTTGAGGGGTAGGCTCTGACATTGGTTGGGTAGTGGACTATGGCCTTGCCAGTTTTGTTGATATATTTTTGCTCGCTTTTGCCTACAGGCCTAAAGTAGCGCTCGGCATATGAACGCTTGCAGTCCAAGAAATATCTGATGAAGGATGATTCGTTGTTGATGGTTACGGTGTTATTTAGGGCGTTGCAGTGGATGATTTCCCCTTTTCTGGTGAAAATCCCCGTGTGTCCTCCCGCTCCGGCAGATCTACCCTCTATGCCCCTGATAAATATATCTCCGGGCAAGATTTCTTGGTAGGAGTAGATTTCTTCTAAGGCCTTGCCTTTTTCTTTGTATAGGGTTTCTGTGTTGCCTATGGTGGTGTTGGCTGGCAAGAATCCCCCTGCTATGAGGCTATAGTAGACAAAGGATGAGCAGTCCATGGAGCCTGGACCCAGACGAGCTGGGTAGGCCATGGAATATTTCACCTTGTGGTGTTTGGATCTGGCAAAGGCTAGCATTTTGTCAATTGATGGCATATGCCCTCCTTATTGGTCATTTTTGATTTCTCTGATTTCTTTTAGGATTTGGTCAAGCTTTCCATCTATCTGATAGATTAGTATCAGAGTGATCACTATTGGAAAGCCTAGGTCTCCGATTAGTTTTGTTATATCCATATATACCTCCTTACTTGTGATTTGCAGGATGGTCATGGATTTCTAGAAGTATATACTAGTAGAAAAACTATTTCGCGCTAAAGAATTTTTCCATAGGGCGAAAAAACTTGTCGCATTCCTATTTGTTGTCGTCCTCTTTGTCTTCTTTATCTTCGTCTTCTTCTTTGTAGATACAGATTACTTCCATGGTTTTCACCTCCCTTCTATACTTATATAGAAAAAAAGGATGAAAATTCCCGACAAAAAACAGGTGCCAATTGACACCTGTTAGCTTGTATTATTTAATCAAAGATAATTGAAACTGCTATTTGGATAACGCCAGCTATGACAAATATAAGCCAGCTTCTGCCCCAATTGCCACTTGTGTAGCTATAGATTAGGAAAATTGCTATGGTTGATATCCAAAGTATGGCTGAAAACTTGTTCATCCAGGATTCTTTCTTTTGTTTCTTTGGGTCCCTGTATGCCAAAATATCGCGTAGGGATGAATATTTGATAAGGGTGTAGGATATAAGGGAAGTTGCTAGGGCTATTAGGACTAGAAATACTATGTTATATCCATCTTTTGCTGGGTTTTCTACTACATATCCTATTGGGGATAGGATGTATAAAAGTACTGCTATTATGACATTTCTTTTTAATGTCGGCATATAGGCATCAAGGTTTTTCTTGATGACTCCCTCTACTCCATAGGCAAAGGTGTAGGATTCTTTTTCTACATAATCTATAGCATCTGAAACAAATCCTGCGTGTATACATGTAGCAACAGATATGGCTACAAGTATCAAGGTGAGAACTATTGCCAAGCCTTCATTAGTTCCTCCTAATATTAGGACTGGTAATGAAGATAGGATAAAAAGTGGAATGGCAAGGGCAATTGATCTTGCTATTTTTTCGTAGCTATCATAATATTCGTTAAGAGCTGCGAAGTCAACCAATCTTTCTTTGCTTTCCTCATTATCATTTACTATAATATTCTCCATGCCTAGGTCATCATTTAGTAGAAAGTCTGTGGATACTCCAAATATATTAGAAAGTTTGACTATTTTGTCTAAGTCTGGCATGGCCATAGAGCTTTCCCATTTGGAAACTGATTGACGGCTGACACCAATTTCGTGGGCCAGGTCTTCTTGGGTCATAGATTCTTTTTTTCTAAGATTTATAATTTTATCTGCTAATATCATAAAATCCTCCTTTGTTTTTCTGCTATCATTTTATTAAATCTTAAAGGTGCATACCAGCAATTCGTTTTGGAAATTTGTAAACTCCTGGTTGCATTGTTCAAATTTAGCCTTTTTTTATGAAAGAAAATGTATTATAATTATAATAACTTTTAAAATTGTAGGAAATGATATGAAGAAAATTTTGTTAGTCTTATTTATAATTATTTTAACATCATGCGGGCAAAATCCCAAGGAAAATAATAAAACTTCTCTGGCTCCCCTAGATAGCCCTAAGAAAGTGGAAAATAGTTTTAGTCTAGCTGGCAAAAATTATAAGCTTCCTTTAAAGTATAGTGACTTTAAAAAAAGTGGTATAGAGCTAGTAGAAAATAATTATTACAAGGAAACTTTGAATAAGGACGAACAGTTAATGGTAAACTTCTCCTCCTCTAGTACCGACTTTGGTGCATCCTTAAAAAACAACAGCGAAAAGGAAATTCCTACCAAAGATGCACTTATTACAGAAGTTTATATCAACTCTGTTCTAAATGATGACTTTGAGATCAATGGACTTAAGTTTGGAGATGATTATGCAAAGGCTATGAAGGTCTTGGATGAATATTATATAGAAGAAGCTAGTACTGATAAGGAAAAAAATATCAATTATCAAACAAAAAGCGACTATGTTTCCCTATATTTTTCTAATGACAAACTAGTGTCTGCTGCTATATTTTCCAAAAGCTTTATGAGGGATAAGTCCTATGTGGAGGGAGAATTCGTAGTATTTGGCCAAGGTGTCAAATTCCCCGAAACCATAGCCGAGATAGAAGATCTTTTGGGAGCGAAGTTTGATACAGATGTGAGCGATAAGATGCTTGGTCCAAACGAGGAGTATAGGATAAAGCTACATTCGCCGTTTTTGAAAGATGAAAATGCTAATGATATAGAATTTGTAATTAAGAATACAAACGACTTTGATGTGGCAATCAAAGATGGGCAAATTGCAAAAATCACAAGTGACCAGAGCCTTGACCTAAGCATTGGCAATATATTCCTAGGCCAGAGCATAGATGAAGTTAAGAAAATTGATAAGCAAAATCAAAATCCTCAGAGAATGTCTATTGGCAAAAAAGACAAAAATGGCCAAGTTAGCCTTGTCTTTGATGCAGGCAACGATACCCAATATGTTTTTTATACTGATGGCGAGGCCATTATAAAAATAGATGTAATCAACAAGAAATTATAAGATATGAGAAAATAAGGAGAAAAAATGAAATTTACAAAAGTACCAGTTTCAGATGCGAAATACCTAAACTATGTCTTTATAGAGGCAAAGGCAGGAGGTATACCAGTAACAGCAATGTTTGACACCAAGGGCAATACCTTGATCAAAGAATCCCTAGCAGAGCAAATAGACATAGACTATATAGACGAAAAGCCAATAGATGACAAAAAGGGATGGAGACGAGCAAGAATCAGACTAAATCTAGGTGAACTCGAAATAGGATCCGCACCAGTAGTAGTGACAAAGGATGAAAATTTCAACCTAATAAAAGACCCACAAGGTAACGCCTTTCCTGCAGATATGATATTGGGCTGGAATATCATATCCCAGCTATGCTTTAGGGGCAATCTCAAGATAGGCGACTTCCAAGTCCAAGTAGATGATTTCAAAGATCCAAAAGCAAAAGATAAACCAAATTCCCCAGTCCTATATGTTGACTTCATGGGAGAGCGAGTACTAGCTGCCCTAGACACATCAAAACCAGTAACATCAATAAGCCAAAATATATTCGATAAAATAACAGGCAAAGATGGCAGAAGAGAAACAATGGAAATGCTAGGCCTAGACAAGGAAAAGCTCACCTACCAAACCGCTCTAAGTATCAAAATAGACGAAGACGTCATAACATTACCCCAAGCCCAAGTAAACCCATCATTAAATGATGGAAAGATTGAAATTGTAATGGGAGCAGACTTGCTATGGAATACCACCTGGGCAATATATTCTCCTATGAGATATATTAGGGCGAGGCAAAGTTAGGAACTTTGAGAACTTTTCTTAAAGTAATAGGAACTTTTCTTTTTATAATATAAATTATATTCTCCAGGAACAGCCTGTCATACTAGATGGAGGTCTTCTCAAGACCGATCGAAGGAGCTTTATAAAGAAAACGGAAAGAAATATGTTTCTTTTATTATCATTTAAAGAATAAGTGTCTTATATTATATCTATAAACTTAGGCTGTCCCTTCGTCCTAAGGGGGAAAACCCAGGGGAGTTCCGATTCTCCCCAACCGGTTTTCCCCCTTATACCCCCTTTCTGCTACCCCCTCGAAACGGCCACTGCGTGGTGCTGAAACTTGTAAGAATTTGCTATACAAATTCTAGCGATTTTATAGGGTGAAATCATATTATAGACTACAAAAATTGGTGTTTTCTAAATCTTGAATTTCTAAAATCGCAAACTCGCTACGCTCAAACAGTGCGATTTCTTAACGAAATTCTACGATTTGAAAACAATACAATTTTCCCTCCTCTATACTCACGGTTTTGTACCCTCCTACTTGTCATTCTGAAGAAGCGATAGCGACTGAAGAATCCCATAGGCTAACCAATCTTATGGAGATCCTTCGGTCGGCTCTTGAAAGAACCTCCCTCAAGGATGACAGGTTTGTTAATACCATTTTTGTAGTATGTAGCATTAACAGTCAAAACAAAAGAATTTGCGAAGCAAACTTCTACTGCTCTGCGCACCACGCAGTGGCGGTGGGGGTAAAAAGGGTTTGGGGGGGGTGTAAGGGGGAAGGGACGTAGGGGTCTCCGCTACCCCTCGACCCTACCCCCTTAGGTCGAAGCTATAACCAAAAATAATAATCAAATAAAAGACATTAATTGCTTGATACAAAAAATGTTTTTTTATAAAACTTTTATTTCATCAAAAAAAAAGGAGCAAGATATGCTCCATTTTTTCTTAAAGTTTTTTATAAAAACTTTTTATTTCTTTTTTCTTTTGAAAAAACCATCTGTTGAATAGTTTAGTATATTCTTCTTATAAACTTTTTCTCCAAATTTGTACATCAATAGTATTGATATTATAAGTATTACTACTGATATAGCTCCCTGTGCTATTGTGGCGTAGCCGTTTAGTAGTCTTAGGGGCATGAAGAATGTTGATGCGAATGGTACGTAGGATAGGATTTTGCCTACCATTACGTCTCCTCTATTCATTAGGTTAAAGGCTAGGAAAAATAGGATTACTATTAAAAATATTAGTGGTGAACCCATTTTGCCGGCGTCTTCTACTTTTGTTGCAAATGATCCTAGCATGCCTGCTGCTATTAGGAAGATGAATATTCCTAGGAGGAATAGTAGTATCATTTCTATCAAAATCGGGGTAAAGTTTGGACCCATGGCTAGGTTTATTGGCAAGCCATCTAGGATGCCCTTAGCCTTTGCTATGTTAAATCCTATGACTCCAAATATTACATAGGTCATCATTTGTATGAGAACTGCTATGAAGTTGCCTGTCATTTTGCCTGCAAAGTAATCGCCAGGTCTTACTGATGAGAAGATGAATTCTATCATCTTTGTTCCTTTTTCTGTAGCTGTTTCTGATAGGACTACATTTATGAAGCTGATTGAGATCATATACATCAAAAATAGGAAGATGTAGTAGATTATCATACCCATTGACCTATTTTCTTCTTTTTCATCGCTGATTTCATTGATTACTGGAGTCTTTCCAAGGGCCTTTATCTGTTCTTGGTTCAGGTCTGCCTTTTGGGCGTTTATATCATTTTGTATTTGGCCTAGGATACTTTGTAGGGTTAGTTTTTGGCCCATTGATGATGAGCCTGACATATAATCAGCGGTGATTTGGCCATTGTCGTTTTTGACTTTTGCATAGGATGAGATTTCCTTATCGTCCAAGAGCTTATCAAGTTCATCTTCACTTATAAGCCTAAAATCATAGTCTGGGTTATTTTCAAAGTATGGTGCTATGCTCTCATCTGCTATGACTGCCATGTCATTGCCAGAGCTATTTGCAAAATAGCCAATGGCCATAGATATGCCCATCATTATGATTGGGAATAAAATCATAAACCAGAAAGAACCTGATTTGATTTGTTTCATCAAAGTATCTTGGGCTACAATTTTCATTCTATTCATGACTTTCCACCACCTTTGCAAAGATCTCATTTAGTGTAGGAGCAGCTTGGCTAAATTGGCTAACAAAACCTATATTATTTTTGATTGTTTCATAGATTTCTCTACTATCGTTTTGGTCGTTTAGGTAAAGTTTCCAGATATTGCCATTTTTGGTGTAGGATTTGACCTTGCCATCTATAAGTGGTAGCAAGTCCCTATCTGTTTCTACCAAGATTTCTTCTCTTGGATAAGTGTTTCTAATCTCCGCTGGAGTGCCATTTAGGACAACTTTGCCGTTTTTTAGCATGACAAGTTTGTTGCAGAGGGCTTCCACGTTTTCCATGTTGTGGGATGAGAATAGTATGGTCATGCCCATGGAGTTTAGTTCTTTGATGATTTCTTCCAAGAGCCTGATATTGTATGGGTCAAGGCCTGAAAGTGGTTCATCTAGGATTACAAATTCTGGTTGGTAGATGACTGCTGCCAAGAGTTGGACTTTTTGTTGGTTACCCTTTGATAGGGATTTGATCTTGTCTGTAAGATTGCCCTTGATTTCAAATCTATCAAACCACTTTTGTATGGTTTCCTTTGGGATATTATCCATTTGGTTTAGTCTTGCAAAGTAGCGGATTTCCTCTTCTATGGTCTTTTTTGGTGAAAGAGACCTTTCTTCTGGCAAAAATCCTATTTTTTCTAGGGGAACTTTTGCCATTGGTTTTCCATCATATAGAATCTCGCCACTGTAATCGTCAAAGAAATTCATCATTGAACGAAACAGGGTTGATTTGCCAGCTCCGTTTTGGCCAATCAGACCAAAGACATCTCCCTTTTCTACTTCAAAGGAAACATCATCCAGAGCCTGGACTTTGCCAAAAGATTTAGATACATTTTTTATCTCAATCATAGCTTTACTCCTTTATCTTTCATAGTTAATAATTTACAATAAATAATTAATACTTCTCTTACAATTTTACCCAAAATAAATCAATATTTCTAAAAATAAAATAAATCTTCAAATTTTTCATCTAAGGCTATGCACAATATCAAAGCAAGCTTAGCAGTCGGGTTAAATTGACCTGTTTCTATTGAGCTTATGGTATTTCTAGAAACACCAACTTCATCGGCAAGCTTTTGTTGGGAATATCCTTTTTCCTTTCTTACTTCTTTTAGTCTATTTTTTAGGATCAATTCTTCATTCATAGGTGCACCTTTTATTAGTTAAAACTCTTAAAATGCGCGACGAGACTAAGTACTGAGCCTATGGCAAAGATTATTCCTAAAACTAGGTCTTTCTTTTCTTTGATATATTTATATCTAACTATGTCCATAGTTCCCATAATAGCAAAGTATATGGCTTGGGCTCCATAATTGTAAGTATTGAAGACAAATTGATCTCCAGCCACTATAATGGCTGTAACTAGTAGGCCAACTTGACTTGAAATCTTACCTGCTTTTGTGAGAGCATCGACTAAATATTCATCATTTTTCTCATAATCCTTTCTGCTTTTTGCCAGTATTTCTTCTCTGTTCATATTTTTCTCCTTTTGACAAGTATACTTGGTATTTTAATTATACATATGCCAAGTGTACTTGTCAATAATTATTTTTTAAGCACTAAAAAAGACTGCCGAAGCAGCCTTAATTATTTATCTTCATTTAAAATCTTTGAAACATCATCTATACCAACGCTTTTTAGCAAATCTTTGATTTCATTTGTTGTTTTGTTTAGCTTATTGCTTAGGTCTTTTGCCGATACTTCTGCACTGTCATCAGTAGCCATGTCCTCTTGACCTGGTATAGATTCTGGTAGGTCTATATAGAAATCTTGACCATCTCCTGTTGAGAAGCTTATTGGTCTACCGTTCTTTCTTGTGTCTACTTTGTTGTCTTTTTTATCTTCAAATCCCATTATCTTCTCCTATTTTTTAAGAATTTTCTTTAGGTACTTGCCTGTGTATGATTTTTTGTTTTTGGCTATCTCTTCTGGAGTGCCAGCTCCTACTAGAGTACCACCACCATCTCCACCTTCTGGTCCTAGGTCTACGATGTAGTCTGATACTTTGATCACATCTAGGTTGTGCTCTATGACAACTACCGTGTTGTTTTGGTCAACTAGTCGGTTTAGGACTTCTATTAGCTTGTGTACATCGGCCATGTGTAGGCCTGTAGTTGGCTCATCGAGTATATATAGGGTCTGGCCTGTGCCAACTTTTGCTAGTTCTGTGGCAAGTTTAACCCTTTGGGCCTCTCCACCAGATAGCTCTGTGGATGGTTGGCCGATTTTGATATAGCCAAGTCCTACATCGTATAGGGTTTGGAGTTTTCTGACAATTGGTGCATGGTTTTCAAAAAATTCTATGCCTTCTTCAACTGTCATATCCAAAACTTGGGATATATCTTTGCCCTTGTATTTGACTTCTAGAGTCTCGCGGTTGTAGCGCTTGCCGTGGCAAACTTCGCATGGCACATAGACATCTGGCAAGAACATCATGTCTACTTTGATTGTACCATCACCCTTGCAGGCTTCACAACGTCCACCCTTTACATTGAAGGAAAATCTGCCCTTGGCATAGCCCCTCATCTTGGCCTCGTTGGTCATGGCAAATACATCTCGGATGTTGTCAAAGACCTTGGTGTATGTTGCAGGGTTGGACCTTGGTGTCCTACCTATTGGTGATTGGTCGATGGCTATGACCTTGTCTATTTGGTCAAGACCTAGGATATCGTCGTGTTTGCCCGGGCGAATCTTGGTTTTGTTGAGCCTTCTTGTGACTGACTTGTATAAAATCTCATTTATCAGTGAAGATTTACCTGATCCCGATACTCCTGTCACAGATGTAAGGACTCCTACAGGGATTTTGACATCTATGTCCTTGAGGTTATTCTCCCTGGCGCCCTTAATCTCTATAAATTTGTCAGATTTTCTCCTTGTTTGAGGGACTGGGATTTCTTTTCTACCGGATAGGTAGTCGCCTGTTATAGAATTTTTGGCATTTACAATGTCATCAAGACTTCCCTTAGCCACAACTTCTCCCCCGTGAACACCAGCCTTTGGACCGATATCTACTATATAGTCGGCTTCGCGAATGGTATCTTCGTCGTGTTCTACTATAATTAGGGTATTACCTATATCTGTGAGATTTCTTAGGGAAGTGATTAGCTTGTCGTTGTCCCTTTGGTGGAGGCCGATTGATGGCTCGTCTAGGACATAGCATACTCCTACAAGTCCTGAGCCAATCTGGGTGGCAAGTCTTATCCTCTGACTTTCTCCTCCAGAAAGGGTTGAAGCAGCTCGGCTTAGGGTAAGGTAGCCAAGGCCTACGTCATTTAAAAACTTTAGCCTAGCCTTTATTTCCTTGATGATAAGCTCAGCTATTTTTGCTTTCATCTCTGATAATTCTAGTTTATCAAAAAATTCTATAGATTTTTCTACAGAAAGTTTGGTCAAGTCTGATATGTTTGTCTCGTTTATTTTGATGGCCAAGACTTCTGGTTTTAACCTGTCTCCATGGCAGGTGTGGCACTCTTCTTCGCCCATGAATTCTCCTATCCTCTTTCTGAGGGAGTCAGAGTTTGACCTTTCGTACCTGTCAGATAGGTTTCTTATGGCCCCTTCAAATTTGCCCTTGTATCTCTTTCTGCCAGAAAATCTGGAGTCAAAGACAAAGTTTAGATCGTAGTCGGTACCATAAAGGATATCATCTATCATCTCTTTTGGTGCATCTTTGATTGGTTTGTCAGTTGGGAAAGAGTAATGGTCAGCTATGGCCTTGATGGTCTCGTAGTAGTATGAACCCTTGGCAGAACCAGCGTAGGCATCAATGGCCCCCTCGTCTATAGAAAGATTTTTCTGCGGGATTACTAATTCTGGATCAATTTGTAAGTGAAAACCTAGGCCGTTACAATCTGGGCACATGCCTATTGGTGCGTTGAAAGAGAACATATTTGGTGTAATCTCTGGCAGGCTCACGTGGCCATCTGGGCAGGCAAGCTTGGAACTCATCATAAAAGGCTCGCCGTCAATAACATCTATAATTACCATGCCATCAGCAAGGCCTAGGGCAGTTTCCAAGGAATCTGTCAGTCTAGCATTGATTCCTTCTTTGATTACAATCCTATCTACTACAATTGAGATATCGTGTTTTTTGGTTTTGGATAGTTCAATCTCTTCAGCTAAGTCGTATTTCTCGCCATCTATGACAACTCTCACAAAGCCTTGTTTTTGGATATTTTCTAGGGCTTTTTTGTGCTGACCTTTTTTGCCCTTTATCATTGGGGCAAGGATTTGTATACGGGTTTTCTCTGGCAATTCCAAGATGTGGTCTACCATTTGGTCTATGGATTGGGCCTCGATTTTCTTGCCACAAACTGGGCAGTAGGCATCTCCAATCCTGGCATATAGCAGTCTATAGTAGTCGTATATTTCTGTAACTGTTGCTACGGTTGATCTTGGGTTCCTGTTGGTTGTTTTTTGGTCTATGGATATGGATGGGGAAAGTCCTTCTATGCTATCCACATCCGGCTTGTCAACATTGCCCAAAAACTGCCTAGCGTAGGATGATAGACTTTCTACATAGCGCCTCTGACCTTCGGCATAAATTGTGTCAAAGGCCAAAGTGGACTTCCCAGATCCGGAAAGCCCAGTAAAAACTATCATATTATCGCGTGGCAGAGTAATGTTGACATTTTTTAAGTTGTTGGTGCGAGCACCCTTTATAACTATGTCGTGTTCTGTCAATTTATGCTCCTTGGAAATTTTCTTTCATAGACTTGATTTGATCACGAATGTTAGCAGCACGCTCAAAGTCAAGCTCTTCAGCTGCCTTGTACATTTGACTTTCAAGGTTGATTAAAATTGTATCTATATCGTCACGGCTAAATTCTTCTATTTCTTCTTCCTTGGTTTCTTTGGTAATTTGAATCATTTCGCCGATATTTTTCCTGATTGTTGTAGGTATTATGCCATGCTCTTCGTTAAAGGCCATCTGTATTTCACGGCGACGGCTGGTCTCATCCATGGCAATTTTCATAGACTTGGTTATAGAATCTCCATATAAAATTACATGGCCTTCGCTATTTCTAGCAGCACGACCGATTGTTTGTATCAAAGACCTCTCTGACCTTAGGAAGCCTTCCTTGTCAGCATCAAGTATGGCTATAAGGCTAACTTCTGGTATATCTAGACCCTCACGAAGGAGGTTGATACCAACTAAGACGTCAAATTCTCCCAGTCTAAGCTCTCTTATAATCTCAGATCTTTCTATGGTTTTGATGTCTGAATGAAGGTATTTTACCTTTACCCCATTTTGGGTTAGATAGGTTGTCAAATCTTCTGCCATTTTCTTGGTCAAAGTTGTAACCAAGGTCCTGTCGCCCTTTTCTGTGGTCTTGTTGATTTCTTCCATGAGGTCGTCGATTTGATTTTCTGTAGGACGTACTTCTACAAGTGGGTCAAGCAGACCTGTTGGACGGATGATTTGGTCAACCATTTCCCCACCAGTCTTATCCATTTCATAAGGACCTGGGGTCGCTGAAACATAGATTGCTTGGTCGATTAAGCCTTCAAATTCATGGAATTTCAAAGGTCTATTGTCAAGAGCTGATGGAAGTCTAAAACCATAGTCAACTAAGTTTTGCTTTCTGGACCTATCACCCTCATACATGCCCCCTACTTGTGGGATGGATACGTGGGATTCGTCAACCATGAGGACAAAGTCCTTTGGAAAGTAGTCAATCAAGGTATATGGCCTAGAACCTGGTGCTCTTTGGCTTAGGTGTCTAGAGTAGTTTTCTATACCTGAACAAAAACCAATTTCCTTTAGCATTTCTATATCATAGCGAGTTCTTTGTTCTAGCCTTTGAGCTTCTAGAAGTTTGTTTTGACTATTAAGTTCTGCAAGTCTTTCATCAAGCTCTTCTTCTATGGTAACTATAGCACGTTCTGTCTTTTCGCTAGTTGTTGCATAGTGACTGGCTGGGTAAATGTAGGCGTGGCTAAGCTTTGCTGTTACCTTGCCAGTAAGGGAATCAAACTCAGATATTTCTTCTATCTCATCCCCAAAAAACTCAATTCTAATGGCCTTCTGGTCAAAACCTGCTGGGAAAATGTCTAGTATATCCCCGCGACGTCTGAAAGTCCCGCGGTCAAAGTCAATGTCATTTCTCACATATTGGACATCTATAAGTTTTCTCATTACCTCCTCTGGGGCAATCTCTTGGTTTGGTCTTAGGGAAACCACAAGTTCCTTGTAGTCAATAGGGTCACCCAGACCATAGATACAAGAAACAGATGCCACAATGATGACATCTCTTCTCTCAAAAAGAGCCATAGTCGCAGAGTGGCGCATCTTGTCGATCTCATCGTTGATTGATGAGTCCTTGGCAATATAGGTATCAGTTGCAGCTACATAGGCTTCTGGTTGGTAGTAGTCATAGTAGGACACGAAGTATTCCACAGCATTGTCTGGGAAAAACTCCTTAAACTCTGTAAACAGCTGGTAGGCCAAGGTCTTGTTGTGGGCAAGAATCAGAGTTGGTCTTTGGACCTCTTCTATTATATTTGCCATGGTAAAAGTCTTACCTGAACCTGTAACTCCACGGAGGATTTGGTGCTTTTTGCCCTCCTTGAGTCCCTTGGCAAGACTAGCAATAGCCTCGGGCTGGTCACCTTTTGGTTTGTATTCGGAATTTATCTTAAATTTGTTCAAAGATTAATCCTTTCTTTATAATATATCAATGAAAAAGCCAAAGTTTTTGACTTACTTTGACCTTTGTTTTACTATTATCATATCCATAAATATACTGCGAAAACCATAATATTTCAATCATTAATATCTGCCATGATGGGTATATATCATAGAAAGAATATTATAATCGGAGGTAAGTATGAAAAAGATTATAAACAAGCCAGAAGACATAATTGATCAAATGCTAGATGGAATGGTAAAGGCAAATCCAGAAAAGATTGTAAGAATCGAAGGCACTAGTGTTATAGCTAGAAAAGATGCACCAGTAGCTGGCAAAGTTGGTCTTATATCTGGTGGTGGTTCTGGTCACGAACCTGCTCACGCTGGTTATGTTGGCAAGGGTATGCTCGATTGTGCCATAGCTGGTGATGTTTTCACATCTCCTACCCCAGACCAAGTCCTAGAAGCTATCAAAAGAGCTGACTCTGGCAAGGGAGTTTTCATGGTAGTAAAAAATTACCAAGGCGATGTTATGAACTTTGAGATGGCCAAGGAAATGGCTGAAATGGAAGATATAGAAGTCGATTATGTGATTACCAACGATGATATAGTAGTAGAAAACAAGGAAGACAGACGTGGAGTTGCTGGAACAATATTTGTTCACAAGACTCTTGGTGCTATGGCAGAAAACGGAGCTAGCCTAAGCGAGATCAAGGAAATGGCTGATAAGATTGTAGAAGATATCAAATCTATCGGTATGGCAAGCAAACCATGTACCAACCCATCAGATAGCAAGGAATCCTTTAGCCTAGAAGAAAATGAAATCGAAATGGGTATAGGAATCCACGGTGAAGAAGGTATCCAAAAAGAAGAAATGAAATCAGCTGATGAAATAGTAAAAGAAATGATCGATAGACTCCTAGTCGAAGTGACAGATACAAATAGCCAATATGCCCTCATGGTAAATGGTATGGGAGCTACACCAGAGATGGAATTATTTGTCATCAACAACAGCATTGCTGACTACCTAGCTGAGAAAAATATAAAAGTTGCTCGCACCTATGTAGGCAATTTTATGACAAGTATGGATATGGCTGGATTCTCCATCACCCTATACAAGGTTGATGACCAAAGACTAGCCCTCCTAGACCAAGAAATAGACATAGTAAGGAAATAAATATATGCAAGTTAATGATGTAAAGACACTAATATTACAAGCAGCAGATGAAATCATAGCCAACAAGGACTATCTAACAGACCTAGATAGGTCTATAGGAGATGCCGACCACGGAGTAAATATGGCCAAAGGCTTTGGCTTTACTAAGGAAGCCCTAGAAGCTGACTTTGATGATTACAAGACACTTTTCAACAAAGTAGCTACTACTTTGCTATCCAAGGTAGGTGGGGCATCTGGCCCTCTTTACGGTTCATTCTTCATGAAATTTGCCGCAAGTCTCAAGGATGTAGATGAGTTGACAAGAGAAAAGTTAAACCAAGCATTTACTGCTGGAGTAGATGGAGTTAAGCAAAGAGGCAAGGCCGAAGTTGGCGATAAAACTATGGTAGATGTCCTAGAACCAGTTGCAGAAGCCCTAAATGCTGGCAAATCTTTTGATGAGGTTATTAAAATAGCAGAAGAATCCATGGAAAAAACCAAGGATATCAAGGCCAAAAAAGGCCGTGCATCATACGTTGGAGAAAGATCTATTGGACACATTGACCCAGGTGCAGCAAGTTCTTATATCCTAGTCAAAGAAACTCTTGGAGCTATCAATGATTAATATACTAATAGCCAGCCACAGTCATAAATTAGCAGAAGGGCTAAAAGAATTAGTAGGTCAAATGGCAAGTGATGTCAATATCGAATACTCTGGCGGGACCGAAGATGGAGAACTTGGTTCAAACTTTGAAGAAATCAACGAAAAAATGACTAGACTTGCTGAAGATGGAGTGGTAGTATTCTTTGACCTCGGATCATCTATGATGAACTGTGAGATGGCCTATGATATGCTAGACGATGAGCTAAAGGAAAATGTGCTCTTAGCTGGTTCTCCCCTAGTTGAATCAAGCGTTGAAATTGCAGTAACCATAGACGAAAATACAACTCTTGACCAAATCAAAGAACAAGTAGCTTCCTACAGCCTAAATAAACTAGCCTAGGAGGTTTATAAGCATAATTTATATTTTATGAATAAATCTGCCCTAGCTTTTCTATTTTATTAATTTGTTGATTAATATAATAAAGAGGGTATATTAACAATATGAAAATTAAGGAGAAAGAATAATGAAAATTAAAAACCTAAAATATGGAGTATCCGCTCTAGCTTTGGCAACAGTATTAGCTGCCTGCGGCAACGAAAATGCTAATCAAGCCAAAGAAGATGTCAAAGATGCAGCTAAGAATACTGAAGCTGCAGTTACAGAAGAAGTTGACAAAGCAAAGGATAGTGTAGAAGAGAAAGTTGACGACCTCAAATCTGGTATAGAAGAAAAAGAATTCGCTGTAAGCCTTGATGATGCTGTAGCAAAATTCAAAGAAACTTTCCCAGCTGAAGGTCTTGAGATCAACAGCGTAGAACTTGACGAAGATGACGGAGTATACGCTTACTCTATCGAAGGATTTGACGGCGAAAAAGAATATCAAGCAAAAATTGACGCTGAAAGCGGTGAAATCCTAGGCCAAGAAGAAGAAGTTGATGATGATAAAGAAAATGATCAAGCTATCGACTTTACTAAAATCTTAGCTCCAAAAGATGCTATGGCAAAAGCTCTTGAAAACAACAAGGGCTATGTAAAATCATACGAAATAGAAAGTAATGACGAAGGCAAAATAGTTTATAGCATCGACGTTGAAGATGGCGACGATGTAGAACTTGATGCTGAAAGTGGAGACATACTTCACAAATAATCACAAAAGGGCCCATATGGGTCCTTTTTACATTGATCTATAGTCTGTTCCTCGTCTACTAAATATATAAAGGCCAAGGCCGAGCAAAAACACAAGAAATCCCATGCCTCCCCTTTTAGTAAAAAACATAAAAACGGATATGATTATAAAAACTATGGCAAGCATACTTTCAATTTTTCTCTCATTCATAATATTTCTCCAAGCTAAATATGTACAAAAAAGCCTCCCACTTGGGAAGGCATAAATTCTTATCTAGGAACGTAATTTTGATTGTCTTTTTCTTCCTTCTTACCTAGGCCATATACTATAGCCCCTATTAAAAGTACAATAAATCCGACTCCCCCACGTTTATCAAAAAACATATAAACTGAGAAAAGCATTGCAACAATTCCTATAATTTGTTGAATCTTAGTTTTGTTCATTATCTATCCTTTCTTCTTTACAATTACATATAAATTTACTATTATACTAAGATTATACCCAAAAAACTCCCAAGCGGGAGTTTTCTGTCATACTTCTTATTTATAATCCTTTTCTTTACTCACATCTTCCTTGTTTGTCAAAGCTCTATACAAGAAGAATACGCCCATAACTACCGAAAAGGCCCCGATAGGTCTTTGATCGTATCTAAAAGAAAAGAATGCAGCAACAAGGAAAACCACTGCTAGTAGGATATTTGTTGTTTTATTATTCATATTGATTTCCTTTCTATTTGTCAAAATGTGATAAAACTTATCACTTGAGAAAAAATATAAAAAATGTATGTCTAAGACAATTATTTTCAAACTTATAGCTTGCACCATAAAACTTAATCATTTTTTATTATTTTCACTATTTATACCCAAAAATGTGGTTGTTAATAGAAAAGAAATTAGGGAAAAAAGATATCTATTTTTTATAATAAAAGTTATAGATGTCTTGTATTCTCTATATTATTTTAGGCTGTAGCTTCGACACCGGGGAGCAGGGCGGTAGGGGCGACAGAGGCCCCTTTTGCCCTTCCCCGGGCCCCCGACCCATTTCACCCCTCTGCCACTGCGTGGTGCGAATTTGTAAGAATTTGCTGTGCAAATTCTTGCTATATGATACGGTGAAACCATATTATATACTATAAAAATTGGTGTTTTCTAAATCTTGAATTTCTAAAATCGCAAACTCGCTATGCTCAAACAGTGCGATTTCTTAACGATATTCTGCAATTTGAAAACAATGCAATTTTCCCATCTCATTTATGCAGGTAACTCACATACCTGTCATTCTGATTGAGCACTAGAGAAAGAAGAATCTCCTGGCGTAATAGTTCTATATGAGATCCTTCGGTCACATTCGTTCCCTCAAGGATGACAGGTTTGTTTATACCATTTTTGTAGTATGTAGTATTAACAGTCCAAACAAAAGAATTTGCGAAGCAAACTTCTACTGCTGTGCGCACCACGCAGTGGCGGTGGGGGTGTAAAAAGTTTAGGGGGATCGGGGGAAAGGAAAAAGGGGTCTCCGCTACCCCTAATTCCTATCCCCCGAGGTGCAACGGTACAACTTAAAACCATAAAAGAATAAAAGATATTCATTTACTTTCGATAGTATAGTAAAGAAACATTTTTCTTTCTCAATTTCTTTTATAAAGATCCTTCGGTCACTTTCATTCCCTCGAGGATGACAGGGCATGAGTACAACTTCTATTGACAAAAATTTCATATGAGTTATAATAAATATGAACATATACTCATATGAACAGAGGTGATAATGATAACTATCAAAGATGAGGAAATTCTATTTGACTTAGCCGATCTTTTTAAGGTTTTTGGCGATTCTACTAGGCTTAGGATAATGAATGTGCTTTTTAGTGGACCTACTTCTGTAGGCGAAATTGCAGAAGCCTTGGATATGAGCCAGTCGGCTATCAGCCACCAGCTAAAGAGTTTGAAGGATAACAATTTGATCAGATCCAAGAGAAGCGGCAAATCAATGTACTACGAACTTGCAGACGACCACGTCAAAATAATTTTTCAAACAGGAATCGAACATATAAAGGAGTAAGAATATGAAATTAAAATACAAAGTAGAAAGCAAATCCCTTTGTGCAAATTGCGCAGCAAAAATTGAAGAAGCTATCAAAAATATTGATGGAGTAGAGGATGCTAACCTATCATTTTTGACAGAAAAATTAAAGCTTGAAGTAAAAGATGATGCAAATCCTGACCAAATCCTAGATGAAGCTAATAAAATTGCCGACAAGTTAGAACCAGGAACAGTATTTTTGGCCAAATAATATGTTTAAATCAATGACAGATGAACACAAAAGTGAGCTTAGGCGATTGATTGTAATCGCCATCCTCACTCTTGTCCTAAGTCTTTATCATCATAAATACGTATCCGGCCCATATATAATCATAGTCTTTGCCATAATATATATAATGGTGGCTTCTGATGTTCTAAAAGAAGCTTTCCAAATGCTGAGGCGTGGACAAGCCCTTGATGAGAACTTTTTGATGTCCATAGCCACAATTACAGCCTTTGCAATCGGCCAATATACCGAAGCTGTCGCTGTAATGCTTTTTTATAATTTTGGCGAGCTTTTTGAAGAGGTTGCCACTCATAAGTCTAGAGAAAATATCAAAGGACTTTTAAATCTAGTCCCAGATGTTGCAAACAGGGTAAACCCTGATGGCACCACTACAGAAATCGACCTAGATGAAGTTGAAGTTGGCGATATAATCCTCGTTCGTGATGGCGAAAAAATCGGTATCGATGGAATAGTCACCAAAGGCCACGGCCTTGTAGATACTTCTTCTGTGACAGGCGAATCAATGCCAGTTGAAGTAGAAGTTGGATCTGAAATCATATCCTCATCCATCATGACTGAAGGTATTATACAAGTGGAGGCAAAGAAAGAATTTGAGGACTCTGTAGCAGCCAAGATTATGGAATTGATCGAAGATTCTGCAGGAAGTAAGTCAGAAAGCGAAAAAACCGTGACTCGCTTTGCAAAAGTATACACACCGATTGTAGTTGGTCTTGCATTATTACTTGCCATCATACCTCCCCTATTTTTTGGTGGAGCCTGGGATGATTACTTGCTTCGTGCAGCAACATTCTTAGTCCTATCTTGCCCATGTGCCCTAGTCCTATCAGTGCCACTTACCTTTATGTCAGGACTGGGACTAGCTAGTGAAAATGGCATACTTATCAAAGGTAGCCAATATTTTGAAAGCCTAAACCAAGCCCAGGCCCTACTTACAGATAAGACAGGAACTTTAACTACTGGTAAATTTAAGGTAGAAGATATCAAATACTTTGGAGATTATGACAAGGAAGATATCCTAGACTATATTTACAATATCGAGCTACTTAGCACTCACCCAATAGCAAAAGGTGTTGTAGAAAGCCTCGGTAGAGATGAAAACCCTGACCTATTTAAAAATGTCACAAACGAAAAAGGCTTAGGTGTTAAAGCCATAGGCCAAGATGACCAAGAAATCAAAATTGGTTCAGTAAGATATGTTGGATACGATGAGAAAGGAAAAGATAGGTCGATATACCTTTCCATAGATGGAAATCTAGCAGCAAAAGTTATAATAGAAGATGATATCAAGAAAAATACAAAAGAAACTATAGATAATCTCAAAAAACACTTCAAAGAAGTCCTAGTAGTATCTGGCGACAGCGAAGACGTAGTAAAAGAAACTGCAAATAAACTCGGACTAACCGACTATTATGCAGAAGTAATGCCAGATGAAAAACTAAAGGTCCTAAAAGAATTTGAAGAAAAAGGAGAAAAAACAGTCTTTGTAGGAGACGGGATAAACGACGCCCCAGTCCTTGCAAATGCCAGCGTAGGAATCTCCATGGGAGAAACAGCAAGTGATCTCGCCATAGAATCATCAGATATCCTGGTAGTAAATGGCGAATTTTCAAAACTAAACGAACTATTAAAAATATCAAACATCACCAACACAACTGTCAGACAAAACATAACATTCATCTTGCTAGTAAAACTAGTAATACTAATCCTAGGCTTTTTAGGAAAAGCCAATATGTGGTTGGCAGTATTCGGAGATGTAGGAGTATCAATCATTGCAATATTGTGGGCAATGAGGATTTTGAAAAAAGGGGAAGTATAACTTACCCCTTTTTAATTTCCCCTGTAATAAAGAAGAAAAACTATATCTTTTATTTTACTATATTTTACAGCAGTACCGTTGCACCTCGGGGGATAGGAATTAGGGGTAACGGAGACCCCTTTTTCCTTTCCTCCGATCCCCTAAACCTTTTACACCCCCTCCGCTCCTGCGGAGAGCAATGAGTAGTAGAAGTTTGCTTCGCAAATTCTTTTGTTCTGATTATTAATATGAATTATCAACACTTGTCATCCTCGAGGGAGGCCTTTTATGGCCGACCGAAGGATCTCATAGAGAAACCTAAGCTAGGAGATTCTTCAGTCGGTCCTAGATCGAGCGGACGGCTTGTATTCTCCTTCAGAATGACAGGTTGTGAAAGCTACAAGCCTAAGCTTAGAGATGGGAAAATTGTGGTGTTTTCAAATTGCGGAATTTCGTTAAGAAATCGCACTGTTTGAGCGTAGCGAGTTTGCGATTTTAGAAATTCAAGATTTAGAAAACACCAATTTTTATAGTCTATAATTTAAAATCACCCTATCAAATCGCCAGAATTTGCACAGCAAATTCTTACAGATTTCAGCACCACGCAGTGGCCGTTTCGAGGGGGTAGCAGAAAAGGGGGGGTATAAGGGGAAAACCAGTTGGGGAGAATCGGAACTCCCCTGGGTTTTCCCCCTTATTACAACGTTATATCCTTAATTAACAAACAAAATAAAAGATATGCATTAATCCTAATATAAAAAAGATTTTCTCATATTTTTTTAAAATATATTCTCCACTCTGTCATCCTCGAGGGAGGCCCCTTCAGGGCCGACCGAAGGATCTCCATGGCTAACAATCACTTTTAAAGACTTAGCTGATTAAATACTTCATCATCGTATTTTTCCCAGATTATAAATCCTTGGCTCTTGTCTTCTGTGGCGTCTGCTTTTTTGTAATTATTGTCCAGTCTTGAGTCTTCTCCTGGCATTAGATTGCCTGGAGTGCCTGGGATGTAGAGGTAGTAGTCTGCGTCTTCTTTCATGCCTAGGGCAAAGTCTACGTTAAAGTATATGTCGTCGTGGAGGCCGTATTCTGAGGTTATTTCAAAATCTTCAAGTTTCATCATATATACATAGTCATTGATCTGTTTGACTATGGTAAATCTCCCCTCAAAGTCTGACGAATGGATTTCTTCTCCCAGGTAATAGGCTGCTGCCTTCCAGTTTCTGCCACCATCAAAGCCATCAACTGAAGTTTTACCCATGTAGGATCCTGTGAAGGTCCCGTCTGGTCCAAATTCCAAGTTAGTCCAGCCAGTATCTTCCCCATAATTTCTGACTAATTTTTGCCCGTCAAGTTTCTCATACAAAAAGGCTGATAGGTCATCAAGTGTCAGCTCTTCTTTCTTTTCATTTTCTTCCAATTTCACTACTTCAGGCTCTTTTGCCTTTTCTCCTTGGTTTTGACCACAACTTGTAAGTATAGAAACCGAAAGTAGGCCTAATAATATTTTATTTTTTTGTCTATATATATTTTTAATCATGCTATCATTATATTATTTAAAAATACACAATCAACGCATAAATTTTGTAAGTCTTTGTAGATTTTTGTGATATAATTAAATTGTCTCCGAAAGGAGGTGATTTAAATGGAGATAGTATTCTATCTTTTGGAAAATTTTATTTTTCCCTTGTTAGTAGCTATTATAGCTAGTCTCATAGTCTATAAATGCGAAGGCAAGTAAAAACAAAAAGACAGTAGTTCGCACCTACTGTCTTTTTTTGATTCTCATGGAGAATCGTATTCTACCTTCATCCTTGATAAATCAAGGGCTTTTTTGGGCTCAAGAGGTGGCTTCTCTTACTACTATTATATTGCTTAAAGGTCTATTTTCAACTAAGCTAACTATTACTTCTTGAGGCTATTCTTTATCAAAACTAGATCGAGTAGGAGCTAACATGTAGCCCCTCTCACACCACTGTACGTGCCGTTCGGCATACAGCGGTTTAATTCAAATAATAATCCAAACAACTTTGAAGTCCTCGCTTTGCGAGGATTTCTTTGTTTATATGATGTAGTCCTGTGGTTTTGGCAACCGCTTGATAGTGGTCTCCAAATCCTACTGACTGTTTTGCCATCCACATCGGAACTCCTAACTTTCGAAGTCCCCATAGGCGTTTTTCACTAGTCTTCCACTGCTTCCATATGA
>NZ_HG003687.1:0-47116 GCF_000312365.2 Anaerococcus provencensis | reverse complement strand
ACTTATTCGCTAGTGAGACCTCACGGGATAAGCCATCAATCTTTCCTTGTCTACCTGCCTAATCTACTTGCATGGTTTACGGTTGCCTTTTGGACTTCACGACTTTTGGTTCGCTTGTCCACCGTGCAAGCCTTAGTATTAGGTTTCTGTTCGTCAGGCTACAATTTTGCTATCCCTTCTTCTCGCCTGTACCTCACGGTACAAGCCTTGGGAATTGCTATGAGGTTCGCTGGCAACTACGCCCTTCGTGGACTTTCACCACAGATTGATGACATGCCCGTCATACCAAAATAAAAACAGTAGTTCACCTACTGTCTTTTTTGATTCTCATGGAGAATCGTATTCTACCTTTATCCTTGATAAATCAAGGGCTTTTTTGGCTCAAGAGGTGGCTTCTCTTAAGTTTATTATATTGCCAAAAATGCCATTTTCAACTAAGCTAGTTATTTACCTCTTGGAGAAATTCTTTTACTACAAAGCCCGTTTGGCCTTGGTATTCTAGCTTAATCCAAGTTTTGCCGTTTTGTTCGATTTCTTCAAGAGCTGTAATCTCTGTCCCTGGGTCTATCACAGCTACTATATTGTCAGCATCAGTATTGGCTTCTGATCTCATATTTACGCCATTTTCAACCCTATACTTCTTTGCATTGTTGTCAGGCTTGTTATTTGCTTGTTGATTATTATCTTCCGCCTTATTATTGTCTTCAGCTTTATCATCTGCTGGCTTTTCTTCTTTTTTCTCTTCTTTTGCCTTATCTTCATTTTTAGATTTATCTTTGTCATCGTCGGATCCCTTAGAATCATCAGCCTTGTCAAAGACTGAATCCACCTTCACATTTTTACTCTCATAATGTTCCTCTTCTTTGTTACAAGAAGTCAATGCGAATAATATAAGAGCAGAATAAATAAATTTTCTTATTATCATTTTTTTCTCCAAAAATTAAATATGCCTTTTTTCTTTGTCTTCTCTGGTCTGATGATTTTGTCAAAGTCGCTAGAAATATACTCATCATCAATCACTTTTTGTGGGTTGATAGTTGAAAGCTTGTCAAATTTCTCCTCTGGGATAATCTTTAGAATCTCATCCTTATAGGCCGAAATATCTGGGCTCCTCCACTCTGATTGGTAGGCATCTGTCCCTATGATATGAACCATATTTCTTTCTAAGAGTTCTCTAGTAGTGTCAGCATGCGATTTTATTGATGCATAGTTGATTTGAACCAAGGCTCCAGCCTTGATAAAGTCTTCAAGCCATTCTATGTGGCCTTCAACATAAGGATATCTCTCTGCGTGGGCTATGATTGGAATATAGCCTTCCAATTGTAGATTGTAAAAAAGGTCCTTCAAAAATGTTGGCTTATTCACAAAGGAAAGCTCACAAAGCACATACTTTGAACCATTCAAAGTTAACAGCTCGCCCGATTTTAATTTTTTGATCATATCAAGCTCAACTTGGATCTCATGGCCAGGATATATTTTGAAATCTAGTCCTCTATTAGTGCATTCTTCATTTAAAATCTCAACTTTTTCTTTGATTTCGTAAGCATCGACCTTGTACCTAGAGCTATCATAGTGACTTGTTGCTATAATTCGGTCAAAGCCTGCCTTTTGGTAGAGTTCTACCATCTTTAAGCTCTCATCAAGGTCCCTTGCTCCATCATCAACCCCATAAATTATATGATTGTGTATATCTATCATATTAATAGTAGTTTCCGTATTTGCTCTTCTTTAGCTGAGCGTGGGTCAATACCATTCCTAGAATATTTGCATCTACTCTCTTTAGGTTTTCCAAGGCTTGGGATATCTCTTCCTTTTTGGTATCAGATGACTTTACAACATAAATCATTCCATCAGAAAGGGTAGAAACTATTGAAGCATCTGTAAAAAGTCCTACTGGTGGAGTATCTATGAAGACATAGTCGTATGTTTCAGCAAGGTTTTTGATAAGATTTACAAAAACCTTTGAAGCAAGCATCTCTGATGGATTTGGTGGGATTGGACCTGTTAGGATCAAATCTAGATTGCTCTGTTCCCTATCCTTGATAATAACATCATTTATATCTGCCTTGCCAGTAAGGTAATTTGTAATGCCAAGGTTAAAATTCACACCAGCTATCTCGCCAATAGATGGACTCCTAAGGTCACAGTCAAGAAGAATGGCACTGTCACCATTTTCTGCAAAGGATTTGGCCAAATTATATATAACTGTAGACTTACCTTCAGCAGGTTTTGTCGAAGTAACAGATATTATTTTGTTTTCCTTATCAACACCAGAAAACTGAATATTAGTTCTCACAGATCTTATTGCCTCATCATACATTGAGGAATTATAATAATTTTTCTTTGCCATAATCTTATCCTTGCTTCTTATCTGGAATTATACCAATAACTGGTAGGTCGAAATACTTGTTAATATCGTCTTGGGACTTGATAGTAGTATCTGCAAGTTCTTTTATAATTGAAATCATAATACCAAGAATAAGTCCTAAAACTACTCCAATTGCAGTATTTTTCTTGATATTTGGAGATGAAGGTCTTTCAGGCAATGTAGCCCCATCAAGTATCTGAACATTATTAACCTTCATAATATCCCCAATAGAATCTTTGAAGATATTTGCAGTCTCATTGGCAATATTCTGGGCTCTCTCAGGAATAGTATCAACTACCTTCACAGATATAATCTGAGTATCCTTTACAGGCTCAATAGATACTTTCTCTGAAAATTCTCCATAATCCATATCTAGATTTAGGTTGCTAATAACCTTATCAGCTATACCCCTAGACTTAACTATCTCAGAATAAGTAGAAATCAAAGCCTTGTTAGCTTGGATTTGACCCAATTCAACATTAGAATCTTGTGGATTTTGACTATCAGTGCTGGTTGAATTGCCAACTATCATAGTAGCATTTGAATCGTATTTTGGTGTTAGCACATAGGAAGAAATTCCATAAGAAATCCCCCCTAACAAAAGACCCAAAATAATGATTAGTAATGTATGTTTTTTACTATTATATAAAGAAAAGACCAACAATATCCTGCTGGTCCTCTCTATATTTACTATTCCATTTGAGCCAAAATTTTTGTAGATACTATATCACCATAGTGGCTTTTTAGCTGGTCTGCCATTATTTCTGCTTCGCCCATTTGAATCTTTTCTGGATTGGTCACATGATAGGCTCCGTATATACCCATGATTCTTTTATCTTTTAGTTGGTCAAATTCGTAAATGAAGTTTTCGACTAACATTTGTTCCCTATAATCAGCTATCCTTGCTAGGCGGGTATCTTCTTGGTTTTCTTTGTACTCTTTGATATAGGCATCTCTTCTATCGCCTTGGTCCATTACCTCTTTGACCCTGTCGATTTCTGTCTTGTCCTTATTTTTATCTAAAAGTTTTAGATATCCCTGTCCCAAGCTGTCATTAAAATCACTAATGTCTGTCCCATAAAAGACAGTTTCTGGACATTCTTTTTTGATACTCCTTAGCAATGTGCCATAATGTTTGAGTTTGTTGCCCTGGGCATATTTGTACTGGTCTCTAAGGATTTCTAGGATTTGATCATCATCCTCATCCATCCATCGGTTTAGGTAGCCTGCTACAAAATTTGGTACTTCGAGGAATAGATTTCTCATTCCTTGATTGTCATAATAATCTTTCCAAAGGGAAAACTCCTTATCTGTATCAGCTTCCGTGCCGTGCTCTTCACCATAAAGATAAATCTTGGCTGGCTTCTCGGTCTCTGCACTATTGTTTTGGCAAGCACTTATTGCTATTAGTATGGCAAAGATAAGGCTTTGCTTTAAAATTCTTTGTAATATTTTCATTTTTCTCTCACTTTTATGTATTCTTAGCTTAACTATATCATCAATCCTAAGATAATAAATATTTATTTTGCAGAGGACCAAAGCCTAGATAATAGGGTTTCTGATTATTTATCAGCTTCAAAATGCTGGCCTACCAAGATCATCTATTATTTATGTACTAGAGCAAAGTATATAACATAGGCCCAGCTTAAAACTCCGTGGAAGATTGCCCAAGGGATAGAATGCCAAGTGGTGTAGGAAATAACTATGGCAAGGGCTGAGCCAAAGGTAATTCCCTCTCTTACAGTCTTATTGACAATTGTTTTGTTTTCTTTCATAATTCCCTCCTTTAGCTTTGCTCACTATATACCCCCTAACATCGCCTAAGAATTGAATTATCGCCTAAAATATGGTACATTTTAGGCGATAATGAAAGGATTAGGCTATTATTTTTAAACCTTGATTATTAAGCTCATAAACCTTGTCAAAAACCTGGTCTATGAAGTCCTTGTCGTGGGATACAGCTATTATGGCTCCCTTGTAAGCTTTGAGTGCATCTATAATCTCTGGTTTTGAAAGTGGAGAAAGATTCCTGGTTGGCTCGTCAAGGATTAGGACCTCTGCCTTGTCTAAGTTCATCTTAGCAAAGAAAAGTTTGGCTTTTTGTCCGCCTGATAGGTCTGATATATTTCTATACATTTCTTCTCTTTTGAAATTTAAAGATCCTAGAAAGTTTGATATTTTGATATTTTCTTCTTTGGAAAAAGATCGTGACAAGTAATCAATGGCGCTAATATTATCTATTTCATATGCAAAATATGATTGGGGCATATATCCTACTTTTAGATTGAGGTTCTCACATTCTTTTAGGATTTCTTTAAGGAGAGTGGTTTTGCCAGCTCCATTTTTGCCAACGATGCAGATTTTCTCTGGTCCTATGATTTGTAAGTCAATATTTCTAGCTAAGACCTTCCTTTCAATCCTTAGCTCATCTTTCTTAAAATCTAGGATTTGCTTGCCATTGGGAACTCTGATGTCACCATCAAAAAATATGTCTATGGCTTCTTCATAGTCTGGTTTTTTGGTCAGATTTTCCTCTTCTTTTTCTAATCTCTTGCCAATGGATTTTACAGTGTGCATCTTATCCTTTAGATTTCTACCGATTAAGTCATCCTTAGTCGCTCTAAGGTCATGCTGGACAGCATCGTGGACTCTTTTGTATTTGTATAATTTTTTGTCAAATTCTTCTCGCTCTTTATTAGCCCTGGTAGTTTCATTTATGATAAAGTTTTGTCTTTTTCTCACATACTCATCATAGGTATTGTTTGAAATAGAGTGCTTTGCCACACTTCTTCTCCTAATCTGTTCTAGGTGGACAATCCTATTAGCTATCTTTCTTAGCAAAGAAGTATCGTGGGATACAAAGATAAGGGGTATTTCTAAACTTTCCATAAAATCTCCCAGCCAAGCTACCGACTCATAATCCAAGTCATTGCTGGGTTCGTCAAAGAGAAATACACTAGGATTTTTTAGCAGGTCTACTAGCAAGAGAAACTTTATCTTCTCCCCACCAGAAAGGCTTGCCACAGGTCTATCTTCTGCCAGGATATCATCTGGCAAGTCGAACTCACTCATATACCTATACAAGAGCTTGTAATCTATGGTTTCATAAGAAAGCTTGTGGTAAAGATACGCCAAAGAAGTCATCTTTGCGTACTCATTGGGCAAGGACTGGGGCATGTAGCCAATTATCTCATTATTCTTATAGATTTCTCCACTAATACTAGCAAATTTTTCTGTATTTTCCCTATCTACTATCGCTTTTAAAAGGATTGATTTGCCATTGCCCTCTTCTCCAATAAGTCCAATCTTGTCTCCATCATTCAATGTCAAATCAAAATCCTTGATAATAATCCTGTCGTCTTCTATTAATCGTATTGTTAAATCTTTTATCTGTAACATATATCCTCCTTTGAACCTATGCCACATTATGAAAAATAAAAAAAGCCTATCCACAAAAAGTGAATAGACGTATCCTTAGATAAGCAGACTAATCTTATTCACAATATGGCATACCAAAATAAGCTCAACGAGCTAAATATCAGTATCAAAATTTCCATATTGCTTATAAAATCAATTAAACTTACCTCCATGTTTTATATTTTCCTTAGAATATACTACTATTTCTTGCTAAAGCCAAGTTGGTGAAATGAGACCTTTACAAGTGGAATCTCATAAATAGATATCCATCTTCGATATTTTCTGATTCCTCAAAACCTAAGTCTCTCCAAAATTTTATAGCCTTAATATTCCTACAATCAACAGGAACAGATATCCTATCTGCCTTGTAAACATCCTTTAAATAATCTATGCAGAGTCTCGCAGCTTGTCTGCCATAGCCCCTATCCCTGAACTCATCTACAATAAAAAAGTTTATAATCTGAAAGTTATCCTCACCAAGATATAGCAAGGCAAAACCAATAAGCTCTCCATCCATGGAGATGGCAAAGGGCCTCATATCAGGATAATAAAGCCAAGCTTCCGCCAAAGAGTAGGCCACGCTATCTGCAAAGTCTTCGTTTGTGACCCCAGGATCTAGATTTATGCACTGATTAAAATTTTCTTCAGATATTTCTTCTAAACGAATCAATTTTTTCCCCATGTGATCTTATAATTTAAATGCATTGCTGTATGATTTTTAGCTTTGCTTATCTTAAGCTGGCAACCGTGCCGAATTGCACACGGTTAAATCATGTATAAATATTATTTATCAGCCTAATAATCAATATCCTCAGATCTATAATCATCCAGACCTTCATAAATATATGATTGATCGAGCCCCTTCATAAACACCTCTCTGTCAGATATTTTTTCTGTTAGAGCTTCTTTTAAAAGCATCTTGATGTACTTGCTTCTAACAGGACTAATTTTCATAAATTCCAGGTAATCAACCTTATCTACCCTTTGCCAGTCTATGCACTTGTCCAAATTCTTTTTTAAAATCAAGTCAAGCCATATCCTCGTTGCTCTTCCGTTGCCTTCAATAAAAGGATGTGCCACATTCATTTCCACGTACTTTTCAATTATTTGATCAAAATTATTTTCGGGCATTCGTTCAATTGCGTCAAGAGCAGGCTCCAGATACATAGAATTAGCAAATCGGAAATTCCCCTTTGATATGTTGACATTTCGAATCTTGCCTGCATCAAATCCTTCAAGGTCATGAAATAGGGCATAATGTATGTCCATAAGCCCCTTGACTGTGCCAATTTCAAAATTATCTATATTGCCCGAATCCCAGAGTTCAATGGCTCTTTTTTTGCTGATGTATTCTTCACTACTTTTATCCATAGTAATCTCGCTTTCATTCTAAGAAACTATCCTATAGATATTATACCAGCACAATGGGATAACTGGTCAAAGGAAGAATTTGGGAAACTGTCTTTGATTTCATCATATACAAAGTAAAATTCATCATAGTCCCAATCGCTTCCTGCTTGATTTTTACAAGCTTCCAATTCATGGCGAGTATTAAAAGCCACATCTCCTATCAAAATTTTTCCTCCGTCATTTAATAGAGGCGATAGTGACTTGATAAAGTTAACCTTATCCCCATCTTCTAAATGGTGGAGGGAGTATGTTGCGATGATTGCATCGTATTTGTTTGTAAGAAGCGCCTCGTCCAGTCCTTTGGAGAAATCTTTGGAGTATAGCTTTGCATGGGGCATTTTCTCTCTTGCTATATCAAACATTTCATTAGAAAAATCTTGGCCATAAATTTCGATTCCCTTTTCATAAAGTTGGCTGGTAAGAGTTCCTGTTCCAAAGCCTATGTCCAAAACTCTTTTAGCATCAATGGAAAGAACCTCATTATAAATCTTATTCAGAATCTCCTTGTATCCTGCAAATGGATAAGTATTGTCATCATCTGATAGGCCAACGCTTTTGTCGTAATCATCTGCCCATAGGTCAAAACCCTTGTTATCAAGCATATTTATCTCCCTTAATCAATCTATTTTCATCTAATATTTTAATCATTTGCTCTTTATCTTTCATTTCATAAACTTGCTTATATGTATCACCAAAGGCATTTATCCTAAGTTTAATGTCATTGTAATTTTCTGCAACATTTATATCTTTTATCTGATCAAAGTTAATAAATTTTAGGATAGGACTATAGCCCATAAAAACACTAATACCATCTTTGCCAAGACCCGCTAAAAATCCTATGGTATATACAAGCAAGATTGCAGATAGCAGAATAAGAAAACCCATAAGAGTCCTATCTAACCTATACCAGAAAAGGCTAGTAATAGACGCAAAAATCGCTAAGATAAATCCTAGGTCAGAATTCTTTTTTACCCTAATTTTATTATTTCTTTGGACCATGAAGTTATAAATAGTCGGGACAATTAACATTAGTAATACAATAACTTTTACCATATTTCCTCTTTTCTAATAACATTTCTAAGAATTTAAAATTATTCTTTCTATGAATACTACGTTTTATTCTATTATAACAGATAAGTTAAATGATTTAATGTATCAGTACTCTCACAAGATATAAAACTTTCACAAAAAAAGAGCCATCAGCATCATCTGACAGCCCCCAAAGATTATTTTACAAATTCTACAAATTTCTCAACAAACATTTGTAAAAATTCTTTTGTAAATTCAATCATATTTCCATTTTCATCAAAGCATTTGTTTATCTCTGATAGCATCACTTCTGGTTGAGCCAAAACTGTTGCCCCTAAAAATGCCAAAGATGTTCTAACTTCATAATTTGCCCTCACACCGGCAGTCATAGACACAGACGCACTTATAACAGCAACCTTCTTGCCAGCCCATTTCATATCTTCATATGGTCTTGATCCAACATCGATAGCATTTTTGATGCTAGCTGGCATAGCCCTGTTGTACTCAGGAGAAACAAATATAAAAGCATCCGTATTTGCTAATTCACTTCTAAATCTAGTATAAGACTCCGGAGTTTCTAATGTTCCATCATCATATTCTTCATTGTATAAAGGCAAATCGCCAATTTCAATAAAGCTTGCCTCAAAGCCTTCTGGCAAAAGCTCCGCTATATTCTCTGCAACTTTTCTATTGTAAGAATCTTTCCTCAAACTCCCCACAATAAAACCAATTTTTTTACTCATAATACATCTCCCTTTATTATAATAAACTATTTGTTACATATACACTAAAATAAATATACCCAAGTAGAGCGGTTTGAAACAATTGGGGAGTGTCAACATTACATGCAGGTGAGTAAGAAAAAATCATCTATTAAACAGCTACTAATACTTCTTATATTGCATATTCATATCTACGTTACACGCACAAAATTTAATTTCATGCTTGCTATGTAAACATGTAACGCTGGTCTTATCTTTTCATAGACTTCTTATTTTATCTTCTTTGATTGAATATAATTTATATAATCCAAAACTGGATAAAACAAATAATATAGCAGCTAAAATTATTGTTTTATAATCAATTACTTTAAATAATGCTAGTAGAATTATAAGTATAGAGAAAAATAAAAGATAGTAATATGGAGCTTTTCTCCTATTAATATCTACATTTTTACTTTCCTTATCAGAAAAAATTGGTATTTTCTTACTTCCGTCTGTTTCAATTATCAAGATTTCTTTGTTGATCATTCCTGGAGAAGTCGCTATCATACTTTTGGGGGAGTTGTAAGGTCTTAATTTTACATTGCCAAAACTAAGTTTCCCAACATTAAGTGGAGCAGTAAAAACTTTTAAGTTCATACTATTTAAAAATTCTGTGTATTTTTTTCTTTCCTTGTTATTCATATATCCTATATACTCGACAGCGTACCTATGGTCCGAATTAGTTTTTTCAAATTCATGTATAGTTGATCCGCTTTTTACAAGTCGATATCCCTCATTGGCTATATGATTTAAATATTTTTCTCTGCCTTCTATAGGATTTAGAAAAATTTTTATTTTATTCATAGTCTTCCTCCTTTTTAAATTTCTTTTCTCCTTTTAAAACCAAATTTTTCATTCTATTAATTTCTAATGAAACTAATTCTCTTCCAATATCTGTGGCTATATAAACTTTTTTGCCACTATCATCTTTATCAACTAATTTAATCCATCCTTTCTTATTAAGGTTATTTATAGCTCCATATAAGGTTCCTGGACCTAAAATAATCCTTCCATTAGTTATTTCTTCAACTTCTTGTGAAACTCTGTAACCATAATTCTCTTCCAGCATTGTTAATAAAACAAGAAACATTGTTTCGGTTAAAGGAATGTGTTTCTGTAAATTATTTTCCATTGATAACACCTCCGTATTTGATTATCTAAATTAGATCACCAAACATACTACGTGTAAAGTAGTATTAGACACGTAATGATTATATATAAAAAACCGTAACCAAAATACTCTAATCGAATCCCATTTAAGGGCAAGTGCGTTGATTATGGTTATAATTTTTTTCTTTATAACCGTTGAATTTTAAACATTTTTTAGTTTTGAGCAATATCCTCTCAAAAACTCTTGGAGTTTTCTCGCTTAGTTCTCTGGATTCGCTTGTGAACCTCTCGGTTCAAAAGCTTATCTCAGAGATGAAAAATGCCTCACATTGTCCACCCTAATATTTAAGGAAGTGCGCTCGGCTTGCGCCCTCGCTTAGTTCTGCGGACTCACTTGAAGCTTCGCTTCTGCATTCATCTCGCAGATGACCGATGCTGAGCATCTGTCACCCAAGATGGTGGGACTATTCCCACTCTTCTTTTCCAAACGTCTGATATATCCCAAACTATTCAAAATACTATATTCTATTTTTCTAATATAACTAAATACACTTAATTATAAGATGTTTTCAATTTTTTAGTCCCGTTCCTTACCCAAAGCCTCAATCTATGTCTAGTTTCTAACCGCATTTAATGCAATTAAAGTATTTCTATCAACCCTGTAACTCTTTACATTTGGGCATAGAAAAACACCTACTAAATACAAGTAAGTGCTTACCTATAATTATTGATATTTATAATTTAGATACTGATCATTTGCCTTTATCAGCTTTTTATAGTAATTATCATAGCTCTTGCTAAATTTTCTAATAAGTGGAATTGCTATTTCATAATATTGATTTTCCTCCATAAAGTTTCTAAGCTTATCCTGAATCTGTTTCATCATGCTATTTTGATAGTCTTCACTATTTTTATAGCTTTCATATTGATTAATTGCATCCTCATTATCCTTCATCCACTTTTCCGGATTCTCAATAGCATCGATCTTAGCCTGATTTACATCATTCAATGTTTTCATATCAAAAGGTGAACTAATCTTATCAATATATTTTTTCTCTTCTTCAGTTAATTTAAACGAAGGAAGCCTATCAAGATAATCTATATATTTGTAAAATGAATTCTTCCCATCATTTTCTAATGGTTCATTCAAAAATGGTTGATAGGCAGCAAATAACATTTGTCCTAAATATCCTGGAAAAGCAATTTCTAGTTTTTCATAGATCGTTTCTTCCACCTCAAGTAGTGAAACTTTCTCATTGATTAGGTCATTGCTTTCACCTTTAACAATCATTTCTAGTATTACTTTCCTTTTTTCATCAAGGTCCAGTTGATGTTGTTTTTTCCTTAAAACAGAAGACAGGGTATCACCAGCTGACGATATACACTGATAAATATCTGAGATACTCATTCCCAATTTTCTAAATATAGCTACCTTTTTCAGAATTTCTAAATCCTTTATACTATAATCTCTATAACCATTCTCAGATTTTTGAGGATGGATAAGTCCTTTATCCTCATAATACTCTATTGCCTTTCTAGTTAGACCCGTTTCTTTTTGAATTTCACTTCTTAACATGGTTTCTACCTCCTTTGATTAAAGGATAACACAGTCCCCAACGGACAGGTCAAGTCCTATACACTATATAAAATTCCCACGTATTTGTAAACGAAAACAGTGCTTCAACATTTTTGAGAAGTACTTATTGTCTTTTTGATAAATCTTATTCAAACCGACAATCAAACCGACATTTTATTGTCGCATAATTTACTTGTTTGCTATATGATCTAAATGTTTCCTCAAATATCCTGTAATGGTCTTTATTTTTTTACTATTTTATACAACTTAATTAATGATATAATTAATAACCTACATAATTATATATAAAATCAAGATTTTTAAAATGAAAATATGTACACAAAAAGGGGCTGTTGCAAAATAGATAAACCATTCCTATATCATTCGAGCACTCTCCCAGAAAGGTCTCTGTCAGCCAGCGGACTAAACCTCAAACTTTCTGGGAATACACTCTAATGATGGAACGTTAGATATCTATCAATTTGCAACAGCCCCTATCTTAGCTAAATATATTCTTAAATTCTTACTTTTATAACCATCAAATCGCTATCCTCAAGAGCCTTAAGAGCATGGATTTCATTAGGATCCATTGTGATTATATCACCTGGGATTATTATCTGGTTTCCGTTCTCTTCCTTAAAATCTACCTTGCCCTTATAAATTACAACTACTACACTTTTATCTGACTTGTGACTTGGTATTTCTTCGCCTTTTTTGATTTGTAGGTGGGTTATTTGTAAATTATCCTCATCCACCAAATGCTCAAATTTGCCGTCTAAAATATTCGCACTTATTTTTTTCATATTTTCTCTCCTTGTTGATGACCATTACCATAAAAAAATGGTATACAATAAATTTTTACAAACACAATTTATCTCAGATTTTTTACAATTTTCTTTAACTCAGGCAAGACCTCTTCTCTAAAAAAAGGATTTTTTGCTATCCACCTGTTGTTTAGAGGACTTGGGTGGACTATTGGAAAATATTCCGGCAAAAATTCTTTGTAAGATTTTACTGTTTCAGTTAAATTTTTCTTAAATTTATCCTTCAAATAAAACTTTTGAGCATAGGCTCCTATCAAAATGGTTAACTTTATATCCTTCAATTCATTTAATAATAGTGGATGGTATTCTTTTGCAATAAAAGATCTAGGAGCCTTGTCGCCTGATTTTCCCTTTCCAGGATAATAAAAGTCCATTGGAATTATAGAAAAATCTTCACTATGGAGGACGTCTTCCGATATACCCAACCATTTGACAAGATTTTCCCCACTCTTATCATTAAATAAAATACCAGTTTCTTCAACCCTTTCCCCAGGAGCTTGCCCAATTATCAAAATTTTTGATTTTGGATTTAGCTGGAATATTGGGTTAATTCCTCTATTTGTGTAGGTTTCATTTCTGCGATCTTCTCTTAATTTTTTAATAATAAGTTTTTCTTTCATAATTTTGTCATCACTTTCATTAGAATTAGAACCTTACCAAGCTTTAGGACAAGTAACAATTTTCGTAAAAAATCTATTCTTAGCCTAGTAAAGCTTTCAACCTGCATAAGATTATTACCCATTTTTGTCTTGATTCTCATCATGGGTTGCATAATCTACTATAATTCCTTGTGATGTTATATTTTCTTTTATAAATCTTTCAATTAGGTTTTTATTTTCACTTAAAGATAATTTTTTTGCTACTAACGAAAATCGCAATTTCACTGCTCTCCGCGCTCTGCGCTATTCCCGGGTAAAAATTCCACACAAGGGTACTATCCTCTCGAAAACTCTCATGAGTTTCTCCACTTGGTTTTTTGCTAGCCTGTCTGGCTTTGAGAATACCCGCCACGGAGTGGTCTCGAAAATGACCGAGTCCAGGATGACGGCCACCCCTGCATTTTTCACCCTAATATTTAAGGAAGTGCGCTCGGCTCACGCCCTCGCTTAGTTCTCTGGATTCGCTTGTGAACCTTTCGGTTCAAAAGCTTATCTCAGAGATGAAAAATGCTTCGCATTTTCCACCCAAGATGATGGGACTACTCCCATTCTTCTTTTCCAAACGTCCGATATATCCCAAATCATTCAAAATACTAGATTCTATTTTTTAGAGTATCACTAAATCCACCTAATTATAGGACGTTTTCGAATTTTTAGTCCCATCCCAGTCCCAGATAATATGTTTACTTTTAAGATAAAAACAAGCTATTAAATTTTTAAATAATCTTATCTTCCTTAAGGAATCCTTAAATTTGTATTTTATACTAAGTTTATAAAATGAATAGGAGGTTCATTTATGGACAAATTTATATTAGAAACAAAAAATCTTACTAAAACATTTGGAAAACAAAAAGCAGTAGATGATGTTTCTTTAAAAATAAAAGAGAATTCTATCTATGGCTTGCTAGGACCTAACGGAGCTGGTAAATCGACAACATTGAAGATGATTACTGGAATGATTCATAAAACATCTGGTCAAATCTTTTTTGAAGGTCATGAGTGGAGTCGTGAGGATTTATCGGATATTGGTGCCTTGATAGAGATGCCTGCCTTGTATGAGAACTTATCAGCTAGGGAAAATTTAAAGGTAAGGACACTCCTACTAGGGTTACCAGATTCTAGGATTGATGAAGTTTTGGAAATAGTTAGTTTAAAAGATACTGGCAAAAAGAAAAGTGGTCAATTTTCTTTAGGGATGAAACAAAGGCTAGGTATCGCCATTGCCTTATTAAATAATCCTAAGCTTTTGATTTTAGATGAGCCAACAAACGGACTTGATCCTCTAGGAATTCAGGAATTGCGTGATTTAATAAGAAGTTTCCCAGAAAAAGGAATAACCGTTATTTTGTCTAGCCATATTTTAGCAGAAGTTGAACAAACTGCTGATCATATTGGGATTATTAATAATGGAAAATTACAATATCAAAACATTATTAATCATGATGACAACTTAGAAGAACTTTTTATGAATGTTATAAAAAATGGAATGGGGATGTAAAAAATGATAAATTATATTCTTGCAGAAAATTTAAAACATAAGCATAGTTTCTTGAAGAAATTATTAGTAATTATGCCAATAACTTTAATCTTATTGTCATTATTTCTTATGCCAAGTTATTTCACTACTAATTCCTATAACTGGTGGTACGTCATAATAATGCCTGCAACTTTTGCCTTAATCCCAGCAATGATGGATAGAAAAGAAAGTAGAAAATTAAACTACAGAGCAGTTTTCCCTCTAAATATTAATCTCAAAAAGTTATGGGTTTCAAAAATAATTACAGCATTTATTTATATGAGTATTGCTGCTATAATTCATATGCTAGGAGTGTATATTTTTCAATTTTTAATTGGAGGGCAATTAACACCAAACTATGGATTTTCCACATTGGTATTTGCAAGTCTCTTACTAATAATTACCAACATTTGGCAAGTCCCTCTATGCTTTTTCTTAGCAAAAAAATTTGGCTTTATAGCAAGTATTACAATAAATGCAGTATTAGGTTTAGCCTTTGGAATTTTGATATCTGATAGTGCTTTTTGGATTTATTGTCCATATTCTTGGGGAATTAGATTAATGATTCCTGTTATGCATATTCTACCAAGTGGTGTTTTAATAGAATCATCAAATCCAATGATATCAAACACATCGTTACTTATTCCTTGTATTTTATCTATATGTCTATTTATATTACTGACAATTATAAGTGCAAAATGGTTTTCAAATCAAGAGGTAAAATAATGATAAAGATAATAAAATCCGAAATATATAAAATCAAGGGCACATGGCTTCCTTGGATTCACACAGTTTTACCTATAGCCTATTCTTTATTATTTTATCTGGCATCAAAAACCACTGGACTAGAAAATTTTGAAGAAAGTGATATAGTACAAACTTATTTTGTACTTTTAGGAGCGGTAATCCCAATAATATTAAGTTTTATAAGTTCAAAAGTTGTTGATATAGAAATAGGTGCTGGGAAATTTCAAGTGCTCTTATCTACTACAAAATCTAGAACTAAGGCTTATCTAGGAAAACTCCTTGTATTAGAATTGGGATTTGTTGTTTCGATATCTTTAGCTATTATAATTTTTGCAATATTAACAGGATATCAAAATATCTTAGATTGGCTTATTGAATTTTTCTTAATTCTTATTAGCAGCCTTTCTCTATACATGATTCATCTTTGGGTATCAATTGAATTAAGTAGTGGTGCATCTATAGGATTGGGTTTTCTAGAAACAATGATTGCTTTACTTTCAATGACTGTCATTGGTGATAGTATTTGGTATTTTATTCCTTGTACGTGGTCATCTAGACTTCCAGCTATGTATATTACTATGAGCAAAGTTTCGGATCCTTCCTATTTTTATAAAGAGTTGAGAATTTGGAGTTTTGTATCCTTGTTTATTATCTTAATCTTATTTATTTCCTCAATTATTTGGTTTAATAAGTGGGATGGGAAATCTATTAGTGAATAAAATGGAGGTGTTTTAATGAAAAATAAACATAAATTATTAGTCATTGCGATAATCTTTGTTTCCTGTATTTGTTTTTCCTCTTGTGGAAAGCTTAGAGGTAAGATGGCTCAATATTCTAATGATAAAGAACAATGTATTTTGAACGATGAAGACGTAAGGCAATTTAATTATAAGGCAAAATCCTACACCATTCTTGATGAAGTTTCTTCAAATGAAGATAAAGATAAATGGATTGGAGTCATTAGAAAACTAGTTGCAGTTGACGATGAAGGCAAAATAGTCAAACAAGTTGATGCCACCGATTTAGGCATAAATAATCTAGACAACTTTGCAAAAGATCTAAGTAATGACATTCATGTATTCCAATTCTTTGATGTATATACAAATAAAAAAGCAGAAGACACATTAACTGTAGAAGTAAATGGTAATAATTACAAAGCAGTTCCTACAAATGAAATAAATAATGACTCAAAGATTTTTAATTTTAAGGAACATACGAAAGAACAAAATTCAGAATTTCAAATAAACCCAAATAACGCTACTCAGTTAATTTATGATGGAGTAACCTATCAAGTGACTGATCAAGTAGTTTCAGAAGATAAGTTGGAGAATTTTTTAGGTATTATTGCCAAAGATGTTATATTTGATAAAGATAGTAGAAACATCTTTACAAAAGAAGACTTAGATAAAATTGACTGGCTAGGTGAAAATAAGTCTAAACGCCAAACATGGTTTTATTTAGACGTTTACAAAATTTCCGGAATAAATATTGATGATGGATTTGCAGTAAAGGTAAATGACCAATATCTAAAAGCAAAATCTGAGTAATACCTGAATAATAAAGTCGGTATTTTCTTAAAAAATTATGAGGTGATAAAATGTCTTTAATTCTTGCAGTTGATGATGAGCTAGATATGCTTGATCTAATAAAAAACATTTTGAAAAAGAACAACCATCAAGTCGATGTATATCAAAATCCTTTAGACGTTGATAATAGTAAGCTTAGTAAATATGATTTGATTCTACTTGATGTTATGATGCCAGGTATTGACGGAATTAGTTTCTGTAAGGATATTCGAGCTAAAGTAGACTGCCCTATTCTTTTTTTAACGGCAAAAACTATGGAAGAAGATATAGTTGAAGGCTTATTAATTGGAGGAGATGATTACATCACAAAACCATTCGGTGCAGCAGAACTCCTAGCTCGTATAGAGGCACATTTAAGACGAGAAAAAAGAGAACGACACACTAGTCTAAATCTCGGCGAGATTCGTTTTGATTTATCTTCCAATGAAGTCTTTGTAGGAGATGAAAAAGTTCATTTAACAAAATCTGAGTATCAAATTTCAGAATTACTAGCAAAAAGAAAAGGACAAGTATTTTCAAGAGAGCAAATATATGAGCTTATCTTTGGATTTGATGGTATAGGAGATGCATCTGCAATATCAGAACATATAAAAAATATTAGGGCAAAATTTCAAAAATATGATAAAAATCCAATTGAAACAGTATGGGGGATCGGATATAAATGGAATTAAAATCAAAAGATCAATCTCTTAAACATATACTTTTTAAATACTTGTTAAGTATTGGGCTAGGACTAGCAATCTCCGTTTTATTAATCCTAGCTTTTATATCCGCTTCTTATCAATTTAAGTGGATATTTCCAGCAAACCATACTGAGAGTTTAATTCTTGAAAAAAGGATAGATATTGCCACTTCAAAAAATTTCGATAAATCATTGCTACCAAATAATACATCTTATCTATTTTTAGCAAAAGACGAAAAAGTTGTAGAAACAAATATGAATAAGAATATCCAAGATATAGCCTTTAGCTATCATAAGGGTTCTGGTTACTCTAATGCCAATTTATCTTTTATGGAAATACAAAGATCAGATGGATATGTACTTGTAGCTTATAACCTAAAACCTTATTATAAAAGTCCTTGGATGCAAAAAAATCTACCACAAATAAATATTTTATTGCTAATTTTACTGATAATATTTTGCCTTATTAGTATTGTAACCACCACATTAATTTGGGCAAAGAAAATATCAAAAGAATTAAATCCTTTGCTAGAAGCTTCGGAAGAAATCGGTAAACAAAACTTAGACTTCCAAGTTAAAAAGTCAAATATCCAGGAATTTAATGCCATATTAGATAGTTTAGAAAAAATGAAAATAGGATTAAGTGAATCTTTAAGGACAAACTGGAGAGATGAAGAGAAAAAAAGAAATCAGATTTCAGCATTAAGCCATGATATAAAGACTCCTCTTTCAATTATTAAGGGAAATTCAGAGTTATTGGGAGAAACAAATCTAACAGAAGATCAGGAAAGCTATCTTAATTATATTAAAAAAAACACAAACCGTATTGGTAAATATATTGAAACCTTAACGCTTGTTAATAAATCTAACCAAGCAAATGAATTAAACTTTACTCAAATTAGAGTAAAAGAATTTGTAGAAAACATTGAAAAACTAGCTAAAGAATTCACATCGACTTATAAGTTAAATCTTTTAGAAGATATTAACTATGATGATGATTTTTTAATAGTAGATTTAAAAAATTTTGAACGAGCCTTTCTTAATATTCTTAGCAATGCTGAGGAACACAGTCCTAAAAACTCAACCATTGAGTTACTTATATGTTCCAAAGCTGATGAGCTTCAAATATCAATAGTAGACCAAGGACACGGATTTTCAAGTGAAGACCTATTATATGCAACAGATCAATTCTACCAAGGAGACAAAAGTAGGCATTCAAAAGAAAACTATGGTATTGGTTTATTTGTTTCTGAACAAATTATTAATATGCATGGAGGAAGTCTTATTTTAGAAAATAGGACTGATACAATAGGCGCAAAGGTCAGCATATTATTACCTGTCAAGAATACTCTCATATAGGGTATTCTTTTTTTGTATTCATAAATTATATATGAGAATACTAAGTTTTTTTATCAGTTTTTTCACTCTTAGTAATGTAACCTATTTCCAAATTTAGAGTTAATTTTATTGGATGAATTTTTGTAATTGCCACACTAATCACCAGAACTTTCATTTGATTTATTAAGAAGTAGGGAATGGATCTGCCATATTTCTTTTGCCAATTTTTCTATTTCTTTATTCATTGAATCAATTTCATTTTTGTATATAACACCAGTTGTATTAGTAGCCTTTGCAATCTAGTTTATATTATTTGTTGCATTTGAAATTAACCATTGTAGATCTCTAAATAAATTAATCGTCATAATATATACGCAAAAAAGACCGCAACTTGAAACTACGGTCTAATTTTTTGTCCAAGTGCAAACCACTTGGAACTATTATTCAATTTATTCTTTTTAACAAATGTACCCATTTTAATCTAAGATCTTTTGTCCTCTCGAAAACTCTCTTGGAGTTTTCTCGCTTAGTTCTCTGGATTCGCTTGTGAACCTTTCGGTTCAAAAGCTTATCTCAGAGATGGAAAATGCTTCGCATTTTCCACCCTACTATTTAAGGAAGTGCGCTCGGCTTGCGACACGAAAACTCGCTTCTTCGAAGCTCTCCCGTGCTCCCGCACTAGATTTTCGGCATTAAAGACCAAAATCAATGGTCTTTAATGCGCTTAGTTCTGCGGACTCACTTGAAGCTTCGCTTCTACATTCATCTCGCAGATGACCGATGCAAAGCATCGGTCACCCAAGATGATGGGACTAACGAAAATCCCGTTTGCTTTGCAAACTCTCTCACTGCTACCGCAGCTGATTTTCGGATAAATCGACCGAAATCAACGGTCGATTTATTCCCATTCAATCGTGCCATTATTATTATATCCCTTAAATTTCAACATTCCTACAATTAAATTTTGATCTTGGTAGGGTTTTGGTAGGGATCTGTGATTATTACATATTTATGGCTTGATTGCCTTTAAACTCTACCAATGATTTTTCAATTGTTTTATACTGAATTATATTAGTCATCTTATCAGCTAGATCTCTATCATTATTTGGCCATAAGTGACTATAATGCTTTAAAGTTATCTCTGGACTCGAATGTCCTAGCCTCTTACTAACCACTAATATATCTGCATTAAAATAATTAATAAGATAACTTACATGTGAGTGTCTTAAACCTTTAGCTTGTATTTGCTTGACATTTGCCAATTTGGAATGCCTATCTATAATTCTCTTGACTGTGTTTCTTCCTATTGGTCTATCGCAATAACTAATTACAAAGTTTTCTACACTATGATTTTTTTGATCTTTCTTCCAATTCTTTAAAATATTGATTGTAGAATCATCTAGTGATATAATTCTATTGCCAGAATCAGTTTTTGTGCGATTCTTAATTTCAAATTTTCGAGTGGATTTCAAATCTATGGTTGAATTTATTGTAAGGGTCTTGTCTTTAAAATTAACTTTATCCCATGTTAATGCTTGACCCTCACCCACTCGAATACCGGTGTTAAAATATATCCATAACATCACAAATCCCATATGTTCATAAAATGAATTTACGCAGAATGTAGATATAACTTTTTGAAACTCCTCTAGAGTCCAGTAAGGAACATTTATCTTTTCTTTTGGTATAGAGGATGTTTTTTTGCTTATATTCTCATATATAAATTCTAATGTTACAGCATAATCAAGTATTTGTCTGAATGAACAATAAATCATTGATGCATATGTCTTGCTATATCTTTCATTATTAATTAAATCAGCTTTAAATACTTCACAATTTCGTACCGTGATATCATCTATTTTTGTTAAATTGAAATAATCTTTAACTATTCCTATAACATGACTCTTAGTTTTGAATGTTGAAGCTTGTACTTTCGACTTATAATAAGGTAAGAAATATTTATCAATAAAATCATTTAATTGAATACCGCTTGCAAATACTCCTTGAGATTCATTAAATTTATTTTTCAATTTAACTACGTACTCATGGCATTCTCTAGCACTTTTAAATGACTTTCCATTATCATCTTTCCTACCTTTTTTCTGAATTCGCTTACCAGAAATATTGTTTACACCCAATTCTACTTGATAGTATATGACTCCTTTATTATCTTTATAAACACACGGATATTTAGTTTTGCTCATTTTCTTCTCCCTTATTACTTATAACAAGGGGAACGCCAATAATTTTTTCAACTGATGACATAGGAACTGTACCTAGTCTACGATTATTATAGAATGGATATCCTTCTTTTACAAGATTTTTCTTAGCTTGTTGTATTATGGTTACAGCTTGATGCTCTTTAAATCCAACTTTAATCAATTCATTTTTAGTTACAAAGCTCAATCATAATCCTCCTTTCGCCATGGTAAAGTCTGTTTCATATAGTTATCTTTATGTTTTTTAATCCAAATAAGTACATCACTATTTGGAACGTAAAAATCATTATATTCATCAATCAAATAAACTAAAAATTCATAAAGGTATTCTTTACCATAAAGATTTTCTATTTTATAAAATAAAGAGTATAATCCTGAATTTCGTTTAATATATTGAATGCTTTTTTCAAGATCACTATCTCTGGGAGATGGAAGTTTCAAAGTATAATCCATATTTTCTAATTCCTCAATCATTAACTTGCTGATTTTATGAGGTTTATTAGATTTAGTATAAAAAAACATATATCTGGATAGAATTGAACATAGTATTACTTCTTTTAGTTCCTCATCAGTTTTAGAATTTTTTATCTGTTCAGTTAATTGATGAGCGTAGCCTCCCGAATATTCAACTTCAATCCTTACCCAATCATCAACTTTTTCCGCAAGGTGTCTATAATATTTCAATCCATTTGCTCCTTTTTCTTATCATACATTCTAAATAGAGCCTGAGAATTTCTTTTTCGTGAACCTAAGTAAATAGTCTCGGCATCAAACTGAACTGATATATCACTTATTTTAGATGGATTTTTAGGATACTTTTTATTCTTATTATCTTTTACAATTTTCTGATATAAAGTTAATTTACTTATATCTTCCATATCTAACCTCCGTTCTTCCTTGCTCTATTGATTTTTTTAACTGTGCTATAGAAATATTTTCGTTTATAAAATCTACACATGTGTCAATTCTAGATAATCTATAATCAAATAAATCACTATTTATCATATTGAAAAATCTTCGTAAATTCATTGGTTTATTATATAAAGATTCAAAATTTTCAACATAGGTCGACCAAGCATTTCCGCTGAAATAAACAATTACAAACATATTAGGCATAAAATCATTATAGGCTAATGAGAAATAGTATAATGCATTATTCACATTAAAACCTACATTGTAACCTACTGGCAGAGATTGATCTGATATGTTTATATTTCCAAGAACTTCTACAATTTTGGTTCTTCTTACAAAATCACTTATAATTTCTGAAGCTATCTCTTCTCTCCATTCATCAAATTCAAATTTACGCTTAGGAATTAACATAAGGGTAAATTGATCTATATCTATATTTAACATTTTGTTTACTCCAATCTTTGATATTTGAACAATTTAACTATATATAATTTATTGTGGAGCGTAGCTATTAGATAACCTACGCTCCTATGTCACTTCGGCGCTTTGCGCCTTCGTGACATTACCTTTAAGGAATTTACAGTATGGTGAAACAAATAAACTAGGATTATCAATACTTGCAATGTTAGTATAAGAAAAATAGCCCATCCCTGGTTTTAAATTAAGCTTTAATATATTAACAGAAGGCGAAAAGAGCGTCCTATAAGTTAAGTCATCAGAATCACCTAAAACAATTCTTAATACTAATTGTTCAGTAATTTCTCTTGGAACGGTTTCAGAGGCAAATCTTTGAAGTACCAATACTACAAAAAATCCTAACTGTCTACCCATAAATACAATATCAGCTAACATTGACTCTATTCTATCTCTCTCTTTTTTCTCCAAAATTCTCCATGAAGTTCGTAACGCACCAAACTCATCTATTATTAATATCTTAGCAGGCATCTTATTGTCTTTATAATCCAAATTTCGATTAGTTTCAAAAAACTCCTGCATTTCATCCTGTCGTTTAATCATTTCGATATGAAATTTCTCTATCATCTGAATTGCTCCAGACTTATCTGAATAAAAACCCTCCCCAAGATCCCTCTTACCATAAGATAATAAGTCAGCTGATTTAGGATCTATTACATATACATCATGTGATATTTCCTTGTTTTTTAATTGTATTATTAAACTTTGAACCAAAAAACTTTTGCCCCCTCCAGTTTGAGCTGCTATTCCAGCATGATGAATAGGAATAATATCATATTCAGATAGCTTAATGCTATAATCATCTGTACCTTCCTTTGACCATTCTATATATTCTGATTCTGTATCAAACTCAATTTGATTAAACATATCCATTGATACTATGGAATAAATGTAGAAATCGCCATCGGGTGACATGAACTGCTGAGTTACTTTAAATCCGGGAATAGCTGCACTAATCCTTAACTCTTCTAGTTTTCTATCAAAACGGATCGAATTTTCAATTCTAATTATCGCATTATTAAGGCTTCTTAAATTCTCAAACTCAATCACAATCTTAGGTAAAATAATCAAATTTGACTTATCCCTTTTAAAATAAAATTTACCATCTATAAGTTGCTTTCTTAATTTAGATTCAAGCTTATAATGTGTTAAGGCAAATCGAATCCCATTGTTTATTTTATTTCTTTTACACCGACCTAAAATCATCCCAAATATCACTATCACGTTAATTAATAGAAATATATTATAATTAAATACAGGTAAATAGTCACTAATATTATCGATATAGTAAGTATTGCTGTAAAATGATTTTAAAGCAATATATAGAAAAATATTCATAAGGATAATTGAAAGGGACAAAAGTCCCTTTACATATCTTGTAGTTCTTAAACTTGAAATCATTCGAAAATTATATCTTCAGCTGTTACGCTTAATTGGTTTCTATAATCACCGTAGATTTTACAGGTAGGATTAACAAGTTTAACTTTAGCCAGTTTTTTATATTCTTTTTTCTGGCCAGGCACTTTCACAGTTAGTGCCTCTCCATCGTTACCACCAACTGTAACTTCATCATATTTTGTTACATCCTGTAATATGATGCATTTGTATTTAGTCCCTTTTGGGGGTTGAGGTACACCATTCTCATAATCAACCCATGTTTGATCACCAGTCACTCTGATATCTTTACCAGTGAAAAATTTTTCCGAATTAAATTCTAATAGTTTGTTAATATTTTTCATAATAATCTCCTTCTATTAATCTCTTAATTTCATTAAAATAGTTTTCTTTATTGTCTTCTTTTGATTCATAAGCTTGTATTATTAAACTAGCAACTTCTTCATATACTTCCCATAGTCTAAAGCTTTCTTTTTCTAAACTTATTAATTTTTTTGGATCAATTGACTTTAAATTTGAATTTTCATGTACAGAGGGTACAAGTAAATGGTTATAATATTGAAATATGCTAAATATTTCGTTTTTGTCTTCTAACTGTAAAACATCAAACATTTTAAATGACAATTTTATATTCTCAATATAAAAAAATGCGAGAGCGTATCTATTAATGATATCTATATATTTTTTATTCATTATCTTTACCTTTCTTTAGATCTAATAATTAAATCTAATATTTTGAATTACAATCGAGGCCTCTTTTGTATTCATCTATATTGTATTCGATATGTATCGATAAATAAAATTCTAGCTTCTTCTAAAAATAGCTAAATATCAACATCTTATAACACGAATTATTTATTGAATCGAGAATTTTAATATAATATAAGAATATAATATTAATGGATGAGGTATAATTATATTAATGTTATTATTATATTAATGTTATTAAGGAGATTAATTATGGGGTCAGCAAAGAAAAATTTTTACAGGGATATAGATGATATATACGATTATTACAAAAAAAACGAAAATGATAGAAACAATCTTTCAAAAATTGCTAAGTACCATTTAAAGGTAATGTATTCAAAAACACCTGATCAATGGGATGAGTTGAGCCGATATGACAAGGATAAATTTTTATATTATGATTTAAAAATTATATTTTTTGAAGATAATGATCAGTATTTTGATGCCGATGAAATTGAAAAAATAAATAAAAAAATCAGACCTGGAATGGAAAATTTATTCAACGCTAATAGTGCTATAAATCAATATAACAAAATGAATGATTTGATGTATAAGAAATATTTTGAAGAAGATAAAAACTATACTAAAAAACAAATCGATACCTATTATAGAGAGTTCTCTGATGTATTTAATTATTTTCTACCTAAGACAACCCCTCCATCCAAAGAAGAGTTTAAAAAACTAAACTTGAGAGTTTATGATTACTTTATGAGCTCATATAATGAATCCTATTATCCACTATCTAATATAGAAAAATATGGTATTACAAAAAATTATTCGGATATAAGTCATAATATTTATCTAATTATCGAATATATCCTAGAAAGTAGACTAAGAGTCAAGATTGATTATAAAGCTCTTGCCGAATCTCTTGCTATTACGCAAGGATACACTAGTTACTATGAAATTGAACCTTATCCAGATTCCTACCCTACCTCGCTTGAAGAAGTCAAATACCAAACTGAAGAAGAAAAGCAAGAAGCAATTAATTATATTAACGATACTAACGAATATATAATACATCGAAATAAGCTACAAAATAAAGAAGAGTTTATAATTGATCTTAATAAATCCTAAATTAAAGAATTATACTAATATTATTAATTGATAAATGAATCTATTAAATTAAAGGAAGGATGTAAAAATGGCTTTAAATGCAAGTTTTAATAGTGCTAAAAACTCTAAAGCTGATGAGTTTTATACACTATTAACCGATATAGAAAAAGAATTAAAACATTATAAACATCATTTTAAAGACAAAACGGTCTTTATGAATTGTGACGATCCTAAAGAATCTAACTTCTGGTTATACTTTAGTCTTAACTTTGGTCATCTAGGTTTAAAGAAGCTCATTTCTACACATTATGAAGATGATAAGCCTACTTACAAGTTGGAAATGTATTACGATATAAATGGTCAGCAGGTCATAGACCAAACTGACTTAGAGAAAAACGGTGACTTCAGAAGTCCAGAGTCAATTAAACTTCTAAAAGAAGCTGATATTGTAGTAACCAATCCACCATTTTCTTTATTTCGCGAATATGTAGACCAACTTATGAAGTATGATAAAAAGTTTCTTATTATAGGAAGTCAAAACAACATAACCTACAAAGAAATCTTTCCTTTGCTTATGTATAACAAGGTTTGGTTAGGTTTTAACTCTGGTGGCTTTGAGTTTGAAGTGCCAAACAAACCACCATACAATGAAAAATCAACATTTAGGATAGATCCAGAAACTGGTAAAAGCTATCAGAAGTTAGGTAACATCTGCTGGTTTACTAATTTAGAACACAGTAAAAGAAACGAAGAACTTATCCTTTGGAAACAATACACAAAAGAAGAATATCCATCTTATGATAACTACAATGCTATTGAAGTTTCTAAGGTTAAGGAAATTCCAGTAGACTATAAAGATATAATGGGTGTACCTATAACCTACTTAGATAGCTATAACCCTAATCAATTTGAGATATTGGGGATTACGACAGCTAGATATGACTTAGGGGAAGAGGGGAGCCCTTCTAAGCGCTACGAGAACGCAATACAGCATAATAGAAATGGTTCAACAACTTTAGGAAGTAAAATAAACACCAGAGCAGCTATCTTATATAAAGAACCTGTAGAAGGAATTTATTATACAGCAGATAATGCTGATGGATACTTAAAAGCTATCTATGTAAGGATACTTATTAGGAGAATACAAAATGAGAATTGAGCTTAAAGAAATCAAAGTAGGGGATATCTACAAAGGTTATATGGATCACTTAGAAGCTGGTGTAGTAGGTTATAATGGTAAACTGAATATTCGACCACCATTTCAGCGTGAGTTTGTTTACAAAGATAAACAAAGAGATGCTGTGATGGATACAGTATTCAAGGGTTTTCCTCTAAACGTAATGTATTGGGGTTATAATGAAAAAGCTAAAGAAGCTGGTCTTCCATCCTATGAACTCATTGATGGACAACAAAGAACACTATCCATAATGCAATACCTAGATGGCGATTATTCTGTTGATTATAGGTACTTTCACAACTTAACTGAAGAAGAAAAAGAACAAGTTCTAAACTACCCATTACAAATCTATATCTGCTATGGTGATGAAAAAGAAAAGCTAGATTGGTTTGAAACTATCAACATAGCAGGCGAAAAGTTATCTAAACAGGAGCTTCGTAACGCATCTTATACAGGTCCTTGGCTTGAAGATGCTAAGCGTTACTTCTCTAGACCAAACGCAGCTGCTGCTGATATGGCTGATGGCTATGTTTCAGGGAATCCAATAAGACAAGATATACTAGAACTTGCCTTATCTTGGATAGCTGATCGTGATAATATCACAATAGAAGAGTATATGGCACGCCACCAGCAAGACAGCAATGCTAGTGAACTTTGGATATACTTTATGAATGTTATCAACTGGGCAAAGACTTTATTCCCTAAAGTTCGTAAGCCTATGGCATCTGTAGACTGGGGTATTCTTTACAATGAGTATAAAGATAATAGCTACAATCCAGCAGAACTTGAAGAAGAAATAGCAAGGTTATTCTTAGATGATGAAGTTAAGAATAAAGCTGGAATCTATACTTATCTTTTTGATGGAAAAGAAAAACACCTAAACCTTAGAGCTTTCACACAAACTGAAAAACTTAAGATGTATGAATCTCAAGAAGGCATTTGTCCAGCTTGCGGTAAACACTTTGAAATAGGTCAGATGGAAGCTGATCATATAATCCCTTGGTCTGACAGTGGTAAAACGACCCTAGATAATGGTCAAATGCTATGCAGATCATGCAACAGAGAAAAAAGCAATAAGTCGATTGTATTTCATAGGAGTAATTATTGGATTCAAAGAAAAAAGAATTAATTTCTATCAGTAGAATTAAAACAGTATTAGCAAATTGTAAATATTTAGACCCGACTCACATTAATGAAAATGATAAAGAACCTATTTGGGATGGTAGCGTGTACGTATATAAACCAAGTGCAGATTTTGAGTCAAACTTATCTAGTTCTGATATATTGGGGCGTGTCCCAGTTCAAGTAAAAGGTACATCACAACCTATTCCCAAAAAAAAGATAACTTTTCAAGCAAATAAAGTTGATTTAGAAAATTATTTCAAAGAATTGGGTGCTATTTTTTTTGTTGTGTATATTAATGAAGCTGACATTGTTAATAGTGAAATTTATTACTCTGATCTTTTACCAGTAAAAATAAATAAAATTCTAAGCAATAGTAATGCTGAAAAAAAAATATCTATAGAATTGAAAAAGCTCCCTGATGAGCCTGATGAAATAGCAAAGATTTTTTTTAATTTTTTGGATAATAATAATAGACAAGCCAACATAAAAAATCTAACATTAAAGAATTATAATGATTTAGTGAAGAACGGTGATTTTAAGGGGGTTAGATTTTATCACACACCACTAGGAAGCGAGGACCCCCACGAATTTTTACTAAATGACGAGTTGTATGGTTATGCGGTTATGGGTGATGATAATACAATTGTACCATTAAAAGAAATAATTAAAGGAAATTCTTTATCATATAACTATGATGTCGATATAACTATAGATGATAAAATTTACTATAAACAAGTGAAAGCTATAGATACTAAGGATATAAAAACCATTACTATTGGGGATAGCGTACATATAAAAATCAATCAAGATGATACTATGTACACAAAAGTAACCCTTACTAATAATTTAAGATACCTTACTCACGACTTAGAGTTTATTCTCGATGCGCTTGATAATGGTGGATATTATTTCGATGGCTTATTTATGGACTTTGATATAAATAATAAGACTGAGGGTGATTTTAACTATTCATTTGAGCGCGAGAGACTAGATTTTTTTAAAAAATGTGTCCAACTTTTAGATGAGCTAGGATGCTATGATGATATTAATATAAGTGATTTAACAGAAAATCATTGGATAAATTTATCATCTTTAGTCTATTCAATGATTGATAATCAGAAATTAAATTTAAATGAAGAAAAGCCATTTATTGTTAGAGCTATATCAATAGGAAATTTAAAAATATTAGTAATTGCTATTAAAGATGGTGATGAATATTGGTTATACGATTATAATCGAGTAGAGTTCGATAACTTTTATTATGAGAGAAACAAGGATCTATCTATTAAAATCAATACTTCAAAGTTTATTATTCTAGACTCGGATCTACTAGCTGCAATTAGTAATTTAAATTTCTATCTTATCAAGGAATCTTTTAAAAATATCGATGATGAGGATATTAAATTTTCTGATGGTAGACATTTTCTACTCGAAACCTTAAAAGCTAGTGATATTAGTACGGATGAAAATCAAAAAGATAAACTTTTAATTTTTGCGGAAGATTTTTCAAAATGGATTTTGGATAATGATAAAAATAATAATAATTACTATATAAATAAGCTGAATCATTATCAATCCAAAAAAAGAAGAAATACTTTAACCGATATAGATATTAGTAATATAATTTTATTAGAAAAAGAATCAAATGATAATCTATATAAATTTGCAGCGAATTTATTGTTAGAAAGAAATGAAGATGCCTTCTATTACTTGAATAAACTTGATAAGAATACTAAAGATAATATATTAAAACAACCTATATCCGTATTTCTAAATGATTCTTACGGCAAAATTTAATTCATAAATTCCTTACATTGCTCTTCACTACGTTATGTTTAGAACATGTTAATAAACCATGGTGTTCAAATATACCTTCATTACGTTTGATTCCAGGAATATATTCGGTTAAAATTTGCCTATGATTAAGTTTTCGATTATCCTACTTTCGGCATTATTTGAAACTTGACAAATTTAGTGGTTGATTATACTCAATTAGTAAAGTTTCAAAAGATGCCAAGGATAAAATCTTCGATTTTTTCATTAAATATTCAAATTAGTTGAAAAATTTTTTCTACGATATTAATTTCATTTATCTGACTGATCCCTACGGATTATTTTAATTCAAATTTTTCCACTACACTACTTTACGCTATAATTAGAACACTTTAATAGACCTAATGGTGTTCAATTATATCTCCATTTCGTTTCATTACAAAGTTTTCGGTTAAAATAATCCTGGGTATTCGGATTTCATGGTGGAAAAGGGCTTATAAATCACCCTTCTCCAAATTCTTAATAAGTGTGGAAAAATCGACACCAAAGTTGTCTGTAATGTCGTGATCATTCACTTCATACCAATTGAAAGTATCGTATAACATAGCTTTATTGAAAGCACTTGAATTAAATCGTGGCTTACGCTTTTTATGGAGCTTCTCATTGAAAAGGATTTTGGCTCGTAAGGCATCAAACGAGTAACCTCTACCCATTCGCTCTACCTGCCTAATAATGCTGTTAATTGACTCCGTATAAGCGTTAGTGAGCCTTTTATCAAAGTAGTTGAATATTTCGACATGCCAGTTGTCTACGGCTCTCACGAGGTCTTTATATGCGTCTTTAGAGTTACTGGACATACAACGGTGTCTCCATTGACTATAACGAAGACGACCTTCATCTGGATCAGGAGTATCCCATATCCAGTAAAACTCTTCTTTGAGTTCATAGGCTTCTTTTAAAGCAGGAAGATTACCTAACCAAGTATCTAAGAGGAATGATTCACGTTCATTTAGATCGTGTTTACGCTTTAGAAGGATAAACCTTTCACGCATAAGGGTACGTCTTTCTTTTTGGCTAATATGGGCTTTCAAAGACTTTCTGACGTTATCTAAGGCTTGATTAGCCATTCTAACTACATGAAACTTATCTACGACAACTTTAGCGTGTGGAAGGATAGTGTTCACTGCGTCTTTGTAAGGCTTCCACATATCCATTGTGACGTACTCAATATAAGTCCTGTCACTGATTTCTGAAAGACGTTGGATGACTGTTTCCTTGTCACGGTTTGGCTTGATGTCATAAATAGTCCTGCGTTCAATATTAGTCAATACAAGCCGAGGTCTACGGATAATATGTATCTCGTCTATCCCAAGCCACTTAGGAGTTTCAAACTGGTATTCACGTTCTTTGAGTGCCACATAGTCCTTAAAAACGTTCCTAATAGTTTTCTCGTCAACACCAACGCTTTCTGCGACTTCTACAAAGGTCTTAGACATGGATTGCTCTTGAATGGACTTTAAAAGCCTTTTGGTCATACTACGCTTTTCATCTACAGATATTAGGCGTTCCCAGAAGGTAGATCCGCATTCACGACACTTGTATCGTCTACGGTTCAATTGTAAGCCCACTCGCTTTAAACGAATGGGCAAATCCATAATTAGTTGATTTCTTGAACTGTGTTTGTACAACTTGTCAAAACCACATTCAGGACAACGTTCAGGTGGTCCGACTGCTTCAACTTTAAACATCATATCGGTTTCATTTTCTTGTGGTGGTTCTATTGTTTTAATGTCTGGTAGGGATAATAAGTCTGACATATTGTTCATCCTTTATTACTCTGCGGTGTTAAGGTATCAATTATAGATTTGATGTCGAAATCATTAGTGTTAAATTATTTTTGTGACCACAAATGCACTTAGAAAATCCCTTAAAGCATTTATATAATGGGTGATCGCAAAATAGTGTATGAAATCTTTTGTAGACTTTGCTAAACTACTGCACACCTTTAGTACAGTATTAGCTGGTTCACTTGAATAGGGAGTTGTAAAAAAAGTTCCCTTAGCCTGCACAACAAGATAATTTCGAAACATCTTTATCGAACGTAAGTGCAGCTAATTTTAGCCCTTCAGCCATTGTTAAATATGGTGCTAGGGTTTCTGTTAAATCTTCTATCGTTAAGCCAAATTTAACAGCTAATGATGCTGCATAGATGACATCTCCTGCATTCTCAGATATAATATGAACCCCTAATACTTTTAGTGTTTCTGCATCTGCTACTAGTTTAAATACACCGGTTGTTTCACGGTTTACAATTGCTCTTGGAACAGCATCTAAAGGTAATACAGATGTCTTCACATCATACCCTTTCTCTTTTGCTTGTTCTTCTGTTAAACCAACCGTTGCAACCGTCGGATTCGTAAACGTAACAGCAGGAACTACCGATAAATCTATTTTTTTGTTTAATCCACCGATAGCATTATCAGTAATAATTCCACCTTCATAGGCTGCTACATATACAAATTGCGGTCCTAACGTCACATCTCCTGCTGCATAAATCTTTTCATTACTTGTTTGACCAAAATCATTGATCAGGATTTCATTATTTTTTCCAGTTTCAACACCTGCTGCACTTAAATTTAAAGAATCCGTATTTGGTTTTCTTCCAGTGGCAACAAGTAACTGATCTGATTCAATAACTTCTTTACTGCCATTTACTGTTACGTAAACCTTTTTTATCTCTCCACTTTGTACAACACGCTCAAAAGTTGCCCCTTTGACAAGGTTTATACCCTGTTCAATTAACGCTTTTTCAACTGACTCTGAAATCTCAGGATCATACTCCTTTAAAAGTCGCTCACTTCTTTGCATAAGCGTTATTTCTGAACCTAAATGATGAAATAGTTGTCCAAGCTCCATTCCAATGTATCCTGAACCAATTATAGTTAATCGTTTTGGTATTTTCTTTAATTCAAGAAGTGTTGTACTAGTTAAATAGTCCGTTTCTTCAAGTCCTGAAATTTGGGGCAATGAAGGAGATGCACCTGTTGCAATTAAAAAGCGTTTTGCAGATAACTTTGCCCCATTGACCTCAACCGTACTAGCATCAACGAATTTTGCTTCACCTTTAATTAAATCAAAATTATATTCATCAATTAAATCCACATATTTTTGATTACGAAGTTCGCTCACCAATTTATCCTTTTGCGTGATTAAACTAGCTAAATCCACTTCTCCAGCGGATGTTTGTAAACCTATAAACGGGTTGTCTTTTGATAAATGATTGATTTCCCCTGCCCTAAGAAGAGTTTTTGACGGAACACAGCCAATATTCACACAGGTTCCCCCAACCGTTCCACGCTCAATCATTCCAACTTTTGCACCGTATTCTATAGCTTTAATTGCCGATGAAAAGGCAGCAGCACCAGAACCAATAATAAGAAGGTCATAATTGTCTTCATTACTTAACGCCACGATTTCTAGTGATGATACTTCTTCAATTTCTCTGGCTTTGTAATTTGCTTCATCAATCGCCTTTATTGCACTTTCAACCTCAATATCATTAGGTAGTTCAAATACTGCTTCACCACGACGAAAACTAGACTCAATATTTTTAGCACCTATCTTTTCAAGTGCTGATTCAACGTGTTTTTCACAACCCGCACAGGTCATTCCTTGAATGTTTACCTTAAATTTATTCATAATAAATCCCCTTTCGTTAATCTCTCATGTTAATGTTTCTATTATTGGACACGAATGTAATTGCTTTTCATCTGGACATCGTTGTTTTAAGTCGTCTAACATAGTTTCAATTCGTTTTAAATCCTCTATTTGTTTTTGAACTTCCATTTGTTTTTTAGAAACAAATTCGAACATATCTTGACAACGAACTTCATCTTTATCTACAACACCAAGTAATTTATAAATCTCGTTTAAAGAAAATCCAAGTTCCTGTATTCGTTTAATAAACCCAACACGCTTAACGTCATCATATGAATATATCCTATAACCAGCTTCCGTTCGGTGAGGTTCTTGTAGTAAATTTTTTCGCTCGTAATATCTAATCGTTTCTTTATTAACGCCACATTTTTCTGCAAACTCACTAATACGGTAAATCATCTTATTTCACCCCCATGAATATTATAAACCGTGTACCATAGTACGCGGTCAAGTAAATTGGACTATTTTATTTTTCCCCAACGTATCACTCGTATGTGATTGATGCTTTTATATAATACTATTGATTGTCCTAACATCCCACCAGAAAATCCGATTTAAACACCAGTTGTTTTTAAACTATTAAGAAAGTAATTCCACTATATATTCCGAAGACCCATAATCCTACAATATAAATAACAACTCTCTAAACTTCTAATTCCAACGTGGATTATACGGCAAGAGTTAATTCAAAAATCTCCTTCATTACACTTCATTTCATACAAAATAAAGCACTATGAGATAAAATATAACACGCTTTATTTATTATTCCATTACGTTTCATTACAGATATTTTTTCGGTTAACACTTGCCTACGACCTACCGATTATCTATATAAAGATAAGGCGCCCTTTGATATTTGACAAAATGAGTAGGCGATTATACTCATATTTGTAAAATAACAAAAGGCGCCATAGTTAAAATCTTCGATTTTTTCATTTTTATTTTGTAACCTAATTATTTGGCAGGGTTTTGGAAGGGAACTATATTAATTTTAACTTAATTTCATTAATTTATACTTTTAAAACCGTTGAAAATTGGAGTTCCCCATTCAAATTAAGTTAGTATATTATTCCCATTCGATAGTTCCAGGTGGTTTGGATGTTATATCATACACTACTCTGCCGACTCCGGCTACTTCGTTTATCATTCTGCTTGAAAGGGTTTGGAGTAGGTCGAATGGTAGGTTAGATGCTTCTACTGTCATGGCGTCGGTGGATTCTACTGCTCTGATTGCTATGACGTTTTCGTAGGCTCTGGCGTCTCCTTTTACTCCTACTGTTTTGATTGGTGTCCATACTGTGAAGTATTGCCAGATGTCTTCGTTAAGGCCTGCGTTTTTGACTTCTTCTCTAAGTATTGCGTCTGTTTCTCTTACTATTTCTAGTTTTTCTTCTGTTATGTCGCCCATTACTCTAATTCCAAGGCCTGGTCCTGGGAATGGTTGGCGCCATACCATGTCGTGTGGGACTCCTATTGTTTCACCAAGGGCTCTTACTTCGTCTTTGAAGAGGTCTCTTAGTGGTTCTACTAGTCCTTCAAATAGCATATCTTCTGGTAAACCGCCTACGTTGTGGTGGCTTTTTATGACACTTGCTTTGTCTTTGCCAGATTCTATGACGTCTGGGTAGATTGTTCCTTGGACTAGGTATTTGGCATCACCAAATTCTTTGGCTTCTCTTTCAAATACTTCTATGAAGTGGTTGCCTATGATTTTTCTTTTTGTTTCTGGATCTTCTACTCCCTTTAGTAGGTCTAGGAATTCCTTGGCTGCGTCTACTTTTTTGACTTTTAGTCCTAAGTTTTTGTAGGTTTCCATGACTTCTTCTGCTTCGTTTTTGCGTAGGAGACCGTGGTCAACAAATATACATTGGAGATTATCGCCAATTGCTTTTGATACTATGGTTGCTGCTACTGAGGAGTCTACTCCTCCTGATAGGGCGCAAATCATCTTTTCGCCAGCGTATTTTTCTTTGATTTCTTCTATCATTTTTTGGGCGTAGTCGTCCATTTTCCATGTTTGTTCAGCCTTACAGATGTTTAGGACAAAGTTTGCTATCATGATCTTGCCGTATTCTGAGTGTACTACTTCTGGGTGGAATTGTACTGCGTAGATATTTTTGTCTTTGTTTTCCATGCCTGCTACTGGGCAGTTTAGGGTCCAAGCTGTTTTCTTAAAGCCATCTGCAAGCTTGCTGATTCTATCCCTATGGTTCATCCAAATGGTTGATTCTTGTGGAATATTCTGGAAAATACTAGAATTTTTATCTACAAATAGTGGTGTTTTGCCGTATTCGCCGTTTTTTGGTGTTTCGATTTCTCCACCAAAGTTGAAGTTGATGTATTGAAGTCCATAGCAAATGCCAAGTATTGGTACTCCTAGTTCAAATATTTTCTTATCTGCTCTAAGGCTCTGCGCATCGTTTACTGATTGTGGTCCACCTGTGAGTATTATGCCTGCAAGTCCCTCTAAGTCTAGGGAATCTATGTCTACATCACATGGGTGTAGCTCAGCGTATACTCCAAGTTCTCTGACTCTTCTTACGATTAGTTGGTCTGTTTGGCCCCCAAAGTTTAGGACAATAATTTTATTTAAGCTCATTTATACTTCCTATCTTTTTTTAATTTTCTTCGCCAAATTGTGACTTGTAATAGCTTTCGATTTCTGTTGCTGTTTGTTCTATGGTGTTGTTGGTTACATCTATGACCTTGCAATCTAAGTCTTTGAAAACTTCCTTGGCATAGGCTAGTTCAGCTTGGATTCTCTGGTCTTTGTAGTATACAGAGTTGCCTATAAGACCCAATTCCAAGGTCCTAGACTCTCTTATGTCAGCAAGTTTGTCTGGATCTATGATTAGTCCAATTATTCTTCTTGGATCAACTTCAAATATTTCTTGAGGCAGTCTGGATTCTGGAACCAAAGGCAAGTTTGAAACCTTATAGTTTTTGGTTGATAAGATCATTGTTGTTGGAGTTTTGCTAGTTCTGCTTACTCCAAGGAGAACTATATCAGATTTTAAGAATCCCCTAGGATCCTTGCCATCGTCATATTGGATGGCAAATTCTATAGCTTCTATCATTTTGAAATAATCTTGGGATAGGGCACGGGTAAGGCCTGGTACTCTGACGGCCTTTTTGCCAGTGATTTTTTCAAACTTTTCTATGCCAAAGTCCAAGATATCTAAGACTTCGATATTGTTTTTTACAGAAAGCTCTCTTAGGTATTGTGCTAGGTCATAATCTGCTATCGTTTGGACTATCAGAGAATATTCCGGAATTTCTTTGATGATTTCGTCGATTTCTTCCTCACTTCTGATATCAGGGCGCCTTATAATTCTTGTCTCAAGGTCTGGAAACTGAGTTGTTACTGATTTTAGGTAGGTGTTTGCAGTCTCACCTGTCGAGTCACTAATTATTATAATAGTTAGACAATCTTGCATACATATCTCCTATCTTACAATTTCGTTTACGTCAAATACCTTTTTTATTCTCTTGGCCAAGACGTTTAGCATAGCTAATCTTGTTGATTTCAAGGCCTCATCTTCTACATTTATCATTGTATTGTCTAGGTAGTTATTGCCAATTGCACCTGTTTTAGCAAGAAGCTCTAGTTCATTTTTGTAATCATCATTTGTTGCAAGACCATTTTCAGGAAGATTTACTATTTCTTCATAGAATTCTTTTTCCAAATCATTTTCGAGAATATTTGTGTCAATATTTGTGTCGTTAGAATTCTTAGTTAGATTAATTATTCTTGTGAAATACTCTAAATCTCTATCATTATCTTTGATAAAGTCACTTACTGCTTTGACTTTTTGGTCTATCTTTAGGATGTTGGAATCGCTTGTGTTAATCACAGCATTTACAACATCGTATCTATAGCCTTCATCAATAAGCATATTTTTTAGCCTGTCTTTGATAAAGTCTAGGGTCTTTTGCATGGTTTGGTCATAGTCAAATGCAAGACCATTTTTCTCTGTATAAACTATAAGAGCATCGTTTACTAATGCTTTTAAATCTACATTTATATTATTAGCCAGAATAATATTGATAAGTCCAAGGGCTGCTCTTCTTAGGGCAAATGGGTCTTGGCTACCTGTTACATATTTTTCTATGGCGTATAGGCCTACAATTGAGTCCATCTTGTCAGCAAGGGATAGGACTATGCCTACCATTGATTCTGGAAGATCGTCATTTGCTGATTTTGGCTTGTATTGTTCTTCTATGGCATTGGCTACTCTTTGGTCTTCTCCAGATGCTTTAGCGTAAATCTTGCCCATAGTCCCTTGTAGTTCTGTAAACTCGACTACCATTTTTGTAACTAGGTCTGCTTTTGCTAGGTAGGAGGCACGAGCTAGATCTTCTTTGATGTCATCTCCAAGATTTAGTTCTTGTTGGAATTTTTCTGTTAATTCCACTAGTCTTTGGGTCTTTTGGTACATGGAACCTAAGCCTTCAAAGAATGTTAGACTCTTCAATTCTTCTACGTATTCTTCTAAGTTTTTATTTGTATCTTGTTCGTAGAAGAACTTGGCATCTTCAAGCCTTGCCACCAATACTTTTTTGTTTCCTTCTACTACATTTTCACTGTGGTTGTCATCGCCATTTCTTACCAGCATAAAGTATGGCATAAGGTTTTTGTTTTCATCAAGCATTGGGAAATATCTTTGGTGATCTTTCATTGGTGTTACTATGACTTCCTTTGGAAGTGATAGATATTTTGGGTCGATATCTCCAATTAGGACTGTTGGATATTCTACTATGTTGATGACTTCATCAAGTAGGGCCTCATCTTTCATGTACTCCCCACCCTTTTCCATATCGTGTTTATTTAGGCCACGAAGGATGATGTCTCTTCTTTCCTTGTAAGGAAGGATTACATAGTTTTCTTTTAGTAGTTTTTCATAGTTTTCGATTTTGTCAATCACAATATGGTCAAATCCAAGGCTTCTGTGTCCTTTTGTGACATTGGATACTCTTATGCCTTCTGCATCAAAGTCTAGAATTTGATCATCTAGGATAGACACAAAGTATCTGATTGGTCTAGCCCATCTGATTGATTTGCCACCCCAGCGCATAGATCTATTAAATGATATTGATTTTACTAGGTCATAGACATTTTCTTTTAGGACATCTGCTACTGACTTGCTCTCTTCTTCTTTTTCTATGAATATATAGTCAGAACCCTTGAAATCTTTTACTATGACATCAGAAAGTTCAGCCTTTTGTCCCCTAAGAAAACCAAGTAATGGCTTAGTAGGTTCACCATTTTCATCGTAGGCAATCTTTGCACTAGGTCCTTTGACTGATATCTTCTCCTTAGACTCATTGGCATTTACATTTTCTATAAATATGGCAAATCTTCTAGGTGTTGATTCCACTCTTACTTGATCGTAAGTAAGTTTATTTTCGTCTAATAATTTTTCAAATTTTTCCTTTAGTTGACTTTTTGTCTTGTCAATATAATCTGAAGGTATCTCTTCTACACCGATTTCTAATAAGTAATTACTCATCATTATCCTTTCTTAGAAGAGGGTATCCTTGCTCTTCTCTGATTTCTAAATATCTTTGTGCAACCTTACTGCTCACATCACGCACTCTTTTGATATAGTGGCTTCTTTCAGATACTGAAATGGCTCCTTTTGCATCGAGTGTGTTAAAGGTATGGCTAGTTTTTAGGACATTGTCGTAGGCTGGATATATGAGGCCTAGGTCAATGAGTCTGTTTGCTTCCTTTTCGTAAATATCAAATAATTCCATCAAAAGATCACTATCAGCATCTTCAAATGAATACTTTGAATTCTCATACTCTGCTTGTTTGAAGACATCTCCATAGGTTAAATTCTCTGACCATTTGATGTCGTAAACACTTTCCACATTTTGTAGGTACATGCAAAGTCTTTCTAGGCCAATGGTAATCTCTCCACTTTCAATCTCGCAGTTGATACCTCCAACTTGTTGGAAATAGGTAAATTGGGTAATTTCCATACCATCTAGCCATACTTCCCAGCCAAGGCCCCAAGCTCCTAGAGTTGGTGATTCCCAGTTGTCCTCTACAAAACGGATGTCGTGTTCTTTTGGATCAATTCCTATGGTTTCTAGGCACTTAAGGTATAGGTCTTGGATATTTTCTGGTGTTGGTTTCAAGAGCACTTGGAGTTGGTGATGTTGATAGAGCCTATTTGGGTTTTCACCATAGCGGCCATCTGCTGGACGGCGGCTTGGCTCAACATAAACAACTGACCATGGTTCTGGGCCAAGAGCCCTTAGGAAGGTGTGAGGGTTCATAGTTCCTGCACCTTTTTCTGTATCGTAAGAAAACATAACCGAGCAGCCAGCTTCTATCCAATACTGTTCTAGTTTTAGTATTAAATCTTCAAAATAAAGCATATTAATTCCTTTCGAAAGCTTTCTTATACACCCAATCCATTGATGAAAATCTAGCTATTTCAAGCTTATCTAGGGTGTAGTCAATGATTAAGTTAGTCACTTTGTCCACTGATTTGACTAAGTTTACAGAAGAAAGTTCTTCTGAATTTGTATATAATAATTTTTTTAGGTAGACAAATTCTTCTTTTGTAAGAAAAATTTTATCATAAATCTGGTATTTGTCATCGGAACAAATCAAAGAGGCTTGACTATTGGAAAAATACAAGTCCTCGTTTCTAATCTGTCTCCCGCAAACACCGCAAGTTGATAGATTTGGCTTAAATCCTGAAAATGATATATATTTCAAAAGAAAGGCCAAGAAAATATTTAACTGGTTTTCTCTTGCATTTTCAAAGGCCAAAAAACTATTATCTAAGAGTCTGTAAACTACATCAATTTGAGTTTGGTCTATAGTCCTTAATAAAAGGTCTGCTATAGCCGACTTATACAATATAACATCAAAACTTTTGTTAGATTTATTGTAGGCATTGATAAGGCTAATTTCCTTAAGCCCATAAAAGTCTTTACCAGACTTATAGAGGTTAACGTTGACCTTGACAAAGCGCCTACTTGTAGCAGATGATTTGTTTTTCCCATTGATTCCCTTAGCTATTATGGAAATTTTGCCATATTCCCTGGTGAAAACTTCCAAGATTTTGCTTGTTTCCTTGTAGGGGAATTCTCTTAGGATAAAGCCTGTCACATCTGATAGGTCATTTGTAGCCAAATCTATCCACCATTTTTTCTTTTTTGCGCCAATCTTTTTCAACCTTGACCCATAGCTTTAGATTGACCTTTGAGTCTAGGAAAATCTCGATCTCTTTTCTAGCTTCCATGCCGATTTTTTTGACCATGGATCCCCCCTTGCCGATGACAATTTCCTTGTGAGAATTCCTTTCAACTATGATTGTAGCATCAATATCAATAAGTCTCTTGTTTTCTCTTTCTTTGAAATTGTCTATGCGAACGGCTATGCCATGAGGAACTTCTTCGCTTAGGTTGTTTAGAGCCTTTTCACGGATAATCTCTGATACAATAAAGCGTTCGCTCTTATCGGTTATCATATCCCTATCGTAGTAGGCTGGACCCTCATCTAGCATGGACTTGATAGTTTCTATGTAGGCCTTGATATTTTTATCCTCCAGAGCGGAAATTCCAATAATTTCATCAAACATATCCATAGCTTGGTATTTTTCTTTGATTTGGTCAAGTTCATCTTGGCTTAATAAGTCAACTTTGTTTATGACTAGGATTTTAGGCACGTGGATTCTTTCAAGCATATCGATAATCTCATTATCAAGCCTACCGATTTCTAGAGAATTGTCCACTACAAAGGTAACTATATCCGATTCTTTCAAGCTTTCTTCTGAAAATTCAAAGAGTTTTTCTTGAAGCTTGTTGGATGGGGTTTGGATACCTGGTGTGTCGATAAATATGATTTGGCTTTCCTCATCGTTATATATTATTTGTATTTTATCTCTGGTAGTTTGGGCCTTGTTGGAAATTATAGAAATCTTCTCACCCAAGATCTTGGCCATAAGGGTTGATTTGCCAACATTGGCTCTGCCTACTACTGATATAAATCCTGATTTCATATATCTTTTAAGTCCTCATTTGAAAAACTATATGGCAAAAGTTCTTCTATTGTGTATTCTTTGTAATCATCTATAGAATTTGCTATAACAATTTTGGTGTCAGAATCTGCAAATTCTCTGATAAATTGCCTGCAAACTCCACAAGGAAAAGTATCCTTGCTATCGCCATTTATAACAATATAGGAAAAGTCTCTTTGGCCATTGCTGATGGCCGCACTCATTGCTGACCTTTCGGCACAAAGACTTGGCGAATATGCAGCATTTTCAATATTTACTCCCTTATATATAGAGCCTGACTTAGTCTTTACTACTGATGAAACTCTAAAATGTGAATAGGGAGAGTAGGAGTTTTCCTTGTTGTCTAGAGCCATTTGTATTAATTTTTTAATCTCGTTCATGAAAATATCCCAAATATAGCCATAGCCATGGATGTACCAAGTATGGCTCCTCTTATTATTTCTGGTATGGAGTGAATGTCAGCCTCATACCTACTTTCTGCAACTATTACAGCAAGACCTGCAAACATTAGCCTTACTAGTGGTTCATCCACCAAAAGAATGCCTATGGTAGCAATACAAAATGCCAGCGAAGTATGTCCACTAACAAAGCCACCCTTAAAGGCTGTCCCATGTCCTTCATAGAAAACACCCTTTAAAAATATAGTAACTACTATAACCAAGGCTATGGTAATGACTGCTAAGTGTGATGGTCTTCTAGTAATTCTTACAAATACCGAATTGTAAAAGTCCAAAAACTTATCAAAAAATATCATATATGCAACAAAAAGTGCATTTAAGGCTGCTATAAATGTTGCCGCAGCTGATAGGTCCTTGCTAGCCTTGGCAAAGGACGAATACTTACCTCCGCTGGCTAGGTTTACTGCCTGCTCTATAGAAGTGTTCAAAAGTTCAAAGCCTAGGACAAAGCAAACTGCAAATACTAAGGTGATCATCTCTACCCTAGATAGGTTAAAAAATAATGATCCTACAAGAAGTATGGCTAGTATTAGCATGTGGAATTTCATATTTTTCTCATGGTTGATGGCCCAAACTAGGCCCTCGTAGGCGTAGTCAAAACCTTTTAGAAATTTTTGACCATGGGAAAGTTCTTCTTTTTCAAAATTCCTCTCATGTAATTCTTGCTGGGCAGCTTCTTTTCTATCTTCTTCTTTACGCCACTCCTCTAATATTTCATTTTTTAATTCTTCTTTTAGCAGGTCTCTGTCAGTCTTATCAGTCATTTTTGAAGACCCCCAAGATTTTCATAACTTCTTTTTCGCGGGCACGCATTTCTCTTTTCTCATCATCATTCATATGATCGTAGCCCAAAAGATGCAAGGTAGAATGGCAGGTTAGATACATAATCTCACGATCTAGGCTATGGCCAAGGTCTCTCGCTTGCTCCTTTGCCACATCCATGCAAATGACAATATCGCCAAGCATGGCATCCACACCCTCAACAATAAAGTCTGTATCCATAGGAAAAGATAGGACATCTGTTGGCCTATCTACATTCCTAAATTCCTTATTTAATTGGTGAATCTCATCTTTATCGACAAAAGTAATAGAAACTTCATAAGCCAAAGAAAGACCCTCAGTTTCAAGGACTGTTTTTATAACGCTCTCTAACTTCTCATCCATTTCTATTTTTTCATTAGTTTCATTTGTGATTAAAAGATTCATTAATTACCTACTTTATTCAGCTTCTTTGTTCTTTGCTTCAAGTTTTTTTGCTTCTCTTGCTTGGTCATCTCTGTCGTAAGCGTCGATTATCTTTTGTACAAGCGGGTGTCTTACAACATCTATTGACGAGAAGTTTTGAAAGCCTATGCCATTGATATTTTTTAATATGCGTTCGGCTGTTTTTAGTCCGCTCATCCTACCTCTTGGAAGGTCTACCTGAGTCTTATCACCTGTTATAATGGCCTTTGATCCATAGCCCAAGCGAGTCAAAAACATCTTCATTTGCTCACTTGTGGTGTTTTGGGCCTCATCTAGGATTACAAAGGCATTATCCAAAGTCCTACCTCTCATGTAAGCAAGGGGAGCTACTTCTATCATGCCTTTTTCTACAAAACCTTGGTAGGTTTCAAAGCCCAGGATTTCAAAAAGTCCGTCGTAAAGGGGTCTAAGATATGGATCAACCTTATCTTGCAAATCTCCCGGCAAGAAACCAAGGCTTTCCCCAGCTTCAACTGCAGGACGAGTCAAAATTATCCTATTGACTTCTCCCTGTTTGAAGCTTCTTACTGCCATGGCTACTGCAAGGTAGGTTTTTCCTGTACCAGCTGGACCGATGCCAAAGACAACGTCATTGTTTTTGATCTTTTCTATGTAGGCTTGTTGGCCCAAGGTCTTTGGTTTGATTGGCTTACCTGTTGCTGTTGTGATGATTGCATCATCCAAGGCTTGTTTTATCACATCCTTGTTTTCGCGTTCAAGCATATCTGCATGGTACTTTATCTTTTGAAAGTCGATAGAACCATTTTTCTTGATTTCATTTAATAGTTCTATGATTAGCTCTTTTGCAAATTCTGTGTTTATGCCTTCGCCACTTACTTCAATTCCATCGTCAGCAAGTTTTATTTTTGTATTGAAACGTTCTTCTATATATTTTCTATTGGAATCAAAATTTCCAAATAGGGTTCTTATATCATTTTGATTATCTATCTTAATATTTCTATTAATATCAATCCCTCCGATTGCTTTCTTGTCCTTCTATTATACCTTTTTTAATGATTATTTCTTTTAGAAAGTGAAGGGCCTAGAATTTCTGAGGCAAGTATTGCCTTTCTAAATGTTTCTTTGTTTTTCAAAGACTTTTTGAAGGAAGATATTTGTGCTTTCTTTTCAGCTTCTTTGACAGATTTTCTCTTGTAGCTTTCTATAGATAGCTTCTCTTCTTTTTTTCTTGCTGCATTTCTTTCAGCTCGTCTTTTTTCTTCAAGTCTCTTTCTAAGCTCTGGATTTACCGGATCTCCCTCGTTGCCCATGATAGGACTTCCTGTTATACTTCCTCTGGAATTAACCTTGCCCTCGTGGGATTTATTATCCATAAGAACTTGGTCAGACTTAGATTTTTGTGGTCTTGGGAAAATTTCTTTTAGGTCGGCATTGTCAGAAAACCTTCTATATACCGTCTTTTTGTCAGAGGACTCTAAAGATTTTTTCTTTTTCTCCTCTTCTTCAAGTTCTATTTCAACTTCTTCTTTAAATTCATTGATTGATTTCTTGGCAGAATTTAGCCAATCATCAAAGGATTTATATGTGTTTTTCTTATTGCTTTCCCTAGACATCAAAATCACCAGAATCTACATCTGATAGGCTTTCACGCATTTTGGTATCCGCATTAACATTTCTCATATTGTAATAATCCATGATACCAAGGTTGCCTTCTTCAAAGGCTTTTGCAATTGCTTCTGGTATTCTTGCTTCTGCTTCCACAACTTTAGCCTTGTTTTCTTGTTCAAGGGCAATAGCTTGGGCACGACGTTCTTCGGCTTTAGCTTGGGCAATGTTCTTGTCAGCTTCAGCTTGGTCACGTTGAAGTTCTGCACCAACGTTACGTCCCACATCCACATCTGCTATATCTATTGATAAGATTTCATAAGCAGTACCAGAATCAAGACCCTTTAGTAGAACTGTTTGGGAAATATTGTCTGGGTTTTCCAAAACTTGAGCGTGAGAATCTGCAGAACCAACTGTTGTTACAATACCTTCACCAACACGGGCTATGATTGTTTCCTCACCTGCACCACCGACAAGTCTGTCTATATTGGCACGAACTGTTACTTTGGCAATAACTTTTACTTCAATACCATTTTTTGCAACAGCTGCTATAACTGGTGTATTGATTACTTTTGGTGTTACAGAAACTTGTACAGCTTCAAAAACATTACGGCCAGCAAGATCTATTGCTGCTGCTTGCTCGAATGTTAAGTCAATATTGGCACGTTCTGCTGCTATAAGGGCATCGACAACTTGGTTGATATTACCTCCAGCAAGATAGTGACTTTCCAAATCTTCTGTTCTGATTGGTATACCTGCTTGATGGGATTTGATAAGGGCATTGACAATTAGATTAGGATTTAGCCTTCTAAAACGCATAGCAACAAGGCTTGCCATAGAAATATTAACTCCAGAAAATCTAGCTGTGATCCAAAGTCCCACTGGAACCATTGTGAAAAATACTATTAGTACGATTATTATAATTGCTGCTGGTATTATAAAGTCCATATTTTCTCCTTTACTATTATGTGGCCATCACGAATGCCAGTAACCTCAACATCTTTCTCTTTTGCGATAAAATCGGAATCGCTCTTTGCATCATAGGATATGCCATCAATCTCAACTCTACCTGTCGGTCTAAGAATAGTCTTAGATTTGCCAGTCTTGCCTATCAATTCACTATAATCTTTTTTGCTATTGAATCCTCTTTGTGCCGAGTTTTCATTCTTTAAAACAAAAGAGTCAAAAAGATTATTAGAAAAACCTAACTTGACATAAATTGTCACAGTAAGAATTATAGCAAGAGCAGATAAAACTAAAACAGCTATTCCAGTTTGGCTATTTTCATAGCTATCCATAACAGAATAGACAGTCAAAATCGCTCCAATGATACCAATAATGCCAAAACTAGGAATGAAAATCTCAAGGGCTAACAAAGAGATTCCCATAACAAAGGTAACGATAGTCATATTATCTGCTACATTGTGTATAGAATTTTGATAATAGAAAAATCCAAAAAGACCAATAGTAATTATGGCAAAAAGAATTTTCTTATCAGTAAACAAAACAGATATCAGTGAAATAACTGCCAAAATAAAACTTAAAGCAATAGTTACATCATTATTAAGCATCTTTACCACCTTCCTATATTTTATAGGTTAATTATCATATAAAACGTGAAAAATTGCAATAAAATTGATTAAATATAAGTAAATAAGGGCTGATAGATATTTTCCAAATATCTATGACTAAATTGTTTTTGATAAGGTAAATGTTTTTTATTTTATAGTATTAATGGTATTTTATCATGCTTGTCATCCTCGAGGGAATGAAATGACAGAAGGATCTTTATAAAAAATTCCAAAGAAGATATTCTTTTATTTTAAAAGTAATAAATGTCTTATATTTTATCTATAATTTAAGGCTGTACCGTTGTACCTCGGGGGATAGGAATTAGGGGTAGCGGAGACCCCTTTTTCCTTTCCCCCGATCCCCCTATACCTTCTACACCCCCACCGCCACTGCGTGGGGCAATGATTAGTAGAAGTTTGCTCCGCAAATTCTTTTGTTTAGATTGTTAATACAATATTCACTGCACCACTAAGCCTACAAATACTAAATCCATAGGCTTAGAGGTGGGAAAATTGCTTTGTTTTCAAATCGTAGAATTTCGTTAAGAAATCGCACTGTTTGAGCGTAGCGAGTTTGCGATTTTAGAAATTCAAGATTTAGAAAACACCAATTTTT
>NZ_HG003686.1:758537-995956 GCF_000312365.2 Anaerococcus provencensis | reverse complement strand
TTCGACAAAGTGCCACAAGATAAACTAATGAGCATAGTTCATGAGCATATCAAAGCACCAGACACAGAATCACTAATCAGAAAATACCTAAAAGCAGGAATAATGAACAAAGGCATATACGAAAAAAGTGAAATAGGAACTCCACAAGGAGGAAACCTATCACCATTACTAAGCAACATCATGTTAGACAAACTAGACAAAGAGCTAGAAGCAAGAAAACTTAGATTCACCAGATATGCAGACGATTGCCTAATATTTGTAGGAAGCAAAGCAGCAGCCACAAGAGTAATGCACTCCATAACAAGATTCATAGAAAAGAAACTTGGACTAAAAGTAAATGCAGAAAAAAGCAAAATAACAAGACCAAGTGGAATAAAATATATAGGATTTGGCTACTGGAAAGACAACAGAACAAATCAATGGAAAGCACGAGTCCATGAAACATCATTTAAAAGATTCAAAAATAAAATAAAGAAACTAACCACAAGAAAACGGTCAGTATCCTTAGAATACAGAATCAAAAAGATAAATGAAGTAACAAGAGGCTGGATAAACTACTTTAAAATAGCAAGCATGAAAAGCAAACTAAAAAGTTTCAGCGAGCACTTAAGAACCAGACTTAGAATAATCTGTTGAAAAATGTGGAAAGTAGCAAAGAAAAGGCAATGGGCGTTAATGAAAATGGGAATAGTAAAAGACCTAGCAAGACTAACAGCCTATTGTGGAGATAGGTGCTATTTTGTAGCAACAAAAACCTGCCTAGTAAGAGCAATCACAAAAGAAAGATTAAGTAAAACAGGCTTAATTGACCCTTACGATTACTATATAAGCAGGGCATGTGTAAATTAAATTGAACCGCCGTATGCCGAACGGCACGTACGGTGGTGTGAAAGGGGCTAGATCTTAGCTCCTATTCGATTTATAATGGTAATGGTGTTAAACTAAATTGAGTGTATTTTTGTACTTATAATGTATAATCTAGCATAGATTTAATAATTTTTAGGAGATTTTATATGAACAAGATATTACTATTAGAAGATGACAAGAGCCTTATTTATGGGTTGTCATTTTCTTTTAAAAAGCAAGGGTTTGACGCTGATATAGCTAGAACTATAAGCGAAGCTTTAGATTTATGGACAAAAAACAAATATGAATTATTAATTTTAGATGTATCTCTTCCTGATGGATCAGGGTTTGAATTTTGCAGAAAAGTCAGAGAAAACTCTGATGTACCTATTATTTTTCTAACAGCCTCTGATGAAGAAATAAGTGTAATTATGGGTCTGGATATTGGTGGAGATGATTATATAACTAAGCCATTTAGATTAAGTATTTTAATCTCAAGAATAAATGCACTTCTTAGGAGAACAGAAAAATATAATAGTCAAAATATCGAATCAAATGGCATCAAAATTCATTTATTAGAAGGTATAGCTTATAAAAATGGTCATGCTTTAGATCTTACGAGTGGTGAATATAAGTTACTTTGTTTATTTATGGAAAATCCTAATATTGTCCTAACTAAAGATCAGATTTTAGAGAAATTATGGGATATTAATGATAATTATATAGACAATAATTCTATAACTGTATATATTCGTAGACTTAGAGTGAAAATTGAAGATAATCCTAGTCATCCTAAAATGATACAAACTATTAGAGGCCTGGGATATAAGTGGAACGTTTCTTGTTGAGGTAAATAATGATGTCAGTATTTTCAGATGAAAACAATAAAAAATATTTCAAAAATATCTTTACAGTTAATATCTTATTCGCCTTATCAATTCAAATATTTACTTGGAAAGAATTCAAAACTATTTCTACTCCTTCAATTTTTATAAGTCTTATTTTTATTTTTTTGACACCTGGTATATTTTATCTTTATTTAAAACGCCAAGAAGAAATTATAGAAAATGCTGAAGCACAAATCAATATGTATCTTGAAGGCAATAGTAATATTCAGATTGATTCTGACAAAGAAGGAACAATTTATAGGTTATTTAATTCCATAAATCAGATGCTTTTAATATTAAATGCCCGAGCCAAGAATGAAACTAAAGAGAAAAAATTTCTAAAAGACACTATATCTGATATATCTCATCAACTAAAGACACCATTAGCAGCTTTAAACATATATAATGAACTTATTTTTAATGAAGTTGATAAAGATTATCCCATTAAAGATTTATGTGAAGCGTCAGACCATGAGCTTAATCGAATGAATACATTAATACAAAACCTTTTGAAGTTAGCTAAGTTTGATGCAGATGTGATTGTTCTTGAAAAATTGAATGAAAATGTGTATGCAATGATTAAAGATGTAGAACTCCACTTTACATACCGTGCAAAAAGTGAAAAAAAACATCTACAAGTTTCTGGGGATGAGAAAACTAAACTTTTTTGCGATAGAGATTGGCTATTGGAAGCAATAAATAATATTGTCAAAAACGCTTTTGACCATACTAAAAGTGCTGATGTAATTAAAATTGAATGGGAGCAATTCTCGTCGATTTTACAGATAAAAATTACTGATAATGGCTTTGGTATACATGAGGATGATCTTTATCATATTTTCAAACGTTTCTATAGAAGTAGACATTTAACTGATTCACAAGGTATAGGCTTAGGACTACCCTTAGCAAAGTCTATCATCGAAGGACATGGTGGCACAATAGAAGTTTTAAGTGAATTAGGCCATGGCACCACATTTTTATTAAATTTTAGAAATCCTACAAAATTGTAGGCTTTTAGTAATCTAATTGTAGGAATGAAGCGTTATTCTTTTTATAAATAAAATAAGATTGAGGTGTTTTATGAGTTTATTAGAAGTTAAATCTGTTTCTAAAACATATGGAAAAGGTAACAATGTAGTGCATGCTTTAAAAGATATTAATTTTTCTGTAGATAAAGGAGAATATATAGCTATAGTAGGAGAATCAGGTTCTGGAAAAAGTACCCTCCTAAATATAATAGGTGCGCTAGATACACCTACTGATGGTAAGGTTATTATTAATAATAAAGAATTATTTTCAATGAAAGATAGCGAGCTTACGGTATTTCGACGCAGAAATATAGGTTTTATTTTTCAGGGATTTAATTTGATTCCAGAATTAACTGTGGAAGAAAACATAATCTTTCCAGTTTTATTGGATTACAAGAAACCAGATAGAAAATATCTTGAAGAACTATTAAATATATTAGGACTACAAGAGAGAAAAAATCACTTGCCAAGTGAACTTTCTGGTGGTCAGCAACAGAGGGTTGCTATAGGTAGAGCGCTTATAACAAGGCCTTCTCTAATTCTAGCAGATGAACCAACGGGAAACCTAGATTCTAAAAATAGTTCAGAGGTTATCAGTTTACTCAAAGAATCTTCACAGAAATATGAGCAAACTATAATTATGATTACACATAGCCGTTCGATAGCTCAAGCAGCAGATAGAGTTTTAAGAGTTTCAGATGGAATACTAGTTGATCATGGAAGTGCTACAAATGAAAAGTTATCTTAGTTTAATTCCAATATCAGCTAAAGTTCGTAAAAAACAGAATCATTTAACTATAATGTGCATAGCTATTTCAGTATTTTTGGTAACAGCAATTTTTAGTATGGCTGAAATTGGATTACGCATGGAAATTGATAGATTGAAATTAAAGCATACTGGTTTTAATTTCAATGATGTGTTAAAGAGTAACTTAGGACAGACCTTAATCCCCATAGCGATAATATTATTAATACTAATACTTGTAGCTGGCGCTTTAATGATTTCTGGAAGTATTAATAATAGTATTGCTCAAAGAACGAAGTTTTTTGGGATGATGCGCTCTCTTGGGATGAGCAAAGGTCAGATTAAAAAGCTTGTAAGGTTAGAGTCACTAAATTGGTGTAAATCAGCTATTCCTATTGGTACGTTAATAGGTGTTGTTTCAACTTGGATTCTTTGTGGTGGGCTAAGATATATAGTTGGGGAAGAATTTTCTAATATACCTATTTTTACAATAAGTGTAACTGGTATTCTAGCAGGTATTCTGGTAGGACTTGCAAGTGTTTTAATTACCGCACAAAAACCTGCGAAAGAAGCCTCTAAGATTTCTCCAATTGCGGCTCTTTCTGGAAATACAAAGTCTAATATAGGAAATAAACATTTAGCGAATAATCGATTTTTTCATATTGAAAAATCACTAGGAATAAATCATGCTATAGAAAATAAAAAGAATTTATTTCTAATGTTAGCTTCCTTTGCATTAAGTATTATCTTGTTTCTAACATTTATAGTTTTCGGACAATTTGTAAATTATATAATGCCACAATCTTCTGCCAGAGCAGATATAGAGATTACAAGTAAGGATATTTCAAATAATATTGATCCAAACTTGCTGAATAAATTAGAAGAAGTAGATGGCGTAAAAAATGTATATGGTAGAAGAAGCGCTTTTGATGTAAATGCAATTTTAGAATCTGAATCTAACCTTAGAGAAAAAATAGATATTATCTCATATGATGATTTTGATTTAAAAAGTTTAAAAAAAGATAAAGCCCTAAAGAGAAAAAGTGATTTATCGAAAGTATTTGGCAATAGCCATTATGTTTTAGCTACTTGGGATAGAGATAGCGATAAGAAAATTGGGGATAAAATAAAAATTAAGGGAGAAGATTTTGAAATAGCTGGATTATTGAAATACGATCCATTTACTAGCGATGGTGAAACTGGAGGTAAAACTACAATAATAACTTCAAATGAAACATTCAAAAAGATAACAAATGAAAATGGATATAACTTAGTCATGTTACAGACCGATGAGAATTTTTCAAATGAAAGTATAAATGAAGTTCAAAAGATTATGGGGAACAAGAATACAATAAATGATCGTAGAGAACAAAAGACAACAGGAACATATATGGCATTTATGTTTTTTGTATATGGTTTCATAGCGATTATCGGTCTTGTAAGTCTTCTAAATAGTATCAACAGCATATCCATTAGTGTATCTTCAAAAATAAAGCAATATGGAATGATGCGTGCAGTTGGTATGGATAAGTTTCAAATTAAGAGAATGATTAAAGTAGAATCAGCAACCTATGGTTTATTTGGTTGTTTTATAGGGATAATAGTTGGTGTTTTACTGAATAAAATAATATTTACAAAATTGATAGAAAATCACTTTTCATATGCTATTTGGCAGTTTCCAATTTTGCCAGTAATGATTTCGATAGGATTTATATTGATTTCAGTAATTATTTCAACTTATAAACCTATTAAAAGAATTAATAAGATGTCCATAACTGACAATATAAATGAATTGTAAATTATTCTTTATTATAGCTATGTTTGCAGGTCATCTTAGTAGTATTATAACTAGTTTAATTAGAGGATTTAAACAGCTCTTTTGTAGGGCTGCTTTTTCTTAGCGGTAAAATGATATAATAATTATAAGATGTTTCTTGATTAACATATTCCCACATACGGGGCTTTTGAAAAATTTCAAAAATTATCCATACTGACCACTCAAGCCATGTGAAGAGTGTAATATTTATTACGAAAATATAGAGGTATAAAAAAGCAACCAGTGAAGAATTCAAAGAGTATGATCCTGGAAAACATGGACTAAAGGTTACAAATCTTCTTACTAACAGATCTGCAGGAAAAATAAAAGAGGACAAGGAAAAATCTACAGAAAAGATAGATGGGGTTATCGCTACAATCATGGCTCTTGAAAGGGCAATAAGATGTGGAAATGATACAAGTGAATCTGTGTACGATGATAGAGGGTTAATAGTATTTTAATGAGGGTATAATATCAACAACTAATACTTGTTTTTTGAGGTGAGTTAATTTGAATGAATATATATCTAGTTTAGAAGAAGAATTTTCTTTGATAGAACATGGATTCAAAGAGGAAGAAAAGAGAGCTCTAGAAGATTATAAGTCTAACGATAATCAATACATTAAAAAATTAGCATTGTTAGCGTATAAATCTAATGTATATCAAGTGAGAATGTACGGCGTATTTTTATTAGGTCACCTATCAGATGACGATGAAATCTTAAAATTTATGAGAGATGAAGTTTCCAAAGATGACAATTGGAGAGTTCAGGAAGTATTGGCAAAGGCATTTGATGAATTTTGCAAGAAAAGAGGATATGAAAAAGCACTCCCAATAATTGATGAATGGTTAGAAAATGATAATCCAAATACGAGGAGAGCAGTAACAGAAGGATTAAGGATATGGACAAGTAGGCCATATTTCAAAGACAATCCGAATGAAGCTATAGAAAGATTAGTCAATTTAAAAGAAGATTCGAGTGAATATGTAAGAAAATCGGTTGGGAATGCTTTAAGAGATATCAGTAAAAAATTCCCTGAGTTAATTAAGAATGAATTGGTTAGCTGGAACTTACAAAGTAAAGAAATTAATCAAGTGTACAAGCTAGCAAGTAAGTTTATTGACTTATAAATTGTAAGTGAAAAAACTTTATTTTTTGGCTCTATGTCAAATAGTGTTGGTAAATAATAATTAACCAAATACTTTTCCATGGATAGGAATTACTGTTCATGGAATTTTTTGGGGTATGACGGGCATGTTCTAATGCTGGGGTGAAAATCCCTACAGAGCGTAGTTACCGACGAATCTAATAGCGACCCCGAAGTTTTAGATGGCGACATCTAGGAGAGAAGAACGGGTAGCGAAATCGTGGCTAGACGAACAGGAACAGGATATAAGGCGTAACAGGTGGGCAAGCTAGGCAAAGATAGCAAAAACCCAAAAGGTAACCGTAAACCCAAAGCGTAAATTCTGCAAGTAAACGATGAAAGTATTAGAACTAACCCCGTGAGTTCTCATAGACGACACAGTAGTAACAACGAACTATGAGAAGTCAGCAGAATCCATAGTAGCAAGGAAGTTTCTGTAAAGGAAATGGAGCAAAGGGAGGAACAATATTCATTGTAATATTTGAAAAGGATGCACTATGACTTGATGGAAAACAAGGAATGACGTATTCATTCCTCAAGGTTCTGATACAAAAAGAATAAAGTTAAATAGTTTCATCAGAAATAAATAATATGATACAAGAAAATATTGAACCGCCGTATGCCGAATGGCACGTACGGTGGTTTGAGAGGGGCTATTTATTTAGCTCTACTCGATCATCTGTATTAGAATATGGTCATAATTAAAATTTGAATTTATCACGATTAGACTTATGCTTGATTTTTTTAAGGTGGACTCTTGACAATAGTAAAAGAAAATGATAATCTATATCAGTAGAACGAGTGTCGGTCAATAGGTGGTGAGGTTTTGACAAATAGAAATGCAAAAGATCCAGAAGAAAGAAAACGGGAGCTTATAAATATAGCATCCAGACTTTTTGAAAAGTATGGTTATGAAAAAGTTTCGGTACGAGATATACTTGCAGAAGTTAATGGAGCACCGGGAATGTTTTATTACTATTTTAAATCAAAAGAAGATATATTCTTGGCATGCATGGAAACATATTTTGATGAAAAATTAAAAAATAAGTTAGATATACTTCAAAACAAGGAAATAGATTATGAAGAAAGAATAAAAATCTTAAGAGAACTTATAGTAAAAGATATAGGTCAATTTACGAAAAAATATAATTTTTCTCTCAATAATTCAATAACAGATAATTCGTATAGGCTTTGGGAGTTAACTCACTATATTGGAAAATTTATAGATGTCTATTCTGAATTTATTATTGAAGGAATCGAAGATAAAAAAATAGAAAACAATATGGGAATAGATAGAGAAAATGTAAAAAGTTTTGCAGCTTTTATTTTATATGGGGCTGTTGGAACAATATATACTGACTCAATCAATAAAGGAGAAAATAAAACAAACTCAAATGGAGCCTTTGAAGTGATTAGCGAACTTTTTCCAAGACTTCATTAGATAAAAATAAAATATAAGTATTTTACAAGGGAAACATTAAGTATGTTTTCCTTGTATTAGTTTTAGGGCAAATGAACGAACTCGTTCTGAGAAAAGGAGGAATATTATAGATGAAAAAAAAGAAATCTATTGGAGATATTATTTCCTATAGTGAAGTAAAAAAAGGAAGACTTATCAGTGGAATAATATTTGTTAGTTTGGGAATGTTATTAAGTATATGCCCAATCTTAGTAATATATAAGGTTATTAAATCTCTATTTTTATATGGAACATTAGATAAAAACACAATAAACCTTTGTATTTATGGACTTGTAGCTGTAATTTTAGCTTACCTTTTAACCTACGTTGGCAGCATCTTATGTCATAAATTTTCATATATTTTAATAGCAAATTTAAAGAAAAAAATATTGAATCACGTTGGAAAGTTACCATTAGGATTTTTCACTGGAGATAATAAGTCTAAAATAAGGCAAGTGTTAGGTTCGGATATGAATCAAATTGAAGGATATTTTTCTCACCAATTACCAAATCTTATTTCGACTTTAACAATAATTTTAGCGATGATTGTTGTCATGTTTAAGATGAATTTGTTGTTAGGATTTATAACATTGTTAGTTTTACTTATAGGACTTGGAATTCAAATTGCGATTATGGCAAAGATTATAAAGTCAGGCGGACTTGCTGAAAATTTTAAGATTCTTGATAACATTAATTCTGCAACTACTGAATATGTAAAGGGTATGCCAGAAGTTAAAATATTTAGTTCTGGTGTTAGGTCATTTAAAACTTTTTCAAAATCCGTAAATGATTATAAAAACTTTACAAGTTCTATGACTTCAATGATAAGACCGGGTTTTGTGTCTTTTAGAGTGTTCATACTTTCAGTAGCAACATTTATAGTACCTGTTGGGATAAGCTTATTATCAAAAAATTATAGCTTAGATTTTTTAACTACTTTTGTTTTCTTTTTAATAATTGCCCCAGCTATGAGTGTACCTATTTTGAAACTTAGAGATTTTGCAGAAGGAATGAATTTGTTAAATGAAGTTGTGGCTAGAATATATGAGCTTATAGATGAAAAAGAAATGTTAAGCGGAAGTAACGATAAAGATATATTAGACTACAATCTTGAATTTAAAGATGTAAGCTTTGCTTATGGAGAAGAAGAGGTTTTAAAGAATATTAGTTTTTGTGCAAAACAAGGAGAAGTTACTGCATTAGTAGGATATTCAGGAGCAGGAAAATCAACAATAGGGACTTTAATACCAAGATTTTACGACCCATTAGAAGGTTCTATTGAAATTGGCGGAGTAAATATAAAAAGTATTTCAATAAAAGATTTAATGGACAATATTTCTTTTGTTTTTCAAGATAGTGATCTTGTTACAGACACAGTTTTTAATAATATTGCTATGGCGAAGAAAGGAGCCACCAAAGAAGAGGTTATAAGAGCAGCCCAAAAAGCAAGATGTCATGATTTTATTAAACAGCTTCCTCATGGATATGAAACTCGTTTAGGAAAGGAAACTTATTTATCTGGAGGAGAGAAGCAACGTATTGCTGTGGCAAGAGCAATCTTAAAGGATTCACCTATATTGGTTTTAGATGAAGCTACAAGTTTTGCAGATTCTGAAAATGAATATCTTATGCAGGAAGCTTTATCGGAACTAGTCAAAGATAAGACAGTTATTATGATCGCCCATAGGTTAAATACGATAGAGAAAGCAAATCAAATTTTAGTAATATCTGATGGAAAACTTGTAGAAAGAGGAAAACATGAAGATTTAATCTGTGTAGATGGGATATACAAGAGGCTTTATGATATCTATAAAAAAACAAATATTTGGCAAATGGATATAGAAGGGAGTGAGAGATAATGATAAAAAATATTACCTTAGGAAAGGCAAATAATATAAGAAAATCTATTGTTCTAAACATTTTAGCATCTATTTCTAACCTTATACCATTTATTGCACTAGCTAAAATTGTAGAAGCATTATTTCTAAGTAGAAATACAGGAAAAATAGACACGAATCTTTTATGGAAATATTTTGTGATAATGGCAGTATTTTTCTTTGTAACAATTTTCTTTGAGAATTTAGCTACAAAATACACCTACGAACTTGGATATAAAGTGGCAGCAGATGGAAGAATAGAATTAGCAGATCATATAAGAAAACTGCCTATAGGTTATCTTTCAGGCAAAAGCTCAACGGAGATTTTAGATACTCTTATGAATGACTTTTTTAAAATAGAAACAGCAGTGACTCATCAATTGCCACAGTTTTTTAGTGGTATATGTGTAGCTATTGTTTGCTCAATTTTATTTTTGATAATTGATGTAAAAATGGGAATAGCAACTTTTATTGGTTTACCAATTTCTATTTTACTGTTAAGACTTATGCAAAATTTTCAGAAAAAAATCTATTTAAGAACAAAAAAGATAAAAATAAAAGAAGATGAGGATATAAATGAATATTTAGATACGATAAAAACACTTAAAGCTTACAATAGCTTAGAAGAAACATTAACTAAACTTGAAAGAGATATTGAAGATTCTAAAGATGCAAATATTAAGAATGAGAAAGGTGTAGGCTCGTTAACTACTATAGCAAGTATGATTTTAAGAATAGGGCTTCCTTTGATGAGCTTAGTAGGTTCTTATTTATTTTTAAATGGAAACTTAGAAATTGACACATTTTTAATTTTCTTATTTGTAGGTACAAGAATTTTTGATCCTTTAGAGCTTGCACTTGTAAATTATAATGGGTTACAAATAGCATCAGTGTCAGGAGAAAATATCCTAAGATTGTTAAATGCAGAGCCTATGAAAGGTGAAGAAGACTTAAAAGTAAGCAATAACATTGAAATTCGAGATCTTTCATTTTCTTATAAAGAGTCTAAAGTTCTTGATGATGTCACATTGGATATCAACGAGAATGAATTAACAGCTTTTGTAGGATATTCTGGCTCAGGAAAATCTACACTAGTTAAGCTGATATCAAGGTTTTACGATCCTGATGAAGGAACAATAAAAATTGGAGGAATAGATTTAGCTAAAGCAGATCCTTACAAATTAATGGATAAATTTTCTGTAGTATTTCAAGATGTATATCTTTTCAAAGATACTATTTATAACAATATTAAATTTGGAAATGAAGATGCTAGTAAAGATGAAATCATAAATGCAGCAAAAATGGCAGGAGCATATGACTTTATAATAAAAAAGGAAAATGGATTTGATACTATGATTGGTCAAGGAGGAGCAACCTTATCTGGAGGTGAGAAACAAAGAATATCCATAGCAAGAGCGATCTTAAAGGATGCTCCAATAATATTACTCGATGAAGCGACATCTTCGCTTGATCCCGAGAATGAACTTATCATACAAGAAGCAATTTCAAATTTAATTAAAAATAAAACAGTGATAGTTGTAGCTCATAAGCTAAGAAGTGTTATGGGTGCAGATAAAATAGTTGTTTTAAATAAGGGAAAAGTAGAAGAAGTGGGAAAACACGAAGAACTAATTAAAAATAACGGTCTGTATAAAGACTTATGGAATTATCAAGAGAAGTCAAAAGAATGGAAGATTGTATAGTAACAATCAATTTTAAAGGAGGAAAAGAAAATGAAAACACAAAAGAAATCATCAAAAAATGCAATTACAGCAGGTGTTTTAATAGCACTTTATTTTGTAACTTATTTAGTTATAGGAGCAATATCTATGCCTGTTCCTGTATTATTTTTACTAATGCCTATGCTTGTAGCACTACTTGCTGCGCCAACCTATCATATGCTTCTTGCAAAAACAAAATCAGGTACGGCAATTGTAATTGCAGCTACTCTTCCAAGTATATTGTTGGTTGCAACAGGACATATCCCAATTGCTCCTTTAGTTGCAATACCAGCTGGAATAATAGCTATGCTTATAGCAAAAGGTGGAGATTATACTAATTTTAAGAAAAACACAATTAGTCATATGTTTTTTTCTCTAAACTTATTTGGTGGGTTCTTACCAATTTGGATTATGAGAGAAGCATTTTTTGAAAGTGTAATAAAAGGTGGCTTAGATCAAAGCTTTTGTAATACTGTAAGGGCTTGGACACCAATATGGATGTTACCAGTTATGATTATTGGAACATTTATATTTTCTTTGTTAGGTTCTTACTTTACAAAGAAAATACTAAATAAAAAGCTTAAATCCGCAGGAGTATTATGATGGATGATGCAAAGTTTGTTCTGGGGTCAAAATATGACCTCAGGACAAAACTTATTTTGCTTATAGTTGCGAATGTTTTAATTTTTTTAGGATTTGCTTTAATCTATCAAAGTCTTATAACATCATTTTTTCTTGCAATTATTATTAGCGATGGCTATAAAAAATCAGCCTTACGATATATTCTGTTTTTTGTGATAAGTGTAATTTTAGAGAAATCATTAGTACATTTGAACATAAATTTTCTCATAAACCTACTTTTATTTATTTTTGCAATTGGAAGGAAGTTTTTACCTTGTATTATTGTTGGAAAATGGATCTTAAATTCTACGTCTGCCTCTCTTGCAGTAGCGACTTTGCAAAAATTAAAATTTTCAAAAGACTCTCTTATAATGATTTCTGTATTATTTAGATGTTTTCCTACAATTAGGGATGAGTGGAGTCACATTAATATGGCAATGAAAACTAGAGGAATCAATTTTAATTTAAAGAACTTATTAGAAAAACCTACTCTGATTATGGAGTATTTTTTTGTCCCTCTTTTTGTAAGTGTTATAGAAATGGGTGATGAGTTATCTCAGTCGGCTATTGTAAGAGGACTTGATGCGCCTGTTCAAAAAACAAGTAGATATCTAATTAAGTTTAGAAAAAATGATATTGGTGTTTTAACTCTTATGATTTTGATTTTATCAACAGTAATATTTATGAAAGTTTTAGGGTGGGATTTATGATTGAAATTCGAGAATTAAGCTTTAAATATAAGGGTGGAGCTAATTATTCATTAAAAGATATAAACTTAAAAATAAATAAAGGAGAGTGTATTCTTCTGTGTGGTAAGAGTGGATGTGGAAAATCTACCCTATTAAAGCTTATTAACGGAATCATTCCTGAATTTTATGATGGGGATATTTGTGGAAGTGTCAGAGTAAATGGCATTAATACCTTTACAACTGAAATACATGAATTATCTAAATTTGTAGGTTCAGTTTTTCAAAACCCTAAAACTCAGTTTTATACAACTAATACTACAGATGAGATCGCTTTTGGCTTAGAAAATTATGGTATAGATACTGAAGCAATTAATAAAAGAATTATAGAAGTTGAAAAAGACCTTCGCCTTGAAAGACTAATGAATAAAAATATATTCAACCTTTCAGGAGGCGAGAAGCAAAAGATTGCCATTGCAAGTACTTACGCTTTAAGTCCTGAAATATTTGTACTTGATGAGCCGTCTTCAAGTTTAGATATCAAATCAATGAAAGAGCTATCACAGACAATTGAAAATCTTAAAGCTATGGGAAAAACTATAATTATTGCAGAACATAGATTGTGGTATTTAAAAGACATAGTAGATAGAGCAATCTATATGGAAGATGGCAAAATTATTAGAGAATACAATATGGAAGAAATTGAAAAGTTAAGTGAAGATGAACGTTTGAAAACGGGACTTAGGCACTGTTCTTGTAAAGATATAAACCTAGTTAATAATGAGGAGAGTTTCAATGAGGAATCCTCATTAGAAATGAGAAACTTGATTTTTAAAAGAAATGCTAGAACAATTTTATCCATTGATAATATTAAATTTTCTTATGGAAATATAATTGGAATTGTTGGGGAAAATGGGATTGGTAAATCTACATTTGCAAAAATTGTATGTGGACTATACAAAACAAACAGAGGAGAGATTTTAAAGGCCGATAAGCGATTTAATAGAAGAAATAGGATAAAAGAAAGTTTGCTAGTTATGCAAGAAGTAAACTATCAACTATTTACTGACACTGTGTTTGATGAAATATTATTAACATCGAAAATTAGAGATAAAAATATCATAAACACTTACTTAAAAGATATGGAACTTGAAAATATTATTGATAGAAATCCACACACTTTATCTGGAGGACAAAAACAAAGAGTGATTATTTTATCTGCCTTGCTATCTGGTAAGAAGATTTTATTTTTTGATGAACCAACCAGTGGATTAGATTATAGAAATATGAAAATAGTCGCTAAGAATATAAAAAAAGTAAAGAAAAAAGATAGACTAATTTTAATAATATCACATGATATTGAGTTTTTAGAATTAGTTTGTGATAGTATTGTAGAGTTTTAAGGGAACCGATATGCTATGAATGCATAGGTTCTCTTTTTATTTTTATTCAAAAGAATGATTTAGCTTTTATATGGAATAAAAAATGATAACAAGAGTTGATAAAAGAGATCTGTAGTATGGTAAAATAATTATGAAAGAATTAAACAATATACAATAATAGAGCTAATCGTTATATTGTATAGATGATGTGTTTCCAAGAACGAGAAATTTGTAAGTTATTAATACTGTACTCTCAAGCCAGCTTAAGTGTATAATACTAATGAAATAAATTTGACTTTTAAATTATTGGAGGAAATATGAAATATTTTGGAACTGATGGATTTAGGGGAGAGGCAAATAAGGATTTGAACGTCTACCATGCTTTTAAAATCGGAAGATTTTTGGGAGACTACTTCAACAAAGACAAGGGTTTTGCCGGCAAGATTGTTATAGGTAAGGACACTAGACGTTCTTCTTATATGTTTGAAGATGCACTTGCTGCTGGTATAACCTCATCTGGATCCAATGCCCACCTGCTCCACGTTACAACAACTCCTTCTGTATCATATATAGTAAGAAGTGAAGATTTTGATTGTGGTGTAATGATTACTGCAAGCCACAATCCATACCAAGACAATGGTATCAAGATAATAAATTCCAAGGGTGAAAAAATGGAAGATGAATTCTTGGAAGAATTAGAGGCATACATAGATGCTGACATCGAAGATATACCACTAGCCCAAGGAGATAAGATAGGTAGGACAGTAGACTTCATAGGTGGCCGTAATAGATATATAGCCTTTCTAATTCAAACTGTAGATAAGTCCTTTGAAGGTATCAAAGTTGGCTTGGATTGTGCCAACGGAGCAAGCTTTACAATTGCAAAACCTGTATATGATGCACTTGGTGCTGATACTTATGTAATAAACGACAGACCAAATGGCATTAATATAAATGTAGATGCTGGATCAACTCACATAGAATATATGCAAAAATTTGTTAGAGAAAATAAGCTTGACATAGGCTTTGCCTTTGATGGCGATGCCGATAGGTGTATAGCCGTTGACTCTGATGGAAATGTGATCGATGGCGATGCTATCCTTTATATATGTGGTAAACACTTAAAAGATGAAGGAAAACTAGAAAGTAACACCATAGCAACTACTATTATGTCAAATATCGGTCTTTATAAGGCTTTGGATAATATAGGCATAGACTATGTAAAAACAAAAGTAGGGGACAAATACGTTCACCTAGCTATGGACGAACAAGGATTAGAATTAGGTGGAGAACAATCAGGACACATAATATTTTCCAAATACGCCAACACAGGTGATGGAATACTAACATCACTTAGAATCATGGAAGCTATGATTGACCAAAAAACTGACCTAAAATCCCTAACAAGAGACCTTACAATCTACCCACAAGTTTTAGTAAATGTAAGAGTTAAAGATAAAGAAGAAAGTTTATCAAGCGAAAAACTCAATGCAAAAATCGATGAGATTACAAAAGAACTTGGAGATTCTGGTAGGGTTTTGGTAAGGGCATCTGGTACAGAGCCACTAATTAGAGTCATGGTTGAAGCAAGCAGCGATGAGCTTGCAGAAACTTATGCAAATCAAATAAAAGATGAAATGGTTAATCTTGGATTGGCCTTATAAATGCGAGATTATAAAACTGGACGAGAAATAAATCCCAAAGAGTGTGTCCTTGTTAGCCATGGCAGGGTCTATACTAAGGAAAGCTTTATAAGCTTTGATACCAGCAAACTAGAAGATTACCCACCAGAAGTCTACTATGATAGGGAGGATAATTTTCTCGGCAAGATGTATGACGAGGGTGTATTTATCCTGCCTGACATAGAAGATATTATAATAGAATATATGGACCAAACTTATTCAAACCACGATATGGAAGACATAAGAGAATTTCTTCTTAAGAAAAGAATCGAATTTTACCAAAAATTAGAAGAAAATAGTGTTGACAAATAGTCGATTACAAGGTATTATATTCACTTGTAGGAAATATCCGTATAAAATATAGGAGGTGTTTGAATGGCAGATAAAGTAAAGTTAGCATGTACTGAATGCAAAAACAGAAACTACGATACCACAAAAAACAAAAAGACTAATCAAGAAAGATTAGAACTTAGAAAATATTGTCCTTTCTGTAAAAAACATACAGTTCACAAAGAAACAAAATAGGAGCAAGAAATGGCTAAGGCTAATAAAAACGAAGGATTTTTCGCATCTACTAAAAAGGAAAGAAAAAAAATCCAATGGCCAAGTAAGGAAATTACTTTTCAATACACAGGCCTAGTACTATTAATCAGTGCTATCACTGGTGTAGTTATTTACTTACTAGACAAGTTATTTGCTTTCCTATTAGGATTTATTATTTAGGTGACATATGTCAGATAAAAATGAATCTTTAGAAGAAAATACAGTAGAAGATACTGTAGAAACAGAAGAATCTAACGATAAGGCAAAATGGTATGTAGTCCATACCTATACCGGCTATGAAAACAGGGTTTGCGATAAGATTAGATCAATGATCGAAAACGAACAAAACCCAGACATAGTCGATGTAACAGTGCCAACAGAAGAATACGTAGAGATTAAAAACGATCAGAAAAAAGTAAAAACTAGAAAATTATTCCCAGGCTATGTAATGGTAAAGATGAATATCACCAACAAAAGCTGGTATATCATTAGAAACACCCAAGGAGTTACAGGCTTTGTAGGTCCAGATAGGAAACCAGTTCCACTAACGCCACAAGAAGTAAGAAAGTTTGGTGTCAAAGAAGAGAAGGTAGTCCTAGACATAGACGTAAATGTGGGAGACGATGTAAATATCATTGCAGGTCCATTCAAGGACTTTGTAGGAAGAGTTATAGAGATTGACAAGGAGAAACAAACTATCAAAGCCTTTGTAGATATCTTTGGTAGGGATACATCAATCGATCTTGAATATTCAGATATTGAAACAATCTAGTAATTAACTGTCAACAGTGGGAGGGTAATCCCCCGATACGACCACAAGGAGGTAAAATATGGCAGATAAAGAAGTACAAGCAGTAGTAAAATTACAAGTACCAGCAGGAGCAGCATCTCCAGCACCACCAGTAGGTACAGCACTAGGTCCTCACGGAATTAACATCATGGACTTCGTGCAAGCATTTAATTCACAAACAGCCGACCAAGCTGGAATGATAATACCGGTAGAACTAACAGTATTTACGGATAGAAGCTTTAAGTTCATCACAAAAACACCACCAGCACCAGTATTAATCAAAAAAGCTATCAACCTTAACAAGGGATCTGGTGAACCAAACAAAAACAAAGTTGGTAAAATCACACGTGCACAACTAGAAGAAATTGCAAACACAAAAATGCAAGATCTTAACGCAGCAAGCCTAGACGCTGCAGTTAGCATGATAGCTGGAACAGCAAGAAGTATGGGAGTCACAGTAGAAGACTAGTGGGAGAGGTAACTCGCTAACCACTAAGGAGGAATTAAATGGCAAAAAGAGGAAAAAAATATCTAGAATCAAAAAAAGCTTATGATTCTACAAAAGAATACGAATTAGAAGAAGCACTAAAAATTGTTGAACAATCAGCAAAAGCTAAATTTGACGAGACAGTAGAACTTCACTTAAAACTTGGTGTAGATAGCAGACACGCTGACCAACAAGTACGTGGTACAATCATTCTTCCACACGGAACAGGTAAAACACAAAAAATCCTTGCTTTCGTAAAAGAAGATAGAATTGACGAAGCAATCGAAGCTGGTGCAGACTACGCAGGTGGAGCAGAACTAGCAGAAAAAATCCAAAAAGAAAACTGGTTAGACTTTGACGTTGTAATAGCAACACCAGATATGATGGCTACAGTTGGTAGAGTTGCAAGAATCCTTGGACCACAAGGCCTAATGCCAAACCCAAAAACTGGAACAGTAACAATGGATGTAAAACAAGCTATCGAAGAAGTAAAAGCTGGTAAGGTAGAATACAGAACAGACAAAGCAAACCTAATCCACGTTCCAACAGGAAAAGTTTCATTTGGTAATGAAAAATTAGCTGAAAACATTCGTGCACTACTTACTGCAGTTGTAAAAGACAAACCAGCAGCAGCTAAGGGTAGATACATCAGATCAGTAACAGTTACATCAACAATGGGACCTGGTGTAAAACTATCTCCACAAAGAGTAATGGATCTAGTAGAAAGATAATAAAAATATTTGCAAAATTTAAAAACTGTGATATAATATCATAGTCAAATAAACAGGCTACCAAAGACTACGCAGACCCTAGGGTTTAATAATTGCGTATAGGTGGGAAGAGAAAAACTTACATCCCCACCGATGTAAGCATGGTAAGCCATGCTTAGCTTTGTTGGGGATTTTTATATTTACCACAAGTTAGCCTTTAGGAGGTGAAAAAGTGAGCGAAAAAGCTATAGCAGCTAAACAAGTAGTTGTAAATGAAATCAAAGAAAAGATTGAAAACGCAAAATCAACAACTCTTGTAAGTTTTGATAGAATGGACGTACAAGAGATCACTGACCTACGTAGCAAATTTAGAGAAGGTAACTCAGAATACAAAGTTTACAAAAACACAATGATGAGATTTGCTTTCGAAGAACTTGGTTATGGAGATTTAGTAAGCGAACTTAAGGGCTCAAACGCTCTTATATTCTCAAATGAAGATTCTGTAACAGGACCAAAAGTTGCTGTTGACTACAGAAAAGAAGGCGACGAACAAAAAGAAAAGCTACTAATCAAAGCAGGTCTACTAGATGGAACTATCCAAACTGGCGAACAAATGATTGCAATTGCATCATTACCAAACAAAGAAGTTCTATACTCAATGCTTGCAAATGTATTACAAGCACCAATTCAACATCTTGCTGGCGATCTTAATAACACAATCGGCAAAATTGCTCTTGCACTTGATGCAGTACGTGTTAAAAAAGAAGAAGCAGGAGAAGTAGCAGAAGAAACAACAGAAGCATAAAATAATAAAACAATTAAGGAGAATTTAAAAATGGCAAGTGAAAAAGTAACACAAATATTAGAAGATATCAAAACTCTTACAGTACTTGAACTAAGCGACCTAGTACACGCAATCGAAGAAGAATTTGACGTAACAGCTCAAGCAGCAGTAGTAGCAGCAGCTCCAGCAGCAGCAGGCGCAGGTGAAGCAGCAGCAGCTGAAAAAACAGAATTTGACGTTGTATTAAAATCAGCTGGACAAGCTAAAATCAACGTAATAAAAGTTGTTAAAGATGCAGCTGGACTTGGACTAAAAGAAGCTAAAGCTCTAGTTGATGGCGCTCCAGCACCAGTAGCTGAAAAAGTTTCTAAAGACGAAGCTGAAGCACTAAAAGCTAAACTAGAAGAAGCTGGCGCAGAAGTAGAAATTGCTTAATTAACTTTAACATTGAAAAGCTCTCATTGAGGGCTTTTTTAATTTGTAATTTTATATATCTTGTAATATAATAATAGCATTGTATAATAATATACTAGGTTAAAGGGGGGATTGGATGGAAGAGAAGATACAAAACTTAGAATACTTAGAGCCAGCAGAAAGACTAGAAGCAGAAAAACAGTTATTGCAAGATAATGGTATAAGAGTTTCTCACCAGCGACTTTTAATCCTTGATTATCTATCAAAAAATCACAAACACCCTTCAGCTGAAACAATATTCACTGATTTAAAAAAGATAGATCCTGTCATATCTCAAGCGACAGTTTATAATACGCTAAAGATTTTTACAGCAAAAAGCATAGTAAAAGAACTAGACTTCAACTTAACAAGTAAGAGATATGAATTTGCCAAAGATCGTCACAGCCACTTTATATGCGAAAAATGCGGCAAAATTATCGATTTGAAAGATAATAATGACTACAAGATAGAAGAACTTTCTGACTATGAAATAGAAAGTGTAGATATTACATATAGGGGTCTGTGCCCTGATTGCAAATAGCCTTCCAATAGTATATATTGGGAGGTTTTTTATATTATTCGGGAATAATTACTCTTTTTACCTATATAAGAGTAAAAGGAGAATTACTATGATTGCTAAGAAAATACAAAAAAATGAGAATTTTACTATAGTTGATAACGATTACTTGAGAGATGAAAATCTATCCTTCAAGGCCAAAGGGATTTTGACCTATTTTTTGTCCTTACCTGGTGACTGGGTCATTTATTTTGATGAAATTATCACCCATTCTAAGGACGGGATCAGGTCTTTTAGGTCTGGTATTGATGAGCTTATAAAAGAAGGTTACATTAGACGCTATCCAATTCGTGAAAATGGGATCATAGTTCGTTGGGAAACAGAAGTATACGAAAAGAAATATGGTCTAGATGATCAAAATGTTAAAGTAGATAAAGAAAATCAAGCAAATGTTAATCTTGATAATGACAAGCTAATAAGTACTAATAGACAAATGACTTATGGTACAAAGTACTTAGAGAATTTAAAATATTTGTACCTCTTCCAAGATGCTTGGAATGACTTAGGACCTATGGTAGTTAAAATTGATGACATTCTAAAAGATTTTAAATTGACCTATGATCTTAGGATGCTAATACTAGATTATTCTGAGAAAGAAGTGGTAGAAACCATAAAGTCTATGAAGACTAGTCCATATGCAAGGCGTTTTCAAGTAGACTTTGCTTGGTTTCTTCGAAGAGAAAACTTTGAAAAGCTTTATAAAGCTAAAATAAATGCTAATAATAGGTATAATCATCATAATAAGTAAAAAATAGAAAGGCTATTATGGCATACATTGAATTAAACAATCTAACAAAAGAATACAAGTCTGGTGATTCGACCATACTTGCTAATGACAATATATCCTTTGACCTTGAAAAAGGCAGACTTTTAGTAATAGTTGGCGCTTCTGGTGCTGGTAAGACGACTTTATTAAATATCCTTGGTGGCATGGAAAAGGCAAGTTCTGGAGAAGTTTTGATAGATGGCAAAAACCTAGCAGAACTTTCTGATATGGACCTTACAACATATAGGAGAAATGACGTAGGATTTGTCTTCCAACACTATAATCTAGTGCCAAATCTTACAGCTCTTGAAAATGTGGAACTATCTTCAGAAATTGCCGAAGACCCCCTAGATGCAAATCTTGTGCTAGAGGAAGTTGGCCTAGGACAAAGGTCAGAAAACTTCCCTTCCCAATTATCTGGAGGTGAGCAACAAAGAGTTGCCATAGCAAGAGCCCTTGCCAAAAATCCAAAGCTATTGCTATGTGATGAACCTACAGGAGCCCTTGACTATGAAACTGGCAAAAATATCCTAAAACTTCTCCAAGATGCATCTAGATCTATGGGAGCAACAGTTATAATCATAACCCACAACTCCCTCATAAAACCTATGGCAGATGATGTCATAGAGCTTCGTGATGGAAAAATAGTGGAAAATTATGTAAATGACAATCCAAAGCCAATTGATGAAATCGAGTGGTAATTATGAATAAGACTTACTTTAAAAATATCATCAAAGATATTAAAAACACCAAGGGCAAGGTGGCATCCATTGCTATAATGGTAGGACTTGCCGCTCTAGTGGTGGTTGCACTTACCCTAACTGGGCCATCCATGAGAAATACTTTGGATAAGTCCTTAGAGACTTACAATCATGCTGATATGATAGTGACCTCTACATATGGCCTAGACTACGAAGATGAGCTTATTTTAAAAAGAGATCCAGATATTGAAAAGATGACAAAGGTCAAAACAGCCGACCTTATGGAGGGGGAGAGTTTAATAAGGCTTAAATCCTACAATAAAGATATTAAAAAGTCTCTTGTTGTAGAAGGGCGTATGCCAGAAAAACCTGGTGAGATTGCCCTTGATATTGGCCTTGGCAATAATAGAAAAATAGGTGATGAACTTAGCTTTTCCTACATAGAAAATGCTAGGGTTGATGAAGAAGTGATGAAAAGTCTGACCTACAAGGTCGTAGGTTTTTTCAAATCTTCTGATTATTTTATGGAAGATATGAGAGAGATATCTTTTACTGCCAAAAAGGAAATTGATGGTTACGCTTTTGTCATGGAAGATGACTTTGATACGGACAAATTTGGCGAGATTAATATATCCTACAAAAAAACTAAGGACATGGATAGGACAAGCGATGAATACTTAGCCTATGTGGACAAAAAGCAGGAAGAAATCGAAGATGCCTTTGCCAATCGTCCTGGAGAAGTTTTAGCTGATATAAGAAGTGACAGCAAAAAAGACCTAGATGATGCCCAAAAAGAGATAGACGATGCCAAAGGCCAAATCTCAGATGCAGAAAAGAAATTGCAAGATGGTCGCAAAGACCTAGACCAGGCAAATATCGACTACCAAAAAGGCAAGGAAGATTTTGCCAAGAAAATTTCCGACGCTGAGAAAAAACTAGAAGATTCAAAAGCTGAGCTCATTAATGGACAAAACGAACTTGAATCTGGCAAGCTAACTTACCAAAATAACCTTAAGAATTTTAAGGATAAAATTAGCGCAGCAAAAGCTGAGCTTAAGGCTAATGAAGAAAAATTAGTAAGTGGACAAGCAGAAATCGACCAAGGCAAAAAGGACCTTGAAGGGGGATACAAAAAGCTAGATGAGGAATTTGCAGGTCCTAGAAATGAACTTGCAAAGGCTTTAGAAAAACTTCAAGCGACTAAGGCAGAACTGGATGCCAAGAAAGCAGAAATCGAACTCTTGGAATCTTCAATTGAAAATCCAGAAGTTAATGAAAATGTGCCAGATGAAAATCAAGAAACCCCTAAGCCTAGCCCAGAAAAAATTGCGGCTATGAAGGCCCAACTAGAGCAAGGCTACCAAGAATATGAAAAGGGTCTAGCAGACTATGAAGCTAACAAAAATGAAATAGAAAATCGCTATAATAGCGAAAAATCAAAGATAGACTCTGCTAAAGCTGAATTAGATGCCAAGCAAAAGGAAATTGACCAAGGTTTTGGAAAACTTACAGCAGGTAAGGAAGAGCTTACTAACAACAGAATTTCTGGCCAAAGAGCCCTAGATTCTGCCAAAGCACAAATAGATCAAAACCAAGCTAAGATTGACAAGGGTTGGACTGACTATAAGGCTGGCCTAAACAAGCTTGCCGTTGAGAGAGCCAAGGGCCAGAAAGAATTGGAAGATGCCTACCAGGAAATCTTAGACGGGGAAGAAGAGTATAAGACAAATCTTTCTAAGTTTGAAAATGAGAAAAAGGACGCCCAAAAGGGCATAGCTGATGGTAAAGATCAAATATCTGATGCCAAAGACACATTGGCAAGACTAGTCGACCCAGAATATGATATCCAAACTATCAGAGATAACGAGGGGATCAATACCTACTATCAAAACTCCCTAAATATGGACGAGCTTACCAAGGTTTTCCCGACATTTTTCTACCTGGTTGCCATGCTTGTAACCCTTACAACCATGAAGCGTTTTATAGATGAGCAAAGAACAATTAATGGGACCTTGAAGGCCCTAGGATATTCAAATAAGCAAATCAGCCAAAGATTCTATCTATATGGGATAATCCCAACATTTATTGGCTCAATTATTGGCGCAATCATTGGAAGATTTGTAGTAGCAGAAGTTATTATAAAGGCTTATTCCTCAGGATTTGGAAACCTAGGCATAGACTATGTCAATCCATTGCCTTACATGGTCTTTGCGGTGATTCTATCGTCGCTATTAGTTGCCATTACAGTCTTTTTATCATCAAAAGAAACTTTAAAGGAAACTCCGGCTGCATTATTACTTCCAAAGTCACCAGATCCAGGCAAGAAAATACTTTTAGAAAAAATCAAACCAATCTGGCAACGTCTATCATTTTTACAAAAGATAACATCCAGGAACCTCTTTAGGTATAAGTCAAGAATGTTTATGACCCTATTTGGAGTAGGTGGCTGTACAGCCCTTACCTTCTTTGGCTTTGCTATGATTGATTCAATCAAAGATACCATAAACCTCCAAAAGGATATGATTAGCCACTATGATGTGATAGCTGTGGTAGATGAAAAGGCCAAAGATTCTGACATAGATAGCTTTAATAAGAAGATTAAGCCATATAAGTCCCATCCTATCAGAATGGAAGATGTAAAGCTAAAGGGCGATGATAAGACTCGTGAAGCCTCCTTAGTTGTGGCAGATTCGACTGATGACTTTGATTCATTTATAAGTCTATATGACCTAAAGAGAAATCCTATAAAGCTAGAGGGTGAAGAAGCTGTTATGACTGAAAAAATTGCCAAAGCCCTTAAGCTTGCCCCTGGCGATACCATAAAGCTTTCCTACAAGGACAAGACCTATGATTTCACTATAAGTAATATAGCAGAAAATTACACTGGTAACTATATCTACATGGATAAGGATAAATTTGAAGCCATAACAGGAGGTAAACTTACAACAAACGCCTCCTATCTCATAGGAGATGCTGACCAGATTATAGAAGATATAGAAGATGAATCAGCAGTAAACGCCATCATCAATTCGACTGTAATCTACGCATCAATTGATGTGCTCATGGCAAATCTTAACCTAGTTATAGGGGTCATAACCCTAATTTCTGTAATGCTTGCCCTGGTTGTTCTTTACAATTTGATAAATATAAATGTAAGCGAGCGTAAGAGGGAACTTGCAACCATCAAGGTCCTAGGATTTTATCCAAAAGAAGTGACCTCCTACATCTTTAGAGAAATATTTATCCTAACCATACTAGGAATAATTCTTGGTTATTTCCTTGGAATTGCAATGTTTAGATATATAATAGATGTCGTTGCCCCAAGAGATATACTCCTAGCCTATAGAGTCCATTTGACGCCTTTCTTATATAGTGGACTTATCACCATAGCAATTTCCATAGTCTTACTATTGATAGTTCATAATAAGTTAAAGAAGATAGATATGGCTGAAGCGATGAGTAGCGGAGAATAAATAGGGTATCTAATTTTATAGTAGAAAAAAACTTAAGTAATACTGAATATATTCTTAACATGAGTTTTTTCACCTAATATAAGACAAGGTCTTTGGCCTTGTTTTTGTATGGGAATAGTTTAGTATAAAAAGGAGTAATAATGAAGATTATTTTAGTAAGACATGGATTGACTGAAGCAAATATGTCAAGTCTTTATTCACTTGATAGTACAAAACTTAGTAAGAGCGGTTTTAATGTTTTGGTAAACACTAGGCGTGCCCTAGAAAAATACAGGATAGATAAGGTATACACATCAGCCTTGCTAAGAAGCCAACAGACTGCTAAGATGCTTGGTTTTGAGGACTTTACCCCAGATGCACGCATCAACGAGCTAGATTTTGGAGATTTCAAAGGCCAATCTTTTGTAGAAGTAAGGACCAATTACAAGGAATTTTTCAAAGAACAAGACAAAGACCCTTTCAATACCAGATATCCAAATGGTGAATCTAGGATGGATCTTATCCATAGGACTAGCGAATTTTTGGATGAGATTTCAAAGAAAAACGAAAATGCCCTTTGCGTAAGCCACGGCATTGCCATCAAGTCCTGTCTATTTTGGATTCTCAAGGATCTAAGCGATTGGGAAAGTTTTTGGATTGAAAATGGTGCAATCACAGTTTTTGACGTCAAAAGCAACATCAAATTAATAGAAAAGGTAAACAATCTATGAGATTTATCCACCTGGCAGATGCTCATTTGGCGGATAATTCGACTTTTAGTGATGACCTTGGTTCTTTCATTAGGAAAAATACCTGGCAGTCTTTTGAAAATATCTTTGCGACAAACAAAGATGTAGACTTTGCCCTTATAGCAGGAGACCTCTTTGAGAGGTCTTACTTTTCATCCAAAGATTTTGCTAGGCTTTTTACTATTTTTGAAGAATTTGGAAAAGACATTTATTATGTAACTGGCAACCACGATTACTTTGATTCCTATAATAAGATTTTTCTAGGTCAAAAACCAAACAATCTCCATATCTTTACAAGCGAAAAACTATCTATGTTTGAAAATGAAAGAGTGAGGATCTATGGACTTTCCTATACTGACAGGATATATGCTGGGGACTTTCCCTATGATATCTCCTTGGATAGGGATTATTATAATATACTTTTGGCCCATGGAGATATATCTGATAGCCCTACAAATTACCTAGATTTAGATAAGGATAAGCTTAGCCAAGTAGGCTTTGACTATGTGGGTCTTGGCCATATACACAAGGCTAGGTCCTATAAAAACATCCACTATCCATCAAGCATAGAACCACGCTCTTTTGCAGATACAGAAAATTTTGGTTATATCTTATATGATAATGGAAAGCTTAGTCATATAAATTCTAATCTTATGGAATTTAAGACTTTTGACCTATCTTATGATGATTTTGCTGATGAAAATGCCTTGATAGAATATGTGAATCAAAACTTGTCGACTAAGAAAAATATTCTTAGACTCAATATTAGGTCAAGAGATAGCATCAATAGTAAAAATATCCAAAATCAGCTTAGGGCAGATTTTTCTTATGTATCAATAGATCAAAGTTTGGATATGGAAAATCTATCTAGACTTTATCCTAATACACTTTTGAGCAAATTTGAAGAAAGCTTAATGGATAAGAATGACGAAATATCAAAACTTGCCCTAAAGCTAGGTTACGATGCCATTTTAAGGAGCAAAAAATGAGTCTTTGTATCGAGAAATTATACATAATCTCCTTTGGCCAATTTGAAAATGTTCATATAGAATTTTCCCCTGCCTTTAACCTAATCTACGGCAAAAACGAATCTGGCAAGTCTACTATAGTTAGTTTTATAGAAGGACTACTCTATGGCTTTGACGATGGGAAAAAGGTCCGCCACTTTAACAAGAAACAAGAAATATATAAACCCACACATTCCTACAAGTATGCTGGCTTCGGGATTTTTAATAAGGATGGGACAAATTACAGGATTAGCCGCAATTTCTTTGATGGGACCTATGAGATTTATAACCTAGACACCAATGAAATAATTAAGTCAAAAGCAAGCAATCTCAACTATCCAGGAGAGTTTCTTCTTGGCATAGACTATGATTTATATAAAAATCTCATAGCAAATTACCAAAGCCAGGAATCCTTAGCTGCTGTAAAGGATAAGATTAGTGAAATGCTAAGTTCTGGAGGTGATTATTACTTTTCTCCAGCCCTTGCCATAGAAAATCTAAAAGGGAGATTGACTGAGATTGGCACTCCCAGGGCATATACCAAAGCCTATGCAAAAACCACTGAGAAGATAGAAAATCTAGAAAATGATCTGGCCTACCTTAAATCTTTGAGGAAGAATTACAATAATGACTTGGAAAAACTTTACAAAAATAGAGACAAAATAGACCGACATAGGCAGGAATTGGACGAACTAAAAAAGATTAGGGATGACTATAGGAACAACCCATCTTACAAGAGCTTAGAAGAGCAAATCAAATACCAAAACGAGCTTAATTTCATAGAAAAAGAGCTGGCCAAATACGAAGAATACAAAGATTATAATCTAGACGATTCTCATAATAAGATTGATTGGAGAAATTTCCTCATCTACGCTCTTACTTCCTTATTTTTTGTCATGCTCTGGTTACAAAGCAAATTGTCATATCTTTTGGCCCTTGCCTTTGTTTTGCCCCTAGTGATTTATTTTATAGAAAAGTACAAAAAGGGAAAAAATACAGATAAGAAGTATAATCTAGATGAAAATTATATAATTTATAAGGGACTTATCAAAGATAAGGAGAGACTAGTAGAGCTTATAAGAGTCCTAGAAATGCAAAATTCTAATCTAGAAGATTATTTGGCCATTAAAAATGTCGATATCAATGAGATATACGATAAGATTAGCAAGATTGACCAAGATTTGCAAAAGCTAAATGACGACAATTTAGCCTTGGAGAAGAATTTGGCAGCTGTTGAGGAAAAACTTTCAAAGGAAGTTGACCTAGAAGATGATCTAAACTTTCAAAAAGAAAAACTTTCCCAAATGGAAAAAGAGATAGAGGCGCTAAATCTTGCCATAGAAATAATTGATGAGATAAGCAAAGATAATAATTCAAATCTTGTCAAGCACAGCAAGGAAGTTTCACATATAATCTCCCAGCTTTCCAAGGGCAAGTATGAGAAAATCACCTATGATGAAAATCTTCTGCCAGAAATTTTACAAAAGGACGGCAGCTATTTGGATTTGGATAGGCTTTCCACAGGTTTTTATGACCAGATGAATTTTGCCTTTAAATTTTCTATTAACGAGCAAAATCTGGATACTTTTATGATATTTGACGATGCCTTTATAAATTATGACCTTGATAGACTGAGAATCGCCCTATTTTACCTATTAGACCTAGGGGATTTCAGGCAGATAATATATTTTACCTGCCATGGTCGAGAGGAAGATATTTTAAATAGTGAAGGGATTGATTATAAGATAATTGATTTGGAGGATATATGATCTATGGACTAGCTGACTTGCATTTAGATTATACAGAAGAAAAATCCATGGAAGTCTTCGGTGATGGCTGGAAGGATTATCAAAATAGAATATTTGACAATTGGAATGACATCATTAGTCCTGATGATACGGTTTTGCTAGCAGGAGATATATCGTGGGCCATGGATTTGGATGCTGCCTACATTGATCTTAAAAAGATTGACGAGAAAAATGGCAGAAAGATTATCCTTAAGGGCAACCATGATTATTGGTGGACTTCGCTTAATAAGATCAACAACCTGGGACTTTCGACCATAGATTTCCTCCAAAACAATTCATTTACTGTAGAGGGCTATGAGATTTGTGGAACTAGGGGATGGATGAGCAGGGATAGCAAAGACTTTACAGACCACGATGAGAAGGTCTTTAATAGAGAGCTTATGAGGCTTGAAAATTCCCTAAAAAATGCATCTGACAAAGAAAAGATAGTAATGCTCCACTACCCACCAATCAATGTAGATAGGACCTTTAATGAGTTTTTTGATATTTGCAAGGACTACAAGGTCAAACACCTTGTCTATGGCCACCTCCACGGTATAGGTCATAGGATTATCAAAGAAGGGATTTTTGACGGTATAGATGTCAAATGTATAGCAGGCGATTATATAAATTTTGAAGCAGTGAGGATAGGATAATGCAAAGAGAAATTGAAGTAAAAGTTTTAAATATAGATGTAGACGAAATGGAAGAAAAATTGCTAGCCCTAGGTGGCCAAGAGGTAAGCTGTGAATATCAAACTAACTACACCTTTGCCCCAGAAGAGGGAGCTTTTTCCAATGGTTACCTAAGAATTCGTGAGACAAAATTCACTGATGATAGTAAAAAGATTGAGCTTACCTTTAAGGAAGTTGAAAATGTAGATGACTTTAGGGTAAACAGGGAATACACTGTAAATATTGATTCTATTTCTATGATGACAAAAATCCTTAATCAATTGGGAGTTTCATTGCAGTTTAAAGGAGAGAAGGAAAGAAGATCATACACCTACAAGGGCCAAAGATTTGATATAGATATTTGGGATAAGAATACCTACCCAGAACCATATATGGAAATTGAATTTACTAATAAGGATAAGGTAGATGAAGTTCTCGATGATTTGGCCATTGATAGGGCAAATGTCACCACTCAATCTATAAGTGAACTTAGAGAAAATTTAAAAAATTCATAAAAATAGTTGACAGGTCAATTTATTTCGTGTAAAATTGAAAAAAATTAAGGAGTGCTAAATGATCAAAATTAAAAATTTATTAAACTCAGAAGATTTGACAAAAGAAGATTTATACGAAATTGTTGATTTAGCAAATGAAATAGTTAAGAGTCCCAGTGACTTTTCTCACATATGTGATGGGAAGTTATTAGGGACTCTTTTTTTTGAGCCTTCAACCAGGACTAGACTATCATTTGAATCAGCAATGAACAGACTTGGCGGCAGGGTAGTAGGCTTTTCTGAAGCTAACAGCTCATCAACCACCAAGGGAGAAAGCCTACAAGATACAGTAAGGACAGTTAGCCAATATGCGGATATCATAGCTATGCGTCACCCACAAGAGGGAGCTGCATATCTTGCAAGCCTTACAGCAGATTGTCCAATCATAAATGCAGGAGATGGAGGCCACCAACACCCAACCCAAACCCTTACTGATATCCTAACAATCTCCCAATACAAGGAAAGCTTGGATAACCACGTCATAGGTATAGTTGGAGATTTGAAATACGGTAGAACAGTTCATTCACTTATCAAGGTTATGAATATGTTTGATAACAACAAATTCATCCTAATCTCACCAGATGAACTAAAATTACCACAATATGTTAAAGAAGAAGTATTTGATGAGAATTCTCAATATGAAGAAGTTAGAAATCTAGAACAAGTCATAGGTCAATGTGACATATTATATATGACAAGGATTCAAAAGGAAAGATTCTTCTCAACTAGCCAATACACAAGACTTAAAGATTCCTATGTCCTTGATAATGAAAAGATGAAAGATGCTAGGGAAGATATGATTATCCTTCATCCACTTCCAAGGGTAAACGAAATTGCAACAGAAGTAGACAAGGACCCAAGGGCAGTTTACTTTAAGCAAGTAAAATATGGAATGTATGTCAGAATGGCTCTTATCTTAAAATTATTGGAGGCAAACAATGCTTGAGATCACAAGTTTAAACAATGGTGTAGTAATTGACCACATAAAAGCAGGCAACGGCCTAAAAATATTTAACCTACTAGGCCTAGAAGAATTAGAAGAAGAAGTTGCACTTATCCTAAATGCAAGCAGCGAAACTATGGGCAAAAAGGACATTATAAAGATAGAAGATCACACAGATATTGATCTTGATGCAGTAGCCTTGGTAGATCCAAGTGCAACAGTAAATATCATCAAAAATGAAGAGGTTGTTGAGAAGAAATCCATAGAATATCCACAAACAATCACAGATATCCTAACTTGCCAAAACCCAAAATGCGTTTCAACAAGCGAAAGATCAGTTGAAAGCAAATTTATCCTAATTGACAAAGAAGAAAAATCTTACAAATGTGCTTATTGTGGTCACATTTACGATGTAGAAGAATAATATGAAACAAGTATTTACCAATCATTATTCATTTGATGATGTCAAAATTTCTAAAAAACCTATCTATGTAGAAGATGGGATCATAAGCGAGGCTTTTGAAATAGATGAAGATGTAGAAGTAATAGACTGTGACAAATTAGCACTTGTCCCTGCCTTTACAGACCTACATGTGCACTTCAGAGATCCTGGTTTTACCTACAAAGAAGATTTAGAAAGTGGATCCAAGGCTGCCTTAAAGGGTGGCTTTACTTCTGTGCTTTTGATGGGAAATACCAAACCAACAGTATCAAATCCAGCAGTCTACAATGACATTAAAAAACGTGGTAAAGATCTAGATTTGATAGATATAGAGCAAGTGTACACTATAACAGAAAACTTTGACGGCAAGACCCTAGACCACCTAGAAACTATGCCTGATTCTGTCAAATTCATCTCTGATGATGGGCATGGTGTAAATGACGATATGACCATGTATAAGGCCATGATTGCTGCCATGGATAAGGGTGTAACTATGACCTTGCACGAGGAAGTCGCAAAAGTTTCTGCCATAGACTATGAAATTGCCGAAGATGCCATGACTCTTAGAGATTGCTACTATGCCTATAAGCTAAATTGCCCAGTACATTTCTCCCACGTATCAACCAAGGGAGCCATTACTGCCATCAAATATTTCAAGGACCTTGGAGCACCAATCACTTGCGAGGTTACCCCACATCACTTGTACTTTGCTGATAAAACTCGCGATGAGATGAGGGTAAATCCACCTATAAGAAGTGAGATTGATAGACTATGCCTTATTGAAATGATCAAAAATGGCACGGTTGATTGTATTTCCACAGACCATGCTCCACATTCTCCTAAGGAAAAGGAAAAAGGAGCACCAGGATTTCTAGGTCTCGAGACAAGTTTTTCAACTTGCTATGAAGTCTTAGTCAAATCTGGAGAGATTTCTCTAAATCATCTTATAAAACTTATGTCTACCAATCCAGCAAGATTATTAGGACTTAATAAGGGCAAGCTTGATATTGGATATGAAGCAGACTTTACTTTGATAGACTTAGATGAAATTTACACTTATACAGAAGATGAGATCTTATCCAAATCCAAGAATTCACTCTTAATAGGAAAAGAACTTTCTGCAAGGGTGAAGAAAGTTTACAAGAAAGGTGTTTTAAAATATGAAGATAATAGATAGACTTTACCAAGAAGTAGAAAAAAAAGGCTTTGTATGTGTGGGTCTTGATACTTCTATGGATTATTTGCCAGCTTCTTACAAAGAAGGTAAGACTATAAGCCAAGCTCTCTTAGATTTTAACAAGGAAATCATAGATGCTACAGCTGATATCACAGCAATTTATAAGCTACAAATCGCCTATTACGAATCCTATGGAATCGAAGGAATGATGGCCTATCGTGATACATTGGCATATTTGAGAGAAAAAAATCTTCTTTCTATAGGAGATATCAAAAGATCAGATATTGCTGCATCTGCCAGTCAATATGCCAAGGCCCACTTTGAAGGCGACTTTGAGACAGACTTTATAACTCTAAATCCATATATGGGCATGGATTCTATTTCTCCATATTTGGCATACATAGAAAGTGGAGAAAAAGGAGTATTTGTCCTCCTACGCACTTCAAATCCTGGCGCAAGTGACTTTGAAACTCTAGATGTAAATGGCAAGGAATTATTTTACCAAATAGGCGATAAGATAAAAGATTTAAATAGAAACTATCTTGGAGAATCTGGATACGGTCCATTAGGACTTGTAGTTGGAGCAACCCATACTGAGGAAGTAGAAGAAATTAGGAAAAGATATGACAAGGAATTTTTCCTAATCCCTGGCTTTGGTGCCCAAGGTGCAGATGCATTGAATGTTTACAAACTTCTAAATGACAAGAATGGGGGAGTAGTAAATAATTCTCGTGGGGTACTAAAAGCATATTTAAACTACGATGATGGCGAGGAAAATATTGGCAAATACGCAAGACTTGCAGTAGAGAAAACTTTAAAGGATATATCTATCAATGAAGACTTATAAAAAAGGCAAAATTTTAGAAAACATAGAAATTGGGCCAAATATATACAAAATGACCCTAGATATAAGTCTTGATGGAAAGCCAGGACAGTTTTTTATGCTAAGGTGTGATTCCTTTAGAAACGAACCCCTCCTATCACGTCCCTTTGGCATATGCGATGATAACAATCTAACAATTTTATACCAAGTTGTAGGTGAGGGGACAGATATTATGGCAGGCCTTACAAAAGATGCAGAAGTAAAAATCTTAGGCCCTCTTGGCAATGGCTTTAGGATCGATGATACAAAGGATAAGAAGATAGCTGTAGTAGCTGGTGGCATAGGTATTGCTCCACTTTTATATCTAGTAAAAAATCTAGATACCAAGGCTGATTTTTATGCTGGTTTTACCAATGATTCATATTTCACCGAAGAGTTTAAGCCTTATGTCAAGTCTATTACTTACACATCTTTTGAAAAGGACGGCAAATTCATCACAGAGGCCTTTGATCCAAATGACTACGACATAATATATGCTTGTGGACCAAATCCAATGCTTAAGGCCATACACGACATGAATGAGACTGCTGAGATACAAATATCAATGGAAGCCCACATGGCCTGTGGGATTGGGGCATGTCTAGGATGCACAGTAGAATCAGTAGATGGTGAATTTATCAGAGTTTGCAAGGATGGTCCAGTCTTTGATTCTAGGGAGGTATTTGAGTGAACTTATCCGTAGAAATAGCAGGAGTTAAATTTAAAAACCCAGTAATTGCAGCAAGTGGGACCTTTGGTTTTGGTAGAGAATTTGGCGAATATATAGAGTTATCAAAACTTGGCGGCATATGCTCAAAGGGACTCACCCTTAAGAAAAACCTTGGCAATAAGGGGATAAGAATCTATGAAACTCCTGCAGGAATTATGAATTCTATTGGCCTACAAAACCCTGGCATAGAATACTTTGTAGATATTGAACTCCCATATTTATTAGAACAAGATACCGTTGCAATAGCAAATCTTGGGGGCCACTCTGTAGAAGAGTATGTTCTTGGGGCAGAGATTTTGGAAGAAACTGATGTTCCAATGATAGAACTAAATATATCTTGTCCCAATGTCAAAGAAGGCGGCATGGCCTTTGGAACTGACCCAGATAAGGCTAGGGAAGTCATTTCTAAAGTAAGAAAAGTTACAACAAAACCCCTTATAGTTAAACTTTCACCGAATGTTGGATCAATTCCACTTTTTGCAAAACTTGCAGAAGATAGTGGAGCTGATGCCATATCTTTAGTAAATACCTTTAACGCCATGGCTATTGATATAAGGGCAAAGGCCCCAGTTTTTGTAAACAAAACAGCTGGACTTTCAGGTCCAGCCATAAAGCCAATAGCCCTAAGAATGGTCTATGAAGCAGCTCACTCAGTAGATATTCCTGTAATTGGTATGGGTGGGATAATGAATTATAAGGATGCTCTAGAATTTATCATGGCAGGAGCGACTGCTATCCAAATAGGAACTGCAAACTTCATCGATTACAACACTATGATAGATATCAACACAGGCATAGAGAAATATTTAGAAGAAGAAAAAATCTCATCTTTAAGTGAGATTATAGGAATTATATAGGAGAAACAATGGATAGAACATTAGAATTACTCAAAAAATCAAATGCACTTTTGGAAGGTCACTTCTTATTATCATCTGGCAAACACTCAGATAGGTATATCCAATGTGCCAAACTAATCCAACACCCAGAATATTGTGGGGAAGTGGCAGAAATCATCGCCCAAAAGCTTAAGGAAAAGAATATAGACGTAGACCTTTGCCTAGGACCTGCTATGGGAGGGGTTATCATCTCCTATGAAGTAGGTAGGGCCCTTGGTCTAAATGCTATCTTTACAGAAAGAGTAGATAATATCATGACTCTTCGCCGTGGCTTTGAAATCCCAGAAGGTGTAAAAGTAATCATTGTAGAAGATGTCATTACTACAGGCAAATCATCTTTTGAAAGCGTCGAAGTTGTTAAATCATATGGGGCAGAAGTCGTAGCCTTAACATCAATAGTTAATAGGTCTGGTCTAGATGAAATAAATGGCTTGCCAGTAGTTTCTGCTACAAAAATAGATGTCAAAAGCTGGGATCCAGATGATCTTCCAGAACATTTAAAAGATATACCTGCAATAAAGCCAGGTAGTAGGAAGATGGAAAATAAATAAGCTAAGACGAAGCTTGGGGAAAATTCCTAGGCTTCGTTTTTTCTTTTAATATCATTATAAAAAAAGGTATAATGTTTTAAAGAAATGAGAAGGTAGCTTATGAAAAAGACAAAAATTATAAACATAATAAATGGCATTTGTATATTTGCCTTAATATTTACAATGTCCATAGCAAAAGCTAGTAAAGTTGAAACCTCAAAGTCTTTAAATTCTGGTATCAATGAGATAAATTATCAGACGACTTTACTTAGACAGTCAAGGGCAATCAAGTACGAAAACCTTGCTAGGGACTTAGAAGAATTTAAAGAGAAAGGATCAAGTGGAATTGATTCTTCAAATATGTTATACCTGCTAAATACAGGACAATTTAGTGCTGATGAGCTAGAAAATGCTATCAAAGACACAGGCCTTGCTGGCCTTGGCAAAGATTTCAAGGCTGCTGAGGATAAGTATGGGGTAAATGCAATCCTACTTATGGCCATGGCAAAGCATGAGACAGGCAATGGAACAAGTGAGCTTTTTAATGATAAAAATAATCTATTTGGCTTTAATGCTGTAGACGATGATCCCTACAATAAGGCCAGCCACTTTGAAACTCCAGCAGATTCTATAGACACCCTAGCCAAGCACTTAAAAGAAAACTACTTAGATCCCAAGGGTTCATATTACAATGGCGTATCAACCGATGGCATTGGCATATCCTATGCTACAGACCCTGATTGGGCAAGTAAGGTAAATTGGATGATGATAGAAGTAAGTCAGAATATGATAGATTCATTTAACCAAGAGGCAGGCTATTAGTCTGTCTTTTTTAAAAGACAAGAAAGGAATCAATAATGGATACAAAAGATTATTTAAATGGCAAGGCAAATGATGCTTATGGCTACTTTGGACCAGTAAAAAAGACTAAGGGATATATGTTTAGAATATGTACTCCTCATGCTAAAAAAGTTGAAATCATTGGAGATTTTAACGACTGGCAGCCTAAGAAAATGCGTGGATATGCATCTGGTGTCTTTACTATAACTATCAAAGAAGCAAAGATTGGGGATAGGTACCAATTTCTAATAACCGATGCAAATGATGAAGTAAGAAAGATTGTAGATCCCTTTGCTCAAGAAATTATAGTTGAAGAAAAATGTTCAGTAGTTTCTGACAGTTCCTATAAATTTAAAAATAAAAAACTAAAGACTGACAAGCTAAATATTTACGAAGTATATATGGGTTCATTTCTTCATAATAACCCTGATGATTTAATCAAATACGCCAAAGACCACAACTTCACCCACATAAAGTTTATGCCAGTAAGTGAATACATTAACTATAAGTCCATGGGCTTTACAAGCTCAGGCTTATTTGCCTATAGCAAACGCTATGGATCTAGTCTTGATTTTAAGAAATTTATTGACAAATGCCATAAGGAAAATCTTGGCGTTTTAATAGATCTGGACTTAGCGCACTTTGATTGTGATCCATGTTATCTCAAAAGTTTAGAAGAATATTTTGCTTATGATTATGATGATATCAAGTATTCCTACTATGGGGATATGAACTTTGACCCAACTAAGAACTTTACAAAATCTTATTTGAAATCAGCAGTTGATTTTTGGCTTAAGGAATTTAATCTAGATGGGATAATGCTTACAAATGTTGAAAATATGATCTATTGGCAGGGCGATGAGTCAAGAGGAGAAAATGACAAGTGGATAGACCTATTAGGTGATTTGATAGAAGAAATTCATCAAAACAAGGCCCTAGCATTAGCAAGTTTTAATGGAATTTACAAATATGACTTTGACTTTGACTACTGCATAGACTATAGCTTAAGACCTATCATAAGGTCCATGCAAGATTTGCCATACAAACGCGATTCTTACAAAAAAGAGATAAATTCATTAATTGTATCAGATAATAGTAAGAAGATCTTGGGCTTTAATTATATAGATAGTTTCCTAGATGAAGCAAGCTTATTTATGAAAATAAATGGTAGCAATGCTAAGTATAAACAATATAAGACCATGCTTACTTTGCTTTATAGTCTAAATTCAAAAAAATTACTCTTTAATGGAGATGAGATAGGTTCTGATCTAACATTTTCTGTTTATGATAATATAGATTTGGACGAACTAAGTGAAGACCAGGTTTATCTTAATGATTTTTACAAAGATATTTCAAAACTTTATTTAGAAAAAGAAGAGCTAAACCATGTTGATTCAACAACAAAGCTTCTAGATGTAGAAGGTTACAGTCTCTACGCTTATATCAGAGCATATAAAGAAAAGAAATTACTTGTCATAATAAACTTTACTGACATAGATTATGAGATAAAATCGCCATATGACTTAGTGGAACTTATCAATTCTTCAGACCTTAAATATGGGGGAAAGGGTAATATTAATGGCAAGATAAATAAAAACGAGACTATATTTATAGAAGATTTTGGTGCAAGTGTTTTTGAAGTAAAGAATTAAAATTTTCAAAAAAATGATGGGTGTCAAAACTCATCATTTTTTTGTAAGCTCATATTCATTTTCTATATTGTGGGCTATGTAGGTAAATCTCTCTAGTACTATCTTTCTAGGGATAATACCCAAGAAATAGCCGTTTTTGTGGGTGATACATATAAAGTTATTATTTACCAAAAGCCTTAATACGTCTTCAAGATTATAATTATCAAAAAGCATTGGAACCATCTGATTCATAACCTCAGAAACTTTAAAATCAGCCAGTTGGTCCTCGTCAAATATGGAAAGTTCGTGGGCTGAAGTAAATATATTTGATATAGATATAAGACCTCTAACCCTATTTTTATTATCAAGGACTGGAATAGTTTGATAGCCAGAGGATGACAAGACCAAGATAGCATGAACTAGGTTATCATCTTCGTGAACTGTAGCAACATCGCTAGCTGGAATCATTATATTTTCTGTAGGTTGTTTGAACATTTCTTCTACAAATTTTCCTATCATTACTAACTCCTCGTATCTAATATTATAAACTATTTAGATATTTATTTAAAGTTAAAAAAAGGTTGCTGCAAGCAATAAACATTCTCATTGATATTAGAATAATTTATGTCTCTTGCAACAACCAAAATATGTAAGCACACCCAGCTTCGAAATATAAATCCATTGTAGTTTCTAATAAGCTTCGCTCATGATAGGTGACCTTGCGGCACACAGAAAGATCTACTTAATGCTGCTACGTTCCCGTCCTGACATGGTTCATAGTTTCCTGTTGCGCAAGACCCATCAATCAACACGAGTCTTACTAGGCTTATAACAAAAATATATCCCTCAAACTGGGGATTAAACCCTGCTGTAGCGAATCGCAGGTTACAAGGCATCGCTAGTTCCCCGTCTAGTGCGTGGCGGAGAGCATGGGATTTGAACCCATGATACGCTTAAAACACGTATACACGATTTCCAATCGTGCTCCTTCAACCACTCGGACAGCTCTCCTTATGATTAACATATAAAATTATACCCTAAGATTATTCATATGCAAAATTTCTTATGGTATAATGATTAAGATTAGAAAGGAAGATTATGGCAAAAGCTTTATATAGACAATATAGGCCAAAGACTTTTGATAGTGTCCTAGGCCAAGATAGGGTTGTAAATGTCCTCAAAAACCAGGTCAAATCCGGCAATATCAGCCATGCTTACCTATTTTCTGGCGAGCGTGGCACTGGAAAGACAACTTGTGCAAAAATATTTGCAAAAGCAATCAATTGTCTTAATCCAAAAGACGGATCACCCTGTATGGAATGTGAAAATTGCAAGGCTATAGAAGAAGAAACTACCATTGATGTAGTGGAAATGGATGCTGCAAGCAACCGTAGGATAGATGACATTAGAAACCTCAAGGACAATGTGATTTATCCACCCAATAAACTAAAATATAAGGTCTACATCATAGACGAGGCCCACATGATAACTAGAGAAGCCTTCAATGCTCTCTTAAAAATCATGGAAGAGCCACCAAGTCATTTGGTATTCATACTTGCAACAACAGAAATTGAAAAAATCCCATCAACAATTCTTTCAAGAGTCCAAAAATACGAATTTAATAAGATTGATGAAAATAAAATTAAAGAGCAAATAGACTATATCTTAGAAGATAAATCAATAACAATGGAAAATGAAGCCATAAGGCTAATTATTAAAAAAGCCAATGGTGCCATGCGTGATGCTCTTTCCATCTTAGATCAAGTATTATCTTTGGAAAAAGATTCCTATAAACTAAGTGAAGTTGAAAACTTACTTGGAGTAGTAGACTTTTACGATATAGATAAACTTGCTAGGGCAATAGTTCGTAAGGACTCATCTAAATCTTTGGACTTAGTATTTAGGCTTAGAGAAAATAATAAGACCAACAAAGACATCGTTGATTCATTAATAAGCTATTTCAATGATATTATGATTTATAAGATGAGCGAAAATGATAAGTTTTTCGAAAATGAAGAAAGACTAGCCTTTATCAAAGAATTGGCAGATAGCATTGATCTTTTTGACATTGGAGATTATCTAGATATACTAATCGACTATAGCACAAGGCTAAAGCAAGTCGATAACACCGATGTCTTGACCGAACTTTGTATACTAAGGCTGGTAAAACTTAAAAATACCAAGAGCTTAGAATCGAGAATCAGAGCCTTGGAGACGGCAAGTCCAGCCGATATCGATGATTTGGTAAATAAGATTGTCGATAATAGATTAGCGAATCTAGACAATTTACCACAAAGACCTAATATTAGTAGCAGTCAAGTTGAAAAAGTAGCTATAGTAAATGAGCCAGAAAAAACTTTAGTAGAAGGAAAGGATGATATTCCAAGAGAAGATAATAGCCAAGAAGATTTTGAAGAAATAAAAGAAAGAAAGCTTTCAAAATCACAAGAGTTGCAAGTCCAGGATATGATAATAAAAACTGCCGGGGGTATTTTCCATGAATTCTTCCGTGACCAGGGTTTGCAATACAAAATCGACGGCAATAAGTTTATCTTGGCAGCAGATAAGGAATTTTATAGGTTCATTTTAGAAAAGAAAACTGACGATATAGAAAGAAATCTTATGGAAATCTTAAATGGGGCATATATATTTACTATTGCCACAAGCGAAGATTTAAACCATAATGATAGTAAGAAGGATAAAAAAATAGAAAAAAAAACTGACAATTCCCAAAGACTATTAGATGTTTTTGGAGAAGATTTAGTCATAGAATAGGAGAGATAAATATGGCAAGAGGCGGATTCCCAGGCGGAGCAAATATGAACAATATGATGAAACAAGTTAAAAAGATGCAAGAGCAAATGGAAAAGGCTCAACAAGAGATAGAAGAAAGAGAATTTGAATCAACATCAGGTGGCGGAGTTGTATCTGCAACTGTAAATGGAAAAAAAGAAGTCCTAGCTATCAAAATTGACCCAGATGTAATTGACCCAGAAGATGGTGAAATGCTAGAAGATTTAATCATTGCTGCAATAAATGATGCAATGAAAAAGGCAGATGAATATAGCGGAGAGACTATGGGCAAACTCACAGGTGGACTAAACATACCAGGTCTTATGTAATGGCAATCTATCCAGAAAGTTTAGATAATCTAATAGAACAATTTCAAAAACTTCCAACCATAGGCAGAAAATCTGCCGAAAGACTTGCTATGAGTATAGTTACTAGGGATAGGGATAGTGTAGAAGATTTTTCAAAGGCACTTATAGAGGTCAAAGAAAAGATTAAACATTGCGACATCTGTGGCAACCTCACAGAAAATGATATATGCGATATTTGTAAGGATATCACTCGTGAAGATGACTTCATTTGCGTTGTCGAAGATGTAACTGACCTCATAGCGATAGAAAAATCGCACGCCTACCACGGCAAATACCATGTCCTTGGTGGTTTGATATCCCCATCAGATGGAATTGGCCCAGAAGAGCTAAATATAGATAAACTTATCAAAAGAATTGATGAGGATGGTGTAAAAGAGATAATACTTGCAATTTCTTCCACTATAGAAGGTGAAACAACTAGCCTATTTTTATCAAGCTTACTAGCAAAAAAAGATGTCAGACTATCAAAGATTGCCCAGGGCATACCAGTTGGATCAAACCTAGAATACTTCGACCAACTTACCCTAGAGCGTGCAATAGAAGATAGGAGAGAAGTTATTGAATAAAAAAATAATCTTATTATTAACCTTTATTATTCTTCTAACGGCTTGCAGGAAAAAGGAAGAGCCACAAGCTCCTGCAGAAAAACCTGCTATCAAAGAAGAAATAAAAGAGCAAACCAACAAAATCAATATTAAACCAGGAACATTTGCATCCAAAGTTATTCTAGAAAATATAGAAGATGATAAGTTTGATTTTAACATTGATAAGACCAATAATTATAGCAAAATTGAACAAAATGACTTTGATGTGGCTGTTATTCCTGGCTACTTAGCCCCTTACTACTACAACAAAACAAATGGAAATATTAAGGTGGCTGCAATCACATCGACAGGAAATCTATACTTGGTAAGTGATCAAAAAATAAACAATCAAATGGACTACAAGGGCAAAAATTTCTATATAGCAGATTTGGCCAATAACCTAGACAATATTGTAGAAAACAAGCTAGGTCCATTAAACTTTGTCCTAAGGCTTAATGTAGAATACTATAAAAACTTAGATGAAATAGTAGAAAAAATGGAAAATTCATCAAACTATGTGGCAATTCTAGCAGATCCTTATTACACAAGGTCCTTAAGAAAGACCCAGTACGTATCTAGTGTTGATGACATACTACAAATGGATGAGGGAGATTTTATTAGCGAGGTTATTATAGTAAATAATAATTACTTAAAAAATAACGAGGAGACCTTCAAGGATTTCCTAAAATCTTATAAAGAATCTTCTGATAAAATAGGTAAAAATACAAGACTATCCAATGACCTATTAAGTACTTATGATATCACAGAAGATGAAGCAAAAAAGGCCCTAGATAGGGTGAATATCACCTATGTAAATGGCCAATCAATGAAAGAAATCTACGGAAAATTCATTGACCAATTATACCAATTAGATAAAAACATATTCTCCGGCGACAAACCAGGAGATGATTTCTATTATAATTAAGAGCTTAGGCTCTTTTTTATTTGGGAAATTTGATATAATAAAGTGTAAGGAGGGAGTATATATGGATAATAGACAATTGGCCGAAAAAATTATAAAAAATGTCGGTGGAAAAGATAATATAGTATCGGCAGAACATTGTGCTACAAGACTGAGACTTCATCTTAAAGATTTTTCAAAAAGAAATGATGAAGCTATTATGGATTTAGATGATGTCAAAGGAACGAACCTATCAAATGGTCAATATCAAATCATCTTAGGATCTGGAAAAGTAAACTTAGTTACTGATGAAGTGTTAAAAATTATCGGTGATGATAAGGTAAGCGATGCACCAGTAGAAAAAGAGGGGAATTGGTTACAAAGGGCTGTAAAAACTCTTTCAGATATTTTTGTTCCAATAATTCCAGCTATAGTAGCTGGTGGTCTTTTGATGGGACTAAACAACATATTGACAGCACCATTTTTTAATGGAAGAACGGACTCAATAATAAGCCTTTATCCTGGAATTGCAGGCCTTGCACAGATGATAAATACTTTTTCATCAGCAGCTTTTGCATTTTTACCTGTTCTAATCGGTTTTTCTGCTACCAAGAAATTCGGAGGTAACCCTTACCTAGGAGCTGCAATGGGCATGATTATGGTCCATCCAGATTTGTTAAATGCTTACAATTTGGCGGCAACGCCTGCTGGAGATATTCCTTTGTGGAATATATTTGGTTGGGATATACCTGCCGTAGGTTACCAAGGGACTGTTTTACCTGTTCTTGCTGTAGCTTGGATACTTGCTAAAATTGAGATAAGACTACATAAGATTACACCTACTTGGCTTGACAACCTGACAACCCCTTTGCTTGCAACTCTGATAACAGGATTTATTACATTTGCCTTTGTAGGACCACTATTAAGAACGGCAGGGGATCTTTTAACTATCGGTATTACATCAATGTATAATACCCTGGGATTTTTGGGTGGAGCTTTGTTTGGATTATTCTATGCACCAATTACAATGACTGGCATGCATCACAGCTTCATTCCAATAGAAACTCAACTTATAGCTAAGGCTACTACAAGTGCAGGTGGTTCATTCATATTCCCAACTGCTTCAATGAATAACGTTGCTCAAGGAGCGGCAGTTCTAGCAGTTCTTATGACTACAAAAAATGAAAAGATGAAATCAACTGCGGCAGCATCAGGAGTTTCTGCCCTACTTGGTATCACAGAACCTGCTATGTTTGGTATTAACTTAAGATTGCGTTATCCATTCATTGCAGCAATCATTGGATCTGCAATAGGGAGTGCTTGGCTTGCCTTTCGTCATGTTTTAGCAATTGCCCTAGGAGCTGCAGGTATACCAGGATTTATATCCATAAGACCAGAAAATTGGTTAGACTTTGGTATAGGAATGATTCTTGCCTTTGGTGTTTCATTTGTCCTAACTATTTTCTTTGATAAGTCAGGCATGCTTCGTCAAGTTGAAAAAGATGACAAAAGTAAAGTAAAAGATGAAGCAAATAATAATGAGGTAAAGACTGCTGAAAATGTTGACTCTGGAGAATTTAATCTATTTTCACCTATCGAGGGCTTAGTAAAACCAATTAGCGAATCAGAAGATGGAGCCTTTGCTTCAAAGGCCCTTGGAGATGGGGTAGCAATTGACATAAGCTCTAATCAAATTTTTGCTCCTTGTGATGCCAAGGTAGAAACAATATTTCCAACAGGCCATGCTATCGGACTTTCAACTTCAAATGGTATCAATATCCTAATTCACGCAGGAATTGATACAGTAAACTTAGAAGGCAAGGGATTTAAATCTTTTGTAAGTGAAGGGGATGCCATCAAAAAAGGGGACTTGCTTATGGAAATGGACCCTCAAGTAATTAAAGATGCAGGATACTCAACACAAACTATGCTAGTCTTGATGGATGTGGAAGGAACAATAAGTGTAGACCAAGGCCAAAAAGAAGTAGGAGATCATATAATTAGGATTAGTTAATGTACAGCAGAAAATATTTTAATAAAGAATTTGATAGAAATAAAATAGAAGAAAAGAATAATGACCCATTTAATCTTAGTTACCATATAAGCCCTATCACTGGCTGGCTCAATGATCCCAATGGACTTTGCCAAGTTGATGGGACCTATCATATTTATTATCAGGCTGACCCACTTAATGCCATTAGGAAAAATATTATTTGGGGCCATGTTACAACAAAAGACTTTATAAATTATAACTACCATGAACCATTTATATTTGCAGATACAAACCTTGATAAAGATGGAGCCTATTCTGGCTCTGCCTTTTTAAAAGATAATAAAATAAACTTTTTTTATACAGGTAATGTCAAATATCCAGGTAATTACGATTATATCAATGATGGTCGCGACCACAACACAATCAAAATCGTATCAGAAGATGGATTTTCTTACGACAAAAAAGAATTGATTCTATCCAATGATGACTACCCAAGAAATTTGACTAGACATGTCAGAGATCCAAAGATTTATGAAGAAGATGGAATTTACTATCTATTCTTAGGAGCTAGAGATAGAAATGATAAGGGCAAAGTTATAGTATATGAATCAAAAGATTTAGAAAAATTCTCCTATCATATGGAAATTACCACAAACTACGACTTTGGCTATATGTGGGAATGTCCAGATTTCTTTGAAATTAATGGAAATAAATTCCTGATGATATCTCCTCAAGGATTGGAAAGTGAAGAATTCAAATACCAAAATATCTACCAATCAGGATATTTTCCAATAGACATAGACTTAAAAGCAAAAGTATACAGGATAGGAGAATTTGTTGAACTAGACTATGGATTCGATTTCTACGCTCCACAAACATTCGAAGATGAAAAGGGCAGAAGAATATTAATAGGATGGATGGGTATGCCAGATGCTAACTATACAAATCCAACAGTAAAAAATAACTGGCAACACGCATTGACTCTGCCTAGAGAGCTAAAAGTATCAGACAATAAACTTTTGCAAAAACCAATAAAAGAAATTGAAAATTTAAGAAATAAAAAAATTCAAATAGTAAAGAATGAAAATTATTTCTATCAAACATTTGAATTCATTTCTGAAGATATTGATGGTGAATTTGAAATATATTCAAGGTCTGATGCAAAACTGAGTTACAAGGATCAAATTCTAAGCCTTAATCTAGGCCAATGCGGATACGGTAGAGATAAGAGAAAAATAAGGATTGAAAAAATAGACAATATAAGCATATATTCAGATACATCTTCGGTTGAAATCTTTATCAATGATGGACAATATGTAATGACAAGCAGAGTCTATAGTGAGAAAAGCCTATTTAAATCAAGTATTATAGGCACTCTTTATGAAATGGATAATATTAAGTGGGAGAAAAAATTATTTGAATAAAAATGAGACTTGTAAATTATCCTTAAAACTTTAAAAATGCAAGGAATTATGGTAGGATATAGGTGAGTAAAAGGATTGAAAACTCATTTAATTCACAAAAAAGGCAGGGCGAGCACCCTGCTTTTTTTATGGCTAGTTATCACGTTTAAATTTCTAATTTAGTCATTAAATACGTTTGGTACTTATTTCTAACACGGTAAGTTAATGTAGTATCTTTTTATCATTCTAAATTATCGATTGCGTATTGTGCTTCCTCTTCGGTATATTTGTCGCCGTATTCGGACATTAATTGGTCTTTTAGCTCTGCATCAGAAAACGCTGTCATTTCTAGGTAATTTTGTGCAGCTTTTAAAGCTTGCTCTTTGTAATCAACATCTAGGTTGTCAATTGCATATTGTGCAGCCTCTGCTGGATATTTATTTCCATATTCAGATGTTAGTTGATCATATAATCCTTGTTTAGAAAAAGGTGCGAAAGCAATGTAATCTTCTGCAGCTCTTAGTGCGTTTTTATATTCTCGTGGCACATTATTTTCTTCTGAGGTTTCTGTTTCAGCTGGGGCTTCTTCTTTTGAACTTTCTTCTGTTTCTTCTGATTCAGCTTCTTTTTTGGTTTCTTCAGGTGCTTGTTCTTGCTCTTCGATTTTGGTTTCTTCTTTTGGTTCTTCTGTTTTGCTGGTTGTTTCTCCTCCACAAGCTGTTAGTGCTAGGGCTAGGATTAATGGTGTAAGTTTTTTAATTTGCATTTTTATCCTCCTAATGCAGTTTTTATATAAGAGCCTTGTGGCTGTTATATTTTATTCAATAAATTTTATAGCATAAATGGTTTGGTTTTTTATATTAAATGTCTTAAGACTTTGATGATATTATGATTCTCATTTCTCGAGTAATTTTGTTGTCGTATTTTTTGAAACTTATGTAAAGTTAGGTCTTAAAGCCATTTCTGTTTTATGAATTATTCTTATCCTTTTGTATTCTACTTTGTACTAATAATTTGATTAATATTTAACTCTATTATAACACTATTTTTATAGTAATCATATATCAGAAAAAGTTTTATTAAATTATATTTCTAAGAATAACTATTGGTAATAATAAATATTTTCCTAATATAGAGTGATTGTAAGTAAAACGAATAAGTAAGGAATAAAATTATTAAAATTTAAAAATTTATAAATAGCTGTATTAATTTAGAAAAATAAAAAGATTAAAAGTAGTACCCAAATAGTAATATAAAAAATAAAACCTTGAAATATCAATGCTTTCAAGGTGTTTGGTGGAGATGATGGGAGTCGAACCCATGTCCGTGGAAGTGTCCTCAGAGGCTTCTACAGGTTTAGTAAGTTTAGTTTTTTCGCAGATAACTTTATAAACTTACAAATAAGTTATATGCTAGCTTCATCATACTGCTACTAGCTCAAAGCTTTGCTAGAAGAGTTGTCGCTTAGATTATGAAACAAATTGTAAGTTCGCGACCAACCTACAATTCATTGCTACCAGTTTCTTAGGCAGCTAGTGCGAAGTTTGCTTCGCTATTGTTGTTTGCGTTTATATTTAAACACTGATTTACGATCAGCAAACGACCTGCTACCAATGATTATTCGACCACGTCGAAACCATGGCATCCCCAAGTAGCATAAATTATACTAGCAAAAATCCTTATTGTCAAAAGATGAGAAGTTTTGTAAAATATATAGTAAGAAAAGGTTTTTCTGAATTAGGCCCAGGTTTACTGGGTATTAATATAATAAGAATATAATTATGCTTTAATGGAGGGCACAATGAGAAACTCAAATAAGACAGCAGCTATGTTATTGGCTGGTGGCCAAGGTTCACGTCTTAAGGCCTTGACTAAGGATATGGCAAAACCTGTAGTTCCTTTTGGTGGAAAATACAGAATTATTGATTTTGCTTTAAGTAATTCTACCAATTCTGAGATTAGAGATATTGGTGTTTTGACTCAATATAAGCCACAACTTTTAAACCGTCACCTTGGTATAGGTTCTGCTTGGGATTATGATAGAAATAATGGAGGACTTAGAATTTTATCTCCTTATTATACTGAAGAAGGAGGTAAATGGTTTGAAGGTACTGCTTCAGCTATTTATGAAAATATTAATTATCTTGATAGCATCAATCCAGAATATGTTTTGATTCTTTCAGGTGACCATATTTACAAGATGGATTATAGAGAACTCCTTGATATACATAAGGAAAAGGGAGCAGATGCGACTATTGCTGTTATGGAAGTTGATTGGGATGAGGCTAGCAGATTTGGTATTATGAATACTGATGAAGATGGTAAGATTACTGAGTTTGAAGAAAAACCAGCTAATCCAAAATCAAACCTTGCTTCTATGGGAATTTATGTATTTAATTGGAAAGTTCTACGTAAGGCACTCATAGAAGATAATGAAAATCCTGATTCTTCAAATGACTTTGGTAAGGATATTATTCCAAAGATGCTAGAAGATGGAAAGCCTCTATACGTTTACAAATTTGATGGATATTGGAAAGATGTTGGAACCGTAAGAAGTTTCTGGCAAGCTAACCTTGACCTTATCGATCCTAATAATGAGCTAAGAATTTATGACGAAGATTGGAAAATATATACTACTAGTCTAAACTTGCCACCACACAGGATTGGTAAAGAAGGTATACTTGAAGATGCCCTTGTTAATGAAGCCTGTGTGATTAATGGCAAGGTTAAGAATTCAGTTTTATTCTCAAATGTCAAAGTTGAAGAAGGTGCTGAAGTTTGTGACAGTGTCTTATTAAATGGATCTAAGGTTAAGGCAGGAGTTAAGATTTACAACTGTGTTGTTGCTGAAGATATTGAGATTACAGAAAATATTGGCAAAGAAGGCGAAGATAAGGTTTATCTTGTAAGTTCAGAAGGAATCGAGGAGGAATAAGATGGATAGCGTTTTAGCTTTAGTGTATAGTTCAGAGTTTAATCCTGGAAATTATGATGAATTGTGCAAGGTTAGGCCAGATTATATGCTACCATTTGGTGGTAGGTACAGGATTATTGACTTCACTTTGTCAAATCTGACAAATTATGATATTACCAATGTGATACTATTTGCAGGTAGGAAGATGAGATCAACCTTAGATCACATTGGAAATGGTAGAAGTTGGGAACTAAGCCGTAGACGTGGTGGTCTTACAATAATTCCTCCAAATTACGATATTGCAAACCCTAGCGAAGTTGAGACATATTACGATACCATCATAGCTATAGAAGATTCTAATGCCGAGTATGTTTTTATAACCAATCCAATGTACATCTCAAAGGTTGATATAAGTGATGCAAAAGAAGCTATCAAGTCAAATGATTCCGATGTATTGATATTTACACAAAGAATGCGCGATGACGATGGTTTTTATCTAAATAGGAAGATTATTAATTCTGACGGGGATAACAAGCCAGTAAGTCTAGGAACCAACCTCGGCCTTTCTGACGAATTTGACCTTTTCGCTGGTTCTATACTTATGAAAAGGGATGTATTTATCAAAGTATTGAGATATGCGGTTGAGAGGAATACTATTTCTTCACTACTTACAGCAATATTTTCTTTACCAGATGATTTAAACATTGATTTCTACAGAACTGAGAAACACCTTGAAATTATAATGGATACCTATTCTTTCTTTGAAGCCAATATGAAGCTGTTAGATGAAGAATTATACGATTCATTATTCTACCAAGATGGCCTAGTTTACACCAAATCAAAGGACGAACCATCAACATCATACACAAAAGATAGCAGGGTTAAAAACTCCCTTGTTGCAAATGGTGCAATTATAGAAGGTGAGGTTGAAAACTCAATAATATTTAGGGGAGTTACGATCAAGAAAGGCGCAGTTATCAAAAATTCAGTTATTTTCCAAGATTCAGTAATTGGTAATGATGCCATACTTAACTTTGTGATAACAGACAAGGGAACAAAAATAGGCAATAATGTGAAACTATTTGGTAACAGAGTCCACCCATTTGTTTCATCAAAAAATGAAGTACTGGAAGAATGGAGCTAATAATGAATGTACTTTTTCTAGCTAGTGAAGCAGTACCATTTATAAAAACAGGGGGTCTAGCCGACGTTGCTGGATCTCTACCAAAAGAACTTAAGAGTCTTGGTGTAGATGTCAGAGTTGTAATCCCTATGTATGGTTCTATTGATGAAAAATATCTTTCAAAAATGGAAAAAGTCACAGAATTTTATGTAGATCTAGATTGGAAGCACCAATACGCAGGAGTCTATAGACTTGATTATGATGGGGTTACCTACTATTTTATAGACAATCAAGAATACTTTGATAGGGGATACCCTTATGGATTTGGAGATGATGCTGAGAGATTTATCTATTTCTCTAAAGCTTGTACCCTACTTCCAAAAGAAATTGATTTTAAACCAGACATCATCCACTCCAATGATTGGCATACAGCTATGGTTAATGTCTTTGTAAATGATTTTAGGCATGGTGATAGTTATTATGATGATATAAGAACCTTATTTACCATCCATAATTTGAAATACCAAGGTGTATTTAATCCTGATATAATGAGACTTGCAGGTCTTGATGGTGGATATTTCAACGAAAATGACCTTAAATATTACGATGCAATTAATTTTATGAAAGCTGGTATAATCCATGCTACAGCAGTAAATACAGTTTCTGAAAATTATGCTCGTGAAATCCACTACCCATTCTATGGCGAGGGCCTTGATGGAGTTATCAGAGAATATGACTATAAGCTTTCAGGGATTGTAAACGGTATAGATTATAAGGAATGGAATCCTGCAACAGATAAACTAATAGAACAAAATTTTGACATAGATAGTATTGACAAAAAAGTTAATAATAAATTAGCCTTGCAAAAATTATATGGCCTACCAGAAAGAGAAGACGTTCCAATGATTGGTATGGTTACAAGACTAAACGAAATGAAGGGTATGGACCTTGTAAGGTACATATTAGATGAACTACTTGAAGAAGATATCCAAATTGTAGCCCTAGGTACTGGAGATTATACCTACGAAGAAATGTTAAAATACTTTGCTTGGAAATATCCAGAAAAACTTGCAGCAAGAATTTATTTTGGAGGTCAAGAGGCTCACCAAATCTATGCATCAAGTGATTTCTACCTCATGCCTTCAATCTCAGAACCATGTGGCATAAGCCAGCTTATAGCTATGCGCTATGGAGCTTTGCCTATAGTTCGTGAGGCAGGTGGCCTTAAGGATACGGTTATTCCTTACAATGAATACACAGGTGAGGGTACAGGATATTCTTTCTCAAATATCAATGCCCATGAGTTATTATTTACAATCAAAAACGCTATAAATATTTATAAAAATAATAAAGAAGCACATAATAGACTTGTTAATAATGCAATGAAAAGCGATATAGACTGGCAAATGTCAGCCAATAAATATAAGGATTTATACGAAGAAATAAGAGCCTAGTATGGAAATTAATAAGAATACTATCATAGAAAGAATACAAAATTATTTGTATTCTTTTTATGCTAAAGACCTAAATACAGCAAGAGAAAGAGAAATCTACGATTGCTTGTGCCGCTATATTATGGAAAGCGTGGGCAAGACTTGGGTTTCTTCCAAAAAAATAAAAGAAGGCTACGAAGTCTATATATTAAGTTTTGAATATTTGCCAGGATCTTTTCTAGCAAATATTATTTATAAACTTGATATTGAAGATGATATTAGAGCAGCCATTGGTGAAATAGGCTTTGATTATGATTCTATCATGTCCTATGACCTCGACCCAGCCCTTGGAATTGGTGATATGGGCATGGGTTCGTCATATCTTATAAATGCCCTAACAGATCAAAAAATTAAGGCTACTGCTTATGCTCTTCGCTATGAATCTGGTGACTTTAAGCAAGTTATAGTAAACGGCAAGCAAGAAGTTAGGTCGGATTCTTGGCTAGAGCATGGGTCAAATTGGGAGCACCAGAAATCTTTTACCAATCTAATAGAAATCTATGGCAAAAACCACAAAACGGTGACCTATGATATGCCTATAGTCTCATCTGATGCAAAATTTGTAAATACTCTTAGACTTTTCAAATCTGAGCCTACATCTGTAATAGATGTAAGTGAATTTTCTAATGGAGATATCATAAACGCCTACGAAGATTATATTAATAACCTTTCGATCACTCAGTTTCTTTATGTAGACGATTCATCCTATGAGGGCAAAATTTTAAGGCTCAAGCAAGAATATTTCTTTGCTGCATCAGCTATGAGGGACTTTGTCAGAAAGTATTTGCTGTATTATAAAGATATTAATAATATCAACAAGCAAACCAATGTTATCATAAACGACATTCACCCGACCCTGGCCTTAGTTGAATTTATTAGAATTCTTACTAGAGATCATAAATTCACCATGAAAAAGGCAATTGCCTATACAAGGGAGATTTTCTACCATCTAGTGTTTTCTATAACTGATGATTCCCTAGAAAAATACCCAGCTGATGAAATAAGAAAGTTAAACCCAGAGCTTTATAATACAATCATCGACATACAAGCAGAACTTGCTAAAACTGAGAGATTTTTGCCATTAATAGAAAATGGACAAGTAATTTTTAAAAATATAAATATAGCCATATCTAAAGAATATATATTCTTATCAAAGGTACTTTTTGAAAACAAATCTATTTCAAAAAATACTTCCTATATGAATATGGGAAGCGATAGACAAAGCTATGGCAAATCTGCAAATAATAAGCTTTATAATCTATTAGATAAATATAAGATCAAGGATTATAACAACGATAGCAAGAAACTTATATACTTAAAAGGAGATAAGGACTTTATCGATAGCCTTGATGAAATCAAATACCAAAACAAAGTAAAGCTGATTGAATATTTGAAAGATTCATCTATAAACCCTTACTCAATATTTGATTTGCAGCTTTCTATTATCCACGAAAGCAAGAGGCAGATATTAAATGCCCTAGAAATAGCCTATGAATATTTCTATCTAAGAGATAATACCAATGCTTATTTTGTGCCGAAAACCTATATATTTTCTGGCAAGGCCAATGAAGGGTATTTTGTGGCAAAGGAAACAATAAAGTTTATCCTTGCCCTCAAAAAACTTATAGAATCAGACAAGATTATAAGAGAGAAATTAAAGATTATTTTTGTTGAAAATATTGGTGTCAAGGACCTAAGACTTTTATATCCAGCAGCAGATATATATTCTAACCTTGCTCATCCACTAATGGATAATCAGAATTTTGATATATTAAACTGCCTATACAATATGTCCAATGTCGTATCAACTAAGGCAGGAATCGTTGAGAATCTAGACATTGCCAATGAATTTTATCTACTTGACGATGATTACAAAACTTATGAAAAAATTAGAAAGGAACGAAATTACATTGCGAATGATATCATTTATCAAAACAAAATAGTAAAATATACTATTGACAGGCTATTAAATGAGCCTAAGGAAAGTTTCCCTTATGATTTTAAAATTTTGTATGATGAAATATTGCTTTACAATGATTCATTTAATGTATTACTTGATCTAGAAAATCTTGTGAATTTGAGAAAAAATATCCAAAAAGACTATATAGACAAGGAAAAATGGATACAAAAGCAAATGCAAAATTTCATATGGGCAAGCAAATTTAACTTAGATAACTTATTAAAAAGGAAAAGAAGTTTTGATAAATAATATTAGCTATGAACAGATTAAAGATATAAGGCTTGGAGCTATATATAGTAAAGATGAGACAACTTTTAAAGTCTTTGCTCCGTCAGTCAAGCAAATATATCTGGCCATATCAAAAGACTATAGAAATCCAAGAAAAGATTTTATAAAGATGGAAAAAGGAGAATATGATATCTACCAAGTTACTCTATCAGGTGACTATGAGGGATATTTTTATTCCTATTTTGTAGATGATAAGTATATGGTGACCGATCCATACTCCTTTGCTTCTTCTATAAATTCTATGTATTCTGTAGTTTGTGATATGGAAAAAACAAATCCTCAAGGATTTTTAGAGACTCCAGTCCCACAAATACCAGAAAATGAAGCTATAATATATGAACTTAATGTCAAAAATTATACAGCTGATGAGACAAGTGGAGTCAAGGACAGAGGTAAGTACCTTGGGCTTTGCCAGGAGAGTACGACCTATAAGGGCCTTGCTACAGGCATTGATAATCTAGTTGACTTGGGTGTGACTCATGTGCAGCTTTTACCTATATATGATTTTATTAGTGTTGACGAATCAAATGATAGATTTTTTGATGATGACAACTACAACTGGGGTTACGACCCAGAGCTATATTTTAACCCGGAAGGCTCTTATGCTACAGATCCTACTGATCCTACAAATAGGATATTTGAAATAAAAGAGATGATTGGAAAATTTCATAAAAAAAATATAGCTGTAGTAATGGATGTTGTCTTCAACCATACTTTTAAGTCTTATGATTCGAATCTTAACACACTAGGGAAAAATTATTACCATAGGATGACCAAAGATGGGTATTTTTCTAATGGCACAGGTGTAGGCAATGAACTTGCTAGTGAGAGGCCATTTGTAAGAAAATTAATCATAGATTCTTTGAAGTATTGGGTTAAGGAATATAAAATTGATGGCTTTAGATTTGACCTAATGGCCATAATTGACCTTGATACTATAAAACTTGCAGTAAAGGAACTAAGAAAGATAAATCCTAACATCATAATATATGGAGAGCCATGGATGGCCCTTGAAACGACACTTCCAGCCAATCTTCATACTATAAAGGGATCACAAAGATCTAATGGTTTTGGAGTTTTTAACGACATCTTTAGAGATGCTATAAAGGGAGACACTGATTCCTACGGGACAGGTTACATTCAAGGAGACTATTATCTAAAGCCTATAATAGAGCAGTCTATAGCTGGATCTATTGCCTATGATGAGGTAAGAGCTGGCTTTGCTGATGATGCAAGTGAGTCGATTAATTATTTTAATTGCCACGACAACTTGATTTTATATGATAAATTGCAGATTTCTCTTAAAAATCTGGACCAAATTGATGATTATGTAAAACTTGCTATGGGCTTAATCTTTTTATCCTTTGGTAAAGTGTTTATATATGAGGGCAATGAATTTAATCACACTAAGAAAAACGACAGGAATTCCTATAATTCTCCACTTTTTGTAAATGCTATCAATTGGAAAGAAAAAGAGGAACATCTAGATATCTTTAACTACACAAAAGATTTGGTTGAACTTAGGAAGTCATTAAAGGCATTTACAAGGACAGATGCAAGTTTTATCCGCAATAATCTAAAATTTATGGATGGAATAAAGGATTCGATGATAATTTATTCTTTAGCCTACAAGAATTCAAAGAATCTTGTCGTGATAAATGTTGGTCAAGATGGAGAGATAATCCCTAGAAGATCAATAGAAAGTTTTATAAAAAGTAAAAGTATAAGTATTGAGAATATTTTTTCCAAAGAGGGTAAAAATACAAGTAAGAAGATAGAAGGAGACCTCTATGTAGAAGGTCTATCAATAAATGTTTATAATTTAGGAGGGAAAAATGGACTATAAAGAATCTTTTGATTTATGGTACAACAATGACAAATTCGACGAACAGACAAAGAAAGAACTAGAAGAAATTAAAGACAATGACGAAGAAATCAAAGACAGGTTTTATTCTTCATTAGAATTTGGTACAGCAGGACTTCGTGGCAAACTAGGTGCAGGAACCAACCGTATGAACGAATATATGGTAGCCCAAGCTAGCCAAGGTTTTGCAGATACAGTCGCTGAAATGGGCGAAGATGCAAAAAAAGCAGGAGTTGCTATTTCTTATGACGTTCGTCACAAATCAGAAGACTTTGCACGCGTAACAGCAGAAGTTTTTGCTGCTAATGGTATCAAAGTATACATTCACAAGGAAATTCAACCAACACCAGTTTTATCTTATACTGTTAGACACCTAAAGACAGCTGCAGGTGTAATGATAACAGCAAGCCATAACCCAATGGAATACAATGGTTATAAGGCTTACAATAGTGAAGGTAGCCAAATCCTAGATGAAACAGCAGACAAAATCTTAGGACACATTGCTGAACACCCAGACTTTTTCGAAATCCCACGTATTGATTTTGAAAAAGGTCTAGAAGATGGGATAATCGAATGTGTTAGTAATGATTTGATTGAAGATTATGTAAAAGAAGTACTAGCTTGTACAATAAATGAAGATATAGATAAGGATATCAAAATCGTCTATACTCCACTAAATGGAGCTGGTAATAAGCTAGTAAGAAGAATATTGGATGAGCGTGGATTTAAAAATATTTATGTTGTACCAGAACAAGAAAACCCAGATCCAAACTTTACAACAGTAGGATATCCAAACCCAGAAGACCCAGCTGCTTTCAAGTATTCAGAAAAACTTGGTAAGGAAAAAGACGCTGATCTTTTACTAGCAACAGACCCTGATTCAGACAGATGTGCAGTAGAAATCAAAGATGGGAATGGCGAATACGTCTTCTTAACAGGCAATAAAATAGGATCACTTTTGACCAATTATATCCTATCAGCCTTAAAAGAAAATGGAGAACTTCCAGAAAATCCAGCTGTAGTAAAATCTCTAGTATCAACAGATTTGATTAGTCCTATTTGTGAAAAATACGGCGTTAAAAAATACGACGTATTAACCGGATTTAAGAACATTTATGCTGTAGCAAACGAACTTGAAAGAACTGGTGAAGGTAAATTTGTCTTTGGTTTTGAAGAATCAATTGGTTATAACTACAAGGATTTCGTAAGAGATAAGGATGCCGTAAACTCAGCTATGATGATCTCTGAGATGGCAGGATACTACAAAAAACAAGGCAAATCTCTGCTAGATGTACTTGAAGATATATACCAAGAACACGGTTTTTATGCCAACGAAGTTGTATCAATCACCCTAACAGGTCTTGACGGACAGGCAAGGATAGGAAGAATCATGGAAGAAGTTAGAAACAATCCAATCGATGAACTTGCTGGACTAAAAACAGACAAAATCATAGACTATAAATTTGATGAAACTGGACTTCCAAAATCAAATGTTTTGAAATATTACTTTGAAGATAAATCATGGCTAGCATTAAGACCATCAGGAACAGAACCAAAAATCAAAATGTATGTCAATGCTATAAGTGATAGTAGAGATGGTTCAGAAGCGAAAAAAGATGAGCTTATAAAGGCAATGAGAGAAATCATTGATAGTGTAGAATAATAGACTAGGGCACTTGCCCTAGTTTTTTAGTTTTAAAAAGAATATTATGTGGTAAAATATAGATACTAAAGAAAAGGAAGATATTATGGAAAGTTTTTTTAATTTTATAGATAAATTTTTTTCAATAAATGTATTTGGAAACTTAACTTTATATCAATTGATTTCAACAATACTTAAGTACGTATTTGTTGTAGTTGTATTTTACTTCATATATTCAATCATTAGAATTATCTACTATGACGTAAGAACTACACTTAAAAAGGAAAAGGAATCCGATACATATCTCAAATTATTAAATAGAGAAGATGGTTTTAGATTCATAGTTCAAGAATATTACTTCATAGGTGAGGATGATACTATAGGTCGTGATGAGAGAAATACTATTTGTATCAAGGATAAGTATTTATCAAAATTCCACGCTAGAATTATCCAAGATGAAGATATATATTTCTTAGAAGACCTAAAATCTGCCAATGGAACCTATCTCAACGATGAGAGGATTTATGATGCGATTGAGCTAAAATCAAATGACATAATTCATATTGGTCAATTGCAGTTCTTATTTATCCAAGGAGAGGAAAATGAATAAGGACCTTGTATTAGTAGAAAACGAGAAGAAATACACAAGAAAATCAGCTGTTTTGCTACTACTATTTACTATTTTATCTTTGTCCCTATCTTTGATATACAATATTCAAAACATAGGCGACACTGATTTGTATACCTACCTTGCAATCTTATTGGTAGTTATCCTATCTACAAGTTTGGTAAGTAAAATTACTAAGGCTGATAATATTTTAGTAATGATAGTAAATATGCTGTTTTCAATAGGTGTATCAATGATTTATAGACTAGATCCTGCCTATGGAAAGAGACAATTACAATTTTACCTTGTAGGCATGGTTCTATTTTTCCTGACATTTTTTATTTTGAAAGCCTTTAAGTTTTGGTCCAAGATTTCTATATTTTATGTAGTAGTTTCTATAGGACTATTTATGGCAACCCTTGTATTTGGTACTTATATTGGTGGGGCAAAAAACTGGATTGTTATTAAAAATATAATTACTATTCAACCATCTGAATTTATTAAGGTACCACTAGCATTTTTTATTGCAAGTTTCTATAGCAATTACAACCAAATCGTTAGCAAACCTTTTGGAAGATTTTACATGGAATTTGTAATCCTTGTATACATTGGATTCCTATTCTTGCAAAAAGACTTGGGAACGGCCCTGATATTTTTTGGCCTAATGATTCTAAGCCAATTTGTCTTCGAAAAGGATAGATTTTTAATTACCTTTAATATAATAGCCATGATTTTAGGTTCTATTTTGGCTTATTTTATGTTTGGTCACGTTAGAATAAGAGTTGCAACCTGGCTTGACCCATGGTCTGATATAAATAGGACAGGCTACCAGATTACCCAAGCTCTATTTGCTTTGGCAAGTGGTGGACTTTTTGGCACAGGAATTGGCCTAGGACATCCAGACTATATACCAGTTGCTGAGTCAGACTTTATTTTCTCAGCCATATCTGAAGAAATGGGAGTCTTTATGGGAATTGCTGTAATACTTTTGTTTATGATTTTGGTATATAGGGCCTTTAAAATTTCCCTTATACAACAGGACAAGTTCTTTTCTACTCTTGCCTTTTGTATAGGAGTATTATTTGCTATACAGACATTTATAATACTTGGCGGAGTCCTAAAACTTATACCTTTAACTGGTGTAACTTTGCCATTTATATCTCAAGGTGGATCATCCATGTTATCTGGTTTTATCCTACTTGGATGTCTGCAATATTGTGCATCTGACATTAAATATGGAGATGAAATAGATGAGTGAAGATAAAAAATACCGAGCTAGTAAAAAAAGAAAGACAGATGAAACTTTTCTAAAAAAGATAATGAAAAAAGAAGAAGAGTATAGGATCAAAGATAGCAAAGAGCTAAAAGTCCTATCAAAATCTACCATAAATAAAAGGCTTCTTTTTGTTATGATATTTTTTGTCGTCCTATTTATGGGTCTTGCCATCTATTTGGTATATTTCCAGCTTTTTAAATCAAGCGAAATAGCAAAAAATGAGAATAATAGAAGACTTTGGATAAATGAAGATGCCATAGACAGAGGAGATATTTATGATAGCTTAGGCAATCTTTTGGCCTATGATGAGGAAAATTCCGACGGTTCAAAAACTCGTATTTATAATTATGGAGCTATAAGTTCTACTATAACAGGTTATAATTCCAAGACTTATGGCAAGACTGGTCTTGAAAAGACCTACAACAAGTGGTTATTAAATCTTCACGATGATAATTTAAGTCAGTTTAGGAAGATGATTGTAAATAATGATAAGGGCAACGATTTGCACCTTACCTTAAATCAAAATATACAAAATTTAACCTACAATTATATGAGTCAATACACTGGAGCGGCAGTTGTTATGAATCCAATGACTGGAGAAATCCTTGCTATGGTTTCTCTACCGACTTTCAATCCGAATTCTGTGGATGCTGATTGGGAAAACCTCATAGCAAATAACAATGGGCCTTTGGTAAACAGAGCTTCTGCTGGTCTTTATAGGCCAGGGTCAACCTTTAAGATTGTGACGACCAATGCTTTATTGGATTCAAAGATAGATCAGTCATACGAAGATACAGGATCTGAATTAATACAAAATTTTGAGATAACAAACTTTGACAATCAAGTTTTTGGAGCCTTGGATTTAAGACGTGCTTTTATGTATTCTGTAAATACTTACTTTGCAGCTAAAACTAACGAGATGGGCAAAGAAAGTCTTATGAATATGACAGATAAATATATGTTTAATAAGCCTTATGAATTTGATTTGGAAAAATATGATTCTGTAATTCCTTATAAGGAACTAAACCAAGCAGACCTTGCTATGACAGGATTTGGTTATGGTAAAACTCAGGTTACGCCCCTTCATATGGCTATGATAACATCAACAATTGCTAATGGAGGAGTGATGATGAAACCTCGCTTGGTTTCAACTATTACGGATAAAGATAATAATGTAATTTATGAAAATAAGAAAGAAATCCTATCTAAGGTTACCAATATGATCAATGCAAATACTATCCGTGATTTGATGGTAGATGTAGTAAACGAAGGTACTGCCAAGGGTGCATATGTAGATGGTATCCAAGTAGCAGGCAAAACTGGAACAGCAGATAAGTCCAATGGATTTATTGATGCTTGGTTTGTTGGTTTTGCCCCAGCCTATGACCCTAAGATTGCAGTAGCAATAGTTGTAGAAAACTCAGCTGATACTGGTGGTGTGACGGTTGCACCAATTGCTGGAAATCTGATAAGGGATATCTTTAACCAAGTTAATCTCGATTAATTTATAAAAGCTTATTCTTGATATTAGTCCAATAGTGATTTTTATCAAGGATAAGTTTTTTTATTGTCTTATTTGAAACTCTGATACTAATCTTATAGTCTCTAGTATTGTATTCCTTGCCATCAAAAATGAAGACAGTGTGGTAATTGTCCCTTTTTGAAACTAAAATGTCTATACTTGCATCTTCTGGAAGAACAACTGGAGAAATAATTGCATTATTTAAATTTGAAAAAATAGGTGCAATTGGTGTTAGTGAATAGCCCTTAAGAGATTGGTGCAAGATAGATCCACCGCAGGATAGGTTGTAGGCAGTAGAACCGTGAGGGGTGGCAATAATCAAACCATCTCCTTGGAAATTTTCCACAAAGTTTCCATCAATAAAAACCTTGAGCCTAACTATTTGATTTTTATTGGACTTAACAACGACTTCGTTTAGTGAATCCATGCGTTTTTTGTTAACTTGTGACTCTAGAATGGTAAGTTCTTCCACCTTGTAATTGCCATCCTTAAAAGCCTTGACAAAATTTTCAATCTCATCAACTTCAACCTCTTGGTAGAAACCAAGATGTCCGGTATTTATGCCGATAAATGGGATGTTGGTAAAGTTTGTATCATGTACTGCCTTAAGAAATGTGCCGTCACCACCAATAACTAGGTTTAAGATAGCATCAGTATTAAAGTTACTAGATACCTCAAAGCCATAATCTTCTAATATGTCCTTTGTTTTAAAAAAGACACTCTTGCTAAATTTTGATTTATTTCTAAAAATATTAATAACATTTGTCATATCAAAAATCCTCTCTTATAGTATTATAACATAGAGGTGAATATGAATTACATTAGTTTTAATATAAACGAAGATATAAAAGTTAAAAAGTTTTTAGAAAAAAATGGATTTTCAAAAAGAGCAATTACAGACATAGTAAAGACTGGATATATAATTGACGACATTAATACTAGTAATAATCAAGATTTAAAAGCAGGAGATATATTAAAGATTCCAATAGAAGATGAAAAATTGGACTATGATCCCATAAAAGGCAAGTTAAATATAGTTTATGAAGATTGTCATATATTGGTAGTGGACAAGGCAGCTAATCTTACAGTTAACTCCAAAGGACAGGAATCTCTAGCAAACCATCTAGCCTACTACTTTCAAGATAACAATATAAAATCAAAGATAAGACTTGTAAATAGACTTGATATGAACACTTCAGGTTTATTAATGGTTGCCAAAAATCCATACGCTTTTGCCTACTATCAAAAACAAATCGAAGACAATAATTTTTTTAAATATTATCTGGCAGTCGTGGAGGGAAATGTAAAAATTGATAAAACTCTCAAAACTAAACTTGCTTATAATGAGAATATGAAAAGATATGATGTAGGTAGCGAGGGCAAACTTGCTATAAGCCACTTCAAGACGATAGATTATGATCAAAAAAATAATATCAGCTATATTAGGGCGGATATAAAGACAGGCAAAACACACCAGATAAGGTCACAACTATCATATTTGGGCCATCCTATTATTGGGGATAAGCTATACGGTTCAAAGATTAATATAAACAGATTTTTGCTCCACTGCTATGAGATTAAATTTGTTCGTTTTATTGACTATAAAAATATAGACTTAGTTTCAGACTATGAAGATATAAAGATTTAGGCTTTGCTTTTAAAATGCAGAGTCTTTTTTATATAATAAAATGATTGAAATTGATTGCGTATGCTTGACAATGATTTATATTTGTATTATATTATTAACAGGAAAGGATTTATCATGTTAAAGGAAGAAAGATTTTCTAGGATAATTGATCTTGTAAATGACAAAGGATCAATAAAAACAGTTGAAATATCAGATGATTTAGGTGCATCGCTAGCAACTATAAGAAGAGATCTCAACGAGCTTGATTCTCTAAATAAAATAAAAAAGGTATTTGGTGGAGCAAGTTCAATCAAAAACGCTCAATTTATTGGCATAGAAGAAGAAATGGAGAATAAATTGACAAAGAACATTGATGAAAAGAAAATCATCGGATCTTATGCTGCGTCTTTGATAAAAGAAAATGACTTCGTATATTTGGATACTGGCACTAGTGTTGAAGCGCTTATTCCATTTATTGATGCAGAAAATACATCATATGTTACCAACTCTATATCTATAGGTCAAAAATTATCTGAAAGAAACAAAAAAGTTTTTATATTACCAGGTGAATTTAAAAAGGGAACTGGCGCCTTAGTAGGTGCTAGTACTTGTCAATACTTGGAAAACTTTAATTTTTCCCTTGGATTTTTTGGGACTAATGGCATAGATAAAGATCTTGCTTTTACAACACCAGATATTAATGAAGCCATGGTCAAATCCAAGGCCCTATCTAGGTGCATGAAAGCATATGTTTTAGCAGATGCTTCTAAGTTTGGCAAAGTTTTTCAAGTGACTTTTTCAAAGGATGATGATCTTAAGATTATCAGTAATTCCAAGTCAAAGGATGAAGTGATTATAAAAAATTATAAGGAGGAGATATGATATATACCTTAACATTAAATCCTGCCATAGACCACATAGTTAGAGTTGAAAAGCTCGATGTTGGCGAAACTAATAGAATGGTCGATGAGACATTTAAGGCTGGTGGAAAGGGGATAAATGTTTCTAAGTTACTAAAAAACTTGGGCGAAAATTCACTTTGCTTGGGTTTTGTAGCTGGCTTCACTGGTTTTGAACTAGAAAGGATGACAGAAGATGATTTTAATTTGAATTCTGATTTTATCCATGTAAGTGAGGGTCTTACTAGGATAAATACCAAGATAAAAGCAGAAAAGGAAACAGAAATCAATGGCAATGGTCCTGAAATTAGCAAGTCTGAAATAGAAGCTCTTTTTGATCAACTTGAGCAAATAAAAGAAAATGACTATCTCTTCTTATCTGGGTCAATACCAAAAAGTATGGATGCTAACTTTTACGGACAAATAATGGATAGATTTAAAAATAAGAAGGTCAATATCATTGTTGATAGCTCTGGAGCATCATTAAAAGAAAGTCTAAAATATAAACCCTTTGTGATAAAACCTAACCTGAGAGAGCTAGAGCAAATATTTGATGTAAGTATTGACGATAATGATGATATCAAGTTATATGCCAAGAAACTCCAAGAAATGGGAGCTAAAAATATAATTGTTTCTCTTGGTGCAGATGGAGCATATATGTTAGATGAGAATGGAAATGACTATTTCTTAGAAACTCCTCAGGGTGAATTGGTCGATTCGGTAGGATCAGGAGACTCAATGCTAGCCGGCTTTGTATATTCTGTTATTAATAACAATACATATGAAGACGCCTTCAAGTTTTCCCTAGCTTGTGGTTCAGCGACAGCTTTTTCTGAAAATATTGCAAGAAAAGAAGAAATTTATAATCTATACGAAAAAATGTAGGAGAAGATATGAAAATAATTGATTTATTAAAAGAATCTTCTATCAAGCTAGGTGAAAGTCCAGCAAGCAAAGAAGATTTAATAGATAAACTTGTAAATTTAATAGAAACTAGTGGCAACTTATCTGACAAAAAACTATATAAAAAAGATGTGCTAAAAAGAGAAGAATCAGGCACTACAGGAATTGGTGAAGGTATAGCTATACCTCATGCCAAGTCAGCAGGCGTTAAGTTTCCACAATTAGCAGCAATGACTGTTCCTAGTGGTACAGATTTTGATTCCCTGGATGGAGAGGCAACTAAGTTATTTTTCTTAATATCAGTTCCAGAAAAATCTTCTGATGAGCATATAGTCCTCTTACAAAGACTATCTACTATGCTTATGGATGAAGGATTTAGAAATGACCTACTAAATGCAAAATCAAGTGGTGAATTCTTGGATATAATATCTAATAAAGAAAAAGAAAAATTTCCAGAAGATTTTGCTACAAAGGAAGTTAATAATGAAACTTATGATTTATTAGCTGTTACAGGTTGTCCTACTGGCATAGCCCATACTTTTATGGCTGCAGAAGCCCTAAAAGAAAAGGCTAAAGAAATGGGTTACACTATGAAAGTCGAAACTCATGGGTCAACTGGTATAGAAAACGCCCTAACAGAAGAAGAAATAGCAAACGCCAAAGGAATAATTATTGCTTGTGATGTAGGTGTTGAAAAAACTAGATTTTCAGGCAAGAGAGTTGTAGACACAAAAGTATCAAATGGAATAAGCAAGCCTAAAGAATTGATAGATAAAGTCTTAGATACTAATACAAGGATTTATACAGCAGAAAAAGTTTCATCTTCTGATAGCAATGTTGACGAAAAACCATCTATCGGACAAACAATTTATAAGCACTTGATGAATGGCGTATCCCATATGCTTCCATTTGTCGTTGGTGGCGGTATACTAATAGCCCTAGCTTTCCTATTAGATGACTATACAATTGATCCTGCAAACTTCGGTTCAAATACACCTGTCGCAGCTCTTTTTAAAGAAATTGGTGGGGCGGCATTTGGATTTATGCTTCCAGTACTTGCTGGTTTCATAGGAATGTCCATTGCTGATAGGCCGGGATTAACTGTTGGTTTTGTTGGAGGATATCTTGCAAATGCTGGCGGTGCTGGATTCTTGGGTGCTCTTGTAGCTGGTTTTCTTTCAGGTTATATAATCATCTTCTTAAGAAAAATTACTAAAGGTTTGCCAAAATCCATGGACGGTGTAAAGCCTATGCTAATCTTTCCATTATTTGGAATCTTATCCATTGGTGTTATCATGCTACTTTTATTAAATCCTCCTCTAGCCGCTCTTAATGAATCAATCACAAATTGGTTAGAGACAATGGGCAATGGCTCAAAGATTGCTCTAGGATTTTTACTTGGTGGCATGATGTCTGTAGATATGGGTGGACCAGTAAATAAGGCTGCATACTTATTTGGCACAGCTTCCCTTGCATCTGGTTCTTCAATGGTAATGGCTGCTGTCATGGCAGGAGGAATGGTACCACCACTAGCTCTTGCAATTTCAATGATGATTTTCAAAAATAGATACACAGAAAAAGATAAGCAAACTATTCCAACAAATATAATAATGGGTCTATCATTTATATCAGAAGGAGCAATTCCTTTTGCTGCAGCAGATCCAATTAGAGTAATACCAGCTTCTATTGTGGGTAGCGGTATAGCTGGTATGCTTTCAATGATATTTAATTGCTCTCTAAGAGCGCCACACGGTGGAATTTGGGTTATAGGAGTAGTAGAAAATCCTATCCAATACTTGCTAGCAATAGTTATTGGATCACTAGTTACAGCGATTATATTAGGTCTAATAAAAAAGAAAGTTGACTAATATTTATTGATAATTTTAAGTTTAAATACCTATTAGGAGTTTTATAAAATAAATAATTTATTGAAAAACTTTTTCCTATATATTATAATTAAGACATCCTAAGGAAGACAGGTCCGAATTTAAACCTACAACTATTATAAGGGATTGCTTTGTTCTAGTTTGGATGGAATGCCTCCAAAGAGTGGACTTCAGAAATGCTAGACGGCTTGCCCACCTTCACAGAAGCGAAGGTTATAATATAGGGCCACCTTAGGATTTTTTATGATTATTTGTTATATACTTTTGTTTGTGGGTATATATTAAATATCAAAACTTAAAAGGAGAGATTATTATATGTCAATATCAGATTATATTGAAGACAAAGCACGCGCTAAACAGAGAGAAATAAAATACGAGATTTGGAAAGCTAAAAACCACGACAGTAGAATGAGAACCCAAGGTGCTCTACTTGGAGCATTAGTTGGTGTTACAGCTGGTATATTATTAGCACCAAAATCTGGTAAAGAAACTAGAGAAGATATCAGTGATGCATTTGACGAAACAGTTAAAACTGTAAAAGAAACTACAAATGATTTGGTAGATAGTGCAGCTGATATGGTTGATAATGCTAAAGATTCTTATGAAGATATGAAATATAGAGCATATACAGACCTTGAACCAGTTAGAGAAGGTTTTGACCATGGCAAAGAAATTGCTAGACAAACTGGTAAACAATTAGCTGAAACAGCTGAAAATGTTAAAGACAATGTTGCAGAAGGAGCAGAAGAAGTAGGAAAGATTATTTCTAATACTGCTACAGATGTAGCTAGCGATGTTAAAGAAGGCGCTAAAGAAGCATCAGAAGTAACAAGCGAAAAACACGAAGAAAATGTCAAAGAAGCTAACAAAGCAAAAGAAGAAGTAAAAGATAGCGCTGATAAAACAGCAGAACTTGCAAAAGATAAGGCAGAAGAAGCTAAAAACGCTGATAAAAAAGTAAAAGTTGAGATAGACAAGAAAAATAAAAAGAACTAGGGAGTTTTAAATGGTAACTATTAATTTTAATCTTCTTGGAAATATAATACTGACTATAGTAGGTATAGTTGCGCTAGTGTTTTTGATTAAAACTTTAGCAAGTGTAAACAAGTTAGTTGGCTCAGTCCAAGAAGTTTTAGATAAGAATGCAGACAATCTTGATGATGTTATTGAAAAACTTCCTGGAGTAGTTGATCAAGCAAATTCGTTAGTAGCAAATGTTAACACAGTTGTTCAAGATCCAAATCTAAGAATGGCTATAGCAAAGGCTAACGATACTATGACAAATGTCAATAGTATAACTGATGACATCAGAGACACTGTAAACTATGTCGGAGAAACAGCTGTAGATAGTATTGATACTGTAGGAGCTGGAATTGCATCTGTTGGTGATTATTCATCATTGATTATGGATGTAATAGATATAGTAAGAAATGTAATATCTGGTAGATAATGAGTCAAGAGTCATCAAAACGATGGCTCTTTTTCTTAGGAAGGTGAAAATATGGGTCAACCAACAATAAAAGATGTAGCAAAATTGGCTGGAGTATCTATATCTACAGTATCTAGGGTAATGAATAATTCAAAACCAGTAAGTCCTGAAGCCAAACAAAAAGTACTTGATGCTATCAATAAGCTTGATTTTAAACCAAATGAACTTGCAAGATCCCTTGTAATGAGAAAATCAAATCTAATTGGTGTTATAGTTCAAGATATTGGAATAGAATACATGGCACAGCTTATAAGAGGTATTGAAGAAATAGGTAGACTCTATAAGTATGATATGCTACTAACTTCTTCTTACGGACAAGAAGAGCAAATAAATAATTCTATCGATTTTTTAGCTACTAAGCAAGTAGAAGGCTTAGTAATCATAGCAGAAGACGTAAGTGATGAGACACTTCTAAAACTTAGAGAAACAAGAATTCCATTTATACTATTAGATAAGTACCATTCATTTAAAACGCTACATACAGTAAGAATTGACTACGAAACAGAACAATATAGGCTAGTTAAACATCTATTCGAGTCAGGTCATAAAAATGTTTTGTTTTTAAACGATAGTGCTGATAACATATTAAATCATGCCAAAAAATCTGGATATGAGAAAGCTTGTAGTGAGCTTGGCAAAGATATCTACTATCTAGAGTGTAATGGCAAGACAAGTAATGATGGATACGAGATTGGCAAAGAGGCTATTGCTCTTTGCAAAGAAAATGATATCAGTGCAGTGGCTTGTTACTCTGATCAGCTAGCCATAGGTTTTATTGATTACTGTACCGACAATGCAATTCATGTACCAAATGATTTGTCTGTAGCAGGTTTTGGTGATGGATCAATAGCAAGTATATATAGGCCAAACCTAACAACTATGGCTATTCCATACTATGATATTGGTGCTATAGCTATAAGAGCATTGATAAAGAGAATTCGTCAAGAAGATGACATCTTAACTGACGATTGGATAATAGATGCAAACCTTAAATTAAGAGAATCAACCAAGTCTTTAAGTTGAAAATATAAACAATTTCAATTATAATATAAACATAGAAAAAGAATATAGGAGGCTATTATTATGGCAGAAAGAAAAGTCGTTGTAACAAACGAAACAGGTTTACACGCTAGACCAGCAGCAAGTTTAGTTCAATTTGTTAAAAACTATCCTGGTGAAGTTAAAATTATAAAAGACGGTAAAGAAGCTAATGCAAAATCAATCTTCAACGTTATGAGCCTTGGAATTGCAAAAGGTACAGAAATTACCCTAATTGCAGAAGGTGAAGACGAAGAAAAATTTGTTGACGAATTAGTAGATTTTATAGAAAACTTATCAGAATAATTTAACTAGTAAGAGGATACTGATTAAGTATCCTTTTTTTATACTTTGTTTAGAAGGGATGAATATGAATACCAAATACGAAGGAATCAAGGCTTCTAGTGGACTTGCTATAGGTACAATCTACCTTTTTAATAGGCAAGAAGTAGCTATCGACAAATCCAAGATAAGTGAGAATATGGTCGAGGAAGAAAAAACTAGAATTCAAAACGCATTAGGCTCTTATCTAGAAGAACTTAGTGATACAAATGGAGCAAATGAAGCTCAAGTTAATATTGCTAATGCACACAAAGAATTATTGCAAGACCCATATTTCTCAGATACAATTGAAAGTAAAATTGCCAATGAATTAAAGAATTCTGAGCTTGCTCTAAATGAAACCATTAATGAAATGGTAGAAATAATGAGTCAAATAGACGATGAATACCTAAAAGAGAGAGCAAGCGATTACAAAGATATAGGATATCAATTGATGTATAAATTAAAGGGTATCAAGCCAAAAGATTTATCTTTAATTGAGCCAAATTCTATAGTGATTTCCAAAGAATTAACTCCATCTGATACTTCAAATATGAATAAGGATAATGTAGTTGGATTTGCTACAGATCTAGGTGGAAAAACAAGCCATACATCAATCATAGCCCAAACTTTAGATATGCCAGCCTTGGTTGGTATGAAAGATATTTCAACAAAGATTAAAGGTGGAGAAAAGGCCATAATAGATGGAAATGAAGGTTTTATAATAATTGATCCATCTGATGAATTAATCGCCGAATACGAGTCTAAGATCAAAGAGCAAAAAGAAAAGAAAGAAAGACTTTCTTTGATAAAAGATAAGGAAGCAGTAACAAAAGATAATCGTCATGTAGAAGTATCTGCAAATATTGGCAATATTGAAGATCTTAAAATTGCCATTGATAATGGCTGTGATGGGGTAGGATTATTTAGAACAGAGTTCTTATATATGGAAAATGATCACTTCCCAACAGAAGAAGAACAATTTGCTGTATACAAAGAAGCTACAGAGATGCTAGGTGACAAACCTCTTATAATCAGAACCCTAGATATAGGCGGAGATAAAGGTTTAGATTACTTTGAATTCCCAGTAGAAGACAATCCATTCCTAGGCTACAGAGCAATAAGACTATGCTTAGATAGGGAAGATATATTTATAACCCAATTAAAGGCACTAGTTCGCGCATCTGCCTATGGTAATCTAAAAATAATGATTCCAATGGTTATTAGTGTGGCTGAAATAAAGAGAAGTTTGGAATTAATAGAGCAAATCAAAGAAGAATTTGACAAAGAGGGCATTGCCTATAACAAAGACCTTGATGTTGGAATAATGGTTGAAACACCAGCTTCTGTATTTATGGCAGATAAGCTAATAAAATATGTAGACTTCTTCTCAATAGGAACAAATGACCTATCTCAATACACCCTAGCAGTAGACAGGGGCAACGAATTTATTTCTGAGCTATATTCTAACTATAACCCAGCTGTATTAAGAGCTATTAAACATGTTATAGATACATCTCACAAGGCCGGCAAATGGACAGGCATGTGTGGACAGTTTGCATCAGATACATTTGCAACAGAGCTACTACTAGGCTTAGGCTTAGACGAATTCTCATCTGCGTCTGCAAAAGTAGCAGAGATTAAGGATATTATTATCAACTCATCTTTCAAAGAATGTGAAGACTTTGCAAATGGCCTTTTAGATTTAGAAGGTCCAGAAGAAGTGGAAGAAGAAATTAATAAATATAAATAAGATGGATAAAAGAATAATAGATACACTTAAAAAAATTGAATTTTTAGCTGATGATTTATCTGACCAAGATTTCACCTATATTTCTAAGAATACCTATGAAATAAGAGCTGATAATAGGTCTTATTTGCTAAAATTTTATGATAATTCACATAAAAATGAGAGTGAATCTATAAACAAATTTGAGAAATTTTCAAAAGCTATTAAACAAGGTTATTTGAAAGAAGTAAATCAATACTACCAAATTTATGATATTAACAATTCCATGTCATTAGGAGAATACTTAGAAAAGGCTAATGAAGAGGATCAATATGAAATGGGATCTAAATTTGGCAAAATTTTAAAAGAATTTCATAGCCTACCAGCAAGTGTAGATATTGACTGGTATAAGCTATGTAAGACAAGAGCCAACTATCTTTTTTATATGCATGGTTTAAGCGATAATATCGAAGATAATGATTATATATTGGTTGATTATATTAGCCATAATAAGCACCTAACAAAATCTGTTAATACAAGCTACTTACTTAGTGGCATTAGCCTTGATGATATTATGATTGACGATAAATTTAATTTCTTAGCTTTGGACTTTAAAGAAGTTGGTGATCCTATATTTGATTTTACAAATATAAATAGAATTGCTATAAATAATCCCGAATTTTCTAGAGGAGTTATATGTACCTATTTTGATGGGAAAAAAGCCCCCATCAAATTTTTCAGACTTCTTGCACTTTACCAAGCTTATTTAATCTTGGAAAATATGGTAAATGCTAGATCATCAAAGCCTTGCTTATTTAGTAAGGAAGAGGAAAAATTATTACTTTTAATGTATGATAATTATAATCAAGAAATTCCTCAGTGGATATGAGAGAGTCTTTGGCTCTCTTTTTTATTTTAATTTACGAAATTAAAATTTTATGATAAGCTTTTATTATAAGATAGTGGAGGTATTGGATGAAAAAGAATATATCGATTTTTGTAGGATCTTTACTCCTAGGTGTAGGCCTATATTTTTTCTTGTTAATACATGATATTTCAGCTGGTGGAGTATCTGGTCTATCACTTGTATTTTCAAACCTGTTCAATGTTGACCTAGGTATAATAAACTTTATATTAAACGCCCTTGTATTGGTTTTGGGTGGTATATTTGTAAGCGTAGATTTTGCAAAAAAATCTCTTCTATCTGCTGTAACTGTATCAATAGAGATAATTTTATTTGAAAGATTTCTACCAGATTTTAGCCTTTCTGGTGATGCACTATTAAATACCTTGTGTGGACCTATAGTTCTTGCGGCTGGTCTTGGACTTATTTTTTACAATGGAGGTTCATCAGGTGGAACAGATGTTATAGCAACTATTATTAATAAATATACAAGTATTCCTATACATATTTCTTTGTTTTTTGCTGATTTTACAGTAGTAATATTATCAGCATTTGTAATAGGCATAGAAAAATCAATGTATGCTACACTTGCAATAATTATCCAATCCATTGCCCTAGATAATGCTATACAAGGTCTTGGGAGGAAGATTGCCATTTATGTAATTAGTGATAAGTATGAAGAAATAAACGAAATACTTATTAAAAAGCACAATAGGGGAGTGACCCTACTCCATGCCGAAGGTGGTTATACAGGAAGAGAAAAGAAGCTTATCCTAACAGTTTCTACCTTTAGAAGATATCCACTAATCAAAGAAGACATATTAAAGGTTGATGACAGGGCCTTCATATTCACAAATACTATATCTGAAGTGCTTGGTGAAGGATTTACCTTAAAACAATTAAATTAGGAGTTTGTTATTAAAGAATATAAGATTAAAAGATTTACAAAAAATAAGGCATATTTACAAACGAAATTTGGAGATGCCGCAATAGATAAAAAAGAAGTAAGAGACCTACATCAAGGGGAAAAAGTTGAAGCTTATTTATATAGAGACTACGATAATATAATAAGAGCGACTAGAGATTTTCCCTATGAAGTAGATAAGATTTATGATTTGAAAGCTGTAAAAGTTGATAAGAAGGGTGTCTACTTTGAAATAGAAGGAGGAAACCATGTTTTTATGCCTTTTACAGAAAGAACTTATAGAGTTATCATGCATATGACCTATCCTGTTGCTTTTAAGTTAGATAGTAATGGTTTTATATATCTAACTAGCAAAATCCGTGATCTTCTAACAACTGATCACGGATTTCAAGAAAATGATGAAGTAACTGGCAGAATTTATTCTATAAATAAGGCAATAGGTGCTTTTGTTGCAATAGATAATAAGTACGATTCCTTGCTAAGAATGGATGAGCTAAGAGGAGTTCACGTTGAAGGCGAACTAATCGAAGCCAGGGTAAAAGAAGTCAAAGATGATGGAAAGATTGAACTTTCCCTAAGACAAAGAGCCTATCTAGAAATTAATAACGACAGTGATATGATTTTGGATTATTTGATAGATCACGATGGTGTGGTTCATCTATCAGACAAGTCAAGTCCAGATAAGATCAATGCTATATTTGGCATAAGCAAATCATCTTTCAAAAGAGCCATAGGCAGACTTTATAAAAACAACGATATTAAGATATATGATAACAAAATTGAACTAGTAAAGAGGAACTAATGAGCGAAAATAAATTATTAGCAGAAGTAAATGGTAAAAAAATATACGAAGATGATGTATTTCATCTTTTAGCTGGCATAGAAGATAAGCAAAGATTTAATTCCAAAGAAGGATTTAATATATTGACTGATGAACTTGTTAACCAAGAACTTATACTTCAAAACGCCAAAGAAAATAATTTTGACCAAGAAGACGAATTTAGGCAAAGACTCGAAGAAGTCAAAAATGATATGCTAAAAAATTATGCTATGCATAAGATTTTTAATGAAGTGACTATAAATGACGATGAAGTCCTTGATTATTACAATAAAAATAAGGATACCTTATTTAGTCCAACAACTTACACAGCTTCTCATATTTTAGTAGAAGATGAAAATAAAGCTAATAAAATACTAGAAGAGATAGAAAATGGTTTAGACTTTGCAGAGGCTGCAAAAAAACATTCCCTAGACCCATCAAAGGATAACGGTGGATCCTTAGGAACATTTCCAAAAGGAGTTATGGTTCCTGAATTCCAAGAGGGACTTGATAAACTATCAATAGGAGAAGTATCTAAACCAGTCAAATCTCAATTTGGCTACCATCTTATAAAACTTGATGATAAAAAAGTAAATGAACAAAACTTTGAAGACATTAAAGACAATGTTAGATCAACCTATGAGATGATAAAAAGACAGGAAAAATATTTAGAACTAGTAAATGATCTTTATAAAAAATCTGAGGTCAAAAAATACTATTAGGCAAAAGTTATGGATTATGCAAATACGATAAGTAATCTTCAAGAAAATTTAAGACAATTTGAATCGATAGATGCTTTAACCAGTGAAAAATCATATATAGAAGAATTTATTATTCATTCATCAAAATACGATATATCATACTTTGATGATTCCATCTATATCAAAAAAGCAGATAATCCAAAAGCTGTATTACACTTAAATATTGATTCAAATATAAAAAATTCAAAAATATCACTAAGCGAAGATGGTCTTTATCTGTATTCTAGCAATGATTTAAACTATATTAATTCTTTGTTAGCAATAAATGAGCTTTTACAAAGATCTTCTAATGACTTTGATGTTTTGATTACCAACAATAATTTTCAAAATGAGAATAGAGACTATAAGGCCTTATATTTTCTACTAAGAAATAAGAATATAATTAATCTTAATCTTAGACAATCAAGGTGTCTTGCAAATGAATTTTCTGCTTTGATTTTGTCAAAAATAAATATTCCAGTGGAAAGATTTTATCCAGACTATGACTATAAGGTATTTAGAATTAACCTTTCAAATCTTATAGGTGGTCATAGCGGATCTGACCTTGATAAGGTTAGGATAAATTCTATAAAATCTTTAGTAACTTTTATTAGAAAAATTAAGGCAAAGGTAGACCTTGATATTATAAACCTTCAAGCAGGGGATAGGTACGACAGAATACCTAGCTTTGGGCATATAGATTTTATAATCAAATCTGACTATGAAAGTGCTCTAAAGGATATTTTCAATCTAGTGAAAAATGAATATATGGAAAAAAACTTAAAACATGAGCCAAATATGGATTTTTCTATAGAAGAAATCAATTTAAGCGACTATAATCCTATAACTCAAGTATCATTTGAACACTTGGCTTCCTTTGTAGAGCTTGTTCCATCTGGCGCCTATGCTGTTGATAATTTGAACAATGAACTTATATCATCTATCAACTTGTCCATATCAAGAACTAGTGAAGAATTTTTCAATTTCATCATAGTTTATAGGTCTTTAACTAGTGAATCAATGAAAGAAATGTTAAAGACAACTAAAATGGCTGCAAAGATAAGCTCCGCTAATATAAAAAGTGGTTTAATAATACCGAGGTGGAAAAACAGTAAAGATAACTTAACTGAGGTCTTTAAACAAGCTTTCAATGATTTAACTGGAGAAGAATTTGATGTGGTAAAAACACAATATTCACTAGATTCAAGTATAATTTTTAACAATTTAGATGTTAACTTGATTTCATTAGGGGTAGAATATAAACAAGGGGAGAACGGCAAATATTTTTCTCCACTAGAAGATATAGCAGATATTGTAAAATTAGTGGACACTGCCCTAACCCATTTAGCAAAACTATAAGGAGTAGCTTATGACAGAAAAATTAGAATTGCACGGTCATGAAGTAGAATTTTTAAAAAACGAAGGCAAGGCTATCATTGAAATCGATTTAGGTGAAGCTAGCGATGAGTGTTATCTACTGGATATATTTTCAGTTGATGGAACAGATTATGTAGCTTTGATTTCTAGTGAAAGTTATGAAATTTATTTATTCTACTATGAGGATTCTTTCGAAGAAGATGAAATCGACCTAAGATTAATAGATGATGAGGAAGAATTAGAAGAAGTTTTCCATCTATTCACCCACTATTGGGATGATGAAGCCATAGATCAAGTAGTGGAAGACTATAATTCAGATTTAGAAGTTGAACTAGAAGGAATAGATGATATAGAAGAGGAAGATGTAGAAGATATTGATGAATAATCCATATTATTCTATCAGCCAGTACTACAAAGACACCTATGGTGAAAAGGTCTATAAACTTCCTGTAAAGCTATCATTGACCTGTCCAAATAGAGACGGGGCCAAATGTTATGGTGGATGTATATTTTGCGGTGAGACTGGTGGTTCTTTTGAAAATTTGCCATCATACTTAAGTGTAGATGCCCAGCTTAGCCAAAATAAAGACTACATTGGCAAAAGATACAAGGCAAATAAGTTTATTGCTTATTTTCAAAACTTTACCAATACTTATATGACTTTGGAAGAATTCAAGGAAATAATAAGAGCTTGTGAAAAAGACTATATAGTTGGTGTATCTATATCTACTAGGTCTGATTCTATTACTGAAGATAAGCTAATATTTCTTAATAATTGGAGCAAAGAGTTTGATAAGGATATTATCTTTGAGCTAGGCTTACAAACTGCAAATTATAGGACCCTGGATATACTAAATAGGGGTGAAACATTAGCTGACTTTATCGAGGCCTGTAATCTTATTAATAAATACGGTTTTCGTATTTGTACTCATGTTATCTTATCCCTACCTTGGGATGATATAAGAGATGTCAGAGAAACAGCTAGTATAATCAATGCTTTAAATGTTAAAGAAATCAAAATACATTCGCTATTTGTTATAAAGGGTACAAAATTATATGAAATGTATCAAAATAACGAATTTATAATGCCTACAAAGGAAGAATATATAGAAAATGTTATCGAGTTTCTAAGAGTCATAAAAGCTGATGTTGCAGTTCAAAGGCTAGTAGGAAGAGCTCCAGAAGAAGAAACAGCCTTTTGTAATTGGGATACATCATGGCGGTTGATTAGGGATGAGGTAATAGAAAAAATGAATAGAAACGGATTTGTCCAAGGGGACAAGTCTCAAAAAGTAGTGTTTAATAAAATTAAGGGGGATATGTAAATGCTTTATTACGTAATTGGAGAAGAAGGAACAGGAAAGACACAATATCTAGTTGATGAGGCTAACAAAGAAAAAGAAAACAATATCAACAATATAGTTTTCATAACAACAGATAAAGATAGAACTAGAATATCTGATCACAAAGTTAGAGTCATCAACGCAAGAAGTTACAATATCAACTGCCATTGTGCACTAAAAGGATTCATTGCAGGAATCTTGGCTCGTGACTATGATATTGGAAAAGTATATGTAGATGGAATTTACGATATTATAGATTTTGATAAAGAAAAACTTGAAAAACTTACAGACAGTTTAAGTGAACTATCAGAATATGCAAAAGCAGATATCTACCTTAGTCTAGACTGGTCAAAAGAAGATATTCCTGAGTCAGATAAAGCTACAATAATTGAACTTAATCAATAATATTAGCAAATGACCGTCTCTAATGAGGCGGTTTTTTATTATTATGAATGAGAAAGAAAAGCTAAAGTCATTTGAGACATTTAGAAAGGAAAGCATAGATTTATTAGAAGAATCAAAACTTGATAAAGAGTCTTTCTTAAATACAAACTTAAATTACATAAATAAACTAGATTTGAAACCTTTTTCTACAATTACTTCTATTAGCCAAGCCTTGTACAATTACCAATACTACAATCTTTTGGCAAAAAAAGTAAATATAGAGGCAAACAAAATAAGTCATTTAGACAAAAAGAAGAAGAATTATATTAGGTTAATAAATCAAAGAGAAAACTATTATTATCTCAAAGATATAGCTACAATGAGATTATTAGAAATGATTAATTATGAGAATGTAGAAAGCTATTTTATTGACTTAAAATCTAGGAGACTAAGAGGTGTAATTTTTGAGATAAATATAAAATCTATAGATAAGGTTATACTACATTCTAAATCCAAAGTTTTACTTAAAAAACTTAGAGAAAACCATGTCTTTGATGAGTCTTTAAGACCGTCACTTATTGATTCTTATGTGAATAAATCTTACTAGTATGATTGAAATAACATTAAATAAAAATCAGGGAAACCAAAGATTTGATCGTTTCTTAAGGAAATACTTTGAAAATGCTCCCTTATCTGTTATTCAAAAGAATATCAGAAAGAAAAACTTTAAAATAAATGATAAGAGGGCCAAAGCAGATGATTACGTCTACGAAAACGATAATATAAAGATGTATATATCTGATGAAAACTATAATAAATGGCTTACTAAGACTGATTTTAAGGCAAGTGATTTTAATCTAGATATAGTGTATGAAGATAAGAACATTATAATTATGGATAAAGAGCCTGGATTATTGACTCATTCTTCTACAAAGGAAGATTATGGTCATAATTTGGTAGATTATATGTTGTCATATTTGTATAAGACAAATCAAGTTGACAAGACTGACAGGACCTTTAATCCAGCAGTAGTAAATAGGCTTGATAGAAATACAGCAGGGCTTATCATTGGTGCAAAAAATGCAGATGCTTTAAGAAGTCTAAATAAAGCCATTAGAGAAAATAAAATTTCAAAATATTATCTAACCATAGTAAAAGGTGAAGTCAAAGAAGCTTTTACCATAGACACAAGAATATCAAAAAATGAAAGTAAAAATAAGATTAAATCAGCCAAAGATGGATCAAGGATAATAACAAATTTTAGACCTCTTGAAACAAATCATAAGTATACATTGCTAGAGTGTGAGCTAATCACAGGTAAAACCCATCAGATTAGATATTCTCTAAGGAAAAATGGAACTCCAATCATTGGCGATAGGAAATATGGGGATAGGAAGACTAATGAACTTCTAAGCGAGAAATTTGATATAAATAATCAAGTTTTACTAGCTTACAAAGTTAGATTTGACCATATCGACGAACTAGATTACCTTAGAGATAAAACTTTCAGGTCAAAAAGAATAGATAATATAGAAAATTTGAAGAGTACACTATTTAAAATGTAGGAGAATTTAATGGACAAAGTAATAGGAATAGACTTAGGTGGTACTAAGATTAATGCATGTCTTATAGATCAAGACGGCAATATCGTTGAGAGAAATAGCATAGAAACAGAAGCTAAAAAAGGTAGAGATGTTGTTTTATCAAATATCAGAAAGGCAATCTATGGTCTTGATTTTAAACAAGCTCAAGCTATTGGCATTGGAACTCCTGGTTTTATAGATTCAGAAAATGGAATCGTAACATTTGCTGGCAACATTGACGGCTGGACTGGACTTAACCTAAAAGAAGCAGTAGAAGCATTTGTAGATATACCAGTATTTGTAGAAAATGATGCAAATATTGCCTTAGTTGCAGAAAAGTGGATTGGAGCAGCTAAAAATGCCAAAGATATAGTAATGATTACACTTGGTACAGGTCTAGGTGGTGCAGTATATAACGAAAAAGGTGGACTATTGTCAGGTTCCCACTTCCAAGGTGCAGAGCTTGGACATATGATACTATATCCAGGCGGAGATTATTGTACATGTGGTCAACATGGATGTGCTGAGGCATATTGTGCAGGAACAGCCCTAGGAAAAACTTACAAAAAACTTACTGGAAAAGATTTGACTGGTGAAGAAATTTTATCTAGAGTTAATGAAGATCCAAAGGCTATGGAAGTTCTTGAAACTTATCAGGCTAACTTAGCTTATTATTTGACAAGTCTAAGAAATATCTTTGATCCTGAAGTTATTGTAATAGGTGGTGGAGTTATTAATTCCAAAGAAGTTTGGTGGGATGGAATGATTGAAAAATTCAATGATTTTTGTAATAACACTCTAAATATAAGTGTTATACCAGCCAAATTCTTAAATGATGCAGGAGTAATAGGAGCAGGGAAAATTGCCTTTGAAAGGATGAACAATGGAAAATAATAAGGTTTTAATCCTTGATGATGAAAGTTCAATAAGACAATTTATGAAGATAAATTTGGAGTATCAAGGATACCAAACTTGTGAGGCTGCTACAGGAGAAGAAGCTATAAAGGTTTTTGAGGAGGAAAATCCAGCTGTAGCCATACTTGATGTAATGCTTCCGGGAATATCAGGTTATGAAGTTTGCCAGGCTATAAGAGAAAAATCTCCAAAGGTTGGTATAATCATGGTTTCTGCCAAGAGTCAAGATATAGATAAAATTTTAGGGCTTGAAAGAGGAGCAGATGATTATATCATCAAACCATTTAATCCACAGGAGTTAATACTCAGGGTTAGATCTTTGATGAGAAGGGTCAACTTAACAGAAGTAGTCGAGGATAAAAAAGAACGAAACTCTATTTCTGATGGGCCTTTTACCCTAGATATATATGCAAAAACTTTCTATAAGAATGACAAAGAAATAGATGTGACACCAACAGAGTTTGCTATCCTTAAGAACTTCATAGAATCCAAAGGCAAGGCTATGACTCGTGATGAGATTATGGCTCAAACTTGGGGTGAGAATTATAGCAATGATACAAAAATAGTTGATGTAAACATAAGAAGAATAAGATCAAAAATAGAAGAAGACCCAGCAAAACCTCAATATATAGAAACCGTCTGGGGAACAGGTTATAGATGGAAATAAAAAATAATTATAATATAAATATTAATAATTCATACAGGTCAACAATTATTAGATTTATAATGTTTTTTGTACTTACTGTTGTAATTGGCTTTGAAATATTTGCCTACAATAGTATCCAAAATTACTACAAGCAAAACCTTATAGGCTCAATGCTAAACCAGGCAAAGATTAATCAACTTATATTTGACAATTACACAAATAAGTATGACTTGTCAGATATTATAATTGGAGACAAAAACGCCTTTTACAGAGGAAATGTAAGCCAAGTTCAAATACTAGACAATTCTGGCATAGTTTTGTTTGATTCTCAAGCATCTGATGAAGTAGGATCCCAGTTAATGAAAGCTGATGTCCTTTCCTCAAAAGAGGGTAAACAGGGTATTTATAAGTCCTACAATGAGAAAACTAAAGAAGAAGTACTATCTATTAGCTATCCCTTAATGGTAAATGATCAACAAGCTGGAATTCTAAGACTAACTTCATCATTAAACAAGGTAAAGAAAAAAGTTAAAGCTGATATGTTTTTTATTTTTTATTTGGAATTTTTGTCCTAATAGGAGCTTACTTCCTATCCCTTGTTGCTTCCAAAAAGTTGGTTGAACCTATATTAAAGTTAATTGATGTATCAGAAAAGTTAGCCCAGGGTGATTTTGATGCCAAGGCAGAAGTTACTGGCAAAGATGAGCTTTCGAAGTTAGGTCGAACCCTTAATTTTATGAGCGAAAATATAGTTAGAAGAGAAGATATGAAAAATGAATTTATATCTTCAGTATCTCATGAACTTAGAACTCCACTTACATCCATTAAGGGATGGGCTATCACTCTCCAATCAAAAGAAATTCAAAACGATAGCGATATGCTCAACCAAGGGCTGAGCATAATCGAAAGTGAAGGCGATAGACTTTCTATGATGGTGGAAGACTTGCTAGACTTCTCAAGACTTCAATCAAGCAAATTTAAGTATGATAAGAAAAATATAGATATAGTAGAACTTGTCAAAGAAGTACACACCCAGCTAAGTCCTAGGGCCAATAATGAGGATATAAATTTTACCTTCACCACTGTTTATAAGACACTTATGGTATATGCAGATAAAAATAGAATGAAAGAAGTCTTTATAAATATAATCGACAATGCCATCAAATTTACCGACAAGGGTGGCAACATTGATATATTAATTGAAGTTAATCAAGACAAAATATCTATTAGCATTACTGATGATGGTGAAGGAATAAAAGAAGACGAAATAGCATATGTCGCTAGTAAGTTCTATAAAGGCTCTTCTTCCAAATCCCAAACCGGTCTTGGTCTTTCTATATGTGAAGAGATTATTAAGGCACATGATGGTAATATGATTATTAAAAGCAAGTATGGATCTGGTACATCAGTTATTGTAGAAATTCCGAGGTTAAATGATGAAAAAGACAATTAAAATATTTTGTTTGTTCGTTATTGGAATAATTATATCGGCCTGCAATAAGAATTCACCAGAAGAGCTAAATGATTTGATAGTAACACCTGAACTTACGTCGCCAATTCTTGAAGGAACATGGCAAGTTACCAAAGTCGAAGAAATTACTGGTGTAAGTAATACTAAGCCTCCAGAAATTGGAGATAGGCTTTATATCAACAAAGACCTTGTTGCTATAAACAAGGAATATGCTTATCCACCATCCTTTAGCTCAAAATATGTAAACCTTAATAAGTACCTAGAAAACAAGGGGTATTCATTTGATAATATTGATATTAATGAGAATGTCGTAGTGGTAAATGCATCAGAAGGTCAGTTCTTTTCAAGGGATTTTGTCAAAAGAAGTGATGAAGAAATATTTTATATAGCTGATAATAATTTAGTTTATCTAACCAAGGTTTCTGATGATGTAAGCAATGATATAATAAATTCTTACGAAAAAATCGCCAAAGATGATAGAGAACGTGAAAGTCACGATTCAGCTGTCAAGGAGGATACCTCTTTACTCCTTGGAGTAAGGGAGAGGACAGACCTATCAAACAAGCAAGTGGAGTACAACTACTATACTTATCTTATTAAAATACCAAAGGATAAAGATATCAAATACCTAAAAGCTAATGATATATTTTTGCGTGGTCAAGATGAATTTTGGAAAGTTAGAAGCAAGAAAAGTACTCTAAGTGGTCTATATGATAATATCGAGGCCTTTCCAGTAAGATTAGAAGAAAAGATGGATGATCAGACTAATCTTGATAGATATTCTTTTAAAGACTTTGATATGAATATAAGACTAAACTTTGTAGACAAAAACTATATATCATTCTCTTATCAAAGGCAGTTGTTTGACAACACCATTAACAAATACGGTTTTGTAGCTACAAATGAGTTGGAAGATAATAGGCTTATCACTATAGATGAGTTTACTGGTGATAAGGATGCCTATGAGCAGTTTGAATATATGGTAATAAACGAAGCCACCAACCTTGATTCTAAGATAGAGCCATCTGATATTAAAATTGATAGCACAAACTTTGGCTTGGTAAGAGATTCGGGATCTTGGGTTAGCCAAACATCTATATATACTGAAAATAGCTTGCTAAAAGCAGCTACCCAGATTCCAATGAGAAATTATGTAGAAGAAGATACACAAAACAATACTAATATTACCAGGGACCAAGTAAGAAACATAAACAATCAATTTATAGATTATCATATATTAAACAATGGTAATTATATAGTAATTCAAAGTGCAGATGAGATATTAATCCATAAGATTGATAATGGAAATATAGAAAAGGAACCACTTTTCTATATACCAACACCAAATTCAACCGCGTTTATTTCAATAGATCAACAAAGTGGACAAAATGCCGATACCTTAAATCAAGCATTTGTAAACAACAACAAAATTATAGAAAGTAATTAGATTCATTGAAAGAGATAAGCTAAAATGTTATTATAAAAGGAGCAAATATGACCCTATTATTCGCAACGGGAAACATAGATAAATTAAAACAAGTAGAACTAATGATTGATAATTTGAAGTCACCAAAAGACTTTGATTTAGATGATATAGAAGTAGTGGAAGATGGGAAAAGCCTAAAAGAGAATGCCTATAAAAAAGCAAAAACTTATTTTGATTTAGCTAAGGTACCGACTATATCTGACGACACAGGACTATTTGTAGAAGCCTTGGATAATAGACCTGGCATATATGCTCATAGGTATGCAGGAGAAAATGCGACCTATAAGGATAATAGGGATAAACTTCTTTCAGAACTTAAAGATAAAGACAATAGAAATGCATATTTCAAGACCCTTGTTTGCTATATTGATGAAAATGGCAAAGATTATTACTTTGAGGGCATACTTGAAGGTACAATAACTAAGGAAGAAATAGGTCAATTTGAATTTGGCTACGATCAGATATTCTTACCAAAGGGGTCTGATAGAACCTTAGGTCAGATGACAGAAAAAGAGATTAACCAAATATCTCATAGATCAAAAGCTATTGAAAGCTTTGTTAAGTTTTATAAAGAGCACATATGAAAGTATTAGTTACGTCAGATACCCACGGAAACTATGGGCTAATTAGCGATTATATTTTGGAAAATGGAGATATTGATCTTTTAATACATGCCGGAGATGGTGTAGAAGATGTCGAGAATATCCACTATGAAACCGACATATCCTATTATGTAGTAAAAGGGAATAATGATTTTTTCTCAAATGAATCTTATGATAAAATAATTGATATAGAAAATCAGAGGATTTTTTTAAGCCATGGTCACAAGTATGGCGTTGATTATACTTATGATAAGCTTATAGAAAAAGCAAAAGAAAATAAGTGTAACATTATAATCCATGGCCATACCCATGTATATGTTAATAAGTATATAGATCATATACTAATACTAAACCCAGGAACAATCTTTTTGCCGAGAGATAATAATCCTGGATTCTTGATAATGAATATAGTAGATGACAATATAGATATAAAAAGAATAAGTGTATAAAGGAGAGTCAATGTCAGGCATAATCAATTTAATAAGTCAACACTCATCAAAACTAAATATTTTACCAATAATAGTAGTGATGAATATAATAATTACAATCCTTATACATTTTCTAAATAAGAAAAAAATTATCAAGTATATACCATCCCTGTGCTTGGGAGTAGTATCTTTAATCATACTTTTTAGTGGTTTAAGACAATTTACTTCTGCGAGGGGTTTAGATTTATCATGGATAGCTGTATTTTTGGGAACATCAGCCCTAGTAGGACTTTTTACATGCTTCATAATTGATTTGGTAATATCCATAAGAAAACAAACATCTGAGATGGAAATATCAAATCAAAAGGATAAAAAATCATCCAAAGAAGTTAAGCCAATTAGGACTAACAAAACTAACAAAACTAGAGTTGCCAAGAAAAAGAGGCCAAAAGTAAAAGGCAAAGAGCATGAAAGTAAGTATGTTACAAAAAAGATAAATACAAAAAATAATGTAAAAGCTAAAAGAATAGACAATTCCTCAAAAAGTGGAAAACAAACTTTTGAGGCTAAAGATAAATAAGAGGAGCTATTGTGAAGAGAGATAAGGCTGCGTTTTTTGATATTGATGGAACTTTGTTTAGAAATAGTTTGTTGATAGAACATTTTTTGTTATTAACAGCTGATGGTATTATTCCAGAATCTGCTTGGAGCCAAGAAATAGGTCCACTTTTTGAAAAATATCAAAATAGGCTAGGAGCCTATGAAGATTACCTTGATAAGGCGAGCTTGGTCTACCAACAAAAATTAGTTGGCATAGATAAAGATACTATCAACAAATATTCCGATATAGTTATAGAAAAGAATAAAAACAAAGTATATATGACAACAAGAAAGGCAGTGGACTTTCACAAAAACAATGGTTATAAGATTTTCTTTATATCTGGATCACCAGAATTTCTTGTAAACCAATTTGCTCATATCTATGGAGCAGATGAATCTATAGCAACCAAGTATGAATTTGATCCTGATAATAGGTTTACAGGCAAGGTTAGCCCTATGTGGGATGGCCGTAGTAAGCTTGGTGCTGTGATGAATCTAACCAAAAGATATAATTTGGACTTGGATAGTTCTTATGCTTATGGAGATACAAATGGAGATATTACAATGTTTCAATTAGTTGGCAATCCCCACGCTATAAATCCATCTTATGAACTTATTGATAAACTCTATATGGATGATGATTTAAGATCCAAGACAGTCATAGATATAGAAAGAAAAGATGTTAACTATAGTTTTCATCTTTCTGATTTGAATGTAATCTTCAAAAAGTTTTAAATTTTATAATGAATAAAATTTTATTTTAAAAATCTTATAGGCTAAATCATAAGTATTATATGCAAAAATTAGATTTTAACGTATATTATTACTAATAATTTAGCTTTATTTATTTCCGCCATAAATATATCTAAATAAATATAAGCTCATCTGTGATAAAATAGTATAACGAGGTAAAAAAATGATGAAGGCACAGTTTAGTGAACAATATCCTATAATTGAAAAACTTGAATACAATTTTTTGATAAATGAAGATGTATATTCATTAAACACTCTTATGTCTTTATTATATGATAAAAATTTCGTAAAATTTTCCAAAAATGATTACTATGTTAAAGACTATGTTATGAAAAATCTCAAAAAATACTTTTGGGATCTATCAAACATTGATCAAATCATAGACTATCTTGAAGCTTCTATCACGGCTGATATTAATAGATATGAATATCTTATATCCATCAAGGCTCAATACAGGGCCTTTAGAGATAAAAAGATGGTAGACAATTTGGAATATGAACTTATCGAATGTTTTGGTGTATCCTATATGATGCGCAATTTCTCCTACTATTCTAGCAAAAATGATCCAAAAGTTAGAGAAATTGGAGAAAACTTTAAGGACAATATCTACACTGACAAAAGACTAGTTTCAAATCTAAAGGCCAATATGGGTAAATTTTGCGATTTAAAAATTAGGTCAAGTATATTAAATATTGACCAAAGCACTCACAAGCAGTTAAGGTTCGATACAAGTAATTTTATATATACTGAAGATATTACCTTAAATCAGACGAGAAAGATTTACGATAAGTCCCTATCATATTTGTATAAATCAATAGTAGACGTTTATGCAGAGTATTATTTTAGGGGACTTATTAGAGAAGTATTAGAAAGATATCAATAGAGCTTATATAAGCTCTTTTTTACTTATTAGAATTATGAAAATATTAGGTATAGATCCAGGGATTGCAATCATGGGTTATGGCGTGGTTGAATTTGATGGAAATAAGGTTAAAGTAATAGAAAATGGTGTAGTTACAACATCTAGCAAAACAAAAACTCCAGAAAGGCTTAGTATTTTGTATAACAATTTAAATGAAATTATACTAGAGCATAAGCCAGATGAGTTTGCAATTGAAGAATTATTCTTCAACCAAAATGTAAAGACTGCCATAACAGTTGGTCACGCTAGAGGTATACAAATATTATGTGCTCAGGAAAATAGTCTTCCTATTTTTGAGTACACACCGCTGCAAATCAAACAAGCCATAACGGGCTATGGAAGGGCCAGCAAAATGCAAATGCAAAAGACAGTAACTACTCTCTTAAATTTGAAAGAAATACCGAAGCCAGACGATGCAGCAGATGCCCTATCTGTTGCTCTTTGTCATGCTTTAAGCCAGAGATTTAAAGAAAACTTTAGGATGAACTGATGATAGCATATATAATTGGAGATGTGAGAAGTATAAGCGAAGAAGATTTTGTTTTAGAAAATAATCAAATGGGTTATCTTATCAAATCTTCCTTATCAACACTTGCACTACTAGAATTAAATAATGAATATAAGATATATACGTCATTACAAGTAAGAGAAGATGATATGAGTTTGTATGGTTTTTATTCCAAGGATGAACTAGAAATGTTTTTACTATTAACATCAGTTTCTTCAATAGGACCGAAAAATGCTATTGGCATCCTCTCATCTATGGGAGTAAATGACATTAAGTTAGCCATAGTAAATAGCGATATAGATAAGCTTACCATAGCCAAAGGTATAGGTAAGAAAACAGCCAGTAGGATAATACTAGAGCTTATGGATAAGGTTAAAAAGATGCCTATTGAAGATAATACAAATCCATCAAAAGTAATAACTTACACTAATGAAGACTTTGATGTCGCTAAAGAAGCTTTAGTAAACCTAGGATATGCACAAAATGACATCAATAATGTACTGTTAGAACTTAAGGATATGGATTTATCATTGGAAGAACTTGTAAAAGAGAGTCTAAAAAGACTTATATAGGGGAATTTAATGTACGATGAAAACGAAAGAATAGTTGGATCAAACGAGCTAAAGGAAGATCTAACTAACGAAAACTCTATCAGACCAAAATGGCTAAGTGAATACATAGGTCAAGATAAAGCCAAGGAAAAACTAGAAATTTTCATAGAGTCGTCCTTATCAAGGAAGGAACCACTTGACCACGTTCTTTTGCAAGGACCACCAGGTTTGGGAAAAACTACACTTTCAACCATTATAGCTAATGAATTAGGTGTAAATATAAGGGTAACAAGTGGACCAGCTATAGAAAGACCATCAGATCTTGCAAGTATACTTACCAACCTATCCTATGGTGATGTCTTATTCATAGATGAAATTCATAGGATCAATAGGTCTGTTGAAGAAATCTTATATTCCGCTATGGAAGATTTTGTACTAGATATTATTGTAGGCAAGGGTCCAAATGCCCAATCTATTAGAATTGACTTGGAAAAATTTACACTAATAGGAGCGACTACTAGATCTGGTATGCTTTCTGCACCACTTAGAGATAGATTTGGGGTAATGCTCTCATTAAATCTTTACACAGCTGAAGATCTTACAACGATTATTAAAAGGTCGGCAAATATTTTAGATATAGAAATAGATGATGAGGGAGCTTATGAGATTGCAAAAAGGTCTAGGGGCACGCCTAGAATTGCAAATAGATTATTAAAAAGAGTAAGAGACTACGCTATTGTTAAAAAGGATCACATAATTGACCATGAAACCAGTATGGAAGGATTGAAACTTCTTGAGATAGATGAAATGGGATTAGACCCTATGGATAAGAAGATAGTTCTTATCATGTATAGCAATTTTAATGGTGGTCCCGTTGGTATAGATACAATAGCAGCCTCAACAGGAATAGAAAATGTTACTATAGAAGATGTTTACGAACCATATTTGCTTCAAATTGGATTTTTAACTAGGACTCCAAGAGGAAGAGTCTTAACTAGAAAAGCTTATGAACATTATGGACTAAGATACGAGGAATAGATGAAAACAGACGATTTTGATTACTACTTACCAGAAGAACTAATAGCCCAACACCCAGCAGAAAAAAGAGACCACGCAAGACTTCTGGTTTTGGATAGAGAAACTGGAGAGATTGAAGATAAGTACTTCTATGATATTATTGATTATTTAAACCCAGGTGACGTTCTAGTAATGAATGATACTAGGGTTATACCTGCTAGGCTTTTTGGTCATAGAAAAGACAAAGAAGAGTCTATAGAGGTGTTTTTACTCCGTAATACAGAGGGTAAAACTTGGGAATGCCTGGTTCGTCCTGGTAAGAAAATGAAGATTAGTACAAAAATTATATTTTCAGAAGATTTATCTGGTCAGGTCAAAGATATAAAAGAAGACGGTAATAGGATTATTGAGTTCTCTTACGAAGGAATCTTTAATGAAATCTTGGATAAACTTGGAAATGTTCCTTTGCCTCCATACATTAAAGAGGAGTTAAAAGAACCTGAAGAATATCAAACTGTATATTCAAAAAATCCTGGTTCTGTAGCAGCCCCAACAGCTGGTCTTCACTTTACAAAGGATTTATTAAAGCAGATTGAAGAAAAAGGCATCAAGCTTGCCTATCTTACACTTGATGTAGGACTGGGAACTTTTAGACCAGTAAGTGTAGAAGATGTAAGTGAACATAAAATGCACAGCGAATTTTACACTTTATCTAAAGAAACTGCAGATATTATAAATGAGGCACGCGAATCTGGTCACAGAGTTATAGCAACTGGAACAACAAGTATTAGAACCCTAGAATCAGTTTATAAAAAATGTGGCAAGATTACTGAAGATTCTGGCTGGACAGATATATTTATCTATCCAGGCTTTGAATATAAGGTGGTAGATGCTTTTATTACTAATTTTCACTTGCCAAAATCAACCCTAGTTATGCTAGTGGCTGCATTTACATCAAGAGAAATGATTTTGGATACCTATAAATACGCTGTGGATCATGAGTACAGATTCTTTAGCTTTGGCGATGCGATGTTTATTCACTAAGGAGTAATATGGCTTTAAAATATGAATTAATAAAAAAAGACAAATATTCCAATGCGAGAGTAGGAGTTATCCACACTGAACATGGAGACATACCTACTCCAATCTTTATGCCGGTAGGAACTCTTGGCACAGTGAAGACTATGACTGTGGAAGAATTAAAGGAAATGGATGCAAAAATCATCCTTGGCAATACCTATCACCTTTATCTAAAACCTGGCATGGAAATTATGAGACAAGCTGGTGGCCTACATAAGTTTATGAACTGGGATAGGCCAATACTTACAGATTCTGGTGGATTTCAAGTTTTCTCACTATCTGACATGAGAAAGATAAATGAAAATGGAGTGGAATTTAGGAGTCATATTGATGGGTCCAAGCACTTTTTTACCCCGGAAAAGTCTATAGAAATACAAAATGACATTCATTCTGATATTATGATGAGTTTTGATGAATGTGTAGATGCAAGGGCAGATTATGACTATGTTAAGCAATCTATGGAAAGAACCATAAGGTGGGCTAAGAGAGGCTTAGATTATCATAAAGAACATTCTCACAAAGACCAATCTCTTTTTGGCATAGTCCAAGGTGGTTTGTTTAAGGATCTAAGAGAAAAATCTGTAATTGAAACTACAGCTATGGATTTTGATGGATTTTCAATAGGTGGCCTATCAGTAGGTGAAACAAAGGAAGAAATGATAGATATCCTAAACTTTACTACACCACTTTTACCAGAAGATAAGCCTAGATACAATATGGGAGTAGGAACTCCAGACTATCTCTTTGAATCCTACCAAGCAGGAATAGATATGGCCGATTGTGTTCTTCCTACAAGGATGGCAAGACATGGTACAGCTCTAACATCAGAAGGCAGATTAGTTGTGAAAAATGCATCTTTCAAGGATGACTTCACACCACTTGACCATGAGTGTGATTGCTATACTTGCAAAAACTACAGCAGGGCTTATCTAAGACATTTGGTTAATGTAAATGAAATTCTAGGAGCAAGGCTACTAAGCTATCATAACTTATATTTCTTATTAAAACTTTGCGAAAATATTAGACAAGCAATAATGGAAGATAGGTTTTTGGAATACAAAGAAGAGTTTTACAAAAAATACGGATACCTATGAGATTAGAATACTTAATACTTGCCATCCTTGCTTTGGGATTTTATGAGACAAGTATAAAATCTTACATTAAAGAAAAGAAAAATAGAGAATTTATAGAAAATAATCTAGAAATAGGTTCAAAAGTAACTACAGATAAAGGTATAGTTGGAGAAGTTGTCAAAATAGATGGTGAAGATGTGATTTTAATTTCAGGATCAGTTGATAATCATTCATATATAAAGCTTCTAAAAAAAGAAATATCAAATATTATAAGCTAAGGCCATTATGGCCTTATTTCTTTATATATCTAAGCAAAAAGGTATAGTTTTTATAGTACGGAAGGGTGATGCAATGGCAAATTGGTTTATTTATAACAAAAAAGCAAATTATTTAGAAAATTTAAAAAATAAGGATATTACAAAACTACAAGCCTTAATTTTAGCTAATAGAGATATTACAAACAAAGAAACGGTAGAAATGTTTGTAGATCCCAATTTAGAAAAATTGCACGACCCATTTTTACTGGCCGATATGGATAAGGCAGTAGAGCTTATTATAGAAACAATGAAAAATGGTGGAGAGATTCGTATATTTGGTGACTACGACCAAGATGGGATTGCATCCGTGATGACATTGTTAGATGGATTTTTATATTTTTATGATAATTTATCATACGACATTCCTCATAGGGTAGCTGATGGATATGGTATGAGCGACGGTATGGTTGATAAAGCTGTATCTGATGGTGTTTCTTTGATAATCACTTGTGATAATGGCATAACAGGCTTTGATCAGGTTGATAGTCTCAAAAAAGCAGGAATTAACGTTATAGTTACTGACCACCACGAGATAGAAACATCTACAGATGGGGAATGGCAAGCCCAAAAACTTCCAGAAGCTGATGCAGTTATAAATCCTAAGAGAATTGATAGCTCCTATCCCTTTAAGGACTTATGTGGAGCTGGTGTATGCTTTAAGCTAATTCAGGCCCTGTACCAAAAAATCGGCGGTGATTTTGAATATCTGGCAAGCATACTAGAATATGTCGCAATGGGAACTGTCTGCGATATTGTTTCTCTTACTGATGAAAATCGTATATTTGTCATAGAGGGACTAAAGAGATTAAATTACACCGAAAAAATTGGCATAAAGGCTATATTAGATGAGATGAATTGGCATAAGCCAATTGATGAATACACCCTTGGATTTATAATAGGGCCGACTATGAATGCTACAGGGAGACTTGCTTCAGCTAAACTTGCTATAGAATTATTGATGGAAGAAGATATAGACAGGATATATGAAATAGCAAAAGAGCTAATTTCTTTAAATGTCGAGAGAAAAAAATTAACTGAAGAAGGCCTTGATAAATGTATTGAGATTATAGAAAAAAATAACTATAAAGATAATGACATAATAGTAGTATATGAACCATCTATTAACGAATCCATATGTGGCATTGTTGCAGGCAGGATTAAGGAAAAATATTATAGGCCTACTATTGTACTAACAAATTCACTTAAAGAAAATATAGCAAAAGGATCTGGTAGGTCAATTGAAAGCTTTGATATTCACGAAGCTTGCTACCAATATAAGGATAATTTAGAGTCTTTTGGAGGACACAAGATGGCTTGCGGACTATCAATTGAAGTTTCTAGAATTGATGATTTTAGAAAATTTCTAAATGATAATTCCAAAATGACCCAAAAAGATAAAGAAAAAGTTATTAATATTGACACTGCCATTTCTATAGATAAGCTATCATTAGAATTTGCAGAATCTTTAAATAATTTAAAACCCTTTGGCAAAGATTTTGAGAAACCTATATTTGCCGACAAGGCTGTTATTATTGAAAGTATTGCCATGATTGGTAAAAATAAAAATACATTGAAATTATCCTTAAGGAAAAATGATATTATAATAAATGCTATTAAGTTTAATGCTATAGATACAGCAAATTACTTAGTTAATAAATTTGGAAAGAATATTACTGGCAACAAGATTGATATAGTTTACTACCCTGATATTAATGAATTTAGGGGCAACAGAACTCTACAACTTAGACTTGTTGATATTAGGTGAGCTGATATGACAACTGATTTTGATAAAGAATATGAAATTTTTGAAAAATTAATACTAGAAAATAATCCCAATGCTGATATAGCTTTGATAAAAAAAGCCTATTATTTTGGTGAAGTAAATCATAGGGGACAAAAGAGAAATTCTGGTGAAGATTATTTTATCCATCCAATTGCCGTAGCTAAGACTATTTCTAATATGAAACTTGATGACCAGACTATATGCGCTGGGCTAATGCACGATGTCTTAGAAGATACTCCTATAACCTATGATCAGATGAAAGAAGAATTTGGTGAAGAGATTACTTTCTTAGTAGAAGGTGTTACCAAACTTAAAAATCTAAATTATTCATCAAGGGAAGAAAAACAAGCAGAAAACATTAGGAAAATGGTAATGGCCATGAGTAATGATGTTAGGGTTGTACTCATAAAACTAGCAGATAGACTTCACAATATGAGAACTTTGGAATATAAGACTCGTGAAAAACAAATTCAAACTGCTACAGAGACTATTGAAATATATGTTCCACTTGCTCATAGACTTGGTATTTATTCTATCAAATGGGAATTAGAAGATTTATGTTTCAGATACCAAGAACCAGAGAAATATTATGAACTTGCAGAGATGGTAGCAAGTAAGAGAAGAGAGAGGGAAGCCTACATAAATGAAATAATCGAAACTCTTACCGATAGTCTCAAAGATAGTAAGATTAATTATGAAATATCTGGTAGACCTAAATCTCTTTACTCCATTTATAAAAAAATGAAGCGCAATAACATAGTTTTTGAGGAGATATACGATCTTACCGCAGTAAGAGTTTTAGTTGATACAATTGCTGAATGTTATGAGGTTTTAGGTAAGGTTCATTCACTATGGAGGCCTATTCCTAATAGGATAAAGGATTATATTGGTCAACCTAAGCCAAATGGTTATAGGTCCTTACACACTACAGTTTTTGGAGAAGATTCCAAACCATTTGAAGTCCAAATTAGAACCCGTCAAATGCACAAAGAATGTGAATACGGGGTAGCTGCTCACTGGAGATATAAGGAAAATAACAAAAAAGAAACTGAGTTTGACTCTGCTATGGAATTTCTAAGAAGAATCATGGAGTGGCAAAGAGAAGGAGCAGCAGATATTGACAGCCAGCAATTTATGGAAACCCTCAAAACAGACTTTTTCTCTAGGGAAATTTATGTTTATTCACCAGCTGGAGAAATATATTCTCTACCATTAGGATCTTGTACCATAGACTTTGCCTATAAGGTTCATACAGAAGTTGGGAATAAATGTATAGGTGCTAAGGTAAATGGTTCCATTGTACCAGTAGCTCATAAACTTAAAACTGGTGATGTTGTCGAGATATTAACATCTAAAAACTCAGCTGGACCAAGTAGAGACTGGCTAAATATTGTTAAAAGTTCCCAAGCCAAAAGCAAAATCAAACAATTCTTCAAAAGAAATGATAAAGAAGAAAACATTGAAACTGGCAGAAACCAAATAATAAGAGATATCAAAAAGAATAGAAGTGGATATAAGTCATTATTAAAAGATGAGTGGATAGATGAAATCTCAAGTGAATTAGGTTTTCCTGGCGAAGATGAAATGTATGCAGCAGTTGGTTATGGTAGAATTACTAGTGAACAGGTAATTCAAAAACTTATTAAAAAGGAAAAAGAAAGTGAAAAGAAAGAAACTAATTTAAACGAATCCTTAAATATTAACAAAGGTGCAAATCCTAGCAAAACATTTAAGGGTGAAGTTAAAGTTTCTGACTTAGAAGATGATATTGAAGTCAAGTTTGCAAAATGTTGTACTCCAGTTCCTGGGGATCCAATCATTGGTTTTATAACTATGGGAAATGGCATATCTGTCCATACAAAATCATGTCCAAATATCATAAACAATCGTCATCCAGAAAGATTGATTGATGTGTATTGGCAAAATGATGAAACAGATAAGTTCCCAGTAAAAATCCAACTTATATCAAATAATTCTCCTTCGGTGATTTTTGATGTAAGTAAGATTTTGTCAGCATTAAATGTCAATATTGTTGGCATGAATGCTAGAGTAAACGACAATAACGAAGGAGTTATTGACTTGTCAGTAGAAGTAAATAGCATTGACCAACTTGATGAAGTAATGGGTAAACTAAAGTCGATTTCGGCTTTGTATAGTGTATACAGGGTGAATAATTAATGAGAGCAGTAATTCAAAAAGTTAAAAATTCAAATGTGACAGTTGATAATGAATTAATAGGAGAGATTAAAGAAGGATATTTAGTATTTTTAGCAGTAAAAGATACTGATAATAATGATGATTTAGCCTATATTAAGAGAAAAATTGAAAATTTAAGAGTATTTGAAGATGAAGAAGGTAAGATGAATCTTTCTATCAAAGATGTCGGTGGAGAAATTTTGCTGGTTTCCCAATTTACACTTTATGGAGATGTTAGAAAGGGTAACAGACCTAGCTTTACACAATCTGCAGGACCTGACAAGGCTAATCAATACTATCAGCTTCTAAAAGATGAGCTTATAGCTGATGGTTTTAAGGTAGAGACAGGAAAGTTCCAAGCTCATATGGAAGTATCTCTCATTAACGATGGTCCTGTAACAATCCTGCTTGATAGTGAGAGGACATTTTAAATGGAGATTAGAAGATTTATCTTAGGACCTGTCATGACCAACTTATATGTTGTTAGTGAAAATGGTCACGGATTTATAGTAGATGCTGTTGCTCAAAGCAAGGATGTTTGTGATTATATATCAGAAAATAACATTCAAATTGATTTTATTTTGCAAACTCATACCCACTTTGACCATGTCTTGGGCTTAGAATTTTATAAGAATAAGTATGATGCCAAAGTCTATGCGGCTAGTGAGGCTAAAGAGATTGCAAATGATAAGATGTATAATCTAGGCTTTGACTATCCAAATCTTCATGTGCCAATAGATTATTATTTGGAAGATGGTGAGATAATAAGTGACTTTGAAATAAAAGTTTTAAAAACACCAGGCCACTCTTTAGATTCAACTAGCTATAAATTGGGCAATGTTCTTTTTTCTGGAGATACCTTATTTAATATGTCCATAGGTAGGACAGATTTTCCAGGAGGAGATTATCAAACTATTATAGAATCTATAAGAAACAAATATAGTAATTTAGACAAAAATACAATTGTATATTCAGGACATGGAAACGAAACAACACTAGAATTTGAATTTATGAATAATCCGTTTTTAATATAAGGAGTAATAATGGAATTTAAAAGAAGCCACATGTGTGGACAATTAAGAGAAGAAAATATTGGTCAAGAAGTTGTTCTAATGGGATGGGTCGCAAAAAAAAGAAACCTAGGTTCTCTTGTATTTTTTGACCTAAGAGATAAGACAGGCATCAGCCAAGTGGTTGTAAGAGAAGATGATGAAGTAAACCATGATATTGCAAGCCACTTAGGCAGTGAATATGTTGTAGAAGTAAAGGGAAATGTTCGTGAACGTGAGAGCAAAAACCCTGATATTCCAACAGGCAATATAGAAATTGTAGCAAGTAAAATTAATATCTTAGATAAGGCAAACACACCACCAATATATATAAAAGATGACGATGATGTAGCAGAGAATCTTAGATTAAAATATAGATACTTGGATATGAGAAAACCTTCTGTTCAAAAAAATCTTAAATTAAGATCAGATATCATTAGAACTATAAGAGAATACATGTATAACAACGACTTTACTGAAGTTGAGACTCCATTTTTAACTAAACCTACTCCAGAAGGAGCAAGAGACTACATAGTTCCATCTCGTCTAGAACCGGGTGAGTTTTATGCCCTACCACAATCCCCACAATTATTTAAGCAAATATTGATGATTGGATCTCTTGATAGGTATTTCCAAGTTGTAAAATGTTTCAGGGACGAAGACCTAAGGGCAAATAGGCAACCAGAATTTACCCAAGTAGATATGGAACTATCATTTGCTAACCAAGATGATGTAATAGCAGTAAATGAAGGTCTATTAAAGGAATTGTTTGATAAATATACTGATTATGATCTAAAGCTTCCTATCCCTAGAATGGATTACAGCGAAGCAATGAATTCATATGGTTCAGACAAACCAGATTTAAGATTTGATTATAAGATTAATGATATATCCGAAATTTGGAAAGATAGCGACTTTAAAGTATTTGCAAATAATACAAGCGATGGAAAATCTGTTAGAGCAATTAACTTTAAAAAGATTGCCGATAAATATTCTAGAAAACAACTAGATAAGCTTACTGATTTTGTAAAAGATTATGGTTTAGGTGGTCTTTCTTATATCAAATACGGAGAAGAAATAAACTCTTCTATTTCTAAATTTTTAACTGACGATATCTTAAATAAAATGGTTGAAAAACTAGAGATGGAAGATAATGATTTAGTTTTGATTGCAGCTGATAAAGATAAAACAGTTCTTGAAGGTCTTGGTGCCTTGAGAAATAAGGTTGCTAAGGACAATGATCTTTATGAAAAAGATTATGCCTTAACTTGGGTAGTAAACTTCCCAATGTTTGAATACAGTGAAGAAGAAGATAGGTATGTTGCTCAACACCATCCATTTACCATGCCAAATGAAGAAGATATACCACTACTCAAAACTCATCCAGAAAAGGTAAGAACTCAAGCATATGATATTGTTATAAATGGTGATGAGATGGGCGGAGGATCAGTAAGAATTAACAATTCTGATTTACAAAAAGAAGTATTTGAAGCTCTTAAACTTACGGATGAAGATATCAAAAAGAAATTCGGATTCTTTATCGAAGCTCTAAAATACGGTACTCCACCTCATGCTGGACTTGCTTATGGACTTGACAGATTATTGATGTTATTTGCGAAAACAGATAATATCAAAGATGTTATTGCATTTCCAAAAACTCAATCAGCAGCTTGTCCACTAAGCGAAGCTCCAACAAAGGTTGATGAGTCCGCCCTAGATGTATTACAAATTTCTATAAGAGGTGAATCTAATGACTACAATGATTAAAGAAGGCACGGTCCTTGAAAATAACAATGGCAACCTTACTGTAAGTATCGCCAGAAATGAAGCCTGTGGTGCATGTGCTGCCAAAGACTCATGTGGCCAAAAATCTGAAACTATAATAGAGATATTTTCTGCTGATGATATCAAAAAAGGAGATAGAATTCTTCTTGAAAGTAAGTCATCTGATATCACAAAGTATTCTATGTATGTTTATATTCTGCCAGTTATTTTGATGATATTAGGAGCAACTTTGCCAAATCTATTATTGAAAAATAAAGGATTGGATTTAAACTTATTGACACTGTTATCAATTGTCATATTTATGGCATTATCATTTTTCATAGTTAAGGGCATTGATAGAAAAATAAAAGACGATAATGTTATGAAGGTGAGGAAAATATAATGGACTACGAACTTATAAAAAAATTCGATCCTAAGGCCCATCAAGTACTGACAAAGGAAGTTCAAAGGCAAGAAGAAAACATAGAACTAATTGCCTCAGAAAACTATGTTAGCAAGGAAATTCTTGAAGCTTGTGGCTCAGTCCTTACAAACAAATATGCAGAAGGTCTACCAGATAAAAGATACTATGGTGGTTGTGAAAATATCGATGTTATCGAACAACTAGCTATAGATCGAGCTAAAGAATTATTTGGGGCAGACCATGCCAATGTACAAGCTCACTCTGGTGCAAATGCTAATATGGCAGCATATTTTGCACTTATAAAGCCTGGGGATAAGGTTTTGGCTATGGATTTGACAGAAGGTGGACACTTAACTCATGGTTCATCTGTCAATTTCTCTGGTAAACTATATGACTTCCATCACTATGGAGTAGACCATCAAACAGGAAGAATAGATTACGATAAAGTTTTAGAAAAAGCAAAAGAAGTTAAGCCAAAACTTATAGTATGTGGTGCAAGTGCCTATCCACGCGAAATTGACTTTAAAAAGTTTAGGGACATAGCGGATGAAGTTGGGGCCTTATTAATGGCTGACGTGGCTCATATAGCTGGACTCGTAGTAGCTGGAGAGCATATGGACCCAATTCCATATTGTGATGTGGTTACTTCTACTACTCACAAGACACTTAGAGGACCAAGATCTGGCATTATCCTATGCAAAAAAGAATATGCCAAGGCAATTGATAAGGCAGTTTTCCCTGGCCTTCAAGGTGGACCTCTTGAGCACATAATCTTGGCAAAAGCACTAGGATTTAAGCAAAATCTAGATCCATCTTGGAAAACCTATGCTAAGCAAATAAAGCTTAATGCAAAAGCTATGGAGGAAGCCTTTAGAGACCATGATTTTAAAATGATTTCTGACGGTACTGATAATCACTTATTGCTTTTAGATTTGACAAATAAAGATATTACAGGAAAAGATGCACAAAATCTTCTTGACAAAGTTTGTATAACTACAAATAAGAATACTATACCAAATGAGAAACTTTCACCTATGGTAACAAGCGGACTAAGAGTAGGTACAGCTGCCATAACTACTAGGGGAATGAAAGAAGATCAAGCAAGGACAATTGTAGATTTAATTGCAAAAACGATAGAAAGAAAAGATAGTGTCGAAAATATAAGGAAAGAAGTTCTCGATTTAACAGCACAATTTCCTGTTTATAGGAGTTAATTATGGCTATGCCAATAGTAACATTAGTTGGAAGAACTAATGTAGGAAAAAGTACACTTTTTAATAGGCTTGTCGGCAAAAGAAAGTCCATTACTGAAGATGTTAGTGGTGTGACTAGAGACCGTATTGTAGATAGGGTTGAATGGCAAGGAAATGAATTTACTCTAGTAGATACTGGTGGGCTTGATATTTCAAATAAAGAAATGATGAATCAAGAGATTAAATCACAAGTTGAAAAAGCCCTACTTGAAACTGATTTAATATTGTTCGTAGTTGATGGTAGATTTGGCCTAAGTCCATATGATAAAGAAATAGCTAATGTTATTAGAAGATATAATAAACCAATCATAATTGTTGCAAACAAAATAGATGGTCAAAAAGTTCCTGATGATATTTATGATTTCTATACATTTGGTTTTGACGATTTGGCTATTATTTCTGCAGAACAATCAAAAGGTCTTGGTGATTTGTTAGATATAATAGTTGACCATATTGACTTTTCATCTTTTGAAGCAATAGAAGATGAAACAAGGATAGCTATTATTGGTAAACCAAATGCTGGTAAATCTTCATTGGTTAATCTTTTGCTTGATGAAGACAGGATGATTGTAACTGATGTAGCTGGTACTACAAGAGATGCTGTTGATTCCTATTGGTCTTACAATGATCACAACTATGTATTAATCGATACGGCAGGTCTGAGAAAAAAAAGCAAAGTCAGGGAAAACATAGAGTTTTATGCTAATCAGAGAACTTTTGATGCGGTTGATAGCGCTGATATATGTATTTTTCTGATAGATGCAACTGTAGGTGTTACAGAACAAGATACAAAAATAGCTGGCTACGCTCACAACAACAGAAAAGCTATGATTATTGTTGTTAATAAATGGGATCTAGTAGATAAAGAAACCAATACCATGAGGCAAATGGAAGCAGATATTAGAAAATCATTGTCATTTGCTTCATATGCACCAGTAGTCTTTGTATCAGTACTCAAAAATCAAAGAATAGATAACCTGTTGGATATGATTGAAGTAGTTGACAACAACTACAATACTAGAATAAGCACCGGCGTCTTAAATACAATTTTGCAAGATGCAATAATGTTAAACCAACCACCTCAAGATAAGGGTAAGAGATTGAAAATATTTTATATGTCTCAAGTAGATGTGGCACCTCCTAAATTTATGTTATCTATAAACGATAGAGACTTGATGCATTTTTCTTATATGAGATATTTAGAAAATCAAATAAGAAGTAATTATAATCTGACAGGGGTACCATTTAGCTTCATATTAAAAGAGAGAGGATCTGACAAATGATTTTCCTAGTTGGCTTAATAGCATATCTTTTGGGATCTATACCAAATGGTTATATAATAGGTAAGTATTTTCACAAATCAGACATTAGAACCCTAGGTTCAGGCAATGTAGGATCGACAAATGTTTTAAGGAACTATGGCAAGAAACCAGCAATAATCACACTAATACTTGATATGTTAAAGGGCTATTTAGCTGTATTTATTGGCCAAAAATTAGCTGGTTATGATGGTATGTGTGTTGGATTTCTTTTAGTAGTTATAGGCCATATGTACAGTGTATTTCTCAAATTTAAAGCTGGCAAAGGCGTTGCTACATCTGCAGGCGCCATGTTATTTGTAAACCCAATGATTCTACTAATCGGTTTACTTGTATTTATATTAGCTGTTGCAATAAGTAAGATGGTTTCGCTTGGATCAATACTTGGAGCCATTAGCGTTATGGTACTAGCCTACATCAACTATTATCCAAGTAAGCTTTTCTGGACTTTAATTGTCATATGTTTATTAATTATTTATAAACATAGGTCAAATATTAAGAGAATAATTAATAGAGAGGAATCAAAGATAAGGTAGATTATGGAAATTTCAATCTTGGGTGCAGGATCTTGGGCTACTGCTATAGCTCATGTACTCTCAACAAAATATGATGTCCTTCTATATGCTAGAAACATGGACGATGTTGAAAGCATCAATAAAAACCATGTAAACAGAAAATACTTAAGTGAATTTAAACTAGCAGAAAATATTAGAGCTACAAATAATTTTAAAGATTTATTTGCCAATAAATATGTTGTAAATGCAATACCTACACAAAGCACTAGAAGTGTTCTAGAAAAGCTAAAGCAATATGTAAGTGAAGACCATATATTTATTAATTTATCCAAAGGACTAGAGCTTAAGACTCATTTCCGCCTATCTGAGATATTTTATGATATCCTAGGTGAAAATATTACTTATGCTGTCTTAAGTGGCCCAACTCATGCTGAAGAAGTCATATTAGAAATGCCTACAGCTATAGTTTGTGCTTGCGAAGATGAAAATGTAGCTAAAGAAATCCAAGAAATTTTCAATACAGATTTCTTTAGAGTATACAGATCAACAGATGTCATAGGAGTTGAACTAGGTGGAGCTATTAAAAATACTCTTGCTCTAGGCATAGGTATGGTCACAGGCCTTGGATATGGGGATAATACTAAGGCTGCAATAATGACTAGGGGAATCCATGAGATGAGTAGATTTACTGAATCTTTTGGTGCACATCAGCAAACTATAAACGGTCTAGCGGGTATTGGAGATCTCATTGTAACTGCAACAAGTATGCATTCCAGAAACAATAGGGCAGGTATTCTATTAGGTAAGGGTCTTAGCATAGAAGAAGTTAATAATGAAATAAATATGGTAGTTGAAGGTATTCCTACTACTAGGGCAATCTATGAATTGGCAAGTGAGAAAAATATTGAACTACCAATAACAAAAGAAATTTATGAAATTCTTTACAAAAATAAATCAGCTGATGAATCAATTAGCGATTTAATGGGTAGAAATTTAAAAAGTGAATTCATATAATTATGTTTCATTTTGAATAATTTGAGTTATAATAATATGTAGAAGAAAAAAAGTAAAGGAATTTATATGTTTGACAAGTTTAAAGAATTTATTGGTATAGACGATAACTATGATGATTACGATGAGGAGCAAGCTTATTACGAAGATGAGGAAAAAGAAGATTTAACAAGTAGGGAAAGCTATGCAAGCTTATTAGATGATAATCAATCATCTTTTGAAAGCAACACTAAGACCTATGAAAGTGAATATAGTGGATCATCAAATGATTCATATAATTATTCTTCAGATTATCTTGATAGTAACTATTCATCAAATGATTACAAGCCAACAAGTAGCCGTTACCAAAGACCATCAAAAAGAGGAGATAGAGTAGGAAGTATGACAGACAATAATTTTACTAGCAGATCATCTTTAAGAATTAGTATCCAAGAACCACTTGATTATGAACAAGATGCTCCAAGTGTAATAAATGACATTATTAACAAGAAAGTAGTTGTTCTAAATCTGGAAATGGTAGATGCAGATATGAGAAGAAGAATCTTTGACTTTGTATCTGGAGCTGTATATGCCCTAGATGGAACTGTAGAAAAAGTAACCAAAGGAATATTTGTAATAACACCAAATGGTGTTGAGATAGACAACACAGTCACAGAACAAATATCTGAAGGAAACTACAACCAATTATAGGTAAAGGATAAGGAGCTGTTTGATTAATAACAGCCCTTTTATTTTTTATGAGCTTAGAATTTAATTTAGACTTTATAACAGACAAAGCAAAGAAAAGTAACATAAAAAAAGCCTTAGCAATCCTTGAAAGATCCTATTATAAGAACATAGAAGAATCAAGTTTTTTCTTAGATCCATATGAGCAAGATATCATAAGATCAATCGCCATAAAAAATGGAATAGATATAAGTTTTATTGGCGGTAATGACCTTGCCGAAAGAAAAATATTTGTAGCAAATTATTACTATTTGCCATTAGTAGAAGAAAACTACATATCTATACTAAGTTTCAAGCAAAACTCCCTGAGCCATCCTGATGTTCTAGGAGCCTTGATGAGTCTTGATATAGATAGGACTAAAGTTGGCGATATAGTAATTGCTGATGACTTTTGTGAGTTTGCTATCTTAAAAGATGAGGCAAATTTTGTAAAATATAATCTCACGAAAATAAAAAGAGAAGGAATAGATATAGAAATAAAAAATCAAGCACACCTAGATATTATAGAAGATGAGTTTGATCAATTTAGTGGTTTTGTATCTTCTCTTAGACTAGATAATCTTATTTCCTTGTTTTTAAATAGGTCAAGGTCAAAGGCTAAAGATATAATAAATAATAAAAATGTAAAAGTTAATTATGAACTTATCGATGATCCTGGTAAAACTATCGATGAAGGAGCTATGATTTCTATAAGAAAAGAAGGAAGATTCATCTTTGATGAGATTACTGGATCAAGCAAAAAAGGTAACTTACATATTAACTATAGGAAGTTGAAATGATATATATTTTAATTATAATTGTTGGAATAGTACTAGATAGAGTAAGCAAAAATTATGCTATAAATAATTTTATAGATAACCCTCACCAAGGCAAGCTTTTAAACCTTACATACTTGGAAAATAGGGGAGCTGCTTTTGGTATATTACAGGATAATAGAATATTTTTTATTCTATTAACTATTGTTATTGTAGCCGGATTAATTTTTTATTTTATAAAAAATTATAAAACAAATCCTCAAATTCTAAATATAGCTCTTGCCTTTGTAATATCAGGAGCCATAGGTAATTTTTATGACAGACTCATCCAAGGATATGTTGTCGATTTCTTAGAATTTGCCTTTGTTAAATTCCCTGTATTTAATGTAGCGGATATATTTGTTACTGTTGGAAGTTTTTTAATTATTATCTACCTATTGTTTTTTGAAGAAAGTAAGAACTAAAATGAGTGTATTTATTGGCAATGATTGGGACCTGCTATTAGCGGCTGAATGGGAAAAAACTTACTATCAAAATTTGAGAAAAGAACTTATAAAAGAGTACAGAAAGTATAAAGTTTACCCAGATATGTATGACATATTTAATGCTTTAAAATCTGTAGCTTATGAGGACTGTAAGGTGTTAATTCTAGGTCAAGATCCCTACCACGGCAAAGGGCAAGCCCATGGCTATGCTTTTTCCGTCAAAAAAGGCGTAAGGACTCCACCATCTCTTTTAAATATTTATAAAGAAATGCACGAAGACATAGGAACTTACATTCCTGATAATGGTTACCTTAAAAAATGGGCAGACCAAGGAGTTCTACTACTAAATACATCTTTAACAGTAAGAGCAGGTGAGCCTAATTCACACGAAAAACTAGGCTGGGAAATACTTACAGATAGGATAATCAAATTATTAAATGATAGGCAAAAACCAATTGTCTTTATTCTTTGGGGACGTAATGCTCAAAGCAAAGAACCATTTATTACTAATCCCAAGCATTTAATAATAAAATCACCTCACCCATCACCATTTTCGGCATCAAGGGGATTTTTTGGATCAAAGCCATTTTCAAGAACAAATGATTTCTTAAAATCTGTGGGTCAAGAACCTATAGATTGGCAAATAGAGAACCTATAAATGGGTCTCTATTATTTTTTTGCTCAAATTTAGTATGTTCTTGTAATTAAAAATATAGTTCTCCTTAATGATATAAAGCTTTGGATCGACATCTACCGTACTAAAATTTTCTAGATTGAAAGTATTTAATGCCACAAACCCTCTTGTGTTTTCATCAAACATACCGTAAAGAACTTGTAAGTTTATATCAATCTTATCGTCTTCAATTCTCAGCTCATAGTTTGGACCGTTAAAATAAGAATTTGCAAAAGATTTTTCTGAAGTGAGTACAAATTTGGCAATATCATTATTAATCCAGGAAGAATTTAAGGTGATTTTATTATTTTCTAAGTTTGTAGAAAGTTCATCATTAAAGTAATCTTTTATATTAGCAAGTTTTTCAGTTGCAATTAGATCATTTTCATTGTGGATCATTATAGGTTTTGGTTTATCTCTTTTTATTATGTCATCTGTAAGTTTACTTATAACCTTATACCTACTTGGATCATCTCTAAATATGCCTATTTTTTTTCTAAATCTATTAGCTTCATAGATTCAAACACAAAGAATTTTCGCTTTGATGAGATTTCTTTTAGTATGTCGTAAGAATCTGGAAATACTGGGAATAGATCATTTGCTATGAGTCTATTGTTTAAAAATGGAATATCGAAGATATCTCCATTAAAATTAATTATAGTCTTATCAATTATTAAATTAGTATAGATTTCTAATAATCTTTTTTCTTCTTGATCGTCCTCAGCAAAGTATTGTTTTATGTAACACTTTTCATTTTCATAGGCAATAGTACCCAAGACTACTAGTTGATCACAAGAAGAATCCAATCCAGTTGTCTCTATATCCAAAATTATTTCATTTTCTTTAAGATTATCTGGCTGATATAGTTTTTTATAAGTTATCATATTTTTATTATACTTGATTTGTATATATTAAAGTTAGTAATATAATTATATACTTAAAGGAGATGCTATGATATATTTAGATAATGCAGCTACTACACAAATATCAAAAAAAAGCCAGGAAGCACGAGATTTTGCAGAGAATACATATTTTTCAAATTCTTCATCTCTGCATTCTTTTGGCATGAAATCTGAAGAATTGATTGATGAATCAAAGAAAATAATCGGAAAAGTTATTAATGCCAATCCTAACGATATTTATTTCACCAAGGGAGCCACTGAAGCCAATAATATAGTTATAAGTTCCTTTAGTGGTGATAATTCAAAGGCAATTACAACTTCTATTGAACATTCATCTGTTTTTGATAGCTTTAATTCATATCCTTACAAAGAAGTAATTTATTTAAAAACGGATAGGCATGGCTACATAGATTTGGCAGAATTAAAGGAAAAGATAGATGATAAAGATGTAAAACTGGTTTCAATAATCTATGTAAACAACGAAATTGGAACAATCCAAGATATTACTTCCATTAGTAAAATTCTTAAGGGTAAAAATATCATCCTACACATAGACGCAACCCAAGCCTTGGGGAAAATAAATTGTGATGTAAAAAAACTCGGAGTTGACTTAATGAGTTTTTCTGCCCACAAATTCCATGGTCCAAAGGGAGTAGGAGGTCTCTATGTTAAGAAAAATATCTTACCAAAATTAAAACCAGTTTTATTTGGAGGTCGTCAACAAGTTATATCTAGTGGGACAGATAATCACCCAGCTATATATGCCATGGGAGTAGCTCTAAAAGAGCATATGGAAAATTTTGATAGAGAATCTATCAAAAATTTAAATCTCTATATGAGAAATGAGATTTTAGATAATATCGAAGATATAGAAATTAATTCACCAGATGATAATTTTGCTCCTCACATACTATCAGTAGCCTTTAAAAATATTAAATCTGAAGTTTTGCTCCATATGTTAGAGCAAGAAGAGATATATGTATCAAGTGGATCAGCTTGTTCTAAGGGAAACAATAATAGGATTCTGGAAGCTCTAGGTGTTGATGATGCTTACAAAGATGGTGTAATTAGATTTTCTTTTACAGATACAACTAGCAAGGAAGATATTGACAAGACTATTAAGGTTTTAAAAAACAGTATTAGTGAAATTAGAAAGGTTATGATATGAAAGCTCTAATATCAGTAAGTTTTGGAGAGCTATTTCTCAAGGGAGCAAATAGGAAGCAATTTTATAACAACGCCCTATCCCATATATTTAAAAATATAAAATCTATCGGCTACGATAAGTACTATACAGAAAGTGCCAAGTTATATATAGAAGCTTGCGAAGATAATTTTGACGCTATTATTGAACAATTACAAAAAGTATTTGGTATAGCATATATAGATATAGTGTATAGGACAGAAAAAAATGAAGAAGATATATTTGAGGCAATCAAAAAATCTATAATAGATGCTTACGGAGAAGATGAGTTAACTTTCAAAGTTCAAACAAAGAGAGTTGATAAGTCCTTTAAATATCAATCACCTGAATTTAATATGTTGATGGGTGATAAGATTTTGGATGAGTTCCCAAATCTAAAGGTTGATATTCACAATCCTGATTTTAAGGTTTTTATAGATATTAAGAACAATGCCTATATATATTCAAAAAGATATGCTGGTCTTGGAGGACTTCCTATAGGATCTAGTGGTAATGGACTATTGATGCTATCAGGAGGAATAGATTCGCCTGTTGCTGGATACTTGATGGCAAAACGTGGCATGAAAGTCAATGCATTACATTTCCATTCCTATCCTTACACATCTCTTAAAGCTAAGCAAAAAGCAATTGATTTAGCAGAAATTATGAGCGATTATACTGGACCAATGAACTTATTTATGGTAAACTTATCTGAAATTTACAAGGCTATTGCAACAAACTGTGATAGGCGTGAAACAACCATTTTATCTAGAAGATTTATGGTTAGAATTGCAGAAAAGCTTTCAGAAAAATATGAATATAAGGCATTAATTACTGGAGATAGTCTAGGTCAAGTAGCTAGTCAAACCCTAGAATCCCTATCTGTAGTAGAAGAAGCAACAAGCTTACCATTACTAAGACCACTAATAGCAATGGATAAAAAAGACATAGTTGATTTATCAAAGGACATTGGATCTTATGAAAAGTCAATTGAACCATTTGATGATTGTTGTTCAATATTTGCCCCAGATAATCCACTAACAAAACCTAAACTTCACTATATAAAAATGAGCGAAGAAAAACTTGATATAGACAAATTAGTAGATGAGGCTCTAGATACAATAGAAATTATAAGAATATAAGATAAAATATTTGACAAAATACTATTATATTAGTATTATTATAAGGTAAACCGCTCAGTTTGGGTACTGATCACCTACGCTGGCGAGAATTTAAGAAGTTAGGAGGACACCTATGTACGCAATTATTAAAACAGGTGGAAAACAATATAAAGTATCAGAAGGCGACCTAGTTAGAGTTGAAAAACTACCATACGAAGTAGGCGAAACTGTTGAATTTGATGAAGTACTTTTAGTTGGTGGAGATAGTGATGTAAAAGTTGGAGCTCCAACAGTAGAAAATGCAAAAGTTTCTGCAACTATCGAAGACCAAGCAAAAGATAAGAAAATCGTCGTTTTCAAATATAAACCTAAGAAAATGTATAGAAAAAAACAAGGTCACAGACAACCATATACTTTAGTTAAAATTAACAGTATTTCTTTATAATAAATGATTAATGTTAATCTTTTATTAAAAAAAGAAAACATTGTAGGATTTGAAATAAGTGGCCATGCCGATTATGATGAGTATGGCAAGGACATAGTTTGTTCAGCAGTAAGCATACTTGCTTACACCTGTGTAAATACTCTTGAGTTATACATTGATGAATTTTCATTTAAGGATGACGATGAAATTATGAAACTAATGGCCTATCAAACAAATGAAAAGGCAGAAGTGGTATTTACAAGTTTTAAGACAGGAATATGGACCTTAGAGCAAAGTTATAATAACTTTGTAAAATTAAATTATAAGGAGATATAATATGATTTTAAATATTAACTTACAAAGATTTTCAAGTAAAAAAGGGGTATCTTCTTCTAAAAACGGTAGAGATTCAGAAAGTAAGAGACTAGGCACAAAAAGAGCTGATGGTCAATTCGTAAACGCTGGAACAATCATCGTTAGACAAAGAGGAACAAAAATCCACCCAGGCAACAATGTAAAAAAAGGTGGAGATGATACTCTATACGCATCATGCGAAGGAATTGTAAAATTTGAAAGAAAAGGACGCGACAGAAAACAAGTTTCTGTTTATCCAAAACAAGATATTGCCTAAGAAAAACTTAGCCTGCCTTTTCGGCAGGTTTTTTTCATATGAAAGGAAATTTTTATGATAGATTTTGCAAAAATTAGTCTAAAAGCTGGAGATGGCGGAAATGGAGCTGTAGCTTGGCGTAGGGAAAAATACGAGCCGACAGGTGGACCAGCTGGTGGTGACGGTGGCAATGGTGGTAGTATCATTATTAAAGCTACAAGAAACCTATCTACCCTAGATGAATTCAGATACAAAAGTAAATATAAGGCGCAAAATGGTCAACCAGGTGGTAAAAACAAGAAATTTGGCAAAAAAGGTGATGATTTAATCATCAAAGTTCCAGTTGGAACAATACTAAGGGAGGCAAACTCTAATACCATTATCAAAGATTTTAAACTAGATGGAGAAGAGTTTCTAATAGCAAAAGGGGGAAAAGGCGGTAGAGGAAATGTTCATTTCAAAAATTCCATTCGTCAAGCACCTCGTTTTGCAGAAAATGGTAAAAAGGGACAAGAGATAGATTTGCTTCTTGAACTAAAAGTCTTAGCTGATGTTGGACTTGTCGGTCTACCAAATGTTGGTAAATCAACCTTGATTTCTGTAATCTCTTCTGCCAAGCCAAAGATTGCAAACTATCATTTTACAACCATAGATCCAAACCTAGGTGTAGTAAATATAGATAATGAAAGATCTTTTATAGTCGCAGATATTCCAGGCCTCATAGAAGGAGCTAACGAAGGTCAAGGTTTAGGACATGACTTTTTAAGGCATATAGAAAGATGTAGAGTTCTTATCCACCTAGTTGATATTTCAGGAATTGAAGGAAGAGATCCAATAGAAGATTTTAAACTTATCAACGAGGAATTAAAATTATACAATGAAAATTTAGCCGACAAACCAATGATTGTTGCCTTAAATAAAAGTGATCTAGATACTAATAATAACGCAGAGAACTTTATTAAAACTTTTGGTGATACTTATGATATTTATCAAATATCCGCAGCAACAACTAATGGCATTAAGAAACTTTTAGATGCAAGCTATGACATTCTTTTACAAAGTGAAGATAAGAAATTTGACCTTATGGAAGATGTTGATGAGAACTTCCTAGAAGAATATTATAACAGGGAAATAGACTACGACTTACAATTTGCAAAAGATAATGAAATCTTTGTTGTATTTGGCAAAAGAATTGATAACCTTTTAGAAAAAGTAAATCTTGAGGACTATGATTCTCGTATGTTCTTTGAAAAAACACTTAGAGAAATGGAAGTTTTTGATAAATTAAAGGAAATGGGAATTGAGCAAGGAGATAGTGTTGCAGTTGGCGATATTGTCTTTGAGTATTATGAATAGGAGGAACAATGATTAGTGGTAAACAAAGAGCAAAATTAAAGGCAGAAAGCCATGATTTTAAGCCAGTTATAAATATAGGCAAAAACTCACTTACTAAAGAAACTATAGGAGCCATAGACGAGGCGTTAGAGGCTCGTGAACTTATAAAAATTAAAGTATTAAATAACAACCTAGATGACCAAGATGAGATAGTAAAAACACTATTAGAAGAATTGAATGCTGAGTTTGTCAATCATTTAGGAAGTATTATTACTATCTATAGACAAAATGACGAAAATAAATACGATATTTAGTCAGGATATATTATGAAAATAGGTTTATATGGAGGAACATTTGATCCAATCCATATTGGACATCTAATAGTCATGGAAAATGTGTTCAATTTCCTAGACATAGATAAGATTATAATTCTTCCAAGTTCCAATCCACCACACAAAGTAAACAAACAAAAAACCAAGGCCGACCTTAGGATTGAAATGGTAAAAAGAGCAATAGCTGACAATCCAAGGGTAGAGCTTTCCACCTATGAAGCTAGAAATGATGACGTAGTTTATACTCATGAAACTTTAGAATATTTCAAAAACACTTATCCAGAAGATGAGTTCTATTATATCATGGGGGAAGACTCATTTATGACAATCGATACTTGGAAAAATTATGAAAAAATTTTAAATGATAAGTTAATTGTCTTTACAAGATCAAATACCGATAGTGACAGTGATCTTGTGAAAAAAGTTGATCAAATAAAAAAGGATAACCAAGAAATCTATCTTATAAACAACTTAAACATTAACATATCTTCTACCCTAATAAGAGGATTGGTAAAAGAGGGTAAGAGTATAAAATACCTTGTGACTGATGAAGTTATAGATTTTATAGGAGCACACAATCTATATGTATGATTTAAAAAAATGGGAAAATAACTTGGTAGAAGATATTGGATCAAAAAGATTCAAGCACTCAAAAAGGGTAATGGAAACTGCCCTAAAACTTAACAAAAACGTTGATGATGATTTAGTTAAAACTGCAGCAATACTTCACGATTGCGCAAAGTACAATGAAGATAAGTATCTAAAATTATTTGCTGCTAATATAAGCTCTGAGACTATCAATTATAAATCTGTTTTGCATTCTTTTTTAGGAGCAGAAGTAGCTAAAAAAGTGTATAATATAGATAATGACCAAGTACTTGATGCTATAAGATATCACACTACGGGCAAAGAAAATATGAGTGAATTAGAAAAAATAATTTACCTAGCAGATGCCATAGAACCTGAAAGATCTTATCCGGGCGTAGATGAATTAAGGGATTTGGCAAAAAAAGATATTGACAAAGCAATTCTATATAGCTTAAGTCACAATATTATCTATTTGACCAATAAGCAGGTTTTGATTCATCCACTTACTATCAGTGCTTACAACTATTTGATTAAGGAGAAAAATGAATAAATTAGATATTATTTTAAAAGTTTTAGATGATAGAAAAGCTGAAGATATTAATGTTTTAGAACTAAGCGATTCTTCTATTGCAGATACCTTTGTGATTGCAACAGGTACTTCAGTTATTCAAACAAAAGCTCTAGCAGACTATATTGAAGAAGAGCTTAATAAAAACGGATATGAATTGCTATCTAAAGAAGGTTTGCGTGAAGGTGAATGGATACTAATGGATGCTGATGATATTATAGTTCATATCTTCACACAAAGACAAAGAGAATTTTATGGAATAGACGATTTATGGGAAGAATAATCTTCTCATAAATTGCTAGGTTTTCAAAATGGATGATAAGAGAAAAGATAAAATTATAATGGGTCTAATCATAGTTGTTGTGGCTTTATTTGCTAATAACTATGTCAAGAATAACGAAGATGATTTATTAGGATCAGAAATTTCTTTACTTGATACATCCTCTGATGCATTATCACCTGCAGATAAAGACGACAATGTTGAAATAAATGAAATGAAAGTCTACATTTCTGGTGAGATTGGTAAAGAAGGTGTCTACGAATTTGAAGATGGTGACAGGCTTGATGATTTGATTAAAAAAGCTGGTGGTTTGACAGAAAATGCAAACGCAAAAGATTTAAACCTTGCCATGAAGCTTGAAGATGAGATGAAAATATACATACCTAGTATCTATGAAATAAGTTCAGTAGATACTGCTGATACAATACCAATCATATCATCTGATAGCAAAGACTCTAGTAAGGATAAAATAAATATCAATAAGGCCAGCAAGGAAGAATTGATGACCTTGCCAAATATTGGAGACAAGAGAGCTGATTCAATCTTAGAATATAGAGAATCTAACACATTTGAAACTATAGAAGATATAAAAAATGTAAATGGAATTGGAGAGAAATTTTATCAATCTCTTAAAGATTTGATAACTGTATAGGAGATATAATGAAATTATCAACTAGAAGTAAATATGGGCTAAGAGCTATATGCTACTTGGCAGAAAATGAAGATAGAGGATATATACCTGTTTCTGAAATATCAGAAAATCTTGATTTATCTGATAACTACCTTGAACAACTCATAAGGTTACTTAAAAATGCTAATATAGTTGAATCCACTAGAGGTCCAAAAGGCGGATACAAGCTAGTAAAAAAACTTGATCAAATAACAGTTGGTGAAGTTTTAAGAGTTCTTGAGGGTACTTTTAATGTAACAGGTTGCCTTGAAGATGGTAGTCATTGTGACAATGAATGTAGGGCATATTTCGCCTTTAATAAATTAGATGAAGCTATAAATGATACTATTGATTCCATAACATTAGATACTATGGTAAATCAAAATAATAGGAGAGTCGATGAAAAACTTAGGAGTTAATGAACTTAGAAAATCTTATATAGATTTTTTTGGAAATGAGAAAAATCACACAATTTTAAAATCTTTTTCTCTAATACCAAAAGATGATGAATCTTTACTTTTAATAAACGCAGGTATGGCACCACTTAAGAAGTATTTTACTGGTGAAGAGAGCATGAAAAATAATAGAGCAACATCTTCACAAAGATGTGTTCGTACTGGAGATATTGAAAGAGTTGGAAAAACTGAACGCCATGGAACATATTTTGAAATGTTGGGTAACTTTTCTTTTGGAGATTATTTTAAGAAAGAGGCCATTACTTGGGCATATGAATATTTGACTGAGCACCTAGAGATTTCTAAGGACTTGTTATGGGTTACTGTTTACAAAGATGATGACGAAGCATATAACATTTGGAAAGATGAAGTAGGCATGCCAAAAGAACGTATCCTACGTCAAGATAAGGATGAAAACTTTTGGGAGCTAGAAGTTGGTCCATGTGGACCATGTTCAGAAATATTCGTAGACAGAGGTCCTAGCAAGGCAGTTGATGAAAATGACAATGCTCCTGGTAATGACAATTCTGATAGATTTCTAGAGATATGGAATCTAGTATTTACTCAATTTAATAAAGATAGTGAAGGAAACTATACACCTCTAGCTCATCCAAATATTGATACTGGTATGGGTCTTGAAAGAATTGCCATGATTCTTCAACAAAAAGATAATATCTTTGAAGTTGATATAGCTCAAGATATTATAAGAGAAATAGAAAAAGTATCAGGCAAAACATATAAAGAAAATCCAAAAGATGACGTTTCAATCAGAGTTATCACTGACCACGTAAAGGCCATGACATTCCTTGTTTCAGATGGAGTAGTTCCATCAAATGAAAAACGTGGATATGTCCTTAGAAGACTTATAAGACGTGCCTATAGACACGGCAAGCTTCTTGGTATAGACGGCGAATTTTTAACTAAGATTGTAAATAAAGTTATTGACTCCTATGAAGATGAATACAAAGAATTATCTGAAAATAAAGATCATATACTTGAAGTTATCATCGAAGAAGAAGATAGGTTCCAAAAGACTATAGACCAGGGCTTGGATAGATTAAATACTCTAATAGATGAAATGGAAAAAGATGGCAAAAAAATCTTAGATGGATCTGAAGCCTTCAAATTGTATGATACCTATGGATTCCCTCTTGATTTGACTAAAGAAATATTAAATGAACAAGACTACGATGTAGATGAAGATAAATTTAATCAAGAGATGGAAGATCAAAGAGAAAAAGCTCGTAATGCAAGGAAAAAAGACGCTGGTTGGTCACTTGATAATATAGTTACTGATGGAATCAACCCAACAGACTTTATTGGTTATGATAATTTATCAGTTAATGCAAAAATTACTAATTTATTTGACGAAAATGGCCAAGTAAAATCGCTAAAAGAGGGCCAAGAAGGTATAGTAGTAAGTGATAAGACTTCATTTTATGCTGAAGGCGGTGGTGAAGTAGCTGATATAGGTTATATATATAGTGATAATGCTAAGGCAAAAGTTACTGATGTTCAAAAGAAAAATGATATTTATTTCCACTACGTAGATATTATAGATGGTGAAATTAATTCTAATGAAGAATATACTTTTGAAGTTTGTAAAACTCGTCGCTTAGATATAACGAGAAATCACTCAGCAACTCACTTATTAGACCAAGCCCTCAGAGATGTATTAGGTGATAGTATAAACCAAGCAGGATCTCTAGTAGATGATGAGAAACTCAGATTTGATTTTACCTATAATGGATCACTTACAGCTAGCCAAAAAAGAGAAATTGAAGATATAGTTAACGAAAAAATCAGAGAACAGTTAGATGTAACAAAAGAAATTCTCCCATTCAAAAAATCCCAAGAAATGGGAGCTATAGGACTATTTGAGGACAAGTACAAAGACGAAGTTAGGGTCGTTTCCATCGGAGATTATTCTAAAGAATTGTGTGGTGGATGCCATGTTAACAATTCATCTGAAATCTTAATGTTTAAAATAATAAGCGAATCATCAGTTTCTGCTGGCGTTCGCAGAATAGAAGCTATAAGCGGTAAAAAAGTTTATGAGCTTTTACAAAAACAAAAAACTGACTTAGAAAATATAGCTTCTGATTTAGGAACTAGAGAAGATTTAATTGAAAATAGAATCAAATCTATTAAAGAAGAAATCGCAAATCAAAAAGAAGAAATAAAAAGATTAAAATCATCTTCAAACAAAGATACTTTTGATCAATTAAAAAAAGCAGTAGAGAAGAAAGATGATATAAATCTACTTATTTATAAATTTGAAGATGCGACTACAGATCAGATGCGTGATTATGAAAATAGATTAAAACAAACATTTGATAATTTAGTCATAGTTTTTGCAAGTCTAAGTAATAATAAGTTGATATTTACGGTGTCTGTTGATGATAGTTTAACTAATAGATATGATGCAGGAAAAATAGTAAGAGAGATAAGTCAGTTAACTGGTGGAAACGGCGGAGGAAGAAAGAACTTCGCACAAGCTGGAGGAAAAGATATTTCTAAAGTAGATGTTGCTTTAGAGAGAGCTCATCAAATTATATAGAGGAGTTTTAAAATGACTGAAAATAATAATTTTAACGAAACTATCGCTTTTAAGCCTGAAAGAGATGACCAAAAGGATATAAGAGAGATTTTAACAACTGTTTATAATGCCCTAGAAGAAAAAGGTTATAAGCCAACAGGGCAGATTGTTGGATACTTGTTATCTGGAGATCCTACCTATATTACAGCTCATAATGGTGCACGTAAACTTATTAGAGTTGTAGATAGAGATGAAATACTTGAAGAATTATTAAATAGCTATATCAATGACTAGGATAATGGGTCTGGATGTAGGTGATAAAACTATTGGGGTTGCTCTTAGCGACCCTATGTTTTTGATGGCTCATCCCATAGAAACAATAAAAAGAAAAAAAGCAAGCCTAGACATTCAAAGGCTAGTTGAAATTATAGAAAAAGAAGATGTAGAAACAATTGTGATAGGTCTTCCTAAAAATATGAATAATTCCATAGGCCCTCAATCTATGAAAGTAATGAGTTTTGTAGATTTGCTAAAAAAGCAAACTGACAAAGAGTTTATTTATGAAGATGAAAGAATGACTACTCTTCAATCAGAAAGAGTACTTATTGATATGGATGTAAGACGAGAAAATAGGAAGAAATATATAGACAAAATTGCAGCTACATTTATCTTGCAAAGCTATTTAGACAGGAGAAACAATGGATAGTATTGTTTTATATGATGAAGATAATAATGAAGTCAAATTTAATATAATAGATACTTTCGGAGTAGATGACAATAATTACTGTGCCCTTCAACAAGACGATGATGATTTAATTCTTATTGCAGAAGTGATAAATAATGACGATGAAGTTATATTTAAAGCTATAGATGATCAGGAAGAATTAGATGAAATTATCAAATTGTATGAAGAAATGAAGGAAGAAGACAATGGAAACTAAAGAAGTTAGAAAAATTTTTGAAGATCATAATCAAAAGTTTACAAAGCAAAGAGAGATTATTTTTAATGTTTTAAAAGATAGCTCTCCTAAGCATGTCACACCAGAAGAACTATTTTCCATTGTTCATGAGGATAATAAGCAAGTAGGAATTGCAACAATATATAGAACTTTAAATATTTTTGAAGAATTAGGTATTGTTAACAAACAAGAATTTACTGACAATGCCTATACTTATGAGCTTATAGATTCATTAAATGACCATCACGATCATATTATTTGTACTAGTTGTGGGAAAATAATTGAAGATGAATGTATAGATAAAAATGAATTAACAAAATCATTAAAAGATATGTATGATTTTGATATGAAATATTGTTCTCTTAGAATTTATGGCACATGCTCCGAATGTCAAAAACTTAAGGAGTATAAATGAGACATGAGAAGAAATTAAAGCTAATTCCCATAGGGGGATTGCAAGAAATTGGTAAGAACTGTACTATAGTTGAATACGGAAATGACATGGTTATGATAGACTGTGGACTTACATTTCCTGACCAAGATATGCTTGGAGTAGATATAGTAATACCAGATTTTACCTATGTAGAAGAAAACAAAGATAAACTAAGAGGTATATTTGTAACCCACGGTCACGAAGACCATATTGGCGCTATACCATACTTTTTAAAGAGTGTAGATACAAATGTATATTGTTCAAAATTAACAAAAGGTCTTTTAGAAAACAAATTTAAAGAACATGGCTTAAATCCAAATAGAATCAAAATGGTAAATGTCAACAACAAGGTTAATGTTGGCGAATTAAGTGTAGAATTTATTAGAGTAAGCCACTCTATTCCAGATTCTTGTTCTATAGCAGTTAAATCACCTGTAGGAACAATTCTATTCACAGGCGACTTTAAAATGGACTTTACACCAATTGATGGTGATCCAACAGATATACAAAGGCTAGCAGAACTAGGTAAAAAAGGCTTACTAGCAGTTTATGCAGATAGTACAAACGTTGAAAGACCTGGCCACTCACTTAGTGAAAAAGAAGTTGGAGATACTTTTATAAGGATTTTCGGTCAAGTAAGTGGCAGGATAATTGTTGCTACCTTTGCAAGTAACCTTCATAGAGTTCAACAAGTAATATATGCGGCCGAAAAATATAACAGAAAAGTGGCACTTTCTGGCCGTTCAATGTTAAATAACGTTAAGATTGCTAGCGATTTGGGATATTTAAAAGTTAAGAGCAATACACTAATTGACATGAAAAATATCAAATCTTATGCTGATGATGAGATAGTTGTTCTTTCAACAGGTACTCAAGGTGAGCCGCTATCAGCACTTACAAGAATGGCTAATGGAGAACACAAACAAATTCACCTAAATGAAACAGATACAGTAATACTTTCTTCATCAGCAATTCCAGGTAACGAGATAGCTATCAATAATACCATTAACAAACTTACAAAGATTGGTGTAAATATAATATATGCTTCTCTTGCAAAAGTCCATGCATCTGGACACGCTTGCCAAGAAGAAATAAAATTAATGTATCAACTAACCACACCAAAATATTTATTACCTGCCCATGGTGAGGCACGTCAATTACAAACTCACCAAAAAATAGCTGAAGATATGGGCATGGATAAGGATAAAATATTTGTTCTAGAAAATGGAGATGTACTTGAGTTTACTAAGAAAACAGCAAAAGTTGCTGGAAAAGTAACTGCTGGAAAAGTTTTAGTAGATGGCTCTGGTATTGGTGATGTAGGAAATATTGTTCTAAAAGATAGAAAACACCTATCAGAAGATGGTCTTATGGTTGTATCTATAACATTTGACAGAAATACCCAAGCCTTACTAGCAGGTCCAGAGATAGTATCTCGTGGTTTTGTATACGTCAAAGAAAACCAAGATATTATAGAAAATGCAAAGGAAGTTGTTTTAAGGTCAGTTGAAAAATGTCAAAAAGAAGAAATAAGAGCATTAAGTCAAATAAAATATCAGATTAGAGAAGACTTAAAATCTTATTTATACAACGAACTAGGCCGTGATCCTATGATATTACCAATAATATCAGAAGTAGAAAATAATGAGATATATTAATTACCAACATACTAGTGATTATTTAGAAAACATTATTGAAGATAGGGACTTTTTAGACCTAAGATCATATGCTTTAAAGAATGATGTCCCTATAATGAATGTAGAGAGCAAAGAATTTATCAAAAGTATATTGGCTATACAAAGGCCAAAAACCATCCTAGAATTAGGAACGGCTATAGGATATTCATCCTTAGTTTTTTATAAATATACTAAAGCTGATATTACTACCATAGAGCTTGATGAGCCTACATCAAAAATAGCCCAAAATAATTTTGATAAATACAATGCTCCTATAAATTTAATAAATGATGATGCAATGAAAGCCTTGAATAATATAAGTCAAGGCTTTGATTTTGTTTTTATTGATGCCAATAAGGCTCACTATGAAGACTATTTTAAAATTTGTGCTAATTTATTAAATGACGGTGGAATAATAATAGCTGATAATGTTCTGTTCAAAGGCATGGTCTTAAATGATGATTTGGTAAATAAGAGAATGATCACTATTGTAAAAAGATTAAGAAATTATCTATCCTATGTAAGCGATAGGAAAGACTTTAAAACTTCTATCATACCATTATGTGATGGTTTAACTTTAAGTGTTAAGGAGAATAAATGAATAAGGAAAAAGTAGAATTACTTGCCCCCGCAGGTGATATGGAAAGGTTAGAAGCAGCTGTAAAATTTGGAGCAGATGCAGTATTTATGGCTGGAGATAGCTTTGGTCTTAGGGCCAATGCCAAAAATTTTGATAGAGAAGCTATGATTGCAGCTGTAAAATTTGCCCATGACAACGGAGTTAGAGTTCATATAACAATGAATATAGTACCTCACGATGAAGATATGAACGGTATTGAAGATTACTTAAAATTTCTTGATGAGATAGGTGTTGATGCACTTATAATTTCTGATCCTGGTATCTTTTCACTTGCTAAGGAACTAACCAATATAGACCTTCATATCTCTACACAAGCTTCTGTTACAAACACAGCAACTGTGAATTTTTGGTATAAGATGGGAGCAAAAAGAGTTATACTCGCTCGTGAACTGTCATTGGAAGAAATCATCGAGATTAGGAACAATACTCCAAAAGATTTGGAAATAGAAGTATTTGTTCATGGAGCTATGTGTATATCCTACTCTGGTAGATGTCTACTATCTAACTATATGACAGGACGTGATGCCAACAGAGGAGATTGTGCCCAAGCTTGTAGGTGGAAATACAGTATTCAAGAAGAAAATAGGCCGGGAGAGTATTATCCAATAGAAGAAGATGGATCAGGGACCTATATAATGAACTCTAAAGACCTATGTTTGATAGATGAACTTGATAAGCTTATAGAAGCTGGTATTGATAGCTTTAAAATCGAAGGAAGAATGAAGACAGAGTTTTATGTTGCTACTGTTATAAGAAGCTATAGACAGGCTATAGATGCTTATTATGAAGGTAATTATAATAAAGAAACTATCCAAAAGTATTTCAATGAAGTTGAAAAAGCAAGTCACAGACACTACACAAAGGGATTCTTTTATAACAAACCTGATGGAGATGGTCAAATCTATGAGACTTCATCATATATTAGAAAATATGACTTTATAGGCAAGGTATTAGATTACATTCCAGATACAAAAGAAGCTATTATTGAACAAAGAAATAGGTTTTTCCTAGGAGAAGATATAGAAATATTTGGAAATAAAAAAGATTTTTACGAATTTAAAATTGATAATATGAGAAATTCCAAGGGTGAGGATTTAGAAGTTGCTAACAAAGCTAAGGAAAAGATCTATATGACAATTGATTATCCACTAGAAAAGGGAGATCTACTAAGAAGAGCCATTAGCGAAGACAATGACTGATATTTTAGAAAAAAAATAATAAATTTTAAATTACCTTTATTTGGGTATAAAATATAGTGGAATAGAAAAGGAGTTAAAAATGACAGATAAAAAAGAAAATGAAAAAATTATCAATCCTGAAACTGGAAAAGAAGAAGAAACTAGTCAATTTGAAGGCGATGTATCTTTAGAAAATAAAGTTAAATCAAGTGATCAAAGCCTAAATTTCGAAGATCCTGATGTCAAATATACTACTGATACAGAGTATAGAAACACTACAATCGATGAAGCAGGACAAGTATCTGGTCCAAGTGCTGAAGGAAGAAGAACAAGAGTTGATGAACTTTCAGAAAATCCATCAGAAGAAAGTGATAATTAATAAACCAATATAAGTTAAATATCTACCAAGCCTTGTAAAAATCGCAATGCTTGGTTTTTTGTTATAAAAAACCTCCAAATCATAAGTGAAATGGAGGCTATGTAAGTATTATAAACTATTTATCTTTAGAAGGATTTTCTGACAAATCATCTTCACGAGTTCTTCTGCTTTCTACACCAACGTTTGAGATTTGATCTGCTTCATCAACTTCTGTTTTAAGTTCTTCTTGATCTGGAGAATATTTTTTATCTATATCATCTCCGCCTTTTGTTGTTTCTGATGCACGAGTTTTTTTGTCAAGCTCATCGTTACCTTCGTATTGGCTAGAACAGCAAACTTCGCCTGTTTTTGGATCAATTACTTTATCTTTTTTCTTATCTGTCATAATTTACTCCCTTTTTTTATGTACATTATTATCTTAAATATAATTATAATACACTTAGATTTTTATTGCAATATCTTTAACAATTTATACAAATTTAATTAAGATTTTACCTATTAATATATTACAAATAGTATCATTTAAAATATTTTTATATTCCTTTGTAATTATAGGTAAAAATTGGTATATTATTGTGTAGTGAAGGTGATAAAAATGAATAAAATATTAAAAATTATGACAGATGGACAAATCCCATCTTATCAAACATCGGGTTCTTGTGGCATAGACTTATATTGTTCAAATGATGAAGATATAATAATTGAGCCAGGAGATATGAAAAAAATTAATACAGATCTTAGAGTACAGATTCCTCAAGGCTTTTTTGGAGCAGTGTATCCCAGATCTTCAACTGGTGTTAAAAGGCAGCTAATGCTAGCAAATACTGTTGGAGTTATAGATTCAGACTATAGAGGGGAAATTATGATCTTTATGTATAATTATGGTAAAGATACCCAAGTTATTAAAAATGGAGATAGGATAGCTCAATTAGTAATTCAACCTTATGAGAGATGTGAATTAGTTCAAGTAGAAAGTTTAGATGAAACGGATAGAGGTGAAAGTGGTTTTGGTTCCACTGGCAATTAATGAATAATAATTTTTCAAAAGTTTTTAAAAAGAATAAGTATCGTATATTTCTAATATTAGCCATAATTTTTATTCTTAGCATAGCGTTTATTGTCTTTAAAAAAGTAAGTAGTGAAAACGAAATAGCAAAATATGATAATGAGATATTGATAGTTAAAGGCAATGGAGACCAGCTTGATTCTTTAACCTTAAAAGAATTAAGATCAATGGGGAGCCAAAAGCTTGATATAAGCATTAATAATGGACTCGAGACTACTCCAGTGGAAGGTATCTCTATAGAACAAATTATTGGAAAACTTGACTACAATCTAAAAGATAGTGGTGTTATGGTAATAGAAGATGATGAAGGAAACTCAACAAGGGTAGCTATGTCTGATGTATTAGAGCCAGGAAGAATATATCTGGTATATAGGATTGATGGCAAACCAATTTATGATATAAATCCAGGCTATGGTAAAATGATAATAATAGATACAGCAACAAATTCATCAGCAAAATGGATAACAAATGTTAAGACTCTAGATATAAAGTAATAAGACATAGCTTTATAGTGAGTCTTTTTATTATGGTATAATATGAGTAAAGATAGGGGATAGCTATGAGGGATAATTTTAAATATGAAAAACTAACACCAATGTTGAAACATTACGTAGATGTAAAAAATTCTTTTAAAGATGCATTGCTCTTATATAGGGTAGGAGATTTTTTTGAGTCTTTTTTTGACGATGCCATTATTATTAGCAAAACATTGGGGCTTACCCTAACAGGCAAAGAATGTGGACATGAAAATAAAGCTCCTATGTGTGGAGTTCCCCACCATGTAATTGATAACTATGTGGGTAAACTTGTAAAAAAAGGCTACAAAGTTGCTTTATGTGATCAGGTAGAAGATCCTAAAGAGGCCAAGGGACTCGTTAAAAGAGCTATAACTAGAGTTGTAACTCCAGGAACAATTACAGATATAGATGCTCTTGATAATAGAGAAAATAATTATTTACTATCAATTTTCCAAAATGATTTCGGCTTAGGACTTACATATTGTGACATATCTACAGGTCAACTAACGAGTTTTGAAATAAAAGGTTCAAAAGATTTAATAGCAAAAAGAACAATTGATCAAATAGAAAAAATCAATCCTTCAGAAATAATAATAAATAGTAATTTTAATTTAAAAGATGTTTTAATATATTTAAAACAAGATTCAGATGTATTTTTAAACTATATAGACGATGATAATAATTACAGCAAGATTAGCGAAAAGATTATCGAATATTTATCTATAGATAACTTTAATAAAATTGAGAATATGCGTCTTAGCCTTGTTTCTACAGCAAACTTACTTGACTATATTTATAAATTTTATGACGATAAACTCATCCATATCAATAATATAGAAATTTTAGAAATAAATGATTTTCTAGAACTAGAGGCAAATACAAGGAAAAACCTAGAATTACACAGAAATCTTAATAATAATGGCAAAGAAGATACTGTACTAAATATTATTGATAAGTGTGATACAGTTATGGGCTCTAGGCTCATAAATCAATGGTTAGAAAGGCCTCTAATTGATAAGGAAAAGATAGACAGAAGACTTGATATAGTTGAATATTTTACCAATAATCCAATAGAGTCGCAAAATATTTCTAACTTTCTAAAAAATGTTATGGATTTAGAACGATTAATTGGGAAAATATCTTACAAGAGAGCCAATGCTAGAGATTTTATATCACTTAAAAACTCTATCGAGGATATTCCTAGATTAAAATCTTATCTAGAAGATTCAGATGATGAAATGATTAGAAATCTTGGTATTAACCTACCTGATGTATTAGACATATATAAATTATTGGAAAAATCTATAGTGAATGATCCTCCTATTTCTATAACAGAAGGTGGAATAATAAAAGAAGGATATTCTAATGAACTTGATGATTTAAAAATATCCTCAGAAGAAGCACTAACAAAACTTACAAAATATGAAAGTGAAGAGCGAGGAAAAACTGGCATTAAAAATTATAAAATAATTTTTAACAAAAATAACGGTTACTCTATAGAAATTACAAAAAGTAATTTAGACAAAGTTCCAGAAACTTATATAAGAAAACAAACTTTAAAGAATCAGGAACGCTATACAACTGAAAAACTTGAAGAACTAAGCAGCTTAATTTTAAATGGCAAGGACCAAGTTAATGACATTGAATACCAATTATTTAACGAAATAAGGGATATCTTATTAGAAAAAACTTTAATGCTACAAGCTTTGGCAAAAATGATAGCTAATATCGATTGTCTTAACACCCTAGCTAGAGTTGCTAATTTCAATAATTATATAAGGCCAGTACTTAATAATGCCAACAAAATCATAATTAAGGATGGTAGACACCCTGTAATAGAAAGCAAACTTAAAGAAAATGAATTTATTGCTAATGATACAGATATAGGTGAAGATGATAATCTGATTCAAATAATCACTGGCCCTAACATGGCAGGCAAGTCTACTTATATGAGGCAGATGGCCATTATAATAATACTTGCTCAAATGGGATCCTTTGTACCTGCGAGCTATGCAGATATAGGCATTTGTGATAAGGTATTTTCTAGGATTGGAGCAAGCGATAATATATCCAAAGGCGAATCTACCTTTATGTTAGAAATGAATGAAGTTTCCAATATTTTGAAAAATGCAACTCCTAAGTCTTTTGTTATCTTAGATGAAGTTGGCAGAGGAACATCATCAGATGATGGATTAAGTATTGCTATGGCTCTAGTAAAATATATATCAAAAGTCAAGAAGTTTAAGACTGTATTTGCTACACACTTTCATGAGCTTACAATCCTTGAAAATGAGCTTGATAACGTTAAAAATCTAAAGATAGAAATATTAAATGAAAATGACAATCTGATATTCCTAAGAAAAATTTCACCAGGAAAATCCGACAGGTCTTATGGTATTGAAGTAGCAAAACTAAGTGGTCTTCCTGAAGAAATAATCGAAGATGCCAAAGTCTTTATGGATAAAATTTCTGATGATGATTATTTTGAAGTAAATAAAACTAAGAATATTGTAGATACCATAGATGATATAAATACTAAAAATATGGATGAAATTATTTCTATTACTAAAGATATTAATGTAAACGACCTAACACCTCTAGAAGCAATTAATAAGCTTAATTCCTTAGTAGAAAGGATAAATGGATTAGCGTAATGCCTATTAGAAAATTAGACCAATATACAATAGAACAAATAGCAGCAGGAGAGGTGATTGAATCACCTTTTTCTGTTGTAAAAGAACTAGTAGAGAATTCAATAGATGCTAAGGCAAAAAATATTACAGTTGAAATAAAAAATGGCGGAAAAACCTATATACGTGTTACTGATGACGGAAGTGGCATAGCTAAAGATGACCTAAAACTTGCCTTTGAAAAACATACCACTTCAAAAATTGTACATTTTGAAGATTTATATTATATTTACTCTCTAGGTTTTAGGGGTGAAGCCTTATCCACTATAGTCAGTGTCGCAAATGTGAGAGCCATTACAAAAACTTCTGATGCTAATATTGGTAGCAAAATAGAGTTTACAAATAACAAGATTAATGAATCTTCAATTGCGACAAATACTGGTACAAGTATAGAAGTATTAAATATATTTGCTAATCTACCTGCTAGATATAAATTTTTGAAATCTGATCTAGCCGAGTCAAACGCCATTACTAAATTGATGTATTCTTTGGCCTTAGGTTATAATAGCATAGGATTTAAGTATATAAAAGATGATAGATTAGAATTTAAAACATCAGCTAACGAATCACTTGAACTTAGAATTTATAATTTACTAGATGATAATCTAAAGGATGAACTGATAGAAATAGATGCAAGCAATGAAATCTATAGCATAAAAGGATTTATCTCAAGCTCAAACTATTACAGAGCATCTAGGTCACTCCAATATCTATATGTTAATAATAGACTTGTTGATAGTCCTTTAATCATTAATACAATTGAGAATGAATATAGAACTTATATTCCTAACGGGAGATTTCCGGCTTTATTTTTATTTATTAGCACCAATCCAAAGAATCTAGATATAAATGTTCATCCTAACAAAAGGACCATAAAGTTTATTTATGAAGATGACTTATTATCCTTGCTTAGGGAATGTACTTATAAATCTCTATCAGAAAATATGTATCCAAATAAGATTACTATTGATGAAAATAAGGATAATTCTTTATTAGATTTTAGTGATTATGCTAGTGTCTTAGAAAAATATCAAAATTCTTCTGTTGTAAAGGAAAATAAGTCTTCCTATGAAGAAAATAATTTTTTTGAAAATAAAGATAAAAAACTATACGAAGTTGATGAGAAAAAACTTGAGAGTCACGATAATTACAAACTGCCATCTAAGGATTTTGACGCCATCTCCTTTACTGAGGAAAAATCATATTCATATCTTACAAGCATGTTTTCAAGATATTCCTTATTTGCTTGCTCTAATGGCAATATTATTCTTGTAGATAATAGGAGGGCTGATGAAGCAATACTTTACAATAATTTTATAAAAGAGTTAGAAGATGGTGCTGTTAGTCAACAATTATTATTAGAGCCGATTGTAATTAATCTAAAAGCTAATGATAAATTGAAATTTATTGACAAAAGAGATGATCTATTGAGCTTGGGTTTTGATATTGACTTAATTGCCGAAGATAAAGTGCTAATTAGATCTATTCCTCAATTGTTTGATAATGATACTTATGGTAATTTCTTTTATGATTTGTTAGATCTGGATTTACAAGATAGGGGAGATATATTCTATAAAAATATAAGGAAATATATCAAGTCTAAATCATTTAGAAAAGGTAACAAGCTTGGGGAAATCGAAGCTAGAAAATATCTTGATGACCTATTAAATCTTGACAATCCATACAAAACTTATGATGGGAAAGCAATTATTATAGAATTGACTGACAAAGATTTGGAGAGATATTTTGAAAGATAAACTAATTATAATAACAGGACCTACTGCTAGTGGTAAAAGTGATATAGCAATAAATGTTGCCAAGGCTTTTAGTGGGCAAATAATATCTGCCGATAGCCAGCAAATTTATAAAGATATGAACATAGGAACAAATAAAATAGATCAAACTTACGGCATAAATCATCATTTAATTGATGTGATTGATCCAAATGAAAACTTCACTGTGGAAGATTTCTCATCAAAGGCAAGATTGTTGATTCATCAAATTAATGACGATGGACATATTCCAATACTTACCGGAGGTACTGGATTTTATATAGATTCTATTTTATTTGATATGAATTATGGGGCAACTCCTAGAGATTCTGATCTAAGAAATGAACTAGAATCAATCGCTGATAATAAAGGGAACTCATATTTATATGATAAACTTAAGAATATTGATCCCATAACAGCAGATAAATACCACGAAAACGAAAGAAATAGGATAATTAGGTCCCTTGAAATCTATGAACTAACAGGCAAAAAGCCTTCTGATGTAAGAAGCGGTGAAAAAGTATTAAATGAAAAAGTTGATCCAATTTTATTCTTCTTAAATTTTAAAGACAGATCTGAGCTTTATGAAAATATTAATAATAGAGTTATAGAAATGATTTCAGAAGGTTTAATAGAAGAATTTGTAAACGTAGTTAAAACCTATAAGCTAGATGAAAACTCCCAATCCATGGCAGCAATTGGTTATAAGGAAATCTTTCCTTTTATAAAAGAAGAAATAGATATTGATGAACTTATAGATTTGATACAAAAAAATACAAGACACTACGCAAAAAGACAAGTAACATGGATGAAAAGATACCTAAATTATAATTTTGCTCATGAAATTATTATGGATAATCTAAGTAAAAATGATGCTAGCGATATAATTATTAGTACAATTAAGGATACTTATGAATTTTAACGAAATATATAGTCATTATAATATAGATGACTCATTTGATGATATGATTGCCAAAGCCCAAATAAGCTTAAGTGAAGATTTTAATAAACTAGAAGAAATAGCCGAATTTAACCAACTTAAGGTATTGAAAGCATTCAATAAAAATAATCTTAATACTCAAGATTTTATAAGTGCAACTGGATACGGTTACGCTGATACTGGTAGGGAAAAGTTAGAAGAGATATATGCTGATATTTTTAAAGCTGAAGACGCTTTAGTAAGACCAAGCATTGTTGCAGGGACCCACGCCTTATCTTTGGTTCTATTTGCTTTATTAAACTACGGGGATAAAATGGTAGCAATAACTGATGATCCTTACGATACTATGCAACAAGTTATAGGGATTGTAGGTAATAAGAAAGGTAATTTAATCTCAAAAGGAATTTCTTATGAAAAACTGAGCCTAGATGAAAATAATCAAATTGATTATCAAAATATTCACAAAATTGTCGATAAAAATACTAAATTAGCACTAATTCAAAGATCTACTGGATATACTCAAAGACGCGCCTTTACAATAGAAGAAATTGAAAAAGCTATAATAGAAATTAGAAAAGCAAATCCTGAAACTATTATTTTTGTGGATAATTGTTATGGCGAGTTTACTGAAGATAAAGAGCCAATAGAGGTTGGTGCAGATATATTAGCTGGATCCTTGATTAAAAATCTTGGTGGCGGCATAGCTATAACTGGCGGTTATATTGTGGGTAAAAAAGATTTGATAGAGTACTGCTCAAATACCTTAACAGCACCAGGAATTGGCAAGGACGAAGGCTTAAGTTTTGGTACAACTAGATATGTCTTACAGGGCTTATATTTTGCGCCACAAATTGTTAAAGAAGCCATAAAAGTAGGAATGTTATTCGGAAAAGTATTTAACGAACTAGGTTATGAAGTTATCCCTAAAATCGGAGATCCTCAAAGCGATGTAGTTCAAGCGATAAAATTTGGAGATCCAGATAAGGTCATCACATTTTGTAAGGCTATACAAGAAGCTTCTACAGTTGATTCAAATTTAATTCCAGAACCATTTCCAATGCCAGGATATGAAGATCCTGTGATTATGGCTGCTGGTGGTTTTGTAGAAGGATCAACATCAGAACTTTCTGCAGATGGTCCACTAAGAAGTCCATATATTGCATATCTACAAGGTGGATTAAATTATTACCATGGAAAGCTCGCTCTAAAACTCGTTTTAAGCCGTTTTAAAAATCAAGGATACATATAGGTACCCTTGATTTTTTATCTAAAGGTCTAATTTTGAAAGCGGATTCTTATTTACAGCATCCTTAAGGTCTTCATCATCTAAGTGGGTGTAAATTTGAGTTGTTGAAATATTTGTATGTCCTAGTATATCTTTTAGAGCCCTTATATCTACATTGCCATACTTATACATCAAAGTTGCAGCTGTGTGCCTTAATTTGTGGGTAGAGTACAAGGAGGTATCAAATCCAGCCTTATTAAGGTATTTTTCTATGGTAGATTGGACAGCTCTATTAGAAATTCTTTTTTTTCTTGTAGATATGAAGAGAGCTTCTATATACATACCATCCAAATATTCATTTCTAATTTTTAAATAATGGTGAATTAATTTTAGAGCGTTTTCAGTTAAATAGATTGTCCTTTCTTTATTTCCTTTTCCAATTATTTTGAAATGATCATTTTCTATATCTGACACATTTATTGATACTAACTCAGATAATCGCATTCCAGTTGTAAGAAAAGTGAATATAATGGCTAAATCACGCGCCCTTAAAAAGTCATTTTTCTCAGTGTTAACTACAGATAATAATCTTTCTGTCTCATCTAAAGTGAGGTAGACGGGTTGTCTTTGGCTGATTTTGGGATTTCTAAGCTTTTCAGTTATATTCTCATCAATAACTTCAATCTCTTGGTATAGATACTTATAAAAAGACTTTATAGCTGAAATCTTCCTAGATCTAGTAGTAGGGTTGTCGTTTTTTTCATTATCTAGATATGATAGATAAGCATAAAAATCAGCTATAGTAAGACTAGATAAGAATTTGGCATCAATTATTTTTTTCATATCTTTATCTTTAAATTCTTTTTCAAATGAGCTTTGATCTCCATAATAAACTTTTCTTAGAATTTGATATTTGAAAAACACTTCTAAATCATATCCGTATTCTTTAATTGTATTGGGAGATAGACCTCGAATTGATTTTAAGAAATTTAAATAGTCTATAAGTAGTATTGGTTGATTCATAAATTGCTCCAAATAGCATAAATTATAGTTTTCATAATATTATTGTACTGATATTTTATATATTTACAATTATTGCACAAAATTATTATTTTGTGCAATAATTTATATTTACAAGCCTCTCTCTTTTTTTCACTTTTATAGCAATTAAAAACTGCCACCAAATAATGGCAGTTTGTCATAATTACTTTTAATAATTATCTTGCATATTCTATCGCATTTGATTCTCTAAGAACATTTACTTTTATTTCTCCTGGATATTCTAATTCATCTTCAATTCTTTTTGCAATCTCTCTAGCAACTACAATCATTTCATCATCTGTTATTTTTTCTGGTTTAACCATTATTCTAAGTTCTCTACCAGCTTGTAAAGCAAATGATTTTTCAATTCCTTGATATGAATTAGCTATCTCTTCAAGAGATTCTAATCTTCTAATATAATTTTCTAAGCATTCTCGTCTAGCACCAGGTCTGGCAGCAGATATCGTATCCGCCGTTTGAACTAATATAGATTCTACACAATTTGGCTCAACTTCACCATGGTGTGATTGGATAGCATTTATAACATACTTGTTTTCACCATATCTGGTTGCTGCATCTACACCTAGTTCTATATGAGTTCCTGCTACTTCTTGATCTATAGATTTACCTATGTCATGTAGAAGTCCGCCACGTCTTGCTGTTTGCGCGTCTGCACCAATTTCTTCAGCAAGCATTCCTGCAAGATTAGCTACTTCAACTGAGTGCTTCATAACATTTTGACCATAGCTGGTTCTAAACTTCATCTTACCAACCATTCTAATAAGTTGTGGATGTAGGTTATGAACTCCTGCAGCTTCAGCAGCTTCTTCACCATCTTCTATGATTCTTTGTTCAACTTCTTCTTCAGCTTTTTGAAGTGTTTCTTCAATTCTTGACGGGTTTATACGGCCATCTTGAATCAATCTTTCTAGTGCTACTTTTGCAATTTCACGTCTAACTGGTTCAAAGGATGATATAACTACCGCTTCAGGTGTATCATCTATTATTAAGTCAACTCCTGATAATTGTTCGAAGGCCCTAATATTTCTACCTTCACGTCCGATAATTCTACCTTTCATCTCATCATTGGGAAGAGACACTACTGATACAGTATTTTCAGCTACTTGTTCTGCAGCATATCTTTGTATAGTAGTCGCAAGTATTTCTGTTGCAATTTTTTTGCTTTCAGATTTTATTCGTTCTTCACTTTCTTTGATTAGTTTTGCTGTTTCGTGAATTGTTTCGTTTTTGACATTTTCTAGTATAATTTCTTTAGCTTCGTTGTTTGTGAGACCTGCGATATTTTGCAATTCTAACTGTTGTTGTTCAATCAGTTTATCAATGCTGTCTTCTTTTTGTTTTAACCTCTTCTGATCGCTAGAGATCTGATCAGCCTTTTTGTCAATCAATAAAGCTCTATTGTCAAGACTTTCCTCTTTTTTAAACAAACGTGATTCTTTTTTATCTAATTCATTAGAACGTTTGTTTAACTTCCTATCATTTTCTAATTTGATTTTAGATATTTCATCTTTTGCTTCTTTAAGAGTTTCACGTCTTAAAGTTTCTGCTTGTTTATTAGCATCTTCGATGATTTGGCGACTTAAGGCATCTGCAGCGCCTATCTTTTTTTCACTAGTTACTTTATGATATATGAAGCCTAAAATAAAAGCTAACAATACGAAGGCGACAGTAATGATTATAACAACTGGATTATCCATTTATTATCACCTCCTATAAAATTTTACTTGGAATTTACATTCCTTTATAATTATACCATAAAATGATTTTTATTAGCAAAATAAATAGCCTCTAATAAAATTAGAGACTATAATTTTCTTTCATTTGCTTGTTATACATTTCTTTATAATAGCCAGAAGATGTCATAAGTTTGTTGTGATCTCCCATTTCTACGATTCTTCCATGAGATAATACAATTATATTATCTACATCCTTAATAGTAGAAAGTCTATGAGCTATTATAAAAGTTGTTCTATTTTCTTTTAACTTTTCAATACCTTGCTGAATTATAGCTTCTGTCTCAGTATCTATATTACTAGTAGCTTCATCAAGAATTAATATTTTAGGATTTCTTATATAGGCTCTTGCAAAACTTATAAGTTGTTTCTCTCCTTGGGATAAGTTTGATCCACCTTCCATAACTTGAGTGTGGATTCCTTTATTTATTAACCTATCTCCCCCTACTGCCCTAAGGGCACCTTTAATTTCTTTGTCGCTATATTCATATCCTAAAGATATATTTTCGCTAATATCCCCTTTAAATAGGAAGGCATCTTGAAGTACTACAGCCATATCACGTCTTAGATCATCTCTATTGACCTTTGATATATCCTTATCCCCTATTGTGATTTTACCAGATTGGGGAGAGTAGAAATTTAATAATAGGTTAATTAATGTCGATTTACCAGAACCAGTTTGACCAACAAAAGCTACTGATTCACCTGCATTGACATCAAATGAGATTCCTTTTATAACTTCTTCGCCTTCTGTGTAAGAGAATCTCACATCATCAAATGTTATTTTTTGGTTGATATCGTCAATTGTATCAAATAATTCTTCCTGGCTTTCCAACTTTAATATTTCAAAAATATGGCTGGCACTAGCCATTGATTCATTCACTTCTCCAACTCTCATTATTATAAATCTTATTTCATTAAACAATCTAGATGTGTATTCAAAAATCACATATAAACCACCAATGCTTACTGAGTAATAATCAGTGATTTGACCTAAACCAAAATAAACCAAAATTATTAATGATGCCAAGTAAGAAACTATATCCATTGCTCTATAACCTGAATAGGACCTTATTTTGGCAAGTTCACTAGATAATGAGAATATATGATTATTAGTCTCATCGAATTTATCTTTTATATAATCCTCCTTATTAAATACTTGGATAACTTCCATATTTTGTATATACTCATTAATCTGAGCATTAATTTCAGATGTATTTTTCCTAATCTCTCCAGTATATTTTCGCGTGTAAGAAGTGTAGGACTTATAGATTATATATATGATAGGAGCTAAAGGTATTAACATTAAACCAGCAATTGGGTTTGTAATAAATATTGTAATCCCAAGCCCCACAGCAAGAATCATAGATGTTGTAATATCTGTTATTATTAGCTTAAAAAGCATTTTTACTTTATTAGTATCATTAGTAATTCTAGATGATATTTTTCCTGCTGGTAGGTTATCAAAATAGGCTATTGGAAAAGAATTGACCTTATTATATACATCATTTTGCATTTGATAAGCTATATCATTTGATGCAATTTGAAAAGTAATAAAAGCTCTATTTAAAAATAGGCTAGCAATCATATTAACTAAAAAATACAGTATCAAATATTTGATTATATTTGCAAAATCAGCACTTGTTATACCTTTTTTCAAAAGATTATTTATAATGTAACCTATAATTAGTGGTGATAGTAGTTGCAATATTGTATTTAAAAGCGAAAGCACGAAACCTTTGATAAAGGACGTTTTTTCATTTAAGGCATAATTTTTAAGCAAATTTCTTACTTGTTTATCTGTATTAGTCATTATTACCTCCACTTATCTGTTTAATATATTGGTCTTTATACCAAGTCTCTCTACTCATCAATTCATCGTGATTTCCAGAATCAACTATTTTACCATCTTCTAGAATAATTATATTATCACAATGTTGAACCTGGCTTATCCTGTGGGCAATAATTATTGTCGTTTTATCTTTCCTACTAGTTGATAGGTTTTTTATGATATTCTGTTCTGTATTTGCGTCTACTGCGCTCATAGCATCATCAAGTATCAATATATCTGGATCTTTCAAAACAGCTCTTGCTATAGCAAGTCTTTGTTTTTGACCGCCAGATAGGGATACACCTTTCTCGCCAGTTAGTGTATCTAGACCATCAGAAAACTCTTTTATATCTTTTGTAAAGTCAGCAATAGCAATAGCTTCATCTATTTCTTCATCACTAGCATCGAGCTTGGAAAATCTGATATTATTTTTCAAAGTGTCAGAAAATATCATATGTTCTTGTGGAACATATCCTATTTTATCTTTGAAAGATTTTGATGAAATCTCACTAAAACTTTCATCTGAAATAATAATAGATTCTTTATCAACCTTATATATATCAAGTAGTTGCCTAATCAGAGTGGTTTTCCCAGATCCAGTTTTACCTATAATACCTAAAGAACTTCCTTGGTCAATCATTAAATTTATATCTTTTAAGACTTTCTCATTATTTGATGGGTAAGTAAAATTATGGTCTATAAAACTAATTGAAGGATTGTTATCTACATTTTCTAAACTTTCAGAATTAGGTATTTCTTCCTTATAATTTAATACTTCCATTATCCTATCCATTGCTGCATTTGCCTGCTGGTTTAAATTCATAAATTCACCAAAGGCAAACATTGGCCAGATAAGCATGTTTAGATAATAAGTGAAAGATACTACTTGACCCACACTTAAATCTCCTTTAGAAATCAATACTGATCCATAACCAATCGAAATTATATAAGCTAAGGTAACAGTAAGTCTTTCTGATGGCTCCATCCATGATTGAAGCCTAGCTAAGTCAATACTTTTATCAGCTAGTTCCCTTGCAGACTCCTTAAAATTATTGTATCTAGCATCGCCAATATTAAAAACTCTAACAATTCTTATGCCTTCAACATCTTCTAAAACTCTATTAGTTAAGTCATCAAAGCTTTCGTTAACAGCTTTTGATCTTATATACCACTTACCTACAAGTTTTGAATAAGCAATCAAAAAAACAAGCATAGGTAGTATTGATAAAATTGTCAATCTAAAGTCAATAGTAGTTACCATCATGAGTAAAATAAATATAGGAAAAACTAAAGCGTCAAAAAAGGCCAATATTCCAAAACCAGCAAACATTGCCACCTGGCCTACATCTTGGGTAGATTTACTCATTAATGATCCAGTAGAATTTTGTTCAAAAAATCTTTGAGATTGTTTCAAAAACTTACTCATAAGTTTATCTCTAGTAACATATTCCATCAACGACGATGATTTAAAAATATTATAAGACCATGCAATAGCTGTTACATATTTTAAAATAACCATTATTAATGCTATTACTATCATTTTTATGAAGGTGTCCATTGTAAGTGTTCCTAGATAAACCATATCTATTAACTTACCTGTTAAATAAGGTAAAAATAGAGAAATTATATCAGTAATAATAAGAGAAATTGATCCTATAATATAATTTCTTTTAGAGTATTTCAGGAACCATTTGAAATTTTTAAACATATATACTCCATATTTAAATAAGCTTTTATTTAAAAAGTGCCACCTAAAAATATAGGTGACACTTTAATAATTTTAAAATTATTATGCGTTCATTTGTGAAGCTACTTCAGCTGCAAAATCTTCTTCTTTCTTTTCAAGACCTTCGCCTACTTCAAATCTAGCGAATCTTCTAATTTTGATGTTTTCACCAACCTTGCTAGCTGTATCTCTTAGATATTGTTCAACTGTTTGGTCAGGATTTTTGATATAAGCTTGGTCTAATAGGCAAACTTCTGAGAAGTATTTTTTAAGTCTTCCTTCAACCTTCTTCTCAGCAATCATTTTCTTTTTATCTTCTGGCATATTTTCATTTGCTTCATTGATTGCTTGGTTTGTTAGGATTTCTCTTTGTTCAGCTATATCTTTCTCATCTGCATCTGCCTCTGAAATGTATAGTGGATTTGATGCTGCAACGTGCATTGCAATATCACGAGCAAAGTCTTTAACTGTATCTGTATTAGCTGAGAAATCAGTTTCTGTGTTGATTTCTACAATAACACCTATTTTATTATTGTGAATATATGAACCGATAACACCTTCAGCTGCAATACGTCCAGCTTTTTTATCAAGTGTAGCTTGTCCTTTTTCCTTTAATAGTTTAACTGCTGCGTCGATATCACCATCAGTCTCTTGTAGAGCTTTTTTGCAGTCCATCATTCCTGCACCAGTCATTTCTCTTAATTCTTTTACTAAGCTTGCACTTATAGCCATCTTATACTCCTTAATTTTCTTCGCTTTCTTCTTCGTTTTGGTCAACAACTTCTAAATCTTCATCAGAATTTTCTTCTGTTAGATCTTCATCTACTTGGTCTTCAACATCTTCTTCTTGTGGAGCAAATTCACTTCCTTGGTTTGCTTCGATAACTGCATCTGCCATTACTGATGTGATAAGTTTTACAGCACGAATTGCATCATCATTTCCAGGGATAGGTAAATCAACTTCATCTGGGTCACAGTTTGTATCAACAATTGCTACAACTGGGATACCAAGTATTCTTGCTTCATGAACAGCTATTGCTTCTTCACCTGGGTCAACTACAAATAGAACATCTGGTAGTTTTGTCATTTCTTTGATACCGCCAAGGTTCTTTTCTAGTTTGTCCATTTCTTTTTGGTATTGTAGTACTTCTTTTTTTGGTAGAAGATCGAATGTTCCGTCTTCTTCCATTTGTTCATATCTTTTTAGTTTGTCAATGCTTTTTCTAATTGTTTTAAAGTTGGTTAACATACCACCTAACCATCTGTTAGATACGTAATATTGACCAGATCTTTTTGCTTCTTGCTCAATAGCATCTTGTGCTTGTTTTTTTGTTCCTACAAATAAAACTTCACCATCGTCAGCAACAATATCTCTAATCATTGCATATGCTTCATCAAGTTGAGTAGAAGTTTTTTGTAAATCTACTATATAGATTCCATTTCTTTCTGTGAAGATGAATCTAGACATTTTAGGATTCCATCTTCTAGTTTGGTGTCCAAAGTGTACACCAGCTTCTAGTAATTTTTTCATTGAAACTACTGCCATATATTTTTCCTCCGTTTTCTTCTTCCATCCCCTTCTTATAGATACTTAACCATTATCTGGCAACGAAGTACCTATCCAGGAATGTGTATATTTTTGTAGTACTGTAATATTTTACTATAGACTTGTTAAAATTTCAATAGCTAAAACAAAGCATCGACAAAAGTTTTTGAATCAAATTTTTCTAGGTTATCAATGCCCTCACCAAGGCCAATATATTTTACTGGTACGTTGAGTTCATATTGTAATGGGAATATAATTCCACCCTTTGCAGTTCCATCTAGTTTGGTCAATATTAGTCCTGTAATATCTGTAACATTTTTGAATTCTCTTAATTGGCTTACAGCATTTTGTCCAGTTGTGGCATCTAATACTAGGATATTTTCCCTAGTTGCTTTTCCTGCGTGGCTATCAATAGTTTTATTAATTTTCTCAAGCTCTTTCATCAAGTTTTTCTTGTTGTGAAGTCTACCAGCTGTGTCACAAATTAATACATCAACATTTTTATTTTTTGCCGATTGTATAGCGTCAAATATAACTGCAGAAGGGTCTGCACCTTCCTGGTGAGCAATCATTTCTACATCTGCCCTATCTGCCCACTCCCCAAGTTGTTCAATGGCAGCTGCCCTAAAGGTATCGGCAGCTGCTAGCATAACAGCCTTGCCTTCGTTTTTGAGATTATAGGCAAGCTTACCAATAGTAGTAGTTTTACCGACACCATTTACTCCAATCACTAATATTATAGCTAGGTCATTATCATTCATATTTAAATCATTGTTTAGATTATCTCTATCCAAGTGTCTGACCATTATTTCTTCAAGCAGTGGATATATTTGGTCTGAATCTTTAATCTTTCTTTCTTTTATTTCATAGCGAAGACTATCAACTATAGCAAGAGTTGTGTCCATACCTATATCGGCTGAAATAAGTATCTCTTCTAATTCTTCAAATAATTCATCGTCAATCTTTACATTTGCAGTAAATAGATTTTTAACTTGAGATGAAAACTGGTCTCGAGTTTTTACTAATCCATTCCTAATGCGGTCAAAAAAACCTACTTTTTTAACTTTGCTATCATTATTCTCAAATTCTGGATTAGCTTCGTCAATTTCTTCTTCTAACAATACATGAGTTTCTTCTTCATTTGATGTTTCTTGGTTATCTATTTCATCAAAATTATTATAAAAATGATTTTCGCTAGTATTTTCACTTAGTTTTTCTTCATCAAAAGACTTGATATCATCATTATCAACGTTATTAGTTTCCATATCAGTTGATATAGATCCAGCTTCAAATACTAATGTCTCATTATCTTCATGACTATCTAGCTTAAACTCTTTGTTAGAATCATCATCTATATCATTTTCTTCAATTTCATTTTCTAAGGCTAAATTCTCGCCTTCTTTTTTTAGCTCATCAGTCTTCTCTTTATCTTTTTTTCTTCTAAAAAAATCAAACATATACACTCCTTAATTAATAATGCTAGGGTTTAGGGCTGGGATAAAACTTGTATCCTTATAGTTATTTATAAATTTATTTCGCAAATGATTAATTGCATCTATAGTTACTTTGAGATCATCATCAAAGACTTTTACAATGATATTATACCTATGTTTGTTGTTAATTCTTGAAATCTTACAAGGGTTGGGTCCTATAATTTCAATAGATTCATTAGCAAATAATTTCTTTTTTAAGCATTCAACAAATTCTTTAGAAATATTAGCACACTTAGATCTTGATACATTTATAATTTTTACGGTAATAATATTTTTGAAAGGTGGATATGAAAAAGCTTCTCTTTCAATAATTTCGTTTTTATAAAAACTCTCATAATCATTGTTTTTTACAGCTTGAATGACAAAATTATCTGGTCTGTATGTTTGAATTATAACTCTTCCATCTTTTTTGTCTCTCCCTGCCCTGCCAGCAACTTGAGTTAATAGTTGAAAGGTATTTTCTTGAGCCTTAAAATCTCCAACATTTAAAGACAAGTCTGCAGATATTATGCCAACTAGGGTGACATTTTTAAAGTCCAATCCTTTGGCAATCATCTGAGTCCCGAGCAATATGTCAATCTGATTATTTTTCATAGCTGAATACATCATATCATAAGAATTCTTCTGATTGGCAACCATACTATCCATCCTAAGAACTCTTGCTTGTGGAAATAACTCTCTTACCTCTTCCTCTAGTTTTTCGGTTCCTGCACCAAATTCTTTAATTTTTTTGGAATGACAAACAGGACAAACCTTTGGTTGATTTGCAGTTCGTCCACAATAGTGGCAAACAAGTTTATCAACCTTTTTATGATAAGTCATAGCTACATCACAAGCTTCACATTTTACAACATAACCACAAGACCTACAAAATGTAAAAGAATCGTGTCCTATTTTATTTAAAAACAAAATGGTTTGTTCTTTATTCTTTAAGTTTCTCTCAATCTCTTCTCTAAGCCTTATGCTAATAATTGAGTAATTTGATCTTTTTAATTCTTCTTTCAAATCTACTATTTCGATAGAAGGAGGCCTATTGTTGACTCTGTTTTTTAAGTGTATCAACTTGTATGTGCCTTCGTCCACCTTATTCATTGTTTTTATTGACGGTGTTGCTGTTGCTAAGATAAGATTACAATTATTGTAAGATGACCTAAACCTAGCTATCTCATCTGTATGATATTTTGGGTCTTTAGATGATATATACGACTGATCATGTTCTTCATCGATTATTATTACCCCTAAGTTTTTGAAAGGAGCAAATATTGCCGATCTTGCTCCTATTGCTATTTTAACCTCTCCATTATTAATCATTCTCCATTGGTCAAATCTTTCCTTAGGAGTTAATTTAGAGTGAATAATAGCAATTTTTTCATCAAATCTACCCTTAAATCTTTCAATGGTTTGGGGAGTAAGTGAAATTTCAGGAACTAAAATTATTGCTTCTTTGCCATCTTTTATTACTTTCTCTACAACTTGGAGGAAAATTTCTGTCTTACCAGATCCTGTAACTCCATACAATAAAAAGTCAGATGAAGGATTATCAACTATATTATCATAAGCTCTTTGTTGTTCATCATTTAAGATAAATTTGTCATATTTTTTATATTCTTTTGTTAGTTCTTTTTTTGATTCGATATAATAATATTCGACAACATTTTTTTCCACCAATGAATTTAAACTAGATTTACTAGACTTTGTTTTCATCAGTATTTCTTTAACACTTGATGATCCATTTTCTTTCAAAAATTCTATTATTTCCTTTTGCTTAATCGCATTGCCACTAATATTAATATTTGAATTGTCTACTAATTTAACATACTGGTCATATGATATCTTTTGAGTTTTTTTAATATCATAGGAAACTAAAATCTTCTCATCATCAAGTAAAGAGATAATATCATCTTTTACATCCCCAAATTCCCCTACTATCTCTTCCATTGTTTTTGGTTTTCTTAAAAACTTTGAAAATTCTCCAATATCTTCGCCCTTAGATTGATAAAAGGTCTTAATATTCTTAATTTCAGTAGGTGGCATCACCTGACTTAATGAAGCTTGTATGGGTGACATATATTTTTGGGACATAAAAAAAGCTAAATCAATTAGCTCTTTTGATATAAGAGGTTTTTGGTCAATAATTTCTAATATATCTTTAGTCTCAAAATCTAGCTTTACATCATTTAAAATTTCATAAACAAAAGCAACGCTAGTTTTATTCCCTTTACCAAAAGGAACTAAAACTCTCATTGCTATGTCTATTTTTTTATTAAATTTTTCTGGGATACGATAAGTAAAAGGTCTGTTTAAAAACCTACTTTTACTATCGATTATAACTTTAGCGTAAATAATCTCACCTAACTAAATCTAATATTTTATTTGCTAATTCTACCTTAGTCATTATATCGAGGTTTATGACATTATCTTTTGAAATAATACTTGCAATATTGGTATCGGTGTTAAAACCTGCTCCATCTTTCTTCAAATCGTTGGCTATAATGTAATCAGCATTTTTGGATATAAGTTTTTTATTTGCATTATCAATCAAATCATCCGTTTCAGCAGCAAAACCAATAATGGTTTGCTTAGTTTTTACTGATCCAAAATATTTAAGTATATCAGTATTTTCGATAAATTCCATGTTTAAATTGGATCCTGATTTTTTGATTTTCTTATCGCTAACTTCACTTGCCTTATAATCTACAGGCGCTGCAGCCATTATTAGTGCATCTGCATCACTAAAATTGCTTTCTATAGCATCCTTTAACTGATCATTTGTTTTTATCTCTATTCGATTAATACCAGCTATTTCGAAAGGTTTAACAGGCCCTGATATAAGAGTAACATTAGCTCCTCTTTTTTTTGCTTCATTTGCTATATTATAGCCCATTTTACCTGATGAATGATTGGTAATATATCTTACAAAATCTATAGGCTCTATGGTTGGTCCAGCAGTCACTATTATGTTTTTGCCAAGCAAATCTTTTTTTGTGAAGTAGTCTTCCAAGTATTCTACAATTTGTTCAGGTTCTTCCATTCTACCATCACCAATTGTATCACAAGCAAGGATTCCTGATTCTGGAGCTATGACCTTAACGCCATAAGACTTTAAAGTTTCAATGTTTTTTTGAGTAGCAGGATTGTGTAGCATTTGGGTGTTCATAGATGGTGCTATGATAACATCCTTGGCACAAGCCAAGTAAGCGGCTGTTAGGAAATTGTCTGAGATTCCATGTGCCATCTTGCCAATAGTTGAAGCTGAAGCCGGTGCTATAAGCATTACATCAGCCCATTTAGGTAAATCAATATGATGAACTATATCATGGTGACCTTCCCACATATCTGAGTAAACTTCTGACCTTGCCATGGTTTCAAAAGCTAAGGGTCTTACAAATTCTGTCGCACTAGGAGTCATAATCACCTTTATATTGGCACCTTTTTTTATTAGTCTTGAGCATAGCTCAAGATCTTTATAACAAGCTATGCCTCCAGTAACCCCTAGTAAAATATTTTTTCCTTTAATCATTTCTTACAAACTTTACCTTCAACTACTTCGTTTAGGGCTTGTGTGACTGGTTTTGCTTCAACTTTTTTAGTTAGTGGAGCAGAACCACTTACAATTCTTCTTGCTCTTTTTGATACCATCATACAAATGTCGTATCTACTTGGGCTAATTTCTGATAGCTTCTTAAAAGATGGGTTATTCATCTAAAATCTCCTTTATGTCAAAATCTTCTTCTCTAAAGACCTTATGCTTTTCAGCATTAATAATCTCGTTTACTGAGTTAATAGCTGAGTTAATGTGGTCGTTTATAACAAGGTAATCGTAGTACTTGATGTACTCAAGCTCTTTTCTAGCATTTTTCATTCTAACATTGATGTCTTGTTCTGTTTCGGTACCTCGACCTACTATCCTATTTTTAAGTTCTGATAGGCTCGGTGGAGCAAGGAAGATGAAAACAGCATTTTCAGTGTTTTGTTTGACATTTACTGCACCTTGGACATCTATTTCAAGAACTACAATTTTACCTTCATTAATTTTTCTTTCTACGAATTCTTTTGGAGTTCCGTAATAATTGTTATGTACCTTGGCATATTCAAGAAATTCATCTTCATCAATCATTTGCTTAAATTCATCATGAGTCTTATAAAAATAACTTACTCCTTCAATCTCGCCATCTCTCTTATTTCTTGTCGTTGCTGAAACGGAATAAACAAGATTCTTTTGTGTATTCATAAGATCATGAAGGACAGTACCTTTTCCAACTCCTGAAGGACCAGATACTACTAGTAAAAAACCTTTCTTCATTACGCCTCCTTATTATAATTATTTTACTTTTAGCCTTTCTTATTACAAGTTAGAAAATAAAGTATAATAGCAAGGAGGTGACGAAATGAGCTATGATGGAATAGTTACTAGAAAAATAGTAAATGAACTAAGAAAAACACTTTTAGGAGGTAAGATTCAAAAAATAACTCAACCTTCTAAAAATGATATAGTATTTAATGTTTATTCAATGGGTAAGGCTTATAAATTGTTGCTTAGTGCAAATAACAATGAAGCTAGAATCCATTTGACTAATAAAAAATATGAAAACCCTGATGTACCACCAAATTTTACTATGGTACTTAGAAAACATATAAATCAGGGCAAGATTGTTGATATAACACAAAAAGGCTTGGACAGAGTAGTTATCTTCTCTATTAGTTCAATTGATGAAATGGGCTTTGATACATCCAAAAAATTAATTGTTGAAATTATGGGTAAACACTCAAATATCATTTTAACTGACGATGACTATAGGATAATTGATTCAATAAAAAGAGTTAACCTTTCTATGAGTCAGGTAAGACAATTATTGCCAGGTTTAAAATATGAATTCATAGAAGATAGCAAACACGATATTAGTGTAGAAGATTATGATATTAAAACTTTGGATCAAAGATTAGCGGATACTGCCGTTCCCTATAAAATTTTCTATCAAAATTACCAAGGCTTCTCCCCTATTATAGGAAAAGAATTAATCTATAGGGCTGATATAGACCCAAATATTAAATGGGGATTAGTAAGTGAGGATGAGAAAGCTAGACTAAATGACCTATTATATGATTTAAAAGATAGAATTATCAATGATGACCTAGGCTCTTATTCTTATGAAGAAGACGGAAAAGTAAAAGAATTTCACACAATAAAATTAAACCACATTGCCTACCAAGAAATTCAATACGATTTGATGAGCGAAGCCATAGAACATTTTTATGAATATAACAAAACCAACGATAGGTTAAATCAGCTTAAAACAGACTATATTAAAAAAGTTGATTCTCATATAAAACAAACTGAAAAGAAAATCGACATATTGAATACGAATATATTAAACGAAGAAAAACTCGCTGATTTAAGGAAGAATGGAGATCTTCTATCTGCAAATGTTCATAGAATAAAAAAAGGTGATAAGAAAATAATCGTTTCTGACTTCTACGATGCTAATAAAGAAATCACAATCAACATAGATCCTCTAAAAACACCTTGGGAAAATGCTGAGAGTTTCTATAATAGAGCTAAAAAGATTAAAAATTCAGTTGACTACGCTAAAAAAGACTTACCTAAGCAAATAAGTCATTTAGAATATCTACGACAATTAAAATACTTTATATCAAGGACTAAAAGTATTGAAGATATTAATGATCTTAGAGAAGAGATGGTAGAAAATGGATTGATAAAAAAATCTACAAAGAAAAAATTAAAAATTCAAAATCCAAACCATATCATTATAAGACTAACAATGGCTCAGATATATATGTAGGTAAAAATTCTAAACAAAATGATTATATCACACTGAAACTAGCTAACAAAAATGATCTTTGGTTCCACGTGAAAGATGTTCCTGGTAGCCATGTAATATTAAGATCAGATAATATAAATCAAGAAGATATAGAAATTGCTTCCTATCTTGCAGCTATAAACTCATCAATATCAAATGATAACAAAATAGATATAGATTATACTGAAAAGAAAAATGTCAACAAAGCCAAAGGAGCTGCCCCTGGCATGGTATATTATGAAGATTTTAAAACCATTACTGTCGACTCAAATATTAATATGGAAGATAGATATAAAGAAATATAAAAACCGGACCTTTATTTCAAGTTCCGGTTTGTTTTTTTATATTTTTAGTTTACAGCTTCTTTTAATGTTTTACCTGCTTTGAAAACTGGTGCTTTAGAAGCTGGAATTTTAATAACTTCGTCAGGTTTTCTTGGGTTTCTACCTTCACGAGCTTTTCTATCTCTTGTTTCAAATGTTCCAAAACCAACTAACTGAACTTTTTCGCCACTTGCTAATGTTTCAGTAATTGTTTCTATCAATGCGTTTAAAGCTTTTTCAGATTCACTTTTTTTAAGTCCACTTTTTTCTGAAATGCTTACTAATAATTCTGATTTATTCATATTTCCTCCTATAAATCAAATATATGATTCTGTTTAACTCTATACTTGATTATACAAAACAATTTGCCTTTTTTCAAGACTTATATTAGACAAAAAGCCTAATTTTAGTCTTTTTCGTCAAATTATTTAGATATTTTTCGTAACTTTCTTTCAAATATATTTCCTTAAGCTTGATTAATAATTCATTCTCGTTTTCATTATAAGAATTAATCATCAAAATCATAAACTTATCATCAAATTCAAATACATCACTTAGCTCATCTTTTTTGCTAACATTTGCTTTTTCTATTTTTGGATCATCTAAATACACAAAATCCGATCTTATGACATCATAATTTTTAATGGGACTTTTGACATATTGGTAAAAATCATCAGAAGATTTAATCTTCTCCCTAAATCTTTTTGCCTCATTCTCGTTATCAAAAACTAGGACATCATACTTATACATCCTATGGTATTTATCGTTTTTTTTGTAGTAGCTTAAGATTTCGCTGTCTTTGATTTTATTATGATTTATGAAATAATCATAGTGTTGTTTTCTTATAGAGTCTCTATATAAAACATCACTAAAGTCATTTTCACTTAAGTCTATGGCAGTAATATTAGCTTTTAATGAATCTTTTCCACCTAGCTGATCTTCTAGATTATTTCTTAATTCTGCTGCCTTTGAATCATCTACTTTAATATTATTTGCCTTTAGGTCATTTAGCATAAGTTGATCTTTTACCAAAGAATCAGTCAACTCTTCTTGTAGGACATCATTATTAGTCTTACCTTTGGCAACTTCAATATCCAAATAATCTTCGCCGTATTTTTTGGTATAAAATTTTTGATAATACTCAAGCTCTTTGGTAAATAATTCCTGACTAATAGGAACATCTCCAACTAAGGCTATAGAATTTTTGTATTCCTTTTTATTATTACAAGAGCTTAAGCTTATTATAACAAGTAAAGCTAATAATAGCTTAGTTGTTTTTGTCTTCTTTATCTTTGTCTGTTTCATCAGATTCTTCAGTTTCTGCTTCTTCTTTAGAATCAGCATCTTCTTTAGTTTCAACTTCTGTTGTTGATTCTTTTTCTTCACTGTCAGCATTTTCTTCTTCTGTGCTGTTAGAATCTTCAGTAACTACATCTGCACCATCTCTTAATTCTTGTAGGTAATTTTTGTATTTTTCATTAGCTAATAAAGTCTTGATTTGTTCTTTTGAATCTTCTGCAGATTCTTTAATATCATTAACTTTTATAATATGCCAACCAAATTGAGTTTGAACTGGATCACTTATTTCATCTTTTTTCATTGCAAAAGCTTTTTCTTCAAATTCTGCAACCATTTGTCCTTTTGCAAATTCTCCTAATTCTCCACCCTTGTCCTTGTTGGCAGTATCTTTAGAGTATTCGCTAGCTAATTTTGCAAAGTCTTCACCATCGTCCAATTTTTGTTTTACTTCTTTAGCTGTTTCTTCATCTTCTACTAATATGTGAGATGCATCAACTTTCTTAAATTGGTCTTTGTTTTCTTCATAGTATTTGTTGATTTCATCTTCAGTTACTTCATGATTTTTGTCAAACCATTCTTTGTGTTTTTTATACATCAAATCTTTTTTGATGGTTTCCTTAAACATTTCTACATCCATGTTGTAGTCATCTAACATTTTGTCGAATGTTTCTTTGCCACCAAGTCTATCAACTTGTTGTAAAAATGCGTCTGAAACTTCTTTATCATCTACTTTTAAATCATTTTTTGCAGAATCATCAGCAATAAGTTTATCCTGGATCATCATTTGGATAACTGAATTTTTAAGTTGTTGTTGGCTTGCAAGAGTTGCTCCATAGAAAGAAATTTCTTTTTTATAGTCATCCTTGGTCAACTTTTCACCATTTACCATAGCAACGGTTTTATCATCTAATTGAGAATTAGTATCTTTTGTTGCTTTTTCTGTTGATTCTACTTTTGTGTCTTCTTTTGTATTTGCATCTTGATTGTTATTGCAAGCTGCTAAAAACATTGAACTTGTCAATAAAAGTGCTACTAATTTACTTGTTTTTTTCATCATTACTCCTTATATTATCAATTACTTCTAAAAGATTATAGGTATCAATTAATTTTGTTTTCGAAATTGGAATCTTAAAAGATGGCCTATCTGATAGGTTCATTTGCATTTCACCTTTAAATGATGTGCTTATTTCCTTTAGTTCTTCCAAAGAAAAATCTTCTCTATTTTCAAAATATAAATTAACAAAACCTTTCAATTCTCTTATTTCCTTAAAACCTATTTTTTCAGCTAAGGATTTAATAAGGGATACATACATTATATTATCCACCATTATTGGGATATCGCCATAAATATCAATCAAATCTTCGACCAAAACATTATAGTCATCGCTATCGCTGATGCTTGCAATCCTTGTATACATCTCAATTTTTTGAGCTTCATCACTTATATATGAGTTTGGAATATAAGCATCAACCTTAATATCTATATATACATCAGATTTCTTTTTGATATCTATTTCTTTGCCCGAAGCTTTTTCTACCGCTTCTTGTAAGAACTTAACATAGAGATCATAACCAACTGCTTCAACGTGGCCGCTTTGGCTTTCACCTAAGAGATTTCCAGCTCCTCTTAGTTCTAAGTCTTTCATAGCAATTTTGTAGCCGCTGCCAAAATCAGAAAAATCTCTAATAGATTTTAGTCTCTTTTCACTAATTTCGGATAAGACTTTTCCCCTCCTATATGTAAAATAAGCATAGGAGGACCTATTACCTCTACCTATCCTACCCTTTAGCTGGTAAAGTTGGGAGAGCCCCATCATATCCGAATCATAAACTATAAGGGTATTCACATTTGAAATATCCATCCCAGTTTCTATTATGGTTGTAGAAAGCAAAATATCAATATCTCCAATCACAAAATCATTCATAATATTTTCAATTTGTTTGGGACTTAATTTACCATGGATTATCTCTATCCTTGCATGAGGAACTAGTTCAGATAGGTGATTATACAATAAAGTTATATTATGGACTCTGTTATATACAAAATATACTTGACCATTTCTGTTTAGTTCTTTTTCTATAGCAGATTTAATAATATTTTCATCGTATTCAATGACATAAGTATTAACAGGAAGTCTTTCCTCTGGTGGTTCATCAAGTGTTGATAAGTCTCTAATACCCGCCAGAGACATTTGTAAGGTTCTTGGTATTGGTGTTGCTGAAAGGGTTAGGACATCTAAATTGGTTTTTAGCCCTTTTAACTTTTCTTTATCTTTAACGCCAAATCTTTGCTCCTCATCAATTATTAATAAACCCAATTTTTTGAATGATACATCTTTTGATAAAATCCTATGAGTACCTATTACAAAGTCAACTTTGCCATTCTTTAGGTCCTTAACCGTCTGATCTTGTTCCTTCTTGCTATTAAACCTAGACAATAATCTTATATCCATAGGAAAATCTTTGAATCTATCCCTCGCTGTCTCATAATGTTGACTAGCTAGTATTGTTGTTGGAACCAGAAAAGCTACTTGATAACCATCTACAATAGCTTTAAAGGCAGCTCTTAAGGCAACTTCTGTTTTACCATAGCCAACATCACCTGTCAAAAGTCTATCCATAGGTTTGTCAGTTTCCATATCATCTTTTATCTCACGAATACTTCGAATTTGACTATAGGTTTCTTCGTAAGGAAAAGATTCTTCAAACTCATTTTGCCAAGGTGTGTCTGATCCAAAGGCATGACCACGGATCTTTGATCTTTGTGCATAGAGTTTTACCAAGTCATCAGCTATTTCATCTACTGCTTTTTTGGCTCTTTGCTTAGCCTTTGTCCAAGTAGGTGAGCCAAGTGTGGATAATTTAGGCTTTTCTCCCTTGTTACCAATATATTTGGATACGAGATTCATCTGATCAATTGGGACATATACCTTGTCATTGCCCTTATAATTTATGACAATAAAGTCTTTTTGAATATTGTTAACTTCGATTTTTTCAAGGCCGCTATAAATTCCAATACCATTGTTCTCATGTACAACATAATCACCAATATCTAAATCAGAATAGTTTATGATATCTGACGAAGATAATTTATTTTTAATCTTCTTGTGAGTCTTATTTTTACCATGACCATATAGCTCTTTTTGAGTAAATACATAGAGCTTTTCACTTGGTATATAATATCCTTCTTTGGCATATATATCAGATATACTTACTTGACTTGTGTCTTCATAAGAAGCATTGCTTATATTATTGTACTTGAAGACATCGTAGAGTTTTTCTTTATTATCTTCATTTGAAGTAAGAACATAAACTTTAGCCTTACTTTCTAAATTTTGTGTGAATTCAACAAAAGCATCAATATTCTTATTGAAGATTTCTGCTTCCATTGTCTTTAAATCAACTAAAAACCTAGGGTTAAATAGTTTGGATCTTTTTAATAAAGATGTAAGGTTCACTATAGAAAAACTTTCGATTTTTTTGTATAGGTCATCACCTGTTAGCAGTAAATCTTTAAAACTATTAAATACTTCACCCCTATCCCTTTGATAGGTAATATTTTCTATAAAACTAGTTTCATTGCTTTCCTCTGCTTGAGCTATTCTGGAAATATCATCAAATACAAAAACTGTATCTTCTGCTAAGTAATCTGTAAAGTCTTCATAGTTACTTTTTCTGTAAGGATTTATCAAATCCCAATTTGATACATAGTGACTATTTGTAAGATAATCTATTATTTGATTGTATTTATCAATTAACTTCTGGTCATTGCTATTATCTTGGCTAATATTATGAATTTCTTTTTTGATTTCAATAATTGCTGCATTAAAATCATCCTCATTATATATAAGCTCATTTAAGGGAGAAATCGTGACCTCATCAATATTTTCAATAGTCCTTTGATTCTTTTCATTAAAAATTCTAATTGAATCAATCTCATCATCAAACAATTCCAGACGTATTGGATGGTCATAATCTACTGGCCAAAAATCTATTATAGATCCACGTCTAGAAAATTCACCCTTATTTTCGACTAAAGATGTAATTGTATAATTTAAATCTGATAAAGTCTTAATTAGCTTTTCATCATCAATCACATCCTCGCTTGTTATATTAACAAAACTCTCATTAAATTTGTGTAAAGGAGTCAATTTATTTTTTATGGCATCAAGAGTCGTAACTGTAATGAATTTTTCTTTTTTTGCTTGTTTTATCAAAATTTGCATACGATCAGAGGTGATTTGATCATCAATTGATTTTATATTATAAAAATTAATATCATAGGCTGGATAATATAATCCAATATCTTCCAAGCTATTGATATCGGCTAAATATTCTTTAGCTCTTTTTTCATTCTCGGCTATTAAAACAATATTCTTATCTAAACTTGCAAAAAGAGATAAAACCAAATGTGCTTTTATCCCTTCTGTAAGTCCATGCATATATATTGGAGAGCTATTTCCTATATTTTCATTTACAGTTTTTATTTGTTCAAGATTAACTAATCTATTAATTAATGGATTCATTACAACTCTTCCAACAAGTTTATAGAATTAAACTTGTTCATTGCTTTATCAATTCCACTTTCAAGCAATGTTTCAATAGATTGAGAAGCTAGCTTTATTTCTTCTCTTATTATCTCGACTTCCTTTTCGCTAAAACCACTTAATACAAAGTTAGCAAGGTCCATATAATCTGGTTTTTTGCCTACTGCAACTTTTATCCTTGGAAAAGTATCATATTGCAGTTGATAAATGATTGACTTCATTCCATTGTGAGTTCCAGCAGAACCTTTTTGTTTAATCCTTATTTTTCCAAAATCAATATCTATATCATCTACAATAACAATAAGCTTATCTTCCTCAAATTTATAAAAATTTCTAAAATCCCTTACTGCTTCACCTGAATTGTTCATATAAGTTTGTGGCTTTATGAGCATGACTTTTTGGCCAGAAATTTCTCCCTGGCCATATAAGGCTTTAAATTTTGATTTTTTAACGTCAATGTTGTGTTTATTGGCAAGGTAATCAATAGTTAAAAACCCAACATTATGCCTGGTATTTTCGTATTGCCTACCTGGATTGCCAAGTCCTACTATAAAATACATTTATTCTCCATCATCAAAAAGACCACTTATTGATTCATAGGTATTGATTCTATGAATTGCTTCGGCAAGTAATGGTCCAACTTCCAATTGCTTTATCTTATCAAGTTGTTTTTCTTTTGGAAGTTCGATTGTATTTGTTATAATAACTTCTTTTACACTAGAATCAGAAAGTCTTTCAATTGCTTTTCCTGACAATACACCATGAGTTGCAGCTATATATACGTCTTTTGCTCCATTTTCAATCAAATAGTTTGCTGCATTTGTAATGGTTCCTGCTGTATCAACCATGTCATCTACTAGAATTGCATGTTTGCCTTTGAAATCGCCTATAACACTCATTACCTCAGATACATTTGGCATTGGACGTCTTTTTTCAATAATAGCTATTGGAAGTTTTAAATAATCTGAAAATTCACGAGCCCTTCTTACTCCACCCAAGTCAGGGCTTACTACAACAAAGTCATCTGGTTTATCAAAAGCCATGTCTGTAAAGTAGCTTGATAGAAGTCTTATAGCTGAAAAGTGGTCTACTGGTATATCAAAATAACCTTGAATTTGTCCAGCATGCAAGTCCATTGTGATAATTCTATCAACTCCAGCTATTGTCAATAGATTAGCAACAAGTTTTGCAGTTATTGGTTCACGGCCTCTAGTTTTTCTGTCTTGTCTAGCGTATCCATAATATGGAATTATAGCATTGATATAACCTGCTGAAGCTCTTCTGCAAGCATCCACCATAATTAGTAGTTCCATAAGATTATCATTAGTTGGATAAGATGTAGGTTGAACAATATATACATCTTTTCCCCTAATAGATTCGTTGATTTTGATTTTTATTTCACCATCACTAAACTTTTCAATCTCGGATTCTCCAAGCTCAACTCCTAATGCTTTAGCTATAGATGCAGAAAGCTTATGATTGGCATTTCCGCTTAGTAGTTTTAGTTCTCCTCTTTGGATAAATGATTGTGAATTTTTAGATGACATTATTTCTCCTTTGATTTTTCTATATCTCTTTTACGTTTTTTATAAGTGTAACCAGCAATATTTTTTTGCTCAGCCCTCTCTATTGATAACATACCCTCATTAACATCTTTTGTAATTGTTGAACCAGCTGCTATATAGGCATCTTTTTTAATATTAACTGGGGCTACTATGTTTGAATTTGATCCTATGAAGGCATCATCTTCAACTATTGATCTATGTTTAAATTTCCCATCATAATTTACGAAAATAACTCCACATCCTATATTTATGCCACTACCAAGATCGCTATCTCCAATGTATGCTAAGTGTCCTGCTTTTGTATTATCTCCAACATTTGAGTTTTTGACCTCAACAAAGTTACCAATGTGAACATTCTTGCCCAGATTAGCCTTTGGTCTTAAATGAGAGTAAGGGCCTATATCAGTTCCTTCGGCAACACTTGAAGATTCTATAACTGAATTGTCAATTTTTACATCATTACTGATTTTTGAGTCTTCAATTCTTGTTGATCCTTCTATTATACAGTTTTCTCCAATAACTGTTTGGCCCAATAGTTTTACTGGACCAGAAATTACTGTATCTTGTCCAATTTTTACTAATGGATCTATGATAACCATATCTGGATTTTCAATTATAACTCCATTTATCATATGATTATCATTTACTCGTTTTTGTAGTATTTTACTTGCTTCAGCAAGCTCTTTTTTATTATTTATTCCATAAAATTCACTAGGATCATGAGCTGTAAATGCCATAACCTTTTCGCCTTGGTTATATAATATATCTATACAATCTGTAAGATATAGTTCATTTTGTTCATTATTTGATTCTAGACATGTCACAGAGTTTTTGAAGCATTTACCATTAAAAGCATATATTCCTGTATTTATTTCATCAATTGAATTTTGAGATAGGTCAAGATCTTTATGCTCAACTATGCCTATAAATTCCCCTTTTTCATCTCTGATGATTCTTCCATAGCCAATAGGATTAATTACTCTAGTAGATAATACAGAAGCGCAAGAATTTGCTTCTATGTGATTGTCCACAAATTCCTTTATGGAAGCTTTTGTAATTAGAGGTATGTCCCCGTTTAATACTAAAACTGTATCATCATCTTCGATTTCACTTACTGCAAGTGATGCTGCATAGCCAGTACCATAAGGATAGGCTTCTCCTATTTTTTGTTCAACAATTATTTCATCTGTAAAAATTTCTTCTAAGGCATTTTTATTTTTGCCAGCAATTATTATAGTTTGAGATTCGTCTAATTTTGAAGAATCCACAACATATCTAATCATTTCTCTATTGAGTAATTTGTGTAAAACTTTAGATTTTTGGGACTTCATTCTAGTCCCTTCACCTGCTGCTAATATTATTGTTTTTATCATAAATTTCCTAAGCGATTTCTAATGCTAACTTCATCATATCTGTATATGATTTTTCTCTATTTTCTGCACTATCTGCTACATTTTCTACTAAGGAATCACTAATAGTAAATATACCTAGTGCCTTCTTGCCATATTTTCTTGCGGTCATATATAGGCCATATGATTCCATTTCAACGCATAAAACCCCGTATTTTTTTAGATTTTCAAATACACCTTCAGGTAGTTCATTATAGAATTGGTCTGAACTATGAACCTGTCCACAGTGGGTTGTGTAATTTAAATCTACTGACTTATTATAAGCTTCTAGCATTAAGTCAAAATCTGGGGTTGGTGAAAAGTTTATATTTGCAAATAGATTATCATTTATTGAGCTTTCTGAACAAGCACTTGTAGCTATTACTATATCGTGTAGCTTTATATTTTCTTGCATGGAACCAGCTGTACCAATTCTTATAATTGTGTCAACATCATATCCATCAAACAATTCATTGTAATAAATCATTGATGATGGAATTCCCATTCCAGAACCCATTACAGAAACTCTCTTTCCTTCATAATATCCAGTAAAACCAAGCATTCCACGGGTATTGTTGAATTGAGTGACATCTTCTAAGAAGTTTTCTGCAATATATTTTGCCCTGAGTGGATCTCCTGGCATTAATACTGTACTAGCAATTTCATCTGGACTTTTAGCCGAGATATGTGGTGTAGGTATATTCATTTAACTCTCCTTTTATAAACTTCATTAATTATATGATATCATTTTTGGATGATTTTTTAAATCTAACTTATTTATTAGATTCTAAATTAATTATTTTGTCAACCCTTTTTTGGTGACGCCCACCTTCAAAATCTGTTTTAGCAAATTCCTCTACTATCATTTTTGCTGTTTCACTACCAATAACCCTTGCGCCTATGCATAGACAGTTTGCATTGTTGTGGGCCCTGCTCATCCTTGCTGAATAGCATTCAGATACTGCTGCTGCTCTTATTCCACAAATTTTGTTAGCTGATATACTCATTCCTATACCAGTTCCACAGATTAATATAGCAAAATCAGCTTCTTTTTCTAGAACTTTTTGACAGGCAAGGTTTGCAAAATCTGGATAATCAACACTTTCATTCTCAGTAGTTCCCACGTGAATAACTTCATGTCCAAGCGACTCTAATGTTTCTTTTACTACATCAACTAGATCAAGACCACCATGATCATTTCCAATTACATACTTCATTTAATCCTCCGTCATAATTTTCTAATTTTATGTTAACACAGGTCAAAGTACTTTACAAGTAAATTAAAAAAGCATATGATATATGATATAAACCCAAAAGATAAACTAATTAGGAGATATAATGTTTGAATTTAATTTAAATGAACATGATTTTAAAAAGGTTCATTTTATTGGAATAGGCGGTATTTCGATGAGCGGTATCGCTTCTTTGTTGTTAAATAAAGGATATGAAGTGTCTGGTTCTGACAGGTCACTTACAGAAATTACTAAACATCTAAAAGATGAGGGCGCAGAGATTTTTATAGGCCAAAGTAAGGATAACATCAAAAATCCAGATTTAGTCGTTTATACTGATGCTATTTTAGATGATAATGAAGAAATTATTGCTGCTAGAAAACTAGATGTTCCAGTTGTTAGTAGAGGAGTTTTTCTAGGTGCTTTGATGAGAAACTACGAAAATTCAATAGCTGTTTCAGGTTCTCATGGCAAATCCACAGCAACTAGTATGATTTCAAAAATCCTACTAAATTCTAAAGAAGATGCTACGATCCTACTTGGTGGGGAACTTGAAGAAATGAAGGGTAATGTTCACGTTGGTGAGCAAAAATATCTAGTAACAGAAGCTTGTGAATACAAGGGCAATATTAGATATTATTACCCACAAACTGTCATAGTCCTAAATATCGACGAAGATCATCTAGACTATTATAAAAATTTAGAGGATATAGTTGATACTTTTAAATGTTATTTGCAAAATCAAGACGAAAATTCCAAAACAATCCTAAATTTAAATGAGCCTAACAATAGATTAATAATTGATTCTGTTAAAGGTGAGCTTATAACCTATGCTCAAGAAAATTATGGTGCAGACTATGTAGCACATAATATTAAATTTGATGAAATTGGTAGACCTAACTTTGACTTAAAAATGAAAAACGGCATGGTTGAACATTTTGAACTTGGAGTAATCGGTAGACATAATATAAATAATGCTATGGCTGCTATTATTGCAACATTTGAAAATGGTATAGATCTAGAAACTATAAAAGAAAATATCAAAGAATATTCTGGACTAAAAAGAAGAATGGAAATAATAGGACACTTTAATGAGGCAACTATTATGACTGATTATGGTCACCACCCATCAGAGATAGAAGTAACTTTAGAAGCCTTAAAAGAACATACAGAGGGTAGACTCGTTTGCGTTTGGCAACCACATACTTATAGTAGAACCAAGACATTGTTCAATGATTTCTTAAATTGTTTTGATGCTTGTGATGAAGTTATAATAACGGATATATACGCGGCAAGAGAAAAGTTCGACCCATCAATCCATTCAAAAGATGTAGTTGATGCCTTGGTAAAAAAAGGTATTAACGCTAAATATATTGGAACTTTTGAAAAAGCAAGAGATTATATATACGATATAGTTTCTGATAAAGACTTAGTAATTACTACAGGCTGTGGTAACCCAGATGTACTAGCTCACATGATTGTAGATGATCAAGTAAAAATTGGCGCATAAAAATAAAGGTGTTGTTGCATTTACATATTTGCAACAGCACCTCTTTTTAATAATCGCTTGTAAGATCTAAGGATACAGCCATGGCTTCATTAATCTTTACCATGACATTGTTATCAAATGAACCTATTTTTTCACGTAATCTTCTCTTATCTATTGTTCTTAATTGTTCAAGAAGTGCTACACTATTTTTGGGCAAGCCAAATTCGTTGCCCTTAATCTTCACATGAGTGGGAAGTTTAGCTTTATTTAGTTGACTAGTTATTGGAGCCACTATAATAGTTGGCGAATATTTATTGCCGACATCATTTTGTACGACAATTACAGGTCTTACTCCCCCCTGCTCGCTGCCAACCACGGGAGATAAATCTGCATAGAATAAATCTCCTCTTTTAATTTTCATAGATTTCTCCTAAATAATTAATCATATCTATTACTTTACCGTTTTTTATGTAGACACGTGGAATTCTCATGCCTATGTCTGTCATTAATTCATAGCTTATGGTATTAATTTTATTAGCTTCTTCATAGATATCAGAATATACTATAACCTCATCATCAATACTTACGTCAAGATCTGTTACATCAACCATTATTTGGTCCATACATACTCTACCTAGTACTCTGCAAAGCTTTCCCTTGATTAGAACTTCCCCTACATTGGAAAAAGCTCTCAAAAAACCATCAGCATATCCTATAGGAATTGTAGCAATTTGCATATTTTTTTCTGTTATATATGTACGACCATATGAAATTGGCATTCCTTTTTCTATATTCTTTACAAATGAAATATGTGTTTTGAATTCAAATGACTGATATAGTTTAACATTATTTTGCATTTCGATAGATGGATATAAGCCATATAAAGCCAACCCTACTCTCATCATATTACTTTGGCTTTTAATCTTTAAAGCTCCAGCACTATTTTCTATATGTATGTACTTAAAATCAAAATATTTACTGGTATTTGTTAAGATCCTTTCAAATCTTTCATTTTGTAATTTAGTAAATGTAAGATCTATTTCATCAGCTGTCGAATAATGGCTAAAAATGCCTATAATATTTAAGTTGTGTAGATTTTTCAAAGCTAAAATATCGTCAATCTGATTTTCTCTAAAACCCAATCTCCCGTGGCCACTATCAATAGATATATGTACATTCACTTTATTATTTATATTATCATTAATCTTTTTAGCATATGAAAGGTCGTATATTGGGATGTCTACATCATATTTTATGCATTCATCAACCTCATTGTAGGCTATATAACCTAAAAGCATAATTGGTTTTTTTATACCACTCTTTCTAAGGCAAATTGCCTCTTCCAATCTTGCCACTGCAAAATAGTCAACCTTGTCTTCAATTGATTGAGCTATAGGAACAAGTCCTAGACCATATGCATTAGCTTTGAGTACTGCACAAAATAGTTTGTTGGGTTTTAATGCTCTTATATTTTCTATATTTCTATCAATGTAATCTAAATTTACATTAAGATATGATTCCATACTAATTCCTTAATAATTTAAATGCATCAGGTAAATAATTTATAATATCGCTTGCAATAATAGATTCTTCTCCAAGATCTTCAGAAGCTAAATCTCCAGCTAAAGAATGGATATAGACTCCCAAAACTGCTGCCTCATAGGCATCTAGTCTTTTAAAAAGTGAAGATATTATTCCTGTCAAGACATCTCCACTACCAGCTGTTGCCATACCAGGATTACCAATTTTATTTATGTATAGTTTATCACCATCTGTTATAATTGTTTGGTTACTTTTTAGTACCAAAACTACATTATAAGTTTTTGCAAAATTTTTAGCTAGATTTATTTTATCTTTTTTTATTTCATCAACCGAAAGTTTACTTAGTCTGGCAAATTCTCCCAGATGTGGTGTTAGTATCATTTCCCTGTTTGCGTTTAATATATTTAAATCTTTGCTAATGGCATTGATACCATCAGCATCAATAACAAATTTCATCTCGGTATTTTTGATGATTTCATCAATTAATATTTGTAAATCTTTGCCCTGCCCAATACCAGGGCCAATGGCTAAAACATCCAAATTCTCACAAGCTGATAATATTTGACTTTTAATATTCTCATCGTAGCAAAAACTATAGCAGCCTATTTGTTTTATTATCTGTTCATTGGATTTTATTGCAAGAATGTCTGCAATAGATTCTGGGGAAAAAATATAAGTTAAACCTGCACCAGATCTTAAGGCAGCAAGGCTAGCCATGTAGATAGACCCTGCCATACCAGGACTTCCACCTAATAATCCAATTCTACCATATGTTCCTTTATGACTATCAGATTCTCTATTTGGCAAAATATTCTTAACTTCTTGATTTATTGAATAAATACTTTGCATGTTAGTCGAACATACACCGATGGCATATGAACCATCATGGCTTATGGAGATATCCGCCATAGATTTTTGTCCGTTTATATAAGCAAAAGGTTTAGATTTATCATAAATAATCTCAATTTTTTTTCTTAAGATATAGTGTAGATTAAAGCCAAATGCCTTAATAACAGCTTCTTTTGCAGCAAATATGCCAGCTAAAGATTCGTTTGTATTAACTTTACTTTCTGCATGAGAAATTTCATTTTCAGTGAAAATCTTTCGAATGTTGTTCTTTGTCGAAAACTTTACTATATCAACTAAATCTATGCCTATCATATTAATTCCTTAGATAGACTATTTGCTTTTGCTTTTATATGTCCCTCATCAAGATATACCAGGTTACCATTATCTAAAACTAAGTCTCCATCAATAAATACGTATTTGATATCATCTTCATAAGTTGAGTAGCAAACGGAGCTAAGTATATCATTATTTGGTAAGTGATTAATATTATCTAGATTAATCAAAATTAAATCAGCCTTCTTACCTTTTTCTATACTAGCTATTTGGTCAAAAAGTCCCAAGGCTTTTCCACCATTAACAGTAGCCATCTTTAATATATCGAATGCTTTCAAAGCATCTGGAGAATGGTATTTTGCTAAAAGAGCAGCCATTTCTATTTCTCTAAGCATTGATTGCTTGTTATTACTTGCTGCTGAATCAGTTCCTAAACATACATTTATTCCAGCATCCATCAATCTCTTAACATCTAGTATACCTGATGATAATTTTAGATTGCTTGTAGGGTTATGAACAATAGAAACATTTTTTTCGCTCAAGATTTTTAGATCATCATCACTTAAATATACTCCGTGAGCTGCTATAGTTCTATTATCGAAAATCCCACATTCATCAAATACTTCTGTTGGACTTTGACCATATTTTTTAATGCATTGGTCATTTTCAAATTTAGTTTCTGATAAGTGTATGTGAATAGGCATTTTATATTCTTTTGAAGTTGCAGCAATCTTTCTTAAAAACTCTTTATCAGTTGTATAAACGGCATGAGGTCCAAGAGCAATATCTATTTTGCCATCCTTACCATTAAATTTCTTATACAAGTTTATATTTTCATTAATTCTATAATCGCCAGGATCTGGAGAAGATAGACCTCTTGAAATTTGCGCCCTCAATTTGCCTTTGTCCAAAGCTTTTATAGTTGCCTGTTCAAAAAAGTACATATCAGCAAAACTTGTTGTACCAGATTTAATCATTTCAGCAAAAGATAAAAGCGATGCATTGTATACAATCTCATCATTTAACTTCTCTTCAACAGGAAATATATAATCATTTAGCCAAGTCATCAAGTCGGTATCATTGCCATAATTTCTAAAATAACTCATGGCAACATGGGTATGGCAGTTGACAAAGCCTGGCATGGTTAGAAAATTTGTACCATCAATGACTTTATCAGCTTTAAATTTTTCTAAAGATCCCACTTCTATTATTTTGTCATCTTCAATATAAATATCTCCCTTTATAATATCGGGACTAAGCATATCAAGGATTGATGTATTTTTGATAAGTGTTTTCATATTCCAAAAAAGGAGTGTAACCCACTCCTATTCTCCTATTTTTTCTTTAAGCAATTCATTTATTTCGACAGGATTTCCCTTACCCTTAGTTTTCTTCATAGCTTGGCCTACTAAGAAACCAAAGGCTCTATCTTTTCCATTTTTTATATCTTCAATAGATTCTGGATTTTCAGCTAAAACTTCATCTACAATTTCTTCTAAGAAATTACTATCAGAAATTTGTAGTAGATTTCTGTCTTCAGCTAATTTTTCAGGGTCCTCGTTTGATTCGAAAATTTCTCTTAGAAGTTTTTTAGCAACATTATTGTTTACCTTATTATCCTTAGCAAGGTTAATTAGCTTAGCGAAGTTTTCAATTGATAGGTTCATTTGATCTGCTGATATTTCATTTTCGTTAAGTCTTCTAGATAATTCTGTAAGTATCCAATTTGCTACTATTTTTGGATCTTTTATTATTTTATTAGTTTCTTCAAATAAATTAGCAAGGTTTCTATCATTTGCTAAAAGGTTAGCATCGTATTCACTTAAAGAGTATTCTTTAATGTATCTTCTTTCTTTTTTGTTTGGAAGTTCTGGTAGATTATTTTTTAAATTTTCAATGAAGCTGTCTTCAATTTTTATTTCAGGTATATCTCCATCTACTGAAAATCTATAATCATTTTCAAGAAGTTTATCACGCATGTGGATTGTTTGAAGCTTTTCATCATCCCAACGTCTAGTTTCTTTTATTCCACTTTCTCCAATTGCTAAAAGTCCCCTATGACGTTTTTCTTCAAATGCTAGGGCATTTTCTATAGCCTTTATAGAGTTCATGTTCTTGATTTCAGAGATAGCTGTCTTATTACCAGTTTCTTCGTCAACCATATTTATATTGACATCCACACGCATAGAACCTTGAGCCATTATACAATCAGAAATCCCTAAAAATTTTAAAGTTGATGCTAATGTTTCTACAAATTCACGAGCCTCATCTGGTGAATTTATGTCAGGTTTTGTTACTATTTCAATCAATGGAACTCCTGCTCTGTTATAGTCCATAAGAGCTCTATTTTCCTCATCATGGTTAGACTTACCAGTATCTTCTTCCATATGAATTTCTATAAGACCGATTTTTTTACCATTTTTAAGTTCTATATATCCATTAGTCGCAAATGGTTTGTCAAATTGTGTGATTTGATATCCTTTTGTTAAGTCTGGGTAGAAATATTTTTTTCTATCCATTTTTTGATCTTTAGCTATATCGCAATTAAAAGCAAGACCTGCGGTAATAGCAAGTTCAACTGCCTTTTTATTTACTACAGGAAGTGCACCAGGATGACCTAAACATACTGGGCATACATGAGTATTTGGTACTGCTCCAAATTCATTTTTACAGGAGCAAAACATTTTTGTTTTTGTAGATAATTCTACGTGGATTTCAAGTCCTATTATTGTTTTTGTAGTCATTATTCCTCCTCTAAAAATCCTTGTGCAGCATTGATAATGCTATTATCATCAAATCTATCTCCTATGAATTGGATAGATCCTGAAATTCCATCTCTTACTGGAACGGAAATACCACACATTCCAGCTAAGTTTACAATTACGTTAAAACCATCAGCTCTGAAATCGCTTAGTGGATCATCGTTATTTTCGCTGATTTTTGGTGGTAGATTAGTTGTTGTTGGAGTAACAATCAAATCTAATTCTTTGAAATACTCTTCAAGTTCTTCTTTTATCAATGTTCTAAGTTGTAGACCTTTTTTATAGATTTTTTGACCATCGTTGGCAGATAGATACATAGTACCTAGGGCAATTCTTCTTTGGACCTCTTCTCCCAAACCTTCCGATCTTGATTTTACAAAAAGTTCATTTACATCCTTATAATCTTTAGTTTGATGGCCAAATCTCACACCATCAAATCTGCTCATATTGGAAGAAACTTCACAACTCATTACAACATTGTAAACAGGATTGGCAAATTTAGCATATTTTAATTCTATTTCAATTAATTCTGCTCCAAGTTTTTTGAGTCTATCTAGGGCATTATGGTAGTCATTTTTTACTGTATCATCAATACCATTGTATAAGTGACTCTCTGTGGAGATATATCCAATTTTTTTGCCTTTAAAATCATAGCTTTCTTTTTGGTAATCATATAGCTCTAGTATAGAGGTCATATCATGTTTATCAGCAGATGAAGATACACTAGCCAAAGTCCTTAAATCATCGATATTTTTTGCAAACAATGAAACTTGATCTAGAGTATTTGACATAGAGACTACACCATACCTACTCATTAAAGAGTAAGTTGGTTTGTAACCAATTATATTTGTATATGATGCTGGACCCCTAACTGATCCACCTGTATCTGTTCCAACTGATACTAGAACATCATCACTTGATACGGATACGGCTGATCCTGATGAAGATCCACCTGGGATTCTTTCAGTGTCCAAATTATTTTTTACTATACCAAAATATGATGTTTTTGAACTTGCTCCCATAGCAAATTCATCCATATTAGTTTTTGCTATTATAATAGCATCTTCTTTCAAAAGATTTTCTATGACTGTGGCATTATATATTGGTGTGAAATCTTCAAGCATTTTTGATCCACAGGTCATTTTCATATTTTTATATGAAATATTATCTTTAATAGTGATTGGTAGACCAAATAGCTTGCCAAGTTCTTCACCGTTTTTTAGTTTTTCTTCTAAATACTCAGCTCTTTTTATGCTATCTTCCTCATCATAAGAAATATATGCGTTATATTTGTTTTCTTTTATTTTTTCTAAAGTTTCTTTTGTATATTGGCTTACTGAGATTTCACCAGATTTAAACTTATTTACTAAATTTTCTATATTCATCATTTCCACTATAACTTCCAATCCAATCTAAAATATCCAAATTCTTTATCACCAGCATTTTTAAGAGCTTCATCTCTTGAAATTTCTTCAAAAATCTCATCCTCTCTAAATACTGCTTTGTGATTATAAATACTTTCTGTCATAGGAACACCTTCAGTATCCACATCAAAAATTCCCTCAATAAAATCTAATACCTGATTGAATTTTTCAGTCATAAGCTCCAAATCCTTACCTTCTAGGCTCAGATTGGAAAGATTATAAATCTTTTCAACTTCCTTTGTATCCATACTACTTCCCTTCTAGTTCGTTTAAAAATTCCTTTAGTTCATTGCCATCAATTACTTTAATATCTAAACTTTTTGCTTTATCAAGCTTGGAACCTGCGTTTTCTCCACAGATTAAAGCATCAGTGTTTTTTGAAACAGAGCCTGTGACTTTGCCCCCATTTTTCTCAATTAAGTCTTTAATCTCATCTCTTTTATAGTTGTCAATGGTTCCAGTTATTACATAGGTTAAGCCTTCTAATATACTTGTTGAAGCCTCATTTATATCTTCATTTATATTTATTCCCTTTGATAGGAGCAAGTCAATTGCTTCATTGATATTTGCATCCGCAAAAAATTCCATAATGTTTTCTGCAGTTATATCTCCAATGTCTGGGATTTGTGTTAATTCACTAGCTTTTGCTTTTCTTAGACTAGCAAAATTTTTAAACTGACTTGCTAAATCTCTAGCTGTTCTCTCCCCTACATTTGGTATACCAATTGCATATATAAATCTATTTAAATCTACATCTTTACTAGCTTCAATTGCATCTAAGAGATTGTTTGTTTTTTTAGGACCAAAACGATCTAAATCAATAAGATCATCATAGCTAAGATCGTAGAGATCATAAACTTCTTTTATTCCAAGCTCATCCATTAATTGGCCAATGGTTTTTTCAGAAAGCCCCTCAATATCCATGGCATTTCTAGATGCAAAATGCTCAATCCTTGCTAGTAGTTGTGGAGTACAAGATAAAGAGTTAGGGCAAATAATATGAACATTCCCCTCTATTAATTCACTGCCACAATACGGACAATGACTAGGTTTGTCTATTATTTTTGTCCCATCTTGATTTTCATCAACAACTCCCAGTATTTCTGGAATAACATCATTTGACCTTCTTATAAATACTCTTGACCCAAGTTTAACTTTTTTTCTTAATATATCATCATAATTATTTAATGTTGCACGAGATACTGTGACTCCAGAAAAATCAACCGGTTCAAGAATAGCAGATGGTGTAACTTTTCCGGTTCTTCCTACATTCCATACCACATCTAAAAGCGTTGTTGTGTATTCTTCTGCTTCAAACTTATAAGCTAGTGACCATCTTGGAAATTTGTTTGTATAACCCAAAGCTTGTTGAGTCTTCTTATCATTAATCTTGATTACAACCCCATCTGTTAAGATGTCCAAAGTTTTTCGTTCTACCTCTATTTTATCTAATTCTTTGATTATTTCATCATAAGTTTTAACTTTTTTATGGTAAGGATGAACTACAAAACCTTGATCTTTTAAAAAATCTAACATTTCTTCTTCAGTATCAAATTCTAGATTTGTTGTTGAAATGTTGTATATATAGGCTGTTAAATTTCTTTTTCTTGTTTCATTAGTATCTAAATTCCTAAGAGCTCCAGCTGCTGCATTTCTAGCGTTTTTTAGCTGCAATTCATTTTCCTTATTATATCTTTCTAGTTCAGATAATGGCATCAAAGCTTCACCTTGAATTTCTAAAAGTGATTGCTCTTTAATAGTTCTAGGCACTGATTTTATAGTATGTACCTGGGCGGATATCTCTTCTCCCACGCTACCATTGCCCCTAGTAGCAGCATTTCTCAATTTGCCATCTTCATAAGTTAGGTTAATTGTTAGTCCATCAAATTTATATTCTAAGATATATTCTATATCATCAAGCTTATCTTCGTGGCTTTCATTATAAGAATCGAGAAGCCTATTTACTCTTCCTATCCAATTTGCTAAATCTTCAAATGATTGGGCCTTATCTTGGGAATATAGCCTTGTAATATGGAAGTGTTTCTCAAACTTTTCAAGTACTTGTCCACCAACTTTTTTGCTAGGCGAATTTTCTGGAGAAAATCCGGTTTCTTCTTCAAGTTCTTTTAACCTATCGTATAGTTTGTCATATTCACCATCTGAAACCAAGGGCGCATCGAGGGTGTAATAATGATAGTTTAATTCTTCTATTTTTTCTATTAGTTCATTAATCTCTTCAATTTTTCCCATAATCACACCTTTGTTATTGGAGCATAGTCCTGGTTAAGTTTTTTTAAACCTTTTTTATCAAAAGCAACAACCAACTCATTTCCATCTTCATTTTCTTTTATCTGAACAATCATGCCCTGGCCCCATTTCGAATGTATTATTTTATCTCCGATTTTATAGCTTTCATCATCTTTTTTACGTGCTTTTAACTTTGTATCAAGTACTGATTGTCTTGTCTTTTCTCTCATATAATCTTCATTTGATGCTCTTTCAAAAGATTTAGAGGTGAATTGTCCAATTGATGAATTTTCTAATTCATTTATATTTTCTCTGATTTCGTCTATAAAACGAGATGGCTTATAATATATAGGTTTCCCATAGGCTCTTCGAACTTGACTACTAGTTAAATATAACTTTTCCCTAGCTCTTGTAATTCCTACATAAAACAGTCTACGTTCTTCCTCGATATTCCCTTCATCAATGGACCTTTTACCTGGAAACAACCCTTCATCCATGCCAACCACAAAAACAACCGGGAATTCTAGTCCCTTTGCCGCATGCATGGTCATTAGGTAAACTGATTGGTCACTGTCTTCAGTTTTTTCCAAGTCAGATATCAAGCTTAAATTTTCTAGATAATCATATATTGTATCTTCTGGATTATTTTCTTCGTATTCGCTAGCAGCTGATATAAACTCATTTATATTATCAATTCTAGACCTATCTTCAACAGAATAGCTAGATTCAAGGGCCTTTAGGTAGCCAGATTTTTCTAAAGTTTCATTTATTAAATCTGTGATTTTATACTTTTCTATATTGTCAAAAATGTTACTTAGCGGAGTGTAAAACTTTTTTGCTAAATTTTTTAACCTATCTGATAGTAGATAGTCATAAAGAGGATTTCTTATAAGATCTAAGATGGATATTTCGTTATTAGCAGCGACTTTCTCCATTTGTTCAATACTCTTATTTCCTATACCTCTTTTCGGCTCATTAATTATTCTTTTTAAAGCTAAATCATCCTTTGGATTGACAATAATTTTTAGATAAGAAATCAAATCCTTGATTTCTTTCCTATCATAGAATTTAAGTCCACCAACTACCTTGTAGTCAATCAGATTTTTCATAAGAGCTTCTTCAAATGACCTAGACTGGTCATTAGTTCTATATAAAATCGCAATATCCTCTAAGCCATAACCTTGATTTTGTAGACTTTTAATCTCATCAACTACAAATTTACTTTCTTCGCTTTCAACAGAGTTGCTCTTATATATAACTTCATCACCGTTATCATTATCTGTCCACAATTTTTTATCCTTACGATTTAAATTATTTACAATCAAAGAATTTGCAGTATTTAGTATATTTGAAGTTGACCTATAATTTTGCTCAAGCTTTATTAGCTTAGCATCTTCAAAGTCTTTTTCAAAGTTAAGGATATTATTAATATTGGCTCCTCTAAAAGAATATATTGATTGGTCAGCATCTCCTACGACTACAACATTATTATGGTAGCCAGCAAAGTACTTTATTAGTTCATATTGGGACTTATTTGTATCTTGGTATTCATCCACATATACATAAGAAAATTTGTATTGGTAATACTTTAAAGTTTCTTTATCTTTAGCAAATAAATCCAGTACTTTTTCAATCAAATCGTCAAAATCTAGAGCATTGTATTCAAACTTTCTTTTTTCATATAGCTTATATATTTCGTAATACTCATTCTTATTCTGATAGTAACCATCTATAATTAGAAATTCTTTTGGGCTAATAGATTTATTTTTTAGAGAAGAAATTAAATTTTGGGCACTTCTAGGACTAATTGTGTCTTTATAACCTAATTCATTTATTATATCTTTAATTAAGGTTTTCTGATCATTAGTATCATATATAGTAAAATTTGATGTATATCCTATTTTTTCAATGTTCATCCTCAAAATTCTTGCGCAAATTGAATGGAAAGTTCCTATCCATAAATGACTTACGTCCATATTTAATAGATTTGAAATCCTATACTTCATTTCATTTGCTGCTTTATTTGTGAAAGTTATTGCTAAAATATTTCTTGGATATACATTTTCATTTTCGATTAAATTTGCTATGCTAGTAGTCAATACACGAGTCTTACCACTTCCTGCTCCTGCCAATACCAGCAAGGGGCCATTTTTATGTAATACGGCTTGTTTTTGCTTATCATTTAATCCTTCAAATTCCATAATTAAATCCTTCCTACCTATTAATTATACTACAAAAAAAGAGTGGCATAAGCCAACTCTTATATTGTATCTTAGAAATCTATTATTTTCTATTTATTATTTTCTCTTTGTTTCTTTAAATCTTTTTCTATAAGCTTATCCAAAACAAGGTCATAACCACTTAGACCATAATTTAATGATCTATTAACTCTAGAGATAGTTGCAGTAGAAGCCCCCGTTTCTTCTTCAATTACATTATATGTTTTTCTTATTTTTAATAGCTTAGCTACGTGTAATCTTTGAGCTATTGATTGAATTTCTCTAGCTGTACATATATCTGTAAAAAAACTATAACATTCATCAACATCTTTTAACATCAAGATTGCTTCAAAAAGTTCATCGGTTTGTTCATTTCGTAATTTTGAATCTGTCATACTTCCCCCTAAAAGGTATTTTCTTTTCTATATTAGTATACTACATTATTGTTAAATTGGTATAAAATTTTAAAAATTTTTAACTAATAAATTTATACTTATTTTGCACTAAAGTAATTACTTGGATAAATTAGCATTTTTTTCGATCAATTTAAATACATTCTCGCATAAAACTTCATTCCTAGCGAGTAATGGTCCGTGTAGGTAGGTGCCAATAGTATTTTTGTATCTAAAGCCTTCTGTCTTGTCTAATCCGTTGTTTCCATTTCCATCCAATACAATGGCAAAGGGGTTTTGATCTTCTGATAAAAATGTAACACCACCGTGATTTTCAAAACCTTCGTAAATATCTCCTGTTAAACTGTCCTTTATTTTTATAGGTCCTGTGAATCTTTTACTATTTTCTTGATTCTTAGTATAGTGAGGGAATATTGATAAGCCATCTATCTTGTTGTTGTAAGCATCATAATAATACTTTCCTAACAACTGATAGCCACCGCAGATAGCAAGTAATACTCCATCATTTTCAATAAATTCTTTAAGTTTGTTAGCCTTATCTCCTAGATCTTTTTGAACTATTGATTGTTCGTAGTCTTGACCCCCGCCAAAAAATACAAAGTCATAATCATTAGGATTAAAATCATCACCTACAGTAACTATCTTGGTATTTACTTCATAGCCATTTTTGTGGGCTTCGTGGCTAATAGCCATAACATTTCCAATATCTCCATAGGTATTTAGTAAATTACCATAGAGGTGGCATATATTTATTCTTTTCATAAACCTAATACCTCCCTTAGTTTTAACATAGCTGTGTAGGTTGATAATACATAGATGTTTCGTGTCTTAGAATTTTTAATTACAGCATTAATTTCTTTTTCGTAATCAAATTCAGAAATTTCACCATCAAATATTTCTGCTATTTCTAAACGCCTTTTCATGTCTTTTTTTCTAATACCTGAAACGAAAATATCTTTGATATCTAGGTCTTTTAATTTTTCATAATATGAATCATAAATCCAACTAATATCAGTTCCATCGGCATATTTGTCATTCAATAGGCAAATTAGAGATATTTCCTCTTTTTCTAACATCATAAGATCTATTATTTGATTTAGACCAGTAGGATTTTTCACTAGATTTATAGTTAAATTTTTACCATCAATAACTACATTTTCCTGCCTACCAAATACATTTTTTTGACTTTTTAAGCCATCATAAATTTCTTTATCACTTAGTCCTAGTTCTTTTGCAACACTAAGAGCAGCCAAGGCATTGTATACATTATATAAGCCACCAACATTAACTTCGTATTTGCTACCATCTACTAGAAATTCAGAATAATTAGCATCTAGCTTTATAAGCTCATCTATGCTATATGTGATCTCAGGTGTATGGAAATCGCAATTTGGGCAAGCATAATCACCCAAAGAAGCATAATTATTTAATCTGTATTTAAGTACGCTATGGCAGTTTGGACACAATATCCCATCTGAATTAAGTTCTGCGTCAAGCTCATAGTAATCACTAGCCTTTGAATAATCTCTTATTGCAAAGTAAGACTTGTTAAAATCTTTCATTTCTTTATAATTAAATATAGGCAGATCTCCATTGGCAATTATTTTTGCATCTGGCATAACTTTCATTCCATCAATAAGCTTTGCGTATATATTATATATTTCGCCAAACCTATCCATTTGGTCTCTAAAGATATTTGTGAATACAACATAATCAGCCTTTATATTTTTGCCAATTTTAACTAGATTAGCCTCGTCAACTTCTAATACTGCTATTGTCTCTTCATTGGCTGGGTTATCTAATAAGGTTGTAATGATTCCTTGAATCATATTTGATCCTGATTCATTTGTATAGACCTTGTCATACCTTTGTTTAAGTATGCTTACCAAAAAATGAGTTGTCATAGTCTTTCCGTTTGTTCCTGTTACGAAAATAAACTTAGTGTTTTTTGATAACTCATCTAGTATATCTTTATCTAATTTATAAGCTACATATCCAGGCAGGCTTGTGGCATTATGTTTTGTTATCCTTAGTCCAGCCCTAACAATTTTTGCTATTACTTTTGAAAATTTATTTTTAAAACTCATAGTTTTAATATATCTTATAATAAAAGTTAATCAATAGTTAGCCAACTATATCAAAAGATTTTTCATAATCAATTAGATCAACTTCAGTTTTGTCAATAGATTCTATTCTTATAAATCTTTGATTTTGTAACTCATAAATAAAACGGTCTATATTTTCTTCTTCACCTTGTACATAGGACTCCACATCATAGCTATATAGATTCTTAACATTGCCTGTTAGATTTAATCTATCTGCAATCATTTTTGCTGTAAATCTAAAACCAACGCCTTGAACTCTACCTTTGAATAATAGTTTATATCTTTTCATAATTCCTCCGTTTACAAATTAATACCCAGCTTGACAAATAATATATTTTCTTGTTAAATAATACTAACACCCCCAGGGGGTGGTTAGGAGGTTATATGAAAGAACGTTTCGACATCACAGGAATGACTTGTGCATCTTGCCAGGCCAATGTTACAAGGGCTGTCGAAAAATTAGGAGTAAATGAAGTTAATGTAAATTTAATAAGTGAATCAATGAGTGTTGATTACGACCCAAATAAATTATCTAGCCAAGATATAATAGATTCAGTTGAAAAAATAGGTTATGGAGCTTCTTTAAAGGATAAGACAAATAAATCAACTAATAGCGAAAGCACAGTTGATAGAGATCACAATAAGGAAGAAGAAAATACTAAGTTTAGACTAAGATTTTCTATGGCTATGCTTATACCCTTGATGTATGTATCGATGGGCTCAATGCTAGGACTACCTATACCAAAAGTTCTAACAGGAATGAATGGATCTTTGCTAAACGCTTTAGTTCAATTTTTGTTCACCATTCCAGTTCTTATAGTCAATAAGAAGTTTTTTATAAGTGGTTTTAAAGGCCTTGCTAACAAAGCTCCAAATATGGATAGCTTGGTTGCCCTAGGTTCTAGTGCAGCAACCATATATGGTATCTTTGCAATAATGAGAATGGCCTATGGTTTTTCCTATGGAGATTTGGACATTGTGCACCAATACATGCACAATCTATATTTTGAATCTGCTGCAATGATTCTAACACTTATTACTCTTGGTAAATATTTTGAAGCAAAATCAAAGGGTAAAACCAAGGCATCCCTTGAAAGTCTAATCAATCTTGCACCCAAAAAAGCTATAGTGATAAGAGATAGCCAAGAAGTGACTATAGATGTTTCAGATATTAATCAGGGTGATATAGTTTTTATCAAGCCAGGTGATTCTATACCAGTTGATGGCAAAATCATAGAAGGATCTTCTTTAGTTGATGAATCAGCTATCACTGGAGAGTCTATACCTGTTAGCAAAACTGTAGGAGATCAAGTTATCTCAGCAACTATTAACAAGGAAGGTTCTTTTAAATTTCAAGCTACCCATGTTGGTGAAGATACAACCCTTGCACAAATTATAAATTTAGTAAATGATGCTAATGAAACTAAGGCTCCGATTGCCAAGATGGCTGATAAAATATCAGCTGTTTTCGTTCCAGCAGTTATTGTCATTTCTATACTTACCTTTATAATTTGGATGATATTGGGAGCTGATTTTGAATTTGCACTAAACTTAATGATTTCAGTCTTGGTAATTTCCTGCCCATGTGCCCTAGGTCTTGCAACCCCTATGGCAATTATGGTAGCTACTGGAAAATCTGCAGAATTGGGATTATTATTTAAAAATGCAGAAGCATTAGAAAATTTGCACAAAGTTGATACAATATTGCTTGATAAGACAGGTACCATAACTGAAGGCAAACCAAAAGTAACTGATGTAATAAGTGATATAGATAAAAGCGAATTCATGAGTCTAGCATCTTCATTAGAAAAATCGTCAGAGCACCCACTATCCAATGCTATTGTAGATTATGGCAAGGAAAATGGATCAGAGATTTTAAATGTAGATGGTTTTAACGCTATATCTGGATTTGGTATTGAAGGATTAATCGATAATAAAAAATATTATGCTGGAAACATCAGACTAATGGAAGAAAAATCTATTAATCTGAAAGATTATGAAGAAAAATCTAATAAACTTTCCCAAGAAGGCAAAACTTCCATGTATTTTGCCAATGAGGATGAAGTAATTGGACTAATTGCAGTAAAGGATCTACCAAAAGCAACTTCAAAAATCGCCATTGATGAGCTTAAACATCTAGGTTATGAAGTAACCATGGTTACTGGAGATAATGAAAAAACCGCCGAAGCTATTAAAAATGACCTAGGCATAGACAAGAAATTTGCTGAGGTACTTCCTAAGGATAAGGATAAAGTTGTAAAGGAACTTCAAAACTTGGGTAAAAAAGTATCAATGGTAGGTGACGGTATAAATGACGCTCCTGCCCTTGCTAGAAGTGATATCGGTATAGCCATAGGAAATGGTACAGATGTAGCTATAGAATCAGCTGATGTTGTATTGATGAAAAATTCACTATTAGATATAGTAAGTTCTATTGAATTATCAAAGGCTACTATTAAAACTATTAAAGAAAATCTATTTTGGGCATTTTTCTACAATATTATCCTAATTCCACTAGCAGCGGGATTGCTCTACCCTATCAAAGGAATAACACTCAACCCAATGTTTGCAGCATTTGCAATGAGTATGTCTTCAGTCTTTGTTTGTCTTAACTCACTAAGACTAAAAGGATTTAAGGCGAACTATAAAAACGAAGATGAGATTCAAAAACTAATTACAAGAGAAGAAAATAAACTAAATAATAAAGGAGAAGAAAAAATGGCACAAACAAATAAATTACTAGTAAATGTAAATGGAATGACTTGCAACCACTGTAAAGCTAACGTAGAAAAAGCTCTACAAGAACTAAGCTTTGTAGAAAATGCAGAAGTTAACTTAGAAAATAAAAATGCTGAAGTGACATATTTTGGAGCTGCTGACGAGAAAGCTATTGAAGAAGCTATAAATGAAGCAGGATATGAATATAAGGGTATCGAATATAAATAATGCATGCTGATAAAGCAAAAACCATAAGAAAATTAAAAACTGTCGGTGGGCAAATCGATGGATTAATAAAGATGGTTGAAGATGATAGATATTGTATAGATATAAGTAATCAATTGATGGCATCAATTTCTATATTAAAAAATGTAAATAAAGATGTTCTAAGAGGACACCTAGAGCATTGTGTATACGATGCTATTAGCAATGAAGATAAGGAAGATGGCCTAAAGAAAATAGAAGAAATTGAAGCTATAATTGACAAACTAAATAAAATCTAGAAAAGCTCCCAAGCGGGAGCTTTTTTAAAAATCAGTAATAATATTCATAAATCCAGTATTCTTTTCTAGTATTTTAAATATAATAACAGCAATGATAGAAACCATTACAAATTCGCTTGCCATAAATGAGAAAAGCATAGTGATAAATGCTCCTGTATTATCTAGCAATAGATAAGTTCCTATTGCAGGTACAGAGACCATTAGTACTGGAAATAAAGATGCTATAAATAACTTATCTGTTTTCTCCATCAATCTAAATGCTATATATGAAGATAAAGTACCAAATATAACATCAAACCATGCCATTGGGCTAAATAGATTTGCTATAGCACATCCTAATACTAGCCCTGGTATGTACTTTCTATTATAGAAAACTAAGAGTACTAAAATTTCTGAAAACCTGAATTGTATAGGTCCGTACTGTGGCATAGGTACAACTAAAGTTAATACTGCGTAAAGTGCAGCAACGACTGCAGATCTAACCAAAAAGTTAGTATCCTTTGTAAAATTCTTATTCATTTTTCTCTCCTTGATATTTTTTATAATGGGTGCCAAGAAACATTACCGGAATATTATATCATAAATTTTATAATTATCACAAGTATTGAAGCATATCTTTATAATAGTAAAGTAATCTTATGAAAAAATATCTTTTAATTGCTCTTCTCATTCCCCTATTAACATCTTGTTCTAAAGATGATATTAGAGAAAATGAAGGCATAGTTAATGAAGAAAATTTAAATATTCTTACAAGTATAAACGAACTTGCAATAGATACATTTATACCTAAAAAGGGACTTGCTCTATCTAATGAAGAAGATATCGACAAAGATACAAATCCTAAACTTAAGTCCGATAACAAGGATGAGCTTAAGAAAAACATAGGATCATGGATTGGTGAAAATCCAAAAGCCAAGTGGGTTTATGATAACTTCGATGATTTGGATAATATAGATGCATATTTGGCAGGAAATGATGAGGACACAATCGAATTTGTTTATAATATGAATAACGGTTTAACCAATTTCCCATACACTCCTGGCCAATCAGTTGATTTAGAAAGAAAAACCCCTTATTATATTCAATGGGACAATAGATGGGCCTACAACAAGCTAGGTAATAGAAATATTGGTATTAGTGGTTGTGGACCTACTTCTATGGCTATGATTTTATCTAGGTTAAAGAAAGATAATTCTATCACACCAGATAAAATAGCCAAAGATGCACAAAATTACATGGGTAACGAGGGTATCTCATGGAACTTCTTTTACGATGGAGCAAAAAAATATGACTATGAAATTGAGGACGTTGCCTTAAACGAAGAAGCTATGAAAAAGGCATTGGAAAAAGGTCCACTATTAGTTTCAGTAAATAGAGGATATTTTACCCTTTTTGGTCATATATTTGTGATAGACTCATATAAAGATGGTAAATTTATAATAAATGATCCAAATAGTCTTAGAAATTCTAAGATAGAATGGACTTTCGATCAGATAAGTAATCAAATTGTAAAAATTTGGTCTATATATTAACTTGACAAAACTATAATGGTGCTATATAATAGAAAAGTATTCTTCAGTGCCATTAGCTCAGTTGGTAGAGCACCTGACTCTTAATCAGGGTGTCCAGAGTTCGAGCCTCTGATGGCGCACCAATTTAAAAAATAGACCTTAGCCAAATCGCTAAGGTCTATTTTTTATTTATTTGTCTTGGATAATATCATTAGCAAGATCCAATAAATCTTTTGCCATAAAATAATTGTCACCTAGTAAATCGTAAATTGCATCTTCGGTAAGAATACCTTGTATAATGTCATCAGGTATCTCTCCCTTATTTGATGCTTCATAGTCTTTCATAAATTCTTCAGAATAATAATATTTTTCAAGTTTATTTAATTCTTCTTGATGATCTTTAAATTCTTCCAAAGCTTTACTTAGATTATCTAGTAATATTTTGTGGTCTTCATAAATTTTAGTGTATTCGTTAATATGTTTATAATCCATTTCTATCTCCTATCTTCGTATATAATATCAACTAATTTGTCAATATCTGATTTTATTTTGTAACTTTTGCTGTCTGATCCTGAATTTGTAGTTACAATGATCAAATCCATATCATTTAATATTACTATAAGCTGACCACCAGTTCCTGAGGCAAATACAACTCCTCTTTTAGATATCCATATACCATAACCATAGTAGTCTTCAGAGATATACTTTCTTTTGACCTCGTACATAGATTCATTGTATGGTTTTTGTATCAAGTCTATATAATTGCTATCTACTATTTGCAAATCATCATAGTAGCCATTGTTAATGATAAGCTTACCTATTTTTAACATATCATAGGCATTTAAGTTTATTTTTGTGGCGCCTGCAATATAGTTTCCAAATTTATCCCAAGATCTATTTTCTATTCCTAAAGGTTTTAATAATCTATCTTGAACAAAGTCAAATAGATCGTACTTTAAATACTCCTCCATAGTAATAGCTAATAGATAGTAGCCAGCATTTGAATATAGAAAGTGGGTCCCAGGCCTGTGATACAAAGGGTAATTTATGACATAATCAAATAGATCGTCATAATCACTTTCTCTTATATCTTTGCTGTATAAAATCAAGTCCCTGTATCCAGTTGTATGAGTGAGTAGGTGTTTAACTTTAATTTCCTTAAGATAAGCTAAATTCTTTTTATTTTCTAAATTCATCTTATTTTTAATAATAGGATATATATAACTTTCTAAGTTAAATTCTCCCCTACTTTCATTAATTAAAATACCACAAGCTAAGGATAAGACTGTCTTCGAGATTGATCTAACATCAAAAACTTTAACATTTACAAATTCTATAGTCTTATTATTTATATTGTCAAAAATTATTATGCTTTCTGCAGAATTACCCTTATTTACAATATCTCGGGCTAATTTTTCAATATCTATCATATAATTATAGGGCCATCTTATATATATTTAAAATGTCTTCTTCTTTAAGAAGTTTAAATCCATCTATTTGAGGTTTTGGCCTATTATTTACACAATTTTTAGCCATTATAGGGAGATCTTCTTCGCTAAATCCCTCAGATCTTAAGTTTTCTGGTATACCAATGGAAGTGAAGAATTCTCTTAGTGCCTCTATGGCTTTTTTTCCATCATCCAATGTAGAGCCTGTTTTTTCTATATTAAATACATTGTAACCAAATGTGGCGATTTTATCGCTTGTTTCATCATCCAAGCAATATTCTAGCCAATAAGGAGTAAGTATTGCAAGACCGACACCGTGAGTGATATCCCTTAGAGCAGAAAGTTCGTGTTCAATTGGGTGAACTGACCAAGCTGTTGATTTACCGGCATTTAATAGGCCATTAATAGCCCAGGTATTTGCCCAAATCAGGTTAGATCTAGCTTCATAATTTTCTGGTTCTTTAAGTGCTATTGGTCCATATTTAATACAAGTTTTTAAAATTGCTTCTGCAAATCTATCATCTATATATGCCCCATCATTTAAAGTAAAATAATTTTCCAAAGTATGGCTTATAATATCACAAGTACCTGCAGCAGTATGGTATTGGTTTACACTGTAAGTATATTCTGGATTTATTAGAGCAAATTTTGGTCTCGCATATTCAGAGCCCCAACCTAGTTTTTGTCCTGTTTCTTCGTTAGTGATTACGGAACTTGTATTCATTTCTGATCCAGTGGCTGCTAGGGTCAATATACTTCCTAGAGCTATACCATCGCTAGGTTTTTCTTTGCCAATAACTATATCCCAAGGATCAGCTGATGATTTTGCACCTACTGCTACAAGCTTGGCAGTATCAATAGTAGATCCACCACCGACAGCAAGGATAAAGTCAACATCATTGTCTTTGGCAATCTTAACACCTTCGCGAACTTTATCAATTCTAGGATTTGGAACTATGCCAGAAAGTTCAAAAACTTCTATTGAATTCTCATTAAATAGCTTAATAATATCATCATAAAGACCAATCTTTTTTATACTATTTCTTCCATAAACCAAAAGAACTCTACTTCCATATTTTTTAATTTCTTCTGGCAAATTTTTTAGTTGATCTTTGCCAAATAAAACTTTAGTTGGTATGTTAAAAATAAAATCGTACATAAAATCTCCTTTGCACATTATTCTTAGTTAATGTTTACCCAATATTTAGATTTATCTTTGATAAATTCAATATATTTTAAACATTTTTTATATAAATTTACTATAAGATACTTTTAATCTCTGATTATTAAACAAATTGCCTCCACAAGGCTTGAGTGGTCAATATCGATAAAATTTCATACTTCTCAAAAAACTCGTAAGTGCTATTATGTCAATCAATAAACATCTTATAAGTATTATATCATTTTAAATCTAAGAAAAAACAGCCCATAAAAGAGCTGTTTAAATTATTATTTTCTTGTTCTAGTCGCATTATTTATATTAGATGACCTACAAGACGTAATAAGATTAACAGAATGTTTAAAACTGCAAACAACCTGTCCTTTTCCTTTAGTCCAAATATTAAACCTATTGTCCAATAATTGGGCAGACAAACATGGATGTGGGTCCAGTTGGTCTTGGCTTGTATAGCCTTGAAATATGTCTAATGGAAGCAGATAAGAAATCACAAATATTACAAGATCAAGTAGAAATATATTTTTGCTTGAATTCGCTTTCATAAAGTCTCATCCATTATTCTAAGCTCCTAATCCTATCTACAAGGCCGTTTTGGCTATGCTTTTCATAAAACCTACCTGTAAATATTATCCCAATAATTATATTTACTAAGTTTACAAGTATAAGTGGCAGAATTATAAATTTATAGGAAGTCCACTTAGTTTGTTCCATAAAATCTATCAAGATGTATTTATCTACAAGAAGCATAATGATGAAAGAAAATACTAAACCACATAAAGAATAAATCAAATTCTTTTTCACCAAATATTTTTTGATATTCTTCTTTGTCATGCCAATTGCTTCAAGGATTGATAAGTTAACCATATTTCTCAAAATTTCAGTAGCAATAACATTTATAAAATTCAGTACAGAAATTAAAAACAATACAATAGATAAACTATAACCCACAAACTCTATAAGATTTTTAAAATCTATAAAGGACTTTATTTGAATATCTCTTGAATCATAGGAAAAGCCTGGATCATTTTCAAAAGATTTTAATAACTTATCAAAATTTTCCTTTTCACTATCTTCTACATCAAATCCATAGGACATTATACTTTTATCTCCTATGAGTTCTTTGTACTCATTTGGATTCATATAAATATATTCCAAACCTAAAGTAGGACTTAACTCATTGTTTTTATCTTCCTTAACAACAGGAAAGTATCTAAGACCATTTGAAAAATTATGCTCAACTTTGCCCATAACTTGGACTTCTTTAATTTTATTATTTACATTTATCCTTATCTTATCACCGATTTTATAGTCAGAATCATTTCTTATTTTTTCGCCTATAATAACATAATTTCCAGTTTGCCATTTATCTTTATCAAAATCTCCATCTGTAATCTTGTATTTGTTTATTAGATAGTCATCTATTCCAAATAGAATTGGGGCAAATTTATTGTCTTCTATTTTTATATCTGGATATGTGTACTCATAACCGTATGAATATAAGGCTCCTCCACTTTTAAATCCTTTATGGTTTTCTATTTCATCAATATACTTTTCATTAATACCGTCTTCACTTCCTGAGTACATATATCTGAAATATTTTGGGCTTGCTATATTATAATCCGTTACGATTATATCAGAAATCCCTTTTTCAAGATCAATATTACCAGTATAAGTTAAAACACTGTTCAAAATAACAGCAGATAAACTCATAGAAAGAATTATCGATATAAATCTAAATTTATTGGAAAATACTTGCCTTCTAGCGAGCTTACCTAAAGAAATATCCTCGCTTTTATATTTCTTTTTTATCTGGATTTCGTTGTATCTGCTGGCATCTATTGGAGAAACTTTTGCTGCATGCCTTGCGGGCTTCATAACTGATAGAAATACTGTAAGCAAAGTAAATGCTGTTGAAAATAAGATAATTAAAATTATTACTGTGGGTGATAATTTTACATCCGTTAACATCTCATTATTTGCAAATATTTTATTTAAAATAATTTTTCCGATAGAAATTCCTACTATATCTCCAACTATTATTGATGGAAGTGCTACTGCTAAAGACTCAAAATGAATAAGCTTTTTGATTTGTGACCTTGTCATTCCAATTGTTTTTAAAAGTCCCAGAAGTTTAATATCTTCATTTACGGATATCTTGAAAATATTATTTATTATTAAGTATCCTGCGACCATTACCAAAATTAAAAAAGCTAAGTATGGTAGAAATGTATTAAAATCAAAACTACTATCGCCAGATAAAAGATATGCAAAGTTAACGCCAATCCTTATTTCCTTGTCGGATAAATTTCCAGGATTATCTACCACTTTATAACCATTTCTCTCTGCAATTTTTAAAAGCTTATCCCCTATATTAAAAGAATTATTTAACATTACTCCCAAATCGCTATTATTTTTTGGAATCGATAATTTATCTACATAAGCTTTTGATAAATAGATTTGACCTACACCGACATTGGAGTCAATAGGATTTTGAAAAGTCCCCGATATAATAAATTTATCACTTTTATTTTCGATAATCTCTCCTGTGTAAGCTTTTTCTATTTTAAAAGGAACTTCTATTTCTTCTCCTATTTCATCCTTATGACCTAATTTATTAGCAGTTGATATATCTATAAATACTTCATTTTCTTTTTCTGGAAACTTTCCCTTAACTTTTTCTATTAGAGACCATTCAAATCCTTTTTTATCCATATAAGATAGTTCTGCCATAACTTTTTCATCGTCAAGGGTCCCAACTTTCTTTCTTATTGAAAAATCCTTTATATCCTTATCATGAGTTAATATATCTATATCTTCATCAGAAATATCTTTAAAAGAACCATGACTTACTGTACCAATAGTTTTCATCGTTTGGGTTTCCATACTTTTCCCTAAGCCAAAGCCTACAAAAAACAGACTTGTAAATAGTATAGAAGTCAAGGCAATGGCTAATAAGATAATATTTCTCCTGCTTTTATTCGCATTTAAAATATTTTTTGCTAGACTCCTTATATAAACTTTATTTTTGACTTTCATTATTTCCCACCAGCCTTCCATCTTCTATCCTTAGAGTTTTTTCTGCAGCTTGAGCGACAGCATCATCGTGAGTAATCATAAGAATAGTATTTCCAAGCTCTTTATTAATCTTTTTTAGTAAGTAAACAACTTGGGAAGAAGATTTTGAATCTAAATTTCCTGTAGGTTCGTCAGCTAGAATTAAAGATGGTTTGGTAACTAAGGCTCTTGCTATGGCAACTCTTTGTTGTTGTCCACCTGATAATTCATTTGGCATTTTATATTTTTGATCGCTTATCTCAAGTATATCTATTACAGAATCAACATATTTTTTATCTACCGTATCTCCATCTAGACCAAAGGGAATAATTATATTCTCATACACATTTAGCATTGGTAAAAGATTATATGCTTGAAAGACAAAACCAATATTTCTTCTCCTGAAAATAGTCCTCTCATCATCTTTTAAAGCATAAATGTCAATTTCATCAATCAAAACCTTCCCGCTTGTAGGATAATCAAGTCCACCTAGTAAATGTAATAGGGTTGATTTACCAGATCCGCTTGCTCCGATTATAGAAATAAATTCCCCTTTTTCTACATCAAAAGATACTCCGTCAAGAGCTCTTACTTCTACATCATTTGTTTTATAATATCTTTTTAAATTTTCTACTTTTAACATATCTATCACCTCTTTACATCTAATATAACATTCATATCTTACAAAGTACTTACAAGACTTCTTACAGTTTTGTAAGAAAAAAGACTTCTCACAAGGGGAAGTCTACTGAAAATTTTATTTTATTTTCATCCTTTGATGCTCTTATATTTCCGTCATGTTTTTCTATAATTTCTCTAGCTATAAAGAGACCCAGACCCAAACCGTCTTTGGAAACTGAATTTTTTCCTCTATAAAATCTTTCAAATATCTTTGGCAAATTTTCTTCTGACAAGTCTTGGCACTCATTTTCTATGTCTAAATTATAGTTTAGGTAAGATTTATAAACTGAAATAATAATAGTAGAACCATTGGGAGAGTATTTTATAGCATTATCTACCAGATTATGAATGGCTTCTTTAAGCCATCTTTCGTCTAAATTAAAAATTAAGTCTTCGTCATTTAAATTTATGCTTATACATTTTTCATCTAATATTACTTTAAATTCTCTCAAAACATCTTTTACTAAGTCTTTTAAATTTGCCGATGTTTTTTGTAAAGCAATAATATCAGATTCGAGCCTAGAAGATTTTACTAGGTTTTGTATTAAAAATTCTAGTTTATTAAGCTCATACTTTATAATTTCAATATACTCATCTTTGGGCTCGTCTTCTAAAAGACTAATGTATAAAGAAAGATTGGTTATTGGTGTCTTTGTTTGGTGTGATATATCTGCTATTAAATCTCTTGTTTTATTTTTTTCAGCATTTATTTTCGCTTCTTTTACTTGATTTGCATACAAAAATTTAATGAGTTTTGATTTTATTTTAGATAGTTCTTTTTCATCAAATTCTGTAATTTCTAAATTTCCATCCAAAGCCTTGTCAATATAGTCTGAAAGTTCACGCATTTCATTTTTCAAGATTATATATTTATATAAAAGAATTCCAATTATAAGAACTAAAATGCCTACTAAAAATGCCATTTATATCCAACTCCAAAGACTGTTTCTATTGGGTCATAGGGTTTTAATTTATTTCTGATTCTAGAAATATTGACACTCAGTGTATTTTGATCAATAAATTCATCATCTATTCCCCAAACAAAATCAAATAACAATTCTTTAGTAAGAACTTGAGACTTGTTTATTATTAGGTAGTATAAAATTTTTGTCTCTGTCCTTGTGAGATCTATGTTATTATTATCTACATAGAAGATATTTTCATTGAAATTAAAGTCTAAACCATCTTTCTTATAAAGATTTAAATCACTAGAAACTATTTTTTCAAAAGCTCTTTTTATCTTTGCTTCTAGGATTCCTAAAGAAAAAGGTTTTGTTAGATAGTCATCTGCCCCTAAATTTATGGCTGAAATGATATATGCTTCAAGATCTATGGCAGATAAAACTATAATAGGAATTGATGAAGTTTCTCTGGTATATTTTATTATTTCAAGACCATCTCCATCGGGAAGATTCATATCAAGTAAAATCAAATCCGCATCATCAATAAAATTTTTAGCTTCACTAATTGTGCTTACAGATAAAACCTCATAATTATTATTTAAAGCTATGGAAAGTCCTTTATTTAAATTTTTATCATCTTCAATTATTAATATCTTTTTCAATGAAATATTCTCCATATAATACCAATCTTAATTATAGCAAACTTTAATTATTTTTATTAAAATTTAACCTTTTAAAGATTTAAATAATCCAATATAAAATATTTTTATAACATAACTACTTTTATTTATTAGTTTTCTAATACATCAATAATTACTATATTTATCTATCGAATTACTCTATTCAATTTAAGCGTTTTATACTGCATAGCAAAATAAATTTAAAACTCTGTAATAGATGCAAAACTACCAAAAGGATTAATTATTGAGAACTTAAATTATGAAATATGGCCTGGATACTTTTATAAATAAATTATTTATTATGCATTTCGTTATTTATTAGTAATATTATCTATAAAATTAAATGAAATCATATATTAAATCACAATTATCCATAAACCATTCGTATCAAGATGTTGGATTATTTTTCACTAATCTATGCTCACTTTCATATTCAATAAATCTAATCAAAACAATACGTACATTTAAAATTATATCGTCATAATAATCCATATGAATCTCATTAAAATCCCACCAGGAACTTTTAGCAGGGTGAGCGCCATATTCGCATCTTAAATCATATATTAAATCTAGATATCTAATATTTAAATCGTTAATATTTAAAATACTTTTAATATATCTATGCATAATTTTTCTTTTTTTGTCGGTAAACTTTCTCTTATTTTTATAGATTGAATTATTATATCAATACAATTATCTAAACATATGATTGCCTCTTCTTCAAATAAGTTACTTATTAGTCCTAGAGACTTAGAATAATAAAAGATTGCTCTATTTACATAAGGATCAAGTGCGTTTATTTTGCTCATTATATAAATAAACATTTTGTAATTCCTATTATGCTTAGTATTATTTATACCAATACTATTAGTAAATTTCTTATAATCTTCATCTACGTTGTAGTGACCGTATCTAAACATTGATTGTCCCATAAATGAGCTGGATACTCCATATACTAGCGCTAATGCTCCAATGACGTTAATTATATAACTTCTATGCACATATTGACTCGAAAAATACATATAATTCGATATAAGTTCTGAAGTATATTTATTAGATGATATATTTCTCCATCCTTTAGACCAATCAGGTGATACTAACCCTACTATGAGTTCGTTTTCAAAAAAATCATATTTACAAGATATGTCTTCTGAAATATAATTGAATCCTATTGTTTCATCACAGCTTAAATCTCTAATCATTATAAGTTTATTACCTTCCATATCTTTTAATATTAAAGGTATTTTATTTAAAGAATTTTTAAGATTCTGTGTATTAAAATTACTATTTTGATTTATTACATCATTTATAAATTTATTTTTAAATTCTAAAAAGCACATTATCACCTCAATATCTATAACTAATATAATTATAGTTAGTTCTAGATTTTATTTATATAATATTTCACGTGATATCAATGCAATAGCCTCCACATGCGTTGTATTTTGCTTGGGAACATAATTTTTTATCCTCGTCATTCTTGTAGGAACACAATTTATTAATGTCATTGTCTTTGGCATTTTTTCTTTTATCTTTAAAGTTATTAGAATCTTGACTATCTTTAACTCCTGTTTTGAAATAGAATGTTAAGTCATATGGATGAACTGTTCCGTCTTTGTCAATTCTTCCAACCACAACTTTATCAACTATGCTTTCAAATACTGTTCTGTTAAATTCCTCTATAATTTCTCTATTCTCTAACACCTTTTTAAATTTCTTTAATCTTTCTTTAATAGAGTTTTCATCTTTTATCGTTAGTTCCAATGTTTTCTTTTCATCAAGTAATTCTTCTTTTTGTTTTGTTAGTTTTTTATACTTTTTAGCATAAACTTCTTCGTCTATACTATCTTCTAAATGCAGATCAACTAACTTTCTTTCTTGACTAATGATTCTGTTTAATTGGTTTTCTAACTTTTTCAAATCTTTGACTAAAGTATTATCATTTATTTCTTCTTCTACAATTTTTAAAAAGTCATCTATTACTGTTGAATCTGCATGGCATAATTGCCTATAACTTTCAACAAAAGCTTTTTCTATTGCTGCTTCTTGTATTCCTTTTGAATGAGGGCAATATTTTTTACCTTTTTTTGTTGACCTTACACATTGCCAGTTAATTTTTTTATAAATTGAACTAGTGTGCCATGTTCTTCTTGAAAGTATTTCACCACAAAATCCACATTCCAGCATACTTGAAAAAGCGTATTGTCTTGATAGTTTTTCTCTTTTTCTATCCTTGTTAGCTATAGTGTTTCTGTTTTGTGCTCTCCTAAGTCTAATCTCCTGTGCCTTTTCAAAATCTTCTTTTGATATAATTGGCTCGTGATGATTTTCAATGTGGTATTTATCAGATTCACCAAAGTTTGCTAGTCTTCTTTTTGTTATGGGATCAACTGTAAAAGTTTTTCCCATTAGTATGTCGCCAATATACTTTTCATTTTTAATTATTCCTAGCACTGTAGTATCAGACCATTTTGTTTTACCTCTAGGGGTGAGATATCCTTGTTCTTCTAGTTCCCTACCAATGACCGAACCACCATTGCCTTCTAAATATCTTTTAAAGATATATCTAACAATCTTAGCTTCTTCTTCATTTATAGAGACACTTTTTGTTATAGGGTCATAGTCGTATCCAAGGCAACCTTGAAAACCAATAAGCTCCCCTTTTTCCATTTTCATTTTCAGTCCTTTTTTTACATGGGCTGAGGTATTTTCTACTTCTTGTTGAGCTACTGAACTTAATATTGTTAATAGTAACTCTCCATCCATTGTCAAAGTATCTATATTTTCTTCTTCAAATACTACACCAACATTGTTTTCCTTTAATAGTCTTACATACTTTAAGGTATCTAATGTATTTCTAGCAAATCTTGATATAGATTTAGTAATTATCATGTCTATATATCCATTTTGGCAATCACTTATTAGTCTCATGAAATCTGCTCTTTTAGTAGCAGTTGTTCCTGTTGTTGCTTCATCTGCATATATACCAGCCAAAGTCCAATTCTTATTATTTTTTATTAGATTTGCGTAATAATCAACTTGCGATTTATATGATTCAAGTTGGTCTCTACTATCAGTGCTAACTCGACAATATGCTGCAACTCGTTTTAATTCTAAATCTAGTGCATTTCTATTTCTTGCTCCTGTATTTGAAGCTTTTATTAATTTTACTTTAGTATTCATTTTACCCCCTTCCCATTTTGTATCTTTCTACAGTGTTATTATATCACAAGAACAATTACTTTCTATCCATCTTCTTATAATCATTTTCTAATCTATTTTTAATTTTTGTATATTCCTTATCATTAATTAATTTAAGATCATAAAGTCTACATAACATAGCAACTCTCATACTATAAATCTTTATTGCTTGCATTTTAACCTCCTATATAAGTTGATTTTTTTTACCTTGATAAGTGGATTAAATCTGAAATGTGCTAATTCCACATAAGCAACTTCAAGAATATTGGCACTTCAAAGTATTTTTGTTTTTATAGCAAGATGACAAAATACCCCTCACCTTATAAAGTGAAATTTGCCCTCTCTGGTAACCAAAATTTTTATTTTTTTAGTATTTTGAGTTTTAATGATTAATTTGAACATAAAAAGAGGACTTATGCTATTAGGCATAAATCCTCTAATCTAAATTTTCCTGTTCAAAGACTTTAATATTTCTTTCCATCAATTATTTAATTTCCATGATTCTGCCTTAGCTTTTGCATTGATAAGGTCAGAATAAAGTCCATTATTTTTAATCAGTTCTTCGTGATTTCCACGTTCTACTATTTCCCCATCTTTTAAGACTAAAATCTGGTCAGCATTTCTTATTGTCTTTAGTCTATGGGCAATCATTATTACCGTCTTATTTTTTGTTAATGATTCTATTGCTTCTTTTAATTTATCTTCATTTTCTGGATCTATACTTGCTGTGGCTTCATCAAAGATTATGATGTCCGCATCTTTTAGCATGGCTCTTGCTATGGATATTCTTTGTTTTTCTCCTCCAGAAAGGCTTGCTCCACCTTCTCCGATAATAGTATTATATCCATCTGGGAGATTTTCTATAAATTCATGGCACCTTGCCTTCTTTGCAGCTTCTACAACTTCTTCATGGCTTGCGTTTTGTTTTCCAAATTTTATATTGTTTTCAATTGTATCCTCAAATAGATATACATCTTGAAATACCATGGAAATAGAATTCATTAGATTTTCTATCTTATAATTTTTAATATTTTCTCCACCTATTAAAATTTCACCAGAATTTACATCCCAAAATCTCGCTATTAGATTACAAAATGTTGTTTTACCAGATCCAGATGGACCAACTATGGCAGTCATAGTATTTTCTTTTATCTCTGCTGATACATTTTTTAAAATTGGTCTGTCATCATAAGAAAAGCTAACATTTTTAAAGACTATATTGTGATTTTTTATAGGCTCTGTAATACTTCCTTCTCTTATATCAGGCATAGAGTCGATAAAACCTAAAGAATCTATAGCATTTTCGCAAGCTCTTAGGATTGCCATGTTTGATCCTGCCCCGATTAAGCCTTCAAAGATAATAAAGGATGCCATAATCATAAGAATTGTTTCAGCAAGTGGAAGTTCACCAGATAAATTTAATTTTAATGATACATAGACCATAGCTACTGTTGTTATTCCCATTACAATTCTTTGGATAACTGTGTAAGGTGCTACAGATATTTCTAAATCTAAAAGTATATTTGATGTATCTTTTATAGACTTTCTTAAAGCCCTGTTATTTTCTCCACCAAGATTATAGGATTTTATAACCTGCATTCCTTGTAAAGTTGCTAATACTTCTTTTGTAAGTCTTGTTTGTGTTTCTGTCATTTTGTCTGCATTAGCTGATGATTTTTTCTCCATCATTGATGTAACGATGAAAAATACTACCACACCTGCTACAGCAACCAGTCCTACCTTTATGTTAAAAATTAAAGTTCCAAGGACAAAGACTAAAGTATTTAAAACTCCACCAAGTACAAGAACCAAAAGCATAGGCACCCACATTTCTGCTTGGGAAAGTGAAGATGTAGCAATAGTAGTTAATCTTCCTAGTGAAAAGCTTGAAAAGAAACCCATAGGAACTCTTTTTATTTTTTCTCCTATTTCTATCCTCTTATGAGCTGCCATAAAATATCCAGCGTGTGTTTGTGCCATTTGTGATGATTTTTGTGTCATTATCTTTCCAACAAGGGATATAACTAATATTCCAAGACAAACAAAGATAGCCTTATCGTCTAAAGTTTTAGAAAATATATTTACTAGCATATAGTAAATTGCACCAAACTCAAGGGCATTAAATACTGCGTGCAAAAATCCAGCGAGAATAGATTTCTTAATATATACCTGTTCTTCTTTTGAAAAATTCCATATCTTTTTAAATACATTAAGCATTTTCATCACCCCTTAAATTTGCAGCATACATTTCCTTATAAAGTTCTGATGACTTTAATAGTTCTTCATGAGTACCATAAGAATTTAATTTGCCATCTTTAATAACAAATATCCTATCTACATCAACAATTGTCTTTAACCTATGAGCGATTATGATTAAAGTTTTACCCTTAACTAGATTTGCCAAGGCGTTTTGTATGAGAGCTTCATTTTCAGGATCTATATAAGAAGTTGCTTCATCTAAAATTACGATTGGTGCATTCTTTAGCATGGCACGAGCAATAGATATTCTTTGTCTTTCTCCTCCAGACAGATGACCTCCACCTTCACCAACTCTTGTATCATAACCATTAGATAGATTCATAATAAAATCATGGCAGGCAGATTTTTTACATACCTCTATGATTTCTTCGTCAGAGGCATTCTTATTTCCAAGCCTAATATTTTCCTTTATAGTCATATCAAAAAGAAAATTATCTTGGGATACGAAAGAAATTAATGAAGACAAGTTTTCGAGAGACACATCCTTTGTTTCTACTCCACCGATTTTAATAGAACCTCTATCTACATTCCAAAAACCAGCAATAAGTTTTGCTATTGTTGACTTGCCTGATCCCGAAGGTCCAACGAGGGCTGAAACAGAAGATTCTTTTATTTCCATAGAAAGATTATCAATGACTTTCTTTTCTCCATCGTAAGAAAAGTCTACGTCTTGAAGTTCTATATTATAGGATTCTATTTTTTCTCCCTTGTCAATATTTTCTAACTCTCTTGAGTCTAAAATCTTTCCTATTTCAGAAGTTATAGTTGATATTCTTGACATATCATCCATATAGTTCATGATTTTTAAAATACTAGAAACTGTAGCAAAGGATAAGACGATTAAGGTAATTAAATTTCCTAAATCAATACTTCCATTTATATAAAATAAAATCCCAAAGGGTATGATTGTAATAATTCCCATAGGAGAAAGTAATCTACCTATGGCAACCCTATTCATAGATTCACCCATCCAGTTATAATAAAAGCTTGCATTATCATAAACTGCATCAGCATATTTTTTATAAGATGATTCGCTTTGATTAAATGTCTTTATTACTTCTATTCCATTTATATACTCAACAATGGAATTATTCATATGTTGACCAATGGCAACTGACTTTCCAAACATTTCTTTATAATGAGCATTCATAACAGACATCATGGTAGCCATTCCCACCACAAATGGAATTAGTGATAATAAAGTTAAACGCCAATCTAATGTAAACATGTAAATAAACAATAGAATAGGTCCTACTAAATTTGCAGTAAATTCTGGCACTAAGTGGGCAAGGGATGTTTCCATAGAATCAACTTGCTCAACAATTATATTTTTAAATTCCCCTGAAGATCTTGAAAGAACATCTCCCAGTGGCATCTTAAATATTTTTTTGGAAATATCATTTCTAATTTCTCCTAATGAATTAAAGGTTGCTGTATGAGAAATACTTGTTGATATTCCTGCTGCCACTTCTTTAATAACAAATGTTATTAAAATATTTATGCATAGTGGAGTATATAAACTCATATCATTTGCACCATTAATTAAGTTTACAACAATTTTTGCCATGTATATATAGGAAAAAAAACCTGCCACCACTCCCACTATCGCAAGTAGGACGGATGCAAAATATGATCCTTTTCTTTTACTTACATATTGTTTTATTAAATCCATCAAATCCCCTCCTAAATATTAAATTTTTTCCCATTAATATAGCTAATATTTTTTCTTTATCCTCCTTTGTAGAAAATTCCTCAAAAGAGTATCCGTCTAAATAAAGAATTTTATTGCAGGAATTACACAAAAATTCATAATCATGGGAAATTATAAGTATAATTTTTTCTTTTTCTTGTAATTTCTTCATTCTTTCTGAAATAATTTGCATATTATGTCCATCTAAACCACTTGTTGGCTCATCAAATAAATAAACATCTCTTTCTAAAAGTTCTGCTGAAGCGATAGTTAATCTTTGTTTTTGTCCGCCTGACATGATTTGTGGATGGATGTCTTTTATATTTTCTAAGTTAAAATCAGCTAATATTTTATCTGTATCTGCATCTTTATTATTTAGTTTTAACTCGTCTTCTGCTGAAACTTCAAAAAGATTACTATCAGGATTATTTGACAGGTAGTATATTCTTTTTTGCCTATTTCTTTTGTTTAATTTTTCTCCATTTATAGATATAAAACCACTATCTTTTTTCATAAGTCCACTTAAAATTTTAAACAGAGTAGATTTGCCTATGCCATTATCCCCAATAATTCCATAAATATTTCCACTTTTAAATTCGTAGGTCAAATCTTTTATAAGGACATTCTTATTATAGGAAAAAGAAATTTTTTCTAAGTTCATAGAATTTATCTCTTTTAACTTATTTATCTTAGGAGATATTTTATTTAAAGAAAAGAATCTTAATCCTAACTTATTGAAAAAATCTTCACTTTTTGATAATAGTTCTTCCTCTGTAAAAACATTGCTAATTTCCCCATTTTCAAGATAATAATATTTATCCACTACTCCTCTAAGGTAGTATAGCCTATGCTCTGAAATGATTATTGTCTTTTTATTTTTCTTTAATAAAAGCATAAGTTTTCTTAAAGCTTCTACACTTTTCATATCTAGGTTAGCAGACGGTTCATCAAAAACATAAATAGGTGGATTAAGTGCATTTATTGAAGCAATTGCTATTTTTTGTCTTTCTCCACTTGAAAGATGAAATAAGTTTTTATCTTTTAAATCTTCTCCATTAATAGATTTTAAGGAATTATTGATTATTTCATCTATTTTTTCTCTTTCTATCCCATAATTTTCAAGCCCGAAGGCAATTTCATCTTCTACATTTTCTGCAAAAAATTGACTCTTGGGATTTTGAAAAATAGATCCTACTTTCCTCCCTATTTCATATAATTCTTTTTCCAGGGGATTTATTCCATCTATGGAAATTTCTCCCTTTAATTTCCCTCCATAAAATTTATAAGCAAGACCATTTATAAGTCTTGTAAGGGTAGTTTTACCACAACCACTCGCCCCTATAAAGGCAACACATTCCCCATCATTAATTTCCAAATTAATATTTTTTAAGATGTTTGCTGAATCTTTACTGTAGGCAAAGCTTACATTTTTTAACTTGATCATCTTAATAACTCCTCTCCAGGAAAATCATGCTCATTGTGATAAAGATGGTGATTAAACAAACAATAACATCAAGATTTCTAAATTTTATTTCTCTTCTTGAGCTATGTTTTCCAGATGCAGAAATTCCTCTTACTTCCGATGCGGCGGCAAGTTCTTCAGCTATTTTTGAAGATGAAAACATTATAGGAACAAATAAATATTCCATCGTTAAAAATGGTTTTTTAATAGAAATTAATCCTCTCAATCTCAACGAGTCGATAATTTCTTTAAACTCACTTTTAACTACTGGGAAAAATCTCATCATGAAAATAAGTGGCAAAGCAACATTTCTATGAATTTTCATTTTTTTCATTATTGCCATTATCTCTCCTAGAGGTGTTTTTAAAATTGGTATTACTGATAGAACTATAACTAATGTTCTTATAACCATAAACAGAAACATATCTGGAATCAAAATGCCAAAACCTTCACCATTTGAGACAAATCTCAAAAAACTTAAAACACCCATTGCAATAATTAGTTTTATAGTAGATTTGCTATATCCTTGCAGTGATACATAAATAACTAGAATGGCGGCTAATAAAAAAAGTACAGTATCTTTGGACAATACTGAAACCAAAAATACTGTACTTAAAAATACTACTAATTTGGAACGTAAGTCCAAATGCATCATTTTATTATGCCTGTCTTTTTAAAATGCTTTTCTGTCATCTTATTTCCTAAATAGCAACCAATAATTGCCGCCACAATTGTACATGCTAAAGAAATAAGAATCCATTTAGGATTTGTATAATACTGAGTTTGTATTTGAACTTGTTCGGGAGATACGCCAGACTTAATGAAGGCATCTTTAAAAAACCATATTTCGCTCATACCATGAGCCGCTCTAGTTAATGATGTAATTATCCAAGCAATAGTAATTCTTTTTATATTCCTATAGCTATCTGTACCAATCATAGATAACTCTGCAATTATCCCGCCACCTACAAACCATGGAATCATAAAAGGACCCATAAAGACAGTTGCTAATATAGCTTGTATAATGTTATAAATTAGTGCAACTCCTGGTTTACCTACTTTCATAGCCATATAAACAAAAAATGGTCCTAAAATTAGTGCAGTAAACACAGCATTAAAAATCATATTAAAAAATAATGATGCTCCTGTAATCATTGAAAAAGCAATGAATACAACAATCATGATTGCAGAAAAGATTCCTATGGTTGCTAAATCTTTTATAGTTAATTTTTTGCTTTCCATAATTCAACCTCCTTAGTTGATAGCTGTTATCATTCTATAATAGACTAAGCTTATTTTCTTGACTATTTAGACTAAATGTGCTGTTTTAGATATTTTTCTATATTCTGAAGGAGTGAGATTAAACTTATTTTTAAAAGTATTTGAAAATTTAGCATGATCTGTGAAACCTACCCTAATAGCAATTTCCGTAATTGAAATTGATGTATTATTCAAAAAATCAGCTGCTACCTCCAATCTTTTACTTGTTATAGCTTCCTTAATTGTTTGCCCAAAAACACTCTTATAGCAAGATTTCATTGTGGTAGTATTTATCTTAAAGATTTCTGATAGTTTATCATAAGTTATATTTTTTTCGTAATTATTCTTTATAAATTCATCTATTTTCTTTACAATATCAACATTTGTCTTAATAAAATATTTCCTATCGCTTATCTTGTTACTGGTATCAAGGCTTGAAATATATAGGAAAAGTTCTTGAAATTTTACCCTTAGATATTCAATTAGAATTTCATCTGGAACTTTATAAACTTCATAAAAAATATGTTCAATATGCCGAGTAGCTCTTTGTACAAAAATTTTGTCCTTATTGCATAATTTTCTTAAAACAACTTCAAATTTAATCCCTAACATTTCCTCTAAAAAATATATTTCGCTATCAAATTCTTTTGGATTAATATAAAAAGTCACACCATGATAATGAGATATAGGAAAAAAAGATTCCTCAGAGCTGTTACTACTTGCATTGATTGCAAAATCTCCCGATTCCATATAAGTAATAGTTCCATCGCTTAACACACATTCAAATCTTCCTTCTCTACAATGATTAATCTCATAGCTTTGATTTAAATTTTTTGATAATTTTTTCTTTATGACAGAAGTGTGTATATCATTATAAAAAACTGTTACCCCTTTGAAAATTTCGTACTTCGAAACTATATACTTCCCATTTTCCAAATTATAAAATTCGCAAATTCTCCCTTTAGAATTTTCTATTATTTTTTCTAAATTTCTTCCATAAAGATGGCACATTAACTCCTTACCCATAAAAATCTCCTAATTAATGAGTTTTTCTCTCAAATAACCTTCCAACATCTTTTTGATTGTTTTTTTATTTTCAATAAAAATTTCTTTTTGATTTAAACTTTCATATCCTAAAATCAGAGTATTTACAAAGGTCACTAAAAACTCATCTTCAAAAATAGATGAGAGCTTATCGTTTGGATCAAATGCAGACGATAAAATTTCTGTGTTTGTTTCTTTTAAATTTTCAAACATTTCACACAATCTTTTATCTTCATTTTGTAGTTTCAAAAAAATTGCATAGATGCTTTTAAATTCATTTTCATCATAAATTCTTTCCATCATCATCTCAGTAATTGCGTCTAAAGTCGTTAACTTAGATGTGTCGATAGTTTTGCTTTTTTCTCCTCTATATTTGATGCCTAATTTCATAAAATCATAAATCATTTCGTAGGTTGATCCATAATGATAGTAAACACCACCTTTACTTAAACTTACTTTTTCTATAACATCTTCCATAGTTGTATTTTGGAAACCCTTTTCTAAGAAACATTTTTTTGCAGCTTCCAGAATTTCTAACTTCCTTTTTTCTCCAACTTTCAATTTTTTATCATTCAAAACTTTATCTCCTGTCAATAAATAATTCCGACGCTATCGTCAGTTTTATTGTAGCTCATTTGATAATTAATTTCAATACATGGATTATTTTAAATTTTAGTAATCTTATTTAAGATATTTGCTTGAACGCCCTTTATACTTCTTTATTAATTTCTTTAAATGCGGTATAATTAATAGAACTTAATAAACGCTTAACGCTTAACGCTTATAACTTTAATAGCAAGCACAGTAAGTGTACGGACACTTACGAAAAAATTAATGGAGCAGACCTTTACGGAATGCTCTATTTTTTTTAATTTTTACCTTGTTAGGGAGAACCCTAAGACCCCGAAATATCTTTTATAAAGGAGAATAAAATGGCAAATAGATTTAGAAATGAAAGAATAGAAATAAAACTAACTAAAGAAGAAAAAGAAGTTTTTGAAAACAAAATGAAACTTGCAAATTGTAAAACAATGTCCCACTTTCTTAGAAAGTGCGTATTAGAAAAAGAAATTTATGTAGTAGATTTAGAACCATTTAGAAACCTACAATGGCTACTTTCAAATGCAACAAATAATATAAACCAGATTGCAAAAGCTACTAATACAACTGGTGTTATTTACAAGAATGAAATCGAATCAATGAATAAACAGATAGAAAAATTATCAAGAGAAATATGGCAGATCCATTCCCTACTTCTTAATAAATCAAAATGAAATTTATTATATAAGTCAAAATTTAATTTATAAATACATTAAATACCAGATGAGAAATTCTACATTTTTAATAAAAACTAGGTACATCAAATACTGCATTTTTCATGAATATAATCAAGTTTTTATTTTTCAAATCAATCTACATGATTTGAAAAGTATCTTTCCGAACTTAAATATAGTATTCTAGTAAATACAATAAAAAAAGAATACCCTCATGCAAGAGTATTCTTAAAATAAAAATAGTAATTATCTTTTTTCATTCTATAGAATAATATTAAAAAGCAGCATAAAACATAAGTAGAAATAGTGCCTACTTTTCAATTAAATCGAAGAGAGATCTATAACATTTTCTTCTCCAAAATACTCTTTAGCTTTTTCTAATATGTCAGAATCATCAGTAGGCATATATATTATTAAATTCTTTTTTGCTCTTGTTATACATACATAAAATAATTTTTTTGTACGTTTCTGAACATTAGAGTTCGGAGATCCTTTCCCAAATAATGTTCTAAAGTCATATTTATTCCAATCAGACTCTAATACAAGCAATACATTGTCATATTCACTACCTTTAACACTATGTTGAGTACAAATTGGTGAAAATTCTTTTAAATATAAAACGCTTTTTCTATATTGATTAAATGTTATCTTTTTTATTCTCTCCCATAAATAAAACCCTTTATTTGAAATATAATCACTAAACAATTCATCTTCTTTGAGTAACCCTTTTACTTCCGCAAATTTTAATACATTTTCTATCGTTTGATTATCTTCACTTACAAGATAATCAATTGCTTGCTTAAGGCAAATCTTATCATTTCTATTATGAATAGAAAATTTTGTTATTCGTAGAAAATCATTAAATCTATTAGCCTCATATAATTCAATAATCTCCTCTAATATATCTAATCTGCGTAAAATCCTATCTCTATAAGAATTAGCTTCATATCTACCACTCATTCCATTTAATTTATATGACATGAGTGATTCCTTAGTGATTCTACATTTTTCGTAAGCTTCTTCCCATGACATATCTTCTAAAACACTATATATTGACTGATAAATTTCATTTCCGTTAATTTGATCTAACAGCTCCACTTTGTTATATGTCGGTTTTACCTCTAACGCTATTTCTCCCAAAGTCTTATTACAGTCTAAATTTCCCTTATCAATTTTTTTCTTTATCCCACTTATAAGCTTAGTTATCAAATCAGCATTATATAGATCATATAAGTCTTTAAAGCCAGTCATTTCAGCATTATATTTATGTGTTAGCCTTAACTCTTTTGTTTGTTTTCCATCAGAAAAATCCCAAGATTCAAAAATATTCTTCCCCTTTACACTTATAAAATCATTTATTTCAGTTCCATATAAAAATTTAATACTACCTTCTCTAATAGTACCATTTTCCATATTAGGTGCATTTATATCTTCTGAAGGTCTTTGCTCAATATCATCATCTCTAAACTTATTGGCTACTTCGATTACAACTCTTGGATTTCTTCGGTTTTGCGTCTTTACTATTTTAGTTAAATTATATTGATTTAAATTACCAACTCCGTCGTCATATATAGACTGCATTGAATCTCCAAAAAAACCAATTACATTTTTCTTATCGCTTTGCTCAAGATGCTTTAGTAAAATATCAGCAACTAAAGGACTTGTATCCTGATATTCATCAACAAAAATACAATCTGCAATATCCTTTAAAATGTCCGCTATTTTTTTATATTTCCCAAACATTTTCTCTGCAACAATCAAAATGTGATCATGGCTGATTTTCACTATATTTTCATCATTTGGCGTTACAGAATAATACTCGTCATAATCAACATAAAGATTTTCGAAATATTCTTCAGAAATTAAATCCTCAGAAAAATCTTTTGGCTTTTTAAAGTTCTTTTCATTATCATCGTTAATAAGCTCAACTAAAATATTTTTTATTTCATTCTGATATTTTCTGATAAGAGCCCATATAAACTCATGTATTGTTGAAACCCAAATATTCTCATTTTCTATTCTTGATAAAATTTCGGCAACTGCATTATTTGTATATGTAATGCATACTATCTTAATATCTGGAAATTCCTCTGTGAGTGCATTTATTAAGGAAATTAAGGAGTATGTTTTTCCACTTCCTGCTCCACCTTCTAAAATAAAATTTTCACCATTTTTTATACATTGAAGAGCTTCTAATACTTCTTTTTCCAATGTTAGCGTATCCATAATAAGCCCTCCTCAATATAATGTGGAACTGCCCATTTTTCATCTTCTTCTCCATTCTCATCATCAAAATACAATAAGCTTGATGCAAATGCCGATTTCTTTTTCACATTATTTAAAGCAAAATTATAATAATCACCATTATCTATTTCATCATTCGAAAAATCTTTTAAAGCTCCGTACTCACAAAGACCTTCTTTATTCTTTAATATAAAGTCTTTATTTAACGCTATAAATGCATCTTCAAAACTACTTACTTGGTACCCACCATCAGTTTCCGGTATTTGATAAGCTATTCTTATATTATTTTTAATTTTATCCTCAGGTGTTTTTTTTAAAAGTTCCTCAAATTCATTATTTGACTCATCAAGACAAGTATCTTTGAAAAAATCTTTTATCGAAGCGTTGCTTGTATACTTTGCTTCCTGAGGGTGAGATTTTACATATCTCCCATTGTTATTTTTAGTAGCGGCATCTATATCTGTGATTATTAAAACCTTAATACCTAAAAACTCAAATAATGGAATAAAGATATGTGAATGCGCTCCAACTTCTATTATAGAAATATTCTGTGATAATAGTGGTATAAGATTTGCTTTTGGCTTTTCTTTATTGTCAATCTTATGCATCATCATTGGCATTAAAATTCGTTCAGTATCTCCTTCTATACAAATAGCTTTATCAGTAAAGAAAAGTTCACTTCTATTCATTGTCAGATATTGTTTTACAAACTTAAATCCTTTCTGTTCATCTCCGCCATACTCTTCTTTTAAAGAATTAAAACTCTTAGCTATAACCGTATTTCCGTTTTTCTTCAAATATATAATGTCATCAAAGTTACATTCAGAAACTATATGTGATGAATGCGAAGTAATTAAAACCTGCAACTGCTTATTCTTTTCTTTCAACAACTTATTTCTATGTGCTTTGATATGAGATTTAATATTCCTTATAAATATATACTGTAACTGAGGGTGTGTATGTGCTTCAGGTTCTTCAATATATAAAAGATTTATATCTGCTGGTTGTTCAAACAATTCTTGTATATTGGTTTCAATCTCAAATAAAATACCAATTAAATTCAAATACCCCAACCCATTATATGTTTCTGGAAGCGAACAATCTCCCCCTTGTCTATAACTTAAGTTTGTATTATCTGACAATAAATTTTTCTCTGAAATAGATGACTCTATTGCTATATCAATTCCATTTTCTGCGCCACCATAAGTTTTAATAACATCTATAACATCACTAAAAATACCATCAATAGGTTCTTCACCTTCACTTTTTTCTCCATTGTAAATCTTATATAATTCTTTATCGGCTTCCTCCAATTTTTCTTCAAGTCTTGTAAATACCGATTCACTTTCATCTTTTGCAGCTTTATAAGAACTGAAATATTTACCAGTTAAACCTGATAAAACATGATTACGATCATCATTAGAAACCGCTCGATCAGCTCTTATTCCTGCCACTTTAATGACTTTTTGAATATCTTTATTATCAATTTCTTCTGATCTATCTTGCGTTATTTCGTTTGCTTCAACATCAAACCCTCTTGAATATTTTTTCGTTTCAAAGAAGTTTCCAAAATTCTTACTCATAAATTTGGAAAATGATTTAAAATCTTCAATATTTTTTTCACTCATAATGTTTTTTAATTCTATGATTTTTTTTGCAGCTATTAACGAAATAAATTCTAAAACTATTATGTTATTATCTGGATTTAAGTCCATCATGAATTTTTGAATATTCTTATATGAATCATTATCATTATACTCAATAAATAATTGCATATTAATAGTTTCTAATAATTGAACTTCATCCAGCTTTGTTATATCAAAACCAATTATTTTTTTATAAAGATCTTTCTGGCATTCTAAATTTATATCTTCCCAAAATAATTTAGATGAATTTAGCATTTTATCTAAAACAATAATGGATGACGTTTTTCCACAATTATTTTTACCTATAACTAGCGACAATTCATCTTTAAAATTTAACTCAAAATTTTTTAATAATCTAAAGTTTTTGACTTTCATCTTTTTTAAAATCATTTTAATACTCCTTTTTACCTTCTACATCAAACTTTTTTTTATATTTATTTTCCTAAAATCCTTTGTCTACTTACATCAACTTGTTGTTTCCGAGACAATTCTCACTACATCAACAACTTTATCAAAGGTCAGATCTTCAATATACTTATTTTCACTGAGATATACATCCCACAAGGATCTTAGGTATGAATCTTCTTTTATGTCCTCGATTATTTCCTCATAGTCTTGCATTTCCTCCTCACTTCCTCTTTTGTCAGAAGTTCTTTCTATTGCTTCTTTTAAAATTTTATAATCTATATCATCTTTTTTTAGTTTGTAGAGGGTGTATAGGTCGTAGAAGTCTCTCATTCGTGTTGTTGTTATATTTCTTCTGATTATGGTTTCATATTTTTCAGCTAAAATTGTTTCTAATGGATATGCCATTATTTTTATATCTTCTTGGCTAAAGATACAGGGATAAGTATATTCTATTTCCCTTGGCGTTATTGCATCTCCTGTTGTTAGGTCTAGTTTCATCGGGTTTTTGGTCTTTCCAACATTTGCTATTAGTGATATTCTAAAGTTCTCGTACTCGTCCTCTTCCCTAATATAACTAATGTCTTTTATTTCAAATCTTATTCCATCATCGACATCTATATTTATAATTTCATCTACGATTTCTTTTATTTTTTCTTCTTTTAGGGGTATGCCTTTTATGGTTGTGTCCATATCCATAGTTGTTCTATTTTCAATTCCAATTAAGGAAGATATTAGGAATCCTCCTTTTATTACAAAATTATTTTTGTAATTTGATTTGGATAGCCTTTCTAAAAATCTTTCGAAGAAATATATTTGCAGAACTTCTTGCGACTTTAGATTTTTCTTCTCTGCCATGCTTCTTATCTTGCCCTTTATACTCTCAATATTAATCACGATAATACCTCCATGTATTTTCTAATTTCATTTTCTATTTTAAATAATCTACTGTATTTTATGAGTCGTCTTAGATTTTTATTTTGTGATTTAAAGTATCTTTTTATGGCTTCTGTAAAAATTTGCTTATCTATTTTTTCTCTGTCTATTATGATATCGCAAATTGTTCGATCTATATCGTAAACTGGAATAAGGTTGCCTTGTGGTGATTTTATTTCTGTCTTTCCTATTTCGTATAAGTCTTTTTTTACATAGTGAACTTGCAGGTCTTCGTATCTATTTTTGATATGGCTTGCATTATAGCCTTGGGGCACAGATATATGAAATACATTTGGAGTTCTATCTGATAGGTCGTGGAGATAGAGGGCTGTTTGATGGGAAAATATAATTCGATTACTATTTGATGATATTAAAACAAAATCGTCTATTACTTTTCCTTTTAATTGATATAGTCCCGGTCTTAATCTTTCTAATTGTCCGCTCTTTGTTAATTCCGATAGATTATGCCTGGTATATCCAAGGTCTTCCGCTTCTTTGTTGGTTATTACTAAATTTTCTTGTATATATTCTTTAAGTGTATTCATAGTCCGCCTCCTCTCGTTTACGCTTTTATTATATCTTATAAAAGCGAATATGTAAAGTTGCTTATGAGTTTTCCATTTTTTGAAAAAGGATGTAACGAAATATTACTACCTTTAATAAAAAAGAGCAGCCTTTTAAGCTACTCTTGTAGAAAGTACAAAATGGGTTAATTATATTTTTTGTGTTTCCTCATACTAGTCTCAAAACTACTCTTACATCCATGTAGTTTTTTTGAGTCTTTTTGACGTATCCTTCTTCATCTTTATCAAAGACAAAATGCTTATAAAACTGCTTGAAATGCAGGATTTCTAAGTTTACATCTTTTGTATCAACGCTATAGTCTCCACATGCCTAGATTTTGGAAATTGGTCTATCACTTCGTATTTGTTTATTTTGTATCCATTAGCTATAAATTCTTTCAAGTTTTCAACTTGAGTTTTTGGATTGCAAGAAATGTATATAAATTTTTCGGGATTTAATTTTAAAATTTTTTCTAGTGCATTAGCAGCTATTCCTACTCTAGGAGGATCTAGGATTACTAGGTCAAAATCTCCTTTAATATGATCAATTTCTTCTAGAACATCTCCACATAGAAATTCTATATTTTCTATTTCATTGATTTTTGCATTTTCATATGCCTTGTCCACTGCTTCTTCTACTATTTCTATTCCTGTAGACTTTTTGGCAGCCTTTGCCATTACTTGAGTTATGGTTCCTGTGCCAGAGTATAGGTCTAACACATTTGTATCTCGGTCTATTTCTCCAAGTTCAAATGCTTTTTTGTAAATCTTTTCTGCAGTAAATACATTTGGCTGGAAAAATGAAAATGGTGATATATTAAATTTAAGTCCCATCATTTCTTCTGTTATATGATCTTTTCCAAAGATTAGGTTGATTTTTTCAGCAACTACTGCATCTGCTGGGGAATCATTGATTACGTGGAAGATAGAAACTATCTCACCTTGTAAATCAAGATCTTTTACGAAGTTTACAAATAATTTTTTTCTTATCTCATCAAAACTATCTTCACTTGTTGTGACAAGGACTAACATTATTTGACCAGTTCTCAGAGCCTTTCTAATGATTAGGTGACGTAATAGCCCCTCTCTTGTTGATTTGTGATAAAAGCTAGTTTTTCTATCTCTGAAATATTTCTGTACAGATTGTCGTATTTTATTGAAATCTTCATCTACAATATTACAATCAATGGTATCTACTATTTCATAGAATCTATTTTGCCTGTGAAGTCCAAGGACTAGTTCTCCACCTTTTTTACTATCTCCAAAAGTGTATTCCATTTTATTTCTATAAGCACTAACTACATCTGCCCTATTTATTGAAATATCACCATCGTATACAATATCATTATCAGCAAAGAGCTTCTTAATCATATCAAGTTTTAGCATAAGTTCTGTTTCATAGGCCAATTTTTGATAAGAACATCCACCACATATATCTGCCTTAGGACAATGATTTTTATTATTTTCTAGGTAAGAATTTTCAACTAATTCTAAAAACTTGCCTTTTTTATATCCATTTCTATTTCTAGTAATTTTAACCCTTGCTTTTTGCCCTAATAATCCACCTTTAAATTCTACAATCTGATTATCGCTTGTTTTACCAATGGAAATATTAGGATATTTCATATCATATATATCTACTTCAAATGTCTTATTCTTTCTCACTATCTGTCTCCCAAAATCTACTTATTTCTTTTCTAAAATCTCTGGATTCATTTACAATTTTTATATCTTTTTTTCTCCAGTGTTTAGGGTAAAGCATTCTATATTTGTAGCTAGTAAATCTATCGTCTAGTAAATATATTATTCCCCTATCATATTCACTTCTTATAACTCTTCCTGCTGCCTGAAAAACCTTATTTATACCAGGATAAGTATAGGAATAGTCAAATCCATTTAATCCCTGTTTGTCAAAGTGCTCTTTGATAAGATTTCTCTCAAATCCAACTCCTGGCATGCCAACAGAAATTACCATTGTACCTATAAGTCTATCTCCAAGTAAATCTACTCCCTCAGAAAAAATACCTCCTAGTACTGCAAAAGCAGTATTATTAGTATCCTTGTCAAATTTTTCGAGAAACTTATGAGCATCTTTTTCATTCATAAACCTATCTTGGAGTAAAATCTCATCATCATATCTTGACGAATAATCTTCATAAACATCCATCATATATGAATATGATGGAAAAAATATAAAATAATTACCTTCTCTAGAATGAATAAATTCACTTATAGACTCACTAACTATAGGCACGTTATAATTTCTATCCCTATATCTAGTGGATATTTCTCTGGCAAATATCTCATAATTATCATTTGAAAATGGCATATCAAGCTTAAGTCTTAGGGCATCATTTGCTCCAAGCATCCTCATAAAATAATCCATTGGTGAAAGGGTAGCTGAGAAAAATACTGTTGTTTTTGAAAAACTATAAATGTTTTTTAAGACTTGTGATGGATCTATACATTTTATTTCAAAGTATATCTCGTCGTTTATCTCATCGTAGGCAATTATTGAATAGAATCCTTCGGTGTAATGATCAGTTATTTTAAAATACCTATTGATATCAAAATACAAATTTAATAAATCATCGTAGTTTTCATCTTCCCTGTCTTCGACCAAATACTTCTGTAGAGGTTTTAAAAGTTTTGCAAATATATCATCAAAATCATCTATTTGTTTTTCCTGGTAATAGAATAATTTTTTACCATGCTTAGCATAAAGATTATTAAATTCTTCGACAATTTGTTTTAAGTATTTTATTAAAGTTTTGTATTTTTTCTTGTCCAATTTGTCAAAAAGAACCATAAAGCGAGTCTCAGTAAATCTAAAGGAATACATATCCCTAGACCTTTCTAAAAGGTTATGGGATTCGTCTACCAAAAATATGTATCTATCAACAATTTCGTCAAAAAATCTCCTGAGATACACCGTTGGATTAAATACATAGTTATAATCACAAACTATAAAATCTGCATAGTTTGATATATCAAGTTGAAACTCAAATGGACAGACTCTATATTTTTCTGCATAGGAAGTTATAGTAGCAAAATCGATTATTTCTTCTTTTGAGATTATATCTAAGAGTGCATCGTTTACCCTATCAAAATGTCCCTTAGCAAATGGGCAATCAACAGGATTGCATTTAACCTCATCATTTAGGCATATTTTTTCTTTGGAAGTAATAGCCAATGCTTTGATGAACATTCCCTTATTTTTGAGAATTTTGATCGATTTCATTGCTTCTTTTGCCTGGGTATTTTTACTTGTAAGGTAAAATATCCTATCAGAAAGGTCCTCTCCCATTGATTTTATAGAAGGGAAAACTGTTGATATAGTCTTGCCAATGCCAGTGGGAGCATCTACAATTAAATTGTCTTCTTTCATAATAGAAGTATATACTGCAACAGCTAGCTTTCTTTGACCCTTCCTATAATCTTTATAAGGAAAATCTAATTTTCTTATAGTCTCGTCCCTTTTGATTTTGTTATTAGCCAAAATTTTTGAAAAATTCAAATATGACTTTAGCAAATCATAATAAAAAGTTTTTAAGTACTCAAAATCAAATTCTTTTTTGAATATTTTACTAGTGTAATCTTCGATATTAACATATGTCAGCGTGATAAATATACTATCTAAGTTCTTATCTAAGCAATAAAAATAAGCGTAGCACATAGCTTGCGCCCAGTGTAATTTGTTGGAATCATCAATTTCATCTAAATTTCTACTAGTAGATTTTATCTCATCTATAGTGTAAATACTCCCATCTTTAATAAGGCCATCCGCCCTACCTTCGACTTTAAATTCTACATCATCTATAATAGTAGTATTTTTTAAAGAATATTCCTTTTTGTAATTTTTACCATAGGAAGACTGGATTTTTTGATGAGCTTTAATACCCTCAATCATCCTAGCATTGTCACGAAATCTATTGTCTATATCTCCAGATCTCATTACAAATTCTATTAGATTTCTAACTGAAATTTTTACAAGCATATTATCACCTTTAATTTAATATACCATAAGCTGGGTATATAGGTATAAAGAAACATAAGGAGATGTTATGAATACAAGTATTGAGGATCAATTAAAACATAGGACAATTAGGGAATTTAAAGACGAGAAATTAGATGAAAGTCTGGTTAATAAGCTACTAGAAGTTGCAAATAGATCTGCATCAAGTAATGGTATGCAATTTTTTTCTATAATCAATGTAACAGACCAAGCTATCAAAGATCAACTAGCAGAAAATGGTGGCCAAGAATATATGGCTCGCGCACCACATTTATGGATTTTTGTTGCAGACTTATATAGAAATTACAATATCGCCAAAGAAAACGGCCAAGAAAATGATGAAATGATAGGTTTCGATAAATTTATCCAAGCTATGACCGATTCAATTATAGCCGCTCAAAACGTCACAGTCGCTGCCGAAAGTTTGGGACTTGGAACAAATTATTTTGGAAATATTCACAATGACACCCAAAAAGTTATAGAACTATTAGACCTTCCAAAGCTAACCTATCCTGCTGTGGGACTTTCTTTTGGCATCCCAAACCAAGAACCACAACTTAAGCCAAGACTAGATATAATGTTAAAAACTTTTGATAATTCTTATAAGGTTTACGATAATTACAACGAAATGATAAAAGAATATGATAAGGAAATGACAACATATTACGATTTAAGAGATGCAAATCGTAGATCTGATTCCTTTAGTAAGCAAATTCCTAAGAAACAAGGAAGCGTTATAAAAAATAGAGGAAAAATGTTTGAAACACTATTAAATCAAGGCTTTAAGATAAGCTATAAAGATGAGCTAAATTAGGCTCATCTTTTAAATTTGGAAACATATGGATTGTCTTTGATATAAAATCTGTATGGATAATCCTTAGCTTCTTTTGCATAATCTATTCCTATCCTTACATCTGTCTCAATTTCAAAGTCTTTATCTCCGTCTATTAGATAAATTTGTGGCCCAAATAAATTTCTACCATTTAAACTTTTATCAATATCCAAAGCTTTGGTAAGTTTACCAGGTCCATTAGTCAGGTTATTTTTTTGATATTTGTTTAAATCTATGTAGTTCTTTCCAAATCTATTAATACTCATTTGATTAATTCCTTCGATTGGCTCAACTGCTCTGATGAGCACTGCTTCAGGATTTGATTTATCCATTGTTACAAAATTCATCAAGTAATGGATACCATAAGTTTGATAAACATATATAGTTCCAGCATCTTCATACATTATTTTGTTTATTTCAGTCCTTTTTCCTCCAAATGTATGGCAAGCCCTATCTTCTATGCCTAAGTATCCCTCAGTTTCTACTATCATTGCTTTGTATATATACTTATTAGTTTTTCTAATAATTATTTTTCCTAATAAGTCTTTTGCAACGCTTAATGTATTTCTATTAAAAAAGTTTTTATCTAACATTTTATCCTTCCATGTATTAATTATTTCTCTTATATGTTATCATATAATCATCAGAGTAGATAGGAAGCATCAAGTGCTAAGAAATGGGTTGTTGTTCTTAGACGAAGCTAAGGCTATGATTTTCTATCGCAACCGCTGCCTCTGATAGAAAGGGGATAAAATTGAATAAAAAACTAACGGTTAATATGCTAACTAAAATTGCAATTTTAGCAGCACTAGCAGTTGTATTAAGAAGGTATTTTACCATTACAATTCCTGTAAACAAAAAAATCGGCATAGGAGATGCTCCTATTATGATATCAGGAATCATATATGGACCTGCCCTTGGTGGGCTAACTGGAGCTCTAGCAGATATTGTTGGGATGCTCTTAAATCCAGATGGTATATTTCACCCAGGATTTACCTTTACTGCTTTTTTGACAGGATTTTTGCCAGGAGTCATTTCTTACTATATTTTTAAGAAAGACTACGACAAAAAGCTTATATGGATAATTGTTTTAAGTGCTTTTGTTGTATTTTTGGGAGTTAAGTTATTTTTAGATTCTGTTTGGTTACAACAATATTCTAAAAACCCATATTGGATATATGTACTTAGAAGAATTCCAAAACAGATAATCGATACAATTATAAATGTCTTGGTTTTAAGTATATTAATTCCAAGAATCAAAAATTATGCATAAAAATTGGGGCTAAGTTTTAGCCCCTCATTTATTTTCTTCTATAAATTTATTTATATGATCTATAACTTCGTCAACATATGAATCATCTCCAGCATAACCAACAACCAGATGACCATGTTCCTTTACCTTACCTACTATCATTAGGTTTCTATAAAGCTTGTTTTCACCTGTGCCAAGATATCTCATATCGGTTATTATACCAATGATAAGTCTTGGAAAATCAATATTATTTTCCTCTTCCATCTCTGCAATGACCCCATGAGCCATTATTTCTCCGGCGACTCCATCGTCTATAGTTAGTCCATCAAGACAAGCTATTAGTACATTGGATTTTTTTAGTTCTGCTGTGTCAGCCTGAGCTATTTTTATATCAGTTATGATGTCATCATTATTTTTCTTATCATTTATATCTGCATTTCTTTGAGGCACATATAATTCTAAGTCAGTTTTCTCTTCTATTATTTTAGCCAAATTTTCAGTCCATTTAAACATGGCATCGTTGAAAAAATGGCTTGCTAAATATCCATACATCTTTTCTCCTTAAAAACTCCTGCCGGCTCCTCCGCCACCAGAGCTACCACCGCCGCTTGTGAATCCACCAGAAAAGCTAGAATTTGATGAAGAACCACCAAATGAATTGGAAGAATTTGTCCAAGTATAGGAATCAAATGGGTCATTGTGATATCTTCTATAGCGTGGATAGCCTCTATAGTATCTACCCCTATTTCTACCATAAAATCTAGATCTATTGAGCATATTAGAAATCACAATAAATACTACAAGCATCATAAACAAAGTTCCAAAGCTTATCTTATAGCCAGAACCAGCATTTTCATTTAGATAATATTCGTAATTTCCATCAAGCTTAACATTGTACTCATCAGCAACTTCAGCTACTATAGCATTGAATCCTTCATTGATTGCCTTTGAATAGTTACCATCTTTTAAATCTTCAAGCATAAAATTATCAATGATTCTACCAACTTTTCCATCGTTGAGTCTACCTTCGATGCCATAACCTGTAGTTATGAATACTTCTCTCTTACCTGATAGGTCATCTTCGCTTATTAATATTAAAACACCATTTTTCTTATCTTGATCTCCTATTTTCCACTTGTTAAATATCTGTGGTCCCAAATCTCTTGCTGGAAGTCCATTTGTATTCTTTACTGTTGCAACCATTACTTGAGATCCAGTTTTACTTACTAATTCCTTGTTGGTTTTAGTAATATTTTCCTTAGTGCTATAATCTAGCATGTCAAGTTCGTCATAGTAAAAGTCGCTTGGTATAGCTGGCAGTGACGCCATAGATTTTAGGGGAAAAAGTAAGATAAGTAAAGATATTAATAGATTTATTCCTACAAATTTTCCCTTTTTCATAATCCACCTCTAATTATCTTTGCTAAAATCGACAGTTGGTGCGTTTTCGCTTCCTTCACTTGCTTGGAAATACTCTGCTTGGTCATAGCCAGTAATTCCAGCTATAATATTAGTTGGGAATTTTTTAATGTCAGAATTATATTTCTTTACAGCGCTGTTATAATTTCCTCTTTCGACAGAAATCCTATTTTCAGAACCAGCAAGCTCATCCATTAGTTGTGTGTACTGAGTATTTGCTTTTAGGTCTGGATATGCTTCTGCAACTACATTTATGTCTCTTATAGCTTGGCTAACTTTTTCATTAGCATCAGCCAATTCTTGTGGTGAAGATGCATTTTTAACTCCAGCCCTTGCTTCAGTTACCTTTGTTAAGGTCTCTCCTTCATAATCAGAATAACCCTTTACTGTGTTTACAAGGTTTGGTATCAAGTCAGCTCTTCTTTGTACAACATTTTGCACTTGTGCGTAGGCTTCGTTTACATCTTCACGAGCTCCTGCAAGTCTATTGTAGGTCGGAACTGTTAGGACTAATAGAATGACAACTATTGCAATTATGATGCCTATAGTTCCAAAACCTGATTTCTTATTGTTCTTAATTTTCATATTTCCTCCTATTTGTCTATATATTATTAATACCCTTCAAGGAGGATAAGTTCATCATTTAGCAAACTTTCTTTTACATCAATTATTCTTTGATTTCTTGATCCTCTAAAATAGAGGTTAAGATCTTTCATACTTTCAATAAAAGGACCATCTACAAGAACATCGACAAGTTTGAGAAGTTCAAGAGTATCCTCGTGTTTTATTAGGAAATCATAAGTATAGCCAGAGTATATCCAGATGGACTTATTAGTTTTGATTTTTTTAGTAAGGAAATTAGTCCTTGAGCATTTTCAAAAGGTTCGCCACCAAGAATGGTTAGGCCTGATACATTAGGATCACTTAAATATGAAATCAATAATTCATCTTCTTTTTCGGTCCAAAGATTTCCAAAACTAGGATTTTGGTAGTCTTTATTAAAGCAGTTTTTACAGTTTAGGCTACAGCCTGTTACAAATATGCTGGTCCTAATTCCTGGTCCATTTGCTATATCATATTTTCTTATTTGTCCATAATTCATATATGAAGCACCCTAGCTTTTATTTCTTTTGTCCTTCCTTCATTCCAAAAGTTTTCTCCAAGGTAGCCACAAGTCCTACGGACCACTGTAAGTGTGCTTCGGTCTTTGTTACCACAATTTGGACAGTACCATTCGTTCTCATCATTTAATAGAATTTCACCATCAAAACCACAGTTAGCGCAATAGTCAGACTTTGTGTTAAACTCAGCATATTGGATATGGTCGTAAATATATTTAATCATAGTTAACAGCGCCTGGTGGTTTTTTGTCATATTAGGTATTTCAGCATAGGAAATACAACCACCTGTTGAAAGAGCTTGAAATTCACTTTCAAAATCAAACTTATCAAATACAGAAATTTCTTCTCTTACATCAACATGGAAAGAGTTTGTATAATATCCCTTGTCTGTTACATCTTTGATATCACCAAATCTTTTCTTATCTATTGAGCAGAACCTATGGGTCAAACTTTCTGCTGGTGTGCCGTATACAGCAAAGGCTATTCCGTACTCCTTAGTCCATTCTTCTTTTTTATCATTTAATAATTTCATTATTTTCTTAGCAAATTCTTTGCCGACATCACTAGTATGAGATTTTCCGGTAACAAGGATACTTGCTTCATATATTCCGATATAGCCTATTGTTACTGTAGCATAGCCATTTTCGAGAAGTGGCTTTATAGGTGTGTGTTTTGGCAGTCTTGCTATAGCCCCATGGCTAAAGTGGATTGGGGAACTATCACTTGTTACTTTTGATAGATGTTCATATCTCAATAGGCCAACTTCTTTGACAAGATCTAGTCTTTTATAGAGAATTTCAAAGAATTTATCTTGGTCATTTCTAGCAAGGATTCCTATTTGTGGGAGATTGATGGTACAAACTCCCATATTGAATCTTCCATCAAATTTGTACTTGCCATTTTCATCTTTGTATGGAGGCAAAAATGCCCTGCAACCCATTGGAGAAAATACATTTCCCTCGTAATTTTCTCTCATCTTCTTAGCGGAAATATAATCAGGATACATTCTTTTAGCAGTGCATTTGCTCGCAAGTTCCGTTAGATAGTAATACTTGCTGTCTTCGTGGATATTATTTTCATCTAGGACATATATTAGCTTTGGAAAGGCTGGTGTAACATATACACCTGCTTCGTTTTTTATCCCTTGTATTCTTTGATTAAGGATTTCTTCAATAATTTTTACTGTTTGATCTAGGTATGGGTCGTTGTCATCTGTGTGCATAAATAGTGTTACAAATGGAGCTTGTCCATTGCTAGTCATAAGTGTATTTATCTGGTATTGAATAGTTTGTATACCAGATTCCAAGTCTTTTTGGGTCATAGCAGTTGCCATTGACTCAGCCTTTTTACTATCTTCTAGAGTCTCGTTAGCTAATTTAAGATTCTTCTTGTAGGACTTTTTTAAATATGGGCTTAGACATGATATGTTTATTGACTGACCACCATATTGATTTGATGCAATCTGGGCTATAATTTGAGTCATCACATTGCATGCTACTTGAAAAGACTTTGGACTTTCTATCATCTTGCCATTAATTACAGTCCCATTGTCAAGCATATCTTTCATATCTACTAAACAACAGTTAAATATTGGTTGAATTAGGTAGTCAAGGTCGTGGATATGGATTGCACCTGATTCGTGAGCTTCTACCAAATCAGCGGGTATAAGCTTTCTTTTTGCTATATCTTTTGCAACTTCTCCAGCTATCAAGTCTCTTTGAGTAGATGCAATTACAGGATTCTTATTAGAATTTTCCTCCATTACATCTATATTTGTCATATTTAATAGAGATAATATATCTTTATCGGAAGTGTTTTGCTCTCTTTTGTATGTTTGTATTGACTTGTAGGATTCATAGGCTCTAGCTGTGGCAGGATTACTTCTTTCGATTAATTTATAGTAAACTAAGTCTTCTATGTCATATATGGATATTTCTTTATCTTTAACTTCGTTTTTAATCTCATTTGCAATTTCACTTGCTTGATTTTCTATGTATATACCACTCGGGCTTTTCATTGCTTTTTCTATAGCTATTACAATTTTTTCTGTATTGAATTTAGTTTTTCTACCGTCTCTTTTTATTACTTCAGTCATATTTACCCCTCCAATTTCTATAAAAGTATACCATATGTAGTGTTATTTGTAAATGACATACTATATATAGTGTTTTGCTAGGGTATAAAAAACGGGCCGTAAAGCCCGTCCTTATCAAACTTTGAAAGTTAATTCATTATTTTCTCCAAGGTCTAGTATTGCCTTATCTTTTGCTTTTACTTTGCCTTCAATAATGAGCTTACCTAGTTTTGTTTCAACATTCTTTTGTAGGTATCTTTTTACTGGTCTTGCACCATAATCTACATCGTAAGAATTAGCAAGAATATATTCCTTAGCTCTTGGAGTTATATCCAAGTCTATATTTAAGTCTTTTAGTCTCTTTCTAATATCAGCCACTTGTAAGTCTATAATCTTATAAACTTGATCGCTAGTTAATGGGCTAAACATTACTATATCATCAATACGATTTAAGAATTCTGGTTTAAAAGAAGTTCTTAAAGCTTCTTCTACTAATTTTTGATTCATATCATCAATGGTACCATCATCTTTTAGACCATCTAATAAATATTGGCTTCCTATATTTGAAGTCATTATAATAATTGTATTTTTAAAGTCTACTGTTCTACCCATACTATCAGTTAATCTGCCATCATCCAGGACTTGTAATAATATATTAAATACATCTGGATGAGCTTTTTCAATCTCATCAAATAAGATAACGGCATAAGGCATACGGCGTACTGCTTCTGTTAGTTGTCCACCTTCTTCATAACCAACATAACCAGGAGCTGCACCTATAAGTCTTGATACTGAGTATTTTTCCATATATTCACTCATATCAATTCTTATCATATGGTTCTCGTCATCAAACATTGCTTCAGATAATGCCTTTGCAAGTTCTGTCTTACCAACACCAGTTGGACCTAAGAATATAAAAGACCCAATTGGTTTAGATGCATCCTTTAGTCCACTTCTAGCACGAATTATAGCTTCTGAAACAGCTTCTACTGCTTGATCTTGGCCTATTACTCTTTGATGAAGCTTATCAGGCAAAGATAGTATCTTTTCTCTTTCACTTTCTACAAGTTTTGATACTGGTATTCCTGTCCAATTGCTTACAACATCAGCAACATCTTCGTCTGTTACCACTTCTTTTATAGAATCTTCATTATTATTTTGTGATAAGTCACTAGCTTTCTTTAATTTTTCTTCAAGACCTGGAAGAGTTCCATATCTAAGTTCAGAAAGTTTTTCAAAGTCATAATTACGTTCTGCCTTATCTATTTCTACCTTTACCTTGTCTATCTCTTCTTTGATATTTTTTACATCATCGATTGAAGATTTTTGTTCTTTCCATCTTAAAAAGTCCGCATCATATTTTTCTGATAGGTCAGCTAATTCTCTTTCTAGAATATTTAATCTTTCTTTTGACGATTCATCTTCTTCTTTTTTAAGAGCAGTGATTTCTATTTGCAATTGCAATAATTTTCTCTTCTCCTCATCAAGATAAGTTGGCATTGTATCAATTTCTGTACGGACTGTAGCACAGGCCTCATCCATTAAATCTATAGCCTTATCTGGAAGAAATCTATCGCTAATGTACCTATCAGATAATTGGGCCGCGGCTATTACAGCACTATCTTGTATTCTAATACCGTGAAAGATTTCGTACTTGTCTTTGATACCCCTTAAGATACTAATAGTATCTTCAACACTCGGTTCATTAACCATTACTTTTTGGAAACGTCTTTCAAGGGCGCCATCTTTTTCAATATATTCACGGTATTCGTTTAAGGTGGTTGCTCCGATTACCTTTATCTCACCACGGGCAAGCATTGGTTTCATAATATTTGATGCATCCATAGCGCCTTCTGATTTGCCAGCACCAACTAGAGTGTGGATTTCATCTATAAACATTATTATTTGACCGTCAGAATTTTGTACTTCTTCAAGGACTGCCTTTAATCTTTCTTCGAACTGACCGCGATATTTTGCACCTGCTACAAGAGAACCCATGTCAAGAGAAAATATAGTTCTACCTTGTAAAGGCTCTGGAACGTCGTTATTTACAATTCTTTGTGCTAGTCCCTCTACTATGGCCGTTTTACCAACACCTGGATTACCAATCAATACTGGATTGTTTTTCTTACGTCTTGATAAAATTCTAAGAGCATTTCTTATCTCACTATCACGACCTATAACTGGATCTATTTTACCCTCTCTAGCTTCCTGAGTAAGATCACGACCAAATTTTTCCAATGGATTATTAGTTTCTTCTGGATTATCGCTAGTAACTTTTTGACCTTTTCTGACCTTTTCTATAGAATTTTTAAAAGTCTTGTAGGTCAAGCCATATCTCTTGTTGATATCACTGACTTTAGTTTTTTCATTTAATAGTGCTAAAAATATATGCTCAAGGGAAACAAAACTATCTCCCATAGCCTTGGCTTCATCTTCACTCTTAAGGAGTATCCTGGTAAATGTTTGTGTTGGATAGATATCAGAGCCTCCACTTGCTTGTGGAAGTCTTTCTACTAAATCCTTTATTTCGTTTCTATAAGCATTGAAATCAACATCCATAGTCTTTATCACCTGAGCTACTATAGAATCTGAGTTTTCAATACTAGCATAGTTTAAGTGAATTTCATTAACTTCTGGATTGGAGTTTTTGATTGCTATGCTATTTGCATCATTTATTGCTTCTAATGATTTTTGTGTAAATTTTTTATAATCCATAACTTATCCCCCTATTTCACTTAATTTTTGGTATAGTTCTTTTGCTTCTTCGCTCATATTTTCTGGGTTATCAACCATCAATTCTAAGATCAAATCACCCTTCTTGCCCTTTCTATCCTTGTAACCAAAGCCCTTTAGCCTAATCTTTTGTCCAGAATGGATTTTTTCGGGAATGGTTACCATAAGACTTCCATCAAGGGTAGAAATTTTCTTCTTAGTGCCAAAATAGGCATCCCATGGCATAATTATTTCTTTTTGTATAATGTCGTTGCCTTCAACCCTACGATTATCTTCTTCTTTTATAATAACTTTTGCCAAAATATAAGCATTTATACCAAATTTTGAACCATTGACCTTAATTTTATTGTTATTTTTTATTCCTTTTGGTATAGAAATCTCTACATTTTTTGTAGAATTGACATCTTTAACAGCTATAATTTTACTAGTACCATTGATAGCTTCATCTATTGATATCTCTACTTTTGCATCTAAAGTGCTTTTTTTCTTGGCATTAAAGCCTGATCCATTAGTAAATCTTTTTGATTGGGACCTAGCAGAAGAAGCAGTCCTTCCTATGCCACCAAAAAGTGTATCAAAGAAGTCTGAAAAACCGCTATCTCCACCTGTTGAATAGCTATAGCTACCACCCCTGCCAAAGTTTCCAAAATCAAAACCAAAATCACTTGGATTGAAATTTTGTCCACCAGAGAAATTAGCGTTTTTGCCAAACATATCGTATTTTTTTCTTTTCTCAGGATCTGATAGCACTTCATAAGCTTCGTTTATTTCACTAAATTTATCTTGAGCATCTTTATCATCTGGATGAAGGTCTGGGTGGTACTTTTTTGCAAGTTTCCTGTATGCTTTCTTGATATCTGCATCACTTGCTTTTTTGTCCACTCCCAATAATTCATAATAATCTTTATATTTCATTTACGCCTCCATCTTTATCTTTATTTGACCATCTCTGACCTTAATCTTACTATACTATGGCTTCTTTCTTATTCAAGTTTTCTAATATAATTTTTTACTATCTAAAGATTCCTTTTAAATAAGTTAATATATAAAGAAACTTATAAAAGCCATCATAAGATGGCCTTTGTTTAATGATCGTATTTTACAAGGGATATTACCTTATAGTCTTTTAGTGCTTGTCTAGCATTTAATTCTTCAAGTTCAATTAAGAATTCAAATGCAGCTACTTCTGCGCCAAGGGTTTCAATTAGTTTAGCACAAGCTTTTGCAGAACCACCTGTTGCTATAAGGTCATCTATTATTACGACCTTATCTCCCTCATTAAGTGCGTCTTTATGCATTTCAAGTTCATTGCTACCGTATTCTAGTTCATAAGAAACTTTTTCTATTTCTCCTGGTAGCTTGCCTGGTTTTCTTACAGGAACAAATCCTACCCCTAGCCTATCAGCTAGTGGAGCACCAAATATGAACCCTCTAGACTCAATACCTACGATATAGTTAAAGTCAATACCTTCAAGCTCTTTTTCGAGCATATTTAATGATTCTTCAAATGCGTCTTTGTCTTTTAAAAGTGTAGTAATATCCTTAAAAGAAATCCCTTCTATTGGGTAGTCTTCGATTACTCTAATTTTTGATTTAATATCCATTCCATCCTCCAAATATCTTTATACCCTTATTATACCTTTATTATCTTCTAAGATTTAGTGTAAAATAGTATTTGAGGTGATTTCTATGCTTAACGAAAAATTAGACCAATACTTGAAAAAAGATTACTATCCCTTTCATATGCCAGGATCAAAAAGAACTAATAAATTAAGAGAAGATATTCCCTATAAGAGAGATTTAACAGAAATTTATGGTTTTGATAACCTAAATGACCCTAAGGATATATTTTGCCAGATGGAAGAGCAAATAGCTGATATTTATCAAGTAGAAGATGCTATAATTTCTACAAATGGTTCAACTTGTGGAATTTTATCTACTATTAGAGCCCTAACTTATGAGAACAAAAATATCCTTATCCAAAGATCTTCCCATAAGTCAGTCTACAATGCTATTGAATTGAATAATTTAAAATCTGATTATATAAATGTGATTATAGATAATATGGGAGCAATAATTGACATTGATTATGAGGACCTAGAAGAGAATTTATCTAATAAGGATTATGCTGCTATAGTAATTACTTCACCATCATATGAAGGTTATTATTTAGATTTAGATAAAATATATGGTATTGCCAAAACTTACTCAACTCCTCTTATTGTTGATATGGCCCATGGATCCCATAGTGTTCTATCTGGTAAATATCATAATGATTTTGCTATTGCTATAACGTCATTTCACAAAAACTTATCAGCCCTAACTCCATCTTCTGCTGTACTTATTAATAATATGGATTACTCTAAAGAAATACGCAGAAATATGGCTATATTTCAAACGTCATCACCGTCATATGTAATCTTGCAATCTATTGATGAAATGATTGATAAATTTCCAGAGTTTTATCATAAGTATAGTGATTTAGAAAAAAACTTGAATGCAATTTATGATCTCAATTTAGATCATTTAGAAATTGTAAACGATAATAAAAAAGATAGGAGCAAAATTTTAGTTTCTACTGCTAATACTGATATCGATGGTTTTATTTTAGAAGAAATGTTAAGGGATAGAAAAATAGAAATTGAAATGTCATATCCTACTTATGCCCTACTTATTGCAAGTATTTTTGATAGTAAAATAGGATTTGACCGCTTGCAAGATGCTCTTTTGGATATTGATAAAAGGATCAAAAAATCCACCAATAATTTTTCTTTTGCTTATAAGATACCAGAAAAATCAATGGAAATATATGAAACTATACTTAAAGAAAAATCTACAGTTAACATAGGTGATTCAGCTGGTAAAATCTGTGGGCAGTTTGTCTATGCCTATCCTCCAGGAATACCAATCCTAAGTCCAGGTGAAGTAATTGATAAAGATATAATTTCTACTATGAAATATATGACAGATCATCAGACTAAACTGAATATAGAAGATACAATACTTATCCTAGATTGACAAATTATCTCATAACTGTTAATATTAATTTGTATAGGAATTATACAAAGGAGTATACATATGAAAAGAATTGTAACTTTAAATACCAGAAATCTTCACAATAGCAAGAAAAATGGTGGATGTGGTGAATGCCAAACATCTTGCCAATCTGCTTGCAAAACAAGCTGTGGAGTAGCTAACCAAGAATGTGTTAGCAAAAAGAATAAATAAGGGATTATCCCTTATTTTTTTCTTTTAAAAACCTAGTATTTTAATATAATACTATATATTAAACTTGAGGAGAATTTATGATACACCAATATAAGGCCAAAGGCTTTAATATAGTTTTAGATACATATAGTGGATCGGTTCATGCTGTTGATGATGTGACCTATCAAATTATTTCATTATACGAAGATAATACAAAAGAAGAGATTAAAAATCTTTTGTCTACATACAATCTCTCTGATGATCAATTTGAAGAAGCCTATAATGAAGTAAAAACATTAGAAGAAGAAGGAATGTTATTTACCACTGATAACTTTGCTGACCTATCAATAGGTGTCACAAAAAGACCTACAAATGTCAAAGCAATTTGTTTAAATGTGGCCCACACTTGCAATCTTTCTTGCGAATATTGCTTTGCAAAGGGTGGCAAATACCATGGGCCTGATGCCATCATGACAGTAGAAACAGCAAAAGATGCTATAGACTTTTTAATCGCAAACTCTGGAAGCCATTATAACTTAGATGTAGATTTCTTCGGTGGTGAACCTCTAATGAACTGGGATGTTGTTACTCAAACTGTAGACTATGCCAGAAGTTTAGAAGAAAATTATAATAAACATTTCAACTTCACCTTAACTACTAATGGCATGCTTTTAGATGACGACAAAATTGACTATTTAAATGAAAATATGAAAAATGTCGTCTTGTCCCTGGATGGTAGACGTGAGATTCATGATGAATTCAGAAAAACTATAGGTGGAAAGGGTTCATTTGACACCGTAGTTCCAAAATTCCAAAACTTTGTCAAAAAACGTGGCGACAAAGAATACTATATGCGTGGGACTTTTACAGCAAATAACCTTGATTTTACCGAAGATATAAAAACCTACTTAGACCTTGGTTTTAAGAGAACTTCTCTAGAACCAGTTGTAGGTAACTCTGAATCAGCATACGCCCTTAAAGAAGAAGATTTGCCAGTTCTTTATGAAGAATATGAGAAATTAGCAGATATGATGATGGAAGCAATTGATAAGAACGATGAATTCATCTTCTACCACTATATGATTGACCTAGAAAATGGTCCATGTGCTCACAAAAGGCTATCAGGTTGTGGATCTGGAACAGAATATATGGCCGTAACCCCTAGTGGTGAATTATATCCTTGCCATCAATTTGTAGGTAATGAGGACTTTATTATAGGAAATCTTAAAGAAGGTATACTAAGAGATGATCTAGTCAATCAGTTTAAGACCTGCAACTGTTACTCAAAAGAAGAATGCAAGTCTTGCTGGGCTAATATGTACTGTTCTGGCGGTTGTGCTGCAAATAACTTTAATGCCAATGGAGATATAAACCAAATTCACCAGTATTCTTGTAAATTGTTTAGAAAAAGAATTGAAATGGCCATTGCAATTAAGATTTATGAATATATGAAAGAAAACGACAAAGAAGAAGTCATAGCATAGTATCACTTACCCAATAATAGGCTGAATAAAGGTCTTATTATTGGGTATTTTATTATTATGGAGGATTAATAATGACTGATGATAAAAAAAGAACCTTTGAAGCCGGAGATAGTGACAATGTTAAGGATCAGGTAAAAGAAACTGGCGATAATATAAAAGAATCAATAGATAAGACTAGTGATAATATCAAAGAAGATTTTGAAGAAACTAGCAAAGAATTAAAAACTAACTTCAATAAGGCGAAGGATAATCTTGAAAAAGATTTCGATAAGGCTAAAAAAGAAGTAGAAGAAAACTTTGATGATGTAAAAAGTGATGTAGAGGAAGATTTTGAAAGAGTAAAAAATAAGGATAGTAAAGATTCTTCTTCCTACAAAAAAGAAGAAGATCATAGCAGGGCTAATAGGAATAACAGAAGTAATAGCCCTAATCACAGAAGTCCTAGAGAAAGAAAAGCTGCTGAAGCAGAAAAACCATTTTATACAACATGGTGGTTCTGGGTACTTATAGTCATCCTATTATTCCTATTATGGAAATATGGATTTAATAAGTCTACTACAACAGCATATTTACAATCATACTTATTAGTTTAGTCTATGTTCTGAGGTGATAGCCAAGGCTGTCACCTCTTTTACATTGGCTTTTTCTAAAACTTTCGCCATCTCTTTTACAGTATTGCCAGTTGTTATAAGATCATCTATTATTAAAACTGACTTACTTGACAAATCACCATCAAATTTAAAGGCTCCCTTTAGATTGTAAGATCTTTCGTCTTTAGAAAGTGTATGTTGGGCCTTGGTATTACGCTCTTTTGTAAAATTATCCAAATATGATGGATTAATATCATCAATAAAATAATCACAAATCATTCTGATATGATCAAAGCCTCTATCATTTATAGTCTGTCTAGAACTTGGCGAAGGTAAAATATAATCAACATCAAATAGTTTGTGGACTCTGCCATAATCATACAAAATGCTAGAAAATACCTTGCTAAGAGAGGTGTTCCTATTAAATTTATAGTCAGCGATTAGTTTTTTCATCGTCTCATTATAAAAATAAACTGCATGTGCCTGATAATTATCGATTTTGAATTGATTTGCAACATAATCCAGTTTTTTTAGGCAATCTTTACACAAGAAATGAGCAACTGCCTCATTAGATTTACAGATGTAGCATATATTTTTGTCAAGAAATAACCAATTAATCATCAATGACATCCCCCATCTCATTTATCCAGTATGATAAATTAGTATACCTCTTATTGGAAGAATTATTATCAACCATTTTCTTTATTATCTTCTTATCTCCAACCAAAATAACAAGTTTTTTGGCACGTGTCACACCTGTATAGAACAAATTTCTAGTTAAAAGCATTGGAGCTACTTGCATCATAGGTATAATCACACAATCAAATTCGGAACCTTGGGACTTATGAATTGTTATGGCATAAGATAAATCTAAATCTTTTATATCTTCTTTTTTGTATTTTACAAAAGAACCGTCATAAAATACAACTTCTAGATTTTCGTACTCTCTATCAATTTCTCTAACAAATCCAATATCACCATTATAGACACCCTCAGTTTCATAGATAGAATTTTCTGGTATAAGGTTATAATTATTCCTTATCTGCATAACCTTATCATTGATTTTGAAAATTTGCTTATTAATTTCTAGTTTTTCTTGTGATAGGTTGATAGCTTTTTGCATATTTTCATTTATATATGCTGATCCCCATGGAGTTTTCTTGCTAGGGCAAAGTATTTGTATGTCCTTTACCTTATCTATGCCGTAAAACTTCGGAAGCCTATTATTTACTAGGTCAATCAAAACATCATTAAAATTATTTGGGTTTGCTTCTACAAAAAAGAAATCCTTTCCTTGCTCATTTAGTATTGGATACTCACCATTATTGATCCTATGGGCATTGATAACTATATTGGATTCTCCTGCTTGCCTAAAAATTTTTTTAAGTCTTATGGTTTTTATATCAGTTTCTATTATATTTTTTAGTACGTTGCCAGGGCCAACTGATGGCAATTGATCGCTATCTCCTACCAAAATTAAGGCTGTACTTGCTGATATAGCTGATAGTAAGGTCTTCATTAGATAAATATCGACCATACTCATCTCATCCACAATAATATAATCTTTTTCTATAGGATTTTCTTCATTATATTCAGATATGACTTCATCTGGCCTTATTCCTATCATCCTATGTATTGTATAGGCTTCATCATTAGTAGATTCTTGCATTCTCTTTGCGGCACGTCCTGTTGGAGCTAATAGAGCATAAGAAAGATTATTAGACCTTAATATAGAGGTAATGGCCTTTATTATAGTGGTTTTTCCTGTACCTGGACCTCCAGTAATTACTAAAAGCATATTTTTGAATGCTTCGTTTATGGCAAGTTTCTGTTCATCAGAAAATACAGATAGATCTTCATCTATTGTAACATCAAAGGCATATGGTGTTTTCTTTTTGTATAAAAGCTCCAAACCAACTGATTTCTCTGCCTTAAATAATGAGTTTTTATAAATAAATTTCTGCTCGTTTATGAGAACATTATATAATTTCCCTTCTAGAGCATCATCATTTATTTCTTTTACTACTTCTTCTTTTTTTACTCTCAAAAGTTTACTAACATTATCTACTAGATAATCATATTTTAAGGCTGTATGTCCATTAAATTCAGATTCGTAATTCAATATATAGGAAATCCCTGCAGATATCCTGAATTTAGAATTTGACTTCATCTGCATATTTTGACCAATAGTATCGGCCATTTTAAATCCGATTCCAGATATATCTTCCATTAGTTGGTAGGGATTTGTCTTTATAATATCTATAGCATCATTACCATAAAGTTTGTAGATTTTCATAGACAGATTATATGATATATTTAAGCCTTGTAAAAATAGCATGGTATTTCTCGAATCCCTAGATTCTTCTGAAGTCATCTTTATATCAGCTATTTTCTTTTTGCCTATACCTGGTATTTCTATGAGCTTATCGGGATCATTATAGACGATATCTATTGACTTATCTTTAAATCTGTCGTAGATATCTGATGCTGTTTTTTTGCCTATGCCCTTAATATTTGCATTGGCCAAATAATTTATGATGCTGGCTTTCCCTGTTGGTTTTTTCAAATTTACAGAGTTAACAACGATTTGCTCACCGTATTTATCATGATAGGTAAAGTCTCCTTCAATTTCTAAGTTATCTCCAGGCTCAAAAAAAGGCATAGTACCCACACAAGTTATATCAGAATCAGAAGTTTCCACAACAATAATGTTGTAGCCATTCTCTTCATTTCTATAAATTATGTTTGTTACTATGCCTTCTATTTTCATTTAATCTATTGTTACTCTCTTAATATCTCCACCAAGCTTAGTAAATTTTTCAACTAGCTTGCTATAGCCCCTATCTATATGATAGATGTCAGATATCTTTGTTTGTCCACTTGCAGTAAGACCAGCCATAACAAGGGCAGCACCAGCTCTTAAATCAGTGGCTTTTACATCAGCACCATGGAGTTTATCTACTCCAACAATAGTAGCCCTATTGCCACTTGTTGCGATAGCAGCTCCCATTTTATTTAATTGCTCTACATGCATAAATCTATTTTCAAAAACAGTTTCTTGAATTTTACTTTCACCATCACAGACTGTCATTAAAGCCATAAATTGAGCTTGGGCATCTGTAGGAAAACCAGGATATGGTAGAGTTTGAATATTAGTTGGCTTTAGCTTTTGATTTGCTGAAACCTTAATAATATCTTCTTCTTCAATTTCTTCTACGCTAGCACCCATTTCAATAAGCTTTGCTATTACCGGCCTAATATGTGATCCAATCACGTTTTTGATTGTAACATCACCTTTAGTCATCACAGCTGCTAGCATATAGCTTGCAGCTTCAATCCTATCTGGAATGATAGTATGACTTGTACCAGTAAGTTTTTCTACACCCTCTATTACTATAGTTGATGTTCCAGCTCCCTTAATCTTTGCTCCCATTTTTGAAAGGAAAGATGCAAGATCTACAATTTCTGGTTCTTTAGCAGCATTTTCTATGATGGTTTCGCCCTTAGCAAGGCAGGCTGCCATCATTATGTTTTGTGTGGCACCTACAGATGGGAAGTCCAGATAAATTTCATTACCAATAAGTTCTCCATTGGTTGTTATTGATATAGCTTCATCATTTACTAAAGCATGAGCTCCTAAAGCTTCAAATCCCTTTAGATGAAGGTCTATAGGTCTAGCGCCAATATTACAGCCTCCAGGAGCTTTGGTGTGGGCTTCTTTAAACCTTGATAACAATGGTCCCATTACGACAAATGAGGCTCTCATCTTATCCATAAGTTCAAAAGGAGTTTCGCAAGTGTTTATGCCTGATGAATCAATTCTTAAGGATTCATCTCCTATATATTCAACCTTACTACCCAGATGTTTTAATACCTCTATCATTATCTCAACATCTTTTAGCTTAGGAACACCATCTAGAATTATCTCTTCAGTACCCAAGACACAAGCGGCAAGTATTGGCAAGGCAGAATTTTTAGCTCCTGATATAAGAACTTCCCCTCTTAATGGTCCACCGCCGTTTATAAGTAAAATCTCTTTTTTATCCATTTATTTTTCCTTTATTTTGTACCAAATAGTCTATCTCCTGCATCACCAAGGCCAGGTACAATGTAACTATTTTCATTTAATCCCTCATCAAGTTGTGCAACAGTGATTTCAACATCAGGATGGGCTTCTCTTAATTTTTCTATTCCTTCTGGAGCTGCTATTATGCTAAGTAATCTTATACTATTGCAGCCCTTAGCTTTTAAATTGTCTATTGCATCACAAGCTGATCCACCTGTTGCAAGCATTGGATCAATGACAATAATATCTCTTTTCTCAACATCTAATGGTAACTTAGAATAATATTCAACTGGAGTAAGGGTCTCTTCATCCCTATACATACCTATATGTCCAATTTTGGCTGCAGGAAAGACTTCCAAGACACCATCAACCATACCAAGTCCTGCTCTTAATATTGGCACTATACCAAGTTTCTTGCCAGAAAGCTTATATCCAGTTGTTTTTGTAATTGGAGTTTCAACTTCGTACTCTTCAAGTTCTAAATCTTTTGTAGCCTCATATGCTAGAATCATAGCTATCTCTTTTATAATAGATCTAAATTCATTTGATCCCGTATTTATATCTCTAAGAATAGATATCTTGTGTTTAATTACCGGATGGTCCAAAATTTTTACATGTTCTTGCATTAATTTCTCCTATACATAGTTTACATTAAAAGATGCTGACTTCTTCATTCTATTCATTATACTCTTACCCAAGCCTTCTTCACTTACACCCTCAGCTAGAATTAAATCAACATTTTCATCATCCATCAATCTAAGCGATGTAAATAAAACATGGGACATATATGTCAAATCGTATCTATTACCAAGACTAATAAGCTTAAAATCTTTAAACTTACTTAATTGGTCTTCAAATACGAGTACACCTACCTTTTTACCCTTACTCTTCTCATCTAAAGCCTTCTTTAGTATTTCATCAGAAGCTTTTTCTCCTACAAAAATTTCCATCTTTGCTTTTGGAGCGTAGTGGGTATATTTTTGACCTGGAGATTTTGGTATTTTTTTGCTATCTACTATTGAATCATCAAGTCTTACATTTGGTAAAATATCTTTGATATACTCGTAAGTATAAAAGCCTGGTCTAAGTATAGTTGGTACTTCTTCGCTAAGATCTATTACCGTTGATTCTATGCCTATATCACAAGCTCCACCATCAATTATAAGTGGTATCTTGCCATTAAGGTCTTGGTATACATCAATAGCTCTAGTAGGTGAAGGCTTGCCTGACAAATTAGCACTAGGGGCAGCAATTGGAGTATTTGCTGCACTTATTAAAGCAAGTGCTATTTCATCTTTGGGATATCTGATTGCAACGGTATCAAGCCCTGCTGTAACTGCACTAGGGACCTTGCCTGATTTTTTGAAGATAATAGTAAGAGGTCCTGGCCAGCAACTTTCCATCAATTTTTTACTTTCTTCATTTATATCATCAGTTAAATTATATAACATAGATATATTAGAAATATGTAAAATCAGTGGATTGTCATTCGGTCTACCCTTGGCTTCAAATATATGCTTGCAAGCTGTATCATTTAAACCATCGGCTCCAAGACCATAGACAGTTTCAGTAGGAAAGGCTACTAGGGAGCCTTCCTTGATGATTTTTCCAGCATTTTCTATAATTTTTTTATCAATATTATTTCGATCTATTTTAGAAATCGTCGTATTCATTTATTGCCTGTTTTTCTAATTGTTCAATTTCTCTTTTTAAATTATCATTAAGTATTAAGGAATAGGTTGGATCTAAATGTACATTTAGTCTAATTCCTGTTTCTTTTTCTACTTCTTTTTGTATGTCAGTTATTAATTGGTGGGCTGCTAGTAGAGAAATATTTTGCGCTATTTCAACATCAACAGTTCCATCCAAATGTCCTTTGCCATAATCGTGTATTTCTAATCCATGATAACCAATTATAAAATGATTATCAACCAACATAGCTCCAAGCTTTTTCTCTACCTCTGGGCTAAGTCTTTGGCCTAGTAGATAGTTCATGGTGTCTCTAAACATATTGAAGCCTGGCATAAATACTGCACCAGATAGGATAACACCTGCTAAGGCATCTAAGTTAAAGTTTATATATTTTTGTAGGTACAAAGATATAATTATAGCAAGAGTTGATAGTATGTCATTTCTTGAATCTATCATAACTCCCAAATTTAGCTCAGAGTCAAGGTTTCTATATAATTTTCTATTTAAAAAATATATATAGATTTTGGCAAGTATACTTATGACAAGAACTCCCATTGTTAGATAATTAATTGATACGATATTATCTTCCTTAAATTTACCCAAGGAATTTAAAAGCAAAGAAAATCCAACATACATTATTAATATACTAACTAGTAGGGTGATTAACGCTTCTCCCCTACCATATCCGTGAGGGTGTTCTTTATCTGCTGGTTTCCTACTTATCTTAGCACCCACAAAGGCCATAATAGCCACAATTGTATCTGATAGATTGTTGAAACCATCGTTAATTATTGCAGCAGAGTTTACTATCACTCCTACTATCAATTTACCTGCACTAAGCAAGATATTAATTACTATAGATATTATAGATGATAGAGAGATTAAAGCCAATCTAGTGTGTGGATTCTCCTCATTCTTATAATCATCTACAAATTTATTAGCTAATAAATTAAACAATTTATTCACCTATGTGTTCTAGTTTTCTAGTTTGATCTTCAGTTGTTAGTGCATCAATCATTTCTTCAATATTGCCATTCAAAAAGTCCTCTAGCTGATATATGGTTTTATTGATTCTATGATCTGTAATCCTACCTTGGGGGAAGTTGTAAGTCCTAATTCTTTCAGACCTATCACCTGTTCCTACTTGAGATTTTCTATTATCAGCAATTTCTTTGTTTCTTTTTTCTTCTTCTATCTCATAAAGGCGAGCTCTCAAAACTCTCATAGCTTTTTCTTTGTTTTTAATCTGACTTTTCTCATCTTGGCAGGTTACAACAAGACCTGTTGGTTCGTGAGTAAGTCTTACTGCAGAGTCTGTTGTATTTACAGATTGACCACCATTACCAGAAGACCTATAAACATCTACCCTAATGTCATTTGGGTCAAGCTTAATATCAACTTCATCAACTTCTGGCATTACCGCAACTGTTGCTGTAGATGTGTGGATTCTACCACCAGATTCTGTTTCTGGTACACGTTGGACCCTGTGAACACCTGATTCATATTTTAGTTTTGAGTAGGCACCTTCACCTTTTACAACAAAGGTTGCTTCCTTTATGCCCCCTACTCCCTGGCTAGTCACATCAATCTCTTCGGTTTTGAAGCCTGCTTTATCAGCATACATATTGTACATTCTGTACAAGTCTCCTGCAAAAAGTCCTGCTTCATCTCCACCAGCTCCTGGTCTAATCTCTACGATTACGTCTTTTGTATCGTTAGGGTCTTTAGGGATTAGTAGAATCTTCATCTCTTCGTTATAAACTTCAAGGTTTTTCTTTTCTTCATTGATTTGCTCTTTTAACATTTCAAGCATTTCTTCATCATTAGTTTCTTCTAGCAATTCTTGATTTTCCTCAATGGTTGCTTCAGAATTTAAGATATCCTCGTATTTTTCAACTACTGGTTTTAGTGAATTGTATTCTCTAGATATCTTTGTGTATTTTTCAATGTCAGAAATAACTTCCGGATCTGCAAGTTTTAACTCGAGATCTTTAAAATTATCTCTAATATGATCTAAATTTTCGAACATAGTTATCCTTTCTGGGCAATGATAAACCTATCGAACCCATTAAAATCTTTCAAATTAATTATATTTTTAAAATCAGATTTGACCAATAGTTCATTTATTGGATCCTTTTGATCATATCCAATTTCAAAAATTAAATGTGCATTATCATTTAAATACTCATTAGCCTGGTCAATAATTTTTTTATAGAAATAAAGACCATCTTTCCCACCATACAAGGCTAATTTTGGTTCATGGTAGAGCTTTTTGTCCAAGGCAAGATAATCTTTTTCGTTAATATAGGGAGGATTTGAAACTATAATATCAAATGTATCGCTTATATTATCAAACAAATCACTTTTTATAAAATTAACATTAGTAAGGTTCAAATTATCTTTATTTTCATTAGAAAGACTTAATGCATCTTCACTAATATCTACTCCAAAAACTTGCGAATCAGGCAGATTTTTCCCTAAGCTTAGGCTTATGGCCCCAGATCCAGCTCCTACATCCAAGATTTTATCTTTTTTAAAATCAGATTTTATTATATAGTCGACTATAATCTCAGTTTCAAACCTAGGTATTAAAGCTCTCTTATCTACTATTAAACTTATATTTAAAAACTCCCAAGACCCTAGAGCATATTGTAAGGGGATTCCATTATTAAGATCTTCTTCTATGGATAAAATCTTATCTTCTACATCACTTGTCAATTGAGATTCTGGGTTTAAATATAAGTATGATTTTGACTTATCCATTAGATATGATAATCCTATTATTAAATCATCATTTGCCTTGTTTATAACATCTTTTACTTTCATTATGCATACAAAAATAAGGTTAGTTTCCTAACCTTATTATTTTCTACCGTATCTTCTGTTAAATTTCTCTACATTACCACCACGCTCAGCTGTTCTTTGTTTACCTGAGTAGAATGGATGGCAATTGTTGCAAACTTCTACTTTGATTTCTTCTTCTGTAGATCCAACAGTAAATTCATTACCGCAAGAAATACATGTTACTTTAGCTTCGTGGTATTCTGGATGTAAGTCTTTTTTCATATAAACACCTCTATCTTCTTCATTCAATAAGCATTTAAGATTATACCATGTATAAAGCTTATAATCAAGTCAAAGTGTTCTATTTATAAGATCTACAAATTTATCATTAGAATCGGTTTTTTTCATAAAGTCAATGAGCTCAATAATTGATCCTGTTTTGTCTAATTCTGATTTTCTAAGTTTATAGATTGCCTCTAATTCTTCCTTATTTAGTAATAAGTCTTCCCTTCTAGTAGATGATTTTTCTATATTTATAGCTGGGAAGATTCTCCTATCAGATAATCTTCTATCAAGGTGGACTTCCATATTACCAGTTCCTTTAAATTCCTCAAAAATGAGATCATCCATTCTAGAACCTGTATCAATTAGGGCTGTAGCGAGGATTGTAAGAGAACCTCCACCCTCAATATTTCTGGCTGCACCAAAGAATTGTTTTGGTCCAACAAGGGCCATTGGATCAAGTCCACCAGATAAAGTTTTACCTGACTGAGGAGTTATTATGTTATAGGCTCTTGTAAGCCTTGTTATAGAGTCAAGCAGGATTACAACGTCCTTTTTATCTTCTACAAATCTTTTTGCTCTTTCCAAAATCATATCTGCTATTTCTACATGATTTTGTGGTGGCATATCAAATGTAGATGAGGCAACTTCTGTTCTCATATAATCGTTAGAAGGGTCCCTGTATTCATTTACAAATCTTATAAAGTCTGTAACTTCCTCTGGTCTTTCATCTATTAATAGTACAAAAATTTTTACATCATCATAGTTTTTCTCAATAGACCTTTCTATTTCTTTGATTAAAGTCGTCTTTCCTGCCTTAGGTTGAGAAACTATAAGACCTCTTTGACCCTTACCTATAGGAGATATGATGTCAATAATTCTGCCTGATAAATTATCAGCAGATCTCTCTAATTGTAATCTTTCATCTGGATATATAGGTGTTAAGTCTTCAAAACTTATTCTATTAAAGGCTTCGCCAGGTTTTATGCCATTGACATCTGTTACAAATATTAATGGAGCAAATTTATCCTTATCGTGTTTTTCACGGGCGATTCCCCTTATGTAATCTCCTGTTTTTAGTCTAAACATCTTTATTTGCTTAGGAGGTACATATATATCATCGTCACCTTGCTCATAAAGGTCAGATCTTAAAAAGCCATAACCATCTGGTAAGATCTCTAGCACACCCTCACAATCAAACTTAGCTCCCAGATCATTGTCTTGTTTTTCTTTTTTATCTTCTTCATTTTCTTTTTGAGCTTGTTCGATTAGTTTTATTAATTCATCTTTTTTATATTTAGTAACTGAAGAGATCTCTAATTCTTTAGCAATTTCTCTCAGTTCAGCCACTGTTTTTTCTTGGTAATTTGTCATATATTCCTTAATAGAAATAAAGGACCCAAAGGCCCTTTACTTTCAATCTTTTTACTATTTATCAGCAGAGCCTTCTGAACCCATCATAGCTACTTTTTCATAAACAACTTCTTTGATAGCTTTTGTACCTGGCGCTAATAGTTTTCTTGGATCAAAGCCTTTACCTTGTTGATCTTTGCCTTCTTCAATGTATTTGCGAGTTTCTTTAGCAAAAGCTATTTGACATTCTGTATTTACATTGATCTTTGAAACTCCAAGCTCAATAGCCTTTTTAACTTGATCTTCAGGAATTCCTGTACCACCATGAAGTACAATTGGCATATTTACTGCGTCAGAAATTTCTTTTAATCTATCAAAGTTTAATCCTTTCCAATTTTCTGGATAAACTCCGTGAATATTACCAATACCTGCAGCTAAGAAGTCAATACCACAAGAAGCAATTTTTTTACATTCTTCTACATCTGCAAGCTCTCCTTCGCTTGCTACACCGTCTTCTTCTCCACCGATGCCACCAACTTCTGCTTCTACAGAAATGTTTTTAGCATGAGCAAGTTCTACTATTTCACGAGTTTTTTCAAGGTTTTCATCAAGTGGAAGGCTTGATCCATCAAACATTACTGATGTAAATCCTGCTTCTATACAAGCTTTTGCACCTTCATATGTTCCATGATCTAGGTGAATAGCAACTGGTACAGTAATATTTAACTCATCGTGCATAGCGCGAACTAGGTCAGCAACTACTCTAAATCCACCCATATATTTTGCAGCACCTTCAGATGATGCTATGATAACTGCAGTTTGTTTTTCTTCTGCTGCTTCTAGGATTGCTCTAGTCCATTCAAGGTTGTTTGTGTTGAAATGTCCTATTGCATATCCATTTTCATAAGCTTTGTCTAAGAATTCTTTTGCATTAACTATCATTATTTTCTCCTTATAATTTAAATAAGTTTCTTTACTACTAAGATGATACCCTTTTTATCTTGCCAAGTCTTCTTCTACAGAAGAAATAACTTCTTCTATAGCTTTTGATTTGTCAATCTTTTCAATTTGCATTTCTTTTCTTGTAGAATATTCAACTACATTATCTTTTGCATCTTTTCCTACAGTTATCCTATATGGAATACCTATTAGATCTCGGTCGTTGAATTTAACTCCAGCTCTTTCTTTTCTATCATCAAGGAGAACGTCTATACCTTTTTTTCTTAATTCTTGGTAAATTTCTTCTCCAAGCTTCATTTGATTTTCATCATTGATATTTATGATAGTAATCATAGCTTCAAATGGTGCTACAGATGTTGGCCATATTATTCCTTTTTCATCATAATTTTGTTCAACAATAGCTGAAATTGATCTTGATATACCTATACCATAGCTACCCATAATAAATGGTTGTTGTTTGCCATTTTCATCTAGGAAATATGCTTCTAGACTCTCAGAATATTTAGTACCTAATTGGAAAATATTGCCCACTTCTATGCCACGAGCAGATTTTAATATACCCGATTCATCATAGGCCATATCACCTTCCTTGGCTGTAAGTAAATCTTCTACAACTTCACCTTCAAAATCTCTAGCAAAATTTGCATTTATATAGTGGTGGTCAGTTTTATTTGCACCTATTACAACATTATTGATTTTTGTTATAGATTCATCAACTATAACTCTCACATCTTCTAAGCCAATAGGTCCTGTAAATCCTGCTTTTGCTCCTGTTAATTTCTCTATGGTTTCATCATCCATCATTTCAATATCGTGTTCAGCAGCCTTTAAATATGACAAAAGTTTTGCTTCATTTAATTCGCGATCACCAGGAATCATTACGAAAACCGGCTCACCTTTTACCATCAAGTCGACTACTTTTGCAAATTTATTAGATGGAATTGCCAAGAATTCACTTACTTCTCCTATAGTAGTTACATTTGGTGTTTCTACAAGTTCAAGCTCTTTTAAATCCTCTACTATTGGATCAAATTTAAAGCGAGCCTTCTCATCAGTAGCGGCATAGTCAGAATCTTCAGTAAAGAAAATCACTCCTTCACCTGTTTCAGCTAGTGCTATAAATTCATGAGACATTCTTCCACCCATTGAACCAGTATCACCTTCTACAATTTTGTAATCAATACCCATCTTATCAAAAGCCTCTACATAAGCATCCCACATCAATTGGTAGGATTCTTCCAAGCCTTCTTGATCTTTATCAAAAGAATAAGCATCTTTCATCAAGAAGTCACGACTTCTGTTGATACCAAATCTAGGCCTTTTTTCATCCCTAAACTTATCTACTATTTGATATAAATTTAATGGAAGTTGCTTGTAAGAATTTAGTTCGTTTTTAACTAAATCTGTTAGAGCTTCTTCTGCTGTAGGTCCTAGTGCGTACTCTCTTTCGTTCCTATCTTTTATCTTGAACATTTCTGGACCAAAAGTATCCCAACGTCCACTTTTCTCCCAAATTTCTTTATCTTGTAAAATAGATGTAGAAATTTCTATAGAATCATGTCCGTCCATAGATTCTTTTACTATGTCGATGATTTTATTTTTAACTTTTTGTCCTAATGGTAAGAATGAATAAATACCACTAGCTTGCTTTCTAATAAACGCTCCCCTAACTAGAAGCTTGTGGCTTGCTGTCTCTGCATCAACTGGGTCTTCCCTTAGTGTTGGCATATAATACTTTGATAATCTCATAATTCTCCTTAATTAATATCCTTCATGGATAAACCAATTCTTTCTCTTTTTTTATCTATCTCTATAACTCTTACTTTTACAATATCTGAATTAGTCAATACTTCATTTGGGTCTTTGATGAATTTTTTGGAAATATTTGAAATATGGACTAGTCCATCAATTCCAACTCCTATATCTACAAAAGCTCCAAAATCTGTGATATTTCTAACCTTACCTGTAAGCTCGTCCCCTATTTTCAAATCGTCAATAGTCATTATTTCAGACTTAGTGAGGATTTCAGGATTATCTTCCCTAGGATCACGGCCTGGTTTTTTAAGCTCACTAATAATATCTTCTAAAGTCGGCCTTCCAACTTCCAATTCATCAGCAAGTTTGTCTATATCAATTTCGTTTAGATCTAAATCTTTAACCTTATTAGCAATCTTATAACTTTCTGGATGAACACCTGTATTATCTAGAAGTTCAGGTGAGTCAGGAAATCTTAAGAATCCTGCTGCAAGTTTATAGGTCTTATCTCCTAGGCCCTTAACTTTTTTCAAATCTTTTCTATAGATTAGATTTCCTTCTTTAAACTCATCTTCTATACGCTTTGCAATGGTTAAATTTAGGCCAGATACATAAGACAAAAGCTTATAGGAAGCATTGTTAATAGTAACTCCTACTTCATTTACTGCATCTTCTACAACTTTTGAGAGCTCTTCATCAAGCTTTTTCTCATTTATATCGTGTTGGTATTGGCCTACGCCAATGTGCTTAGGCTCGATTTTTACAAGTTCTGCCATAGGATCTTGGAGTCTTCTTGCCATGGATATAGCTCCTCGAATAGTAACATCAAGGTCCGGGAATTCTTCTTCACCAAGACTTGATGCAGAATATACAGAAGCTCCTGCTTCATTTACCACAGCATAGGCAATATCTTTATCTATTTCTTCTAATAATTTATTTACAAAAACTTCTGTTTCTCTACTTGCAGTTGCATTGCCCAAGGCTATCAATCTCACATCATGTTTTTCTATAAGATTTTTCAATATTGCTATTGATTCTTTTTCTTTTTTGTGAGGTATGACTGGGTAAATAACAGCTTGGTCCAAATACTTTCCATTTTGATCAACTACTGCTACCTTACAACCTGTTCTATAACCAGGGTCAAGCCCCATTACATTTTTTCCTTTTATAGGTCTTTGTAGTAAATAAGGCTTTAAGTTATTAGAAAAAACCTTAATAGATTCATCTTCTGCATTTTCTGTCAAGAAATTTCTAAGTTCTGTGGTTATTGACGGCAGTATTAATCTCTTATATGCGTCATCTATAGACTTATCAAGCAGTGATTTTTGATAATCATTGTTTACTTCGTATAAGTTGCTGATTAGTTTCTTGTTATAATCATCAGAAAACTCAACTTTTATAGCAAGTGCATCTTCTTTTTCACCACGATTTAAGGCTAGTATTTGATAAGCTTTTATATCTTTTAGTTTTTTAGAAAAATCATAATAAGTCTGATACAGATTTTCGGGATCTTCTTTTTCTGTTGCAATAATCCTTGCTCTTATCATCCCATCACGTCTTATAATATTTCTAGCATCTATATTGTTAGAAATATCTTCAGCCATGATATCTAGTGATCTTTCAATAGCAAGTTCAGGACTTTCTACATCATCGCTAATAAAATCCTTAGCAAAAGTTAATGCATCTTCTTCATCTTTAGACTCAGTAAACAAATACTTATATAAGTCTTCAAGTCCAAGCTCTCTAGCTATATCTGCCCTTGTCTTTCTTTTTTTCTTATAAGGGCTATAAATATCTTCAAGCAAAGTTAGAGAATTGGTAGATAGGATTTGCTCCCTTAGCTCTTCTGTTAGTTTTCCTTGAGATTCTATAGAACTAAGTATTTCCTCTTGTCTTTTTTCTACATTTCTAAGTTTATTAAGATTTTTTTCAATTTCTCTTATTTCAACATCAGTTAAATTTCCAGTTTTTTCTTTTCTATATCTTGCAATAAAGGCTACAGTGGAACCCTCGTCTAGTAAGTTTCTTACACTTTCTATTTTTTCTTCTTCTAGATTTAATTGCTCTGATAAAATATTTATTATATCCATGATTTCCTTTTATAAAATTAATAGTTTCAACAAATAAATTACTAATAAATGAGCAGGATAAAAAATATAAAAAGCCCATTTATTTTGCTTTCCTTTTTTCCCATTATATAACATAATTAAGGGAATGGCTAAATATACAAATCCATAGCTAATGGGTATAACAGAGCCCCAAACTTCAAATTCAAACAAAAATCCAATCATTAAAGCTAAGGCAGTAAGTATTTTATTATTTCTAGCCAAATATAATAAAACAATAGCCAATACTCCATTGGATGAGTAATCAGTCCTTAAAAATGCAGTTAAGTACATGGCAACTATAGTTAATAAAATAATACCTACAATATTTATTATAATATTTTCATGTCTCTTTAGAAGTTTGTCAATGAAAAATATTGTCAAGGCTGCAATTAAGATTGTAAATATAACATTTTGTCCGTATGAGTAGAAAGGCTCTCCATAAAATGCTAAATCATAGGGAACTTCAGCAACCAGTGCAAAGGCTAAAAGTCTTAAAAAATATTTCTTATAGTTTTTTGTGTAAATTACAGCTTGAACTGTAAAAAAACAAAATATTGGCATGGCTATTCTTCCGATAAAAACAAAAAGATCAGCCATAAACCAATATTCTTCACCCATATTATACATTAAATTCGTTTGGGCAAGATGGGATAGGAGCATAGTGAAGATAGCTATCCATTTTAAATGCCCAGCAGTTAAATATGACCTATCCCTATTCCAAATTTTATTATATTCTTCTAAAGAATTTACCTTAAGTATATCCATAAAACTCCTAGTTACCAGTAATGAAATTTATCTTATATTTTGGAAAATTCATACTAATAATCTTGCCCCCAACATTAGCATAGTCTGTTTCATCTATATCATAAACATTTGACGGATCAAAAAATATTATCTTATTGTTAGGGTTTGTAGATGGTGCTACTTCAAGTTCAAATTTATATCTATCCTTATCCTTTGAGTAAGCAAGAAGTATATCAATAAATCTTCCATAATCATATTCATTTACAGTCTCAAATTCCAAGTCGATTTTATATTCGTTTTCTTCGTGAATTTTTAAAATCGGTCTTTTACTTTCGTAGCTACTTACTTCCCCACTTTTAAGGTCAGTAATAGACATAACTGTTATATTTCTGCTCTGATCAAAATCTCCAGACACAAGTTTGATTATATCTGTATTTGAAAGTTTATTAGTATCAGAACCTTCATAAACTTCACTTTTTGAACTTGGAACTTTTACAAAATTATAATCATTTGTGTCCACAGCATGATTATTAGACTTTTCAGGCTTTTCATAAATCTTGATGGTTTCATCATCATCTTTATCTATATCAAATGACTTTCTAGTTCTTCTTCCCTGATTCTTTGAGTTAGTCTTATTTTCTACTTTCTCATCATCATTCAAAAATTCTTGAATTTCTTTAAAATCCATCCTATCTTTCAATAGAAAATTGTCTTTGCTTGATAAGTACCTAGATGTAGAATAGACTGTTTTGATGGTCATATAAATAAAGCTTATAGAAGTTAAAATAGTCAATATGTTTTTTGGGATAATATCATTATAGTTAAACAAGTTTATAACAAGCATCAAAATGAAGGGTGTTATTCCAGTAAATTTTAGAAAATCTTTAAACTTGGAATTTTCATTTGTCTCAGATTTTTTTGCGTTATTATTAATTCTTATTGACATCTTTAATACTTTTAAGAAAAATATTACAAAGCCAAGTATATAAAGACCGGTTACAGCATTATATAACCAAGGGATTTGCCCATAAAGGTCAAACGGAAGCATCTTAATAGCATAATCAATAGCAAAAGCTAAAACAAGCACAAAAAGTCCAGCTTTTCTAAATGTTTTAGACACTAAAAAAACAAGCAAATTTAATACAATAATTGCAAGAGGAACTAGCGCTATTTTATAATCTGTTGATAAAGTCTGTAATTGTCTAATAATAAATGATAAATCCATAATAACTCCTTTTATAATTATATCAAATTAGCAATTACATACAAATATTTTTAAAATATATAACTTTGATTATTTTAATATATCAGTATAATATCCTATTATAGGCTTCAATAGCTCAATTGGCAGAGCAACGGTATCGTAAACCGTAGGTTGCAGGTTCGATTCCTGTTTGAAGCTCCACACTATGATAAATGACCTAGGTAGAGTTATTTTTTCTTACTAGGTCTTTTTTTATTATTAAATAATAATTTTAAATAATAATTATTACTTTAATCGAGTAGGAGCTAACATGTAGCCCCTCTCACACCACTGTACGTGCCGTTCGGCATACAGCGGTTTAATTCAAATAATAATCCAAACAACTTTGAAGTCCTCGCTTTGCGAGGATTTCTTTGTTTATATGATGTAGTCCTGTGGTTTTGGCAACCGCTTGATAGTGGTCTCCAAATCCTACTGACTGTTTTGCCATCCACATCGGAACTCCTAACTTTCGAAGTCCCCATAGGCGTTTTTCACTAGTCTTCCACTGCTTCCATATGACTATTCTCATTCTTGTTCTAAGTCGTTCATCTATCTTTCTAAGGACCGTCTTCATATCTCCTAGTCTAAAATAGCTTATCCACCCTCTAATTACTTGATTCAGTCTGTTGATTCGATAAGTCATTGCTACCGACCAGCTTCTCTTTGT
>NZ_HG003686.1:637338-758466 GCF_000312365.2 Anaerococcus provencensis | reverse complement strand
CTTGTCTACCTGCCTAATCTACTTGCATGGTTTACGGTTGCCTTTTGGACTTCACGACTTTTGGTTCGCTTGTCCACCGTGCAAGCCTTAGTATTAGGTTTCTGTTCGTCAGGCTACAATTTTGCTATCCCTTCTTCTCGCCTGTACCTCACGGTACAAGCCTTGGGAATTGCTATGAGGTTCGCTGGCAACTACGCCCTTCGTGGACTTTCACCACAGATTGATGACATGCCCGTCATACCAAAAAAACTACCAAGACAAGCTTGGTAGTTTTTAATATGTCTAATTTTTATGTACTTTTTATTCTGGATCAATTGCGTCTACTGGACAAACAGAAGCACAAGTTCCACAATCAATACATGTATCTGCGTCGATTACATAAGCATCGTCTCCAGCTGAGATTGCTTCTACTGGACATTCACCTGCACATGTTCCACATGAAATGCATGTATCTGCGTCTATTACGTAAGCCATTATTTTACCTCCTAATGTTTTACTAATATGAGTATACATTATTAATTCAAAAATGTCAACTAAAAGCTAATATTTATACTTAAAACGCCTAAAATCCGATAAATTATGCAAAGTGATAATTATTATCAATTACATTTCTAAATTAATTTCTGATAATTTAAATATTTTTTCTATATTTTCTTCATCATCGGATTTTATCCTAACTCTACACTCTTCTTTTACGTAGTCATTTCTTAGTACTACTCCACAGCTTTCTTCTGTATTTACTTTTTGCCCACATTTTGGCATTATTTTTTTCATGTACATATAGTTGTCTTCTTCAAAAGATAAACAACACATTAGTCTTCCACATACACCGGAAATTTTTGCAGGATCCAGGCTGATGTTTTGGTCTTTGGCATATTTTATAGATAATGGTACAAAATCAGTTAGGTGCCTCGAACAACAACATTGCTGGCCACAAGTTCCAAAGTGTTGGATTAGTTTTGCGTGATCTCTCACCCCTATTTGCCTTAATTCTATTCTAGATCTGAACCTTTGGGCCAAATCTTTTACTAATTCCCTAAAATCCACTCTTTTATCAGATGTGAAAAAGAAAACTAGCTTGTTTTTATCCAAAGTATAATAAGAATCCACCAGCTTCATATTTAGCTTATATGAATCAGCTAGGCTTTGACACACTTCTAAGGCTTCTTTGGCTTCAATATTGTTTAGAATTTTTCTTTTCAAATCCTCTTCATCAGCAATTCTTACAACAGTTTTTAATTTTTTATTAAATTTTTCTTCGTCTATATCAAGATTAATGAGGGCAACTTCCCCTATTTCTAAGCCATTTTCTGTTTCTACGACTAGACTTTGCTTACATTTATAGTTCTCATTTCCCGCATCAAAATAATATATTTTTCCGGCTTTTCTAAATCTAACGCCTACTACGTTCACTTTGCAGCATTCCTCCCATATAAATATTAAATATAATTTCCTCTATAGATAAATCATAATTAATATTTGTTTTTAGTCCTGTTCTAACTTTATTAACTAATTCAATATGATTTTCAATTTGGTCAAAAGTCATATCAGCTAAATATGTTAAATTAAATTTGACATCTTCCCCTATTTTTAAGTCTTCTTTGTACTTATATAATAATACCAGTTGAAATAAATCTAAAAATCCATTCAAAATATCTAGCTTGTTTTCTTTAAAGCTTGCGAAAAAATCTTTATTTTGATAAAAACTAATAAGCTTACCTTGGTAGATATCTTTTATGATTGATGACAACTTTACCATATCAAGATTAGATATTTTTTTATTATTGGCTAAGCTAATAATCTGACACCTAGACCTAATAGTTTTTAACATCAGATTACTATTAGTAGTTGTAAAGATAACCATATTGTAATCTTTAAGCTCTTCTAATGTTTTTAAGAGGGCATTTGAACCCTCATCCCTCAAATTTTGAGCATTGTTTATTATATATATTTTTATTTTCTTATTTGTTGGGCTTAAGGATATGTCCTTAGTTAATAATCTAATAGTATTTATGTCTATTATATTATCATTATTATCAATGACATATAAGTCAGGATTAGTTTCATTATTCAAATCTAATCCCTTTGTTTTAAACACCTCGTTTGCAAATTCTTTTGCAAAGCTTAGATTATCAATATCATTCTCGCCTTCAAATATATAAGCATGAAATAATTGATTATTTTTAAGCTGTCTTTCTAGGATACTCATAATCTAATGTATTGATCTACATCTAGGATAAATATTGTTGCTCCTCCAACTGTTATATCAACAGGTACGGTGTTTGTCAAAAGTGAGCTTTCTGCAGATGGGTTAATAATAGTTGTAGTTGTATTTCTCCTCTTGCAGTTTTTCTCTATAACAGCTAATACTTCATCAAGTTTTTCTTCTTCTACACCTATTAATAGTGTTGTATTGCCTTTTTTTAAGAATCCTCCTGTTGTAGAAAGTCTGGTTACCCTATATCCACTCTCTGTTAGAGCATCCATCAAAAAATTCACATCTGCATCTTGTACAATGGCTAATAATAATTTCATTTAATCCTCCAATATATTTAATATCAAATCTAAAGCAGACTTACTTACTTCGTCAATTGATTTGCTCGCATCTATTTCACATATTTCATCTTGGTAAAGCTTTGCCATATCAAGATAAGCGTCAAAGATTTTTTTGTGAAAATCAAATTCTTCATTTTCCAATCTGTCAGCAGTAAAATTTGCTCTTTTTCTGATAAGGGCATCTTTGTAATCTATGTTAAAAAATACAGTCAAATCAGCTTTTAGGCCATCTGTTGCAAAATCATTAATGGCTTTAATTTCATCTATACCTAGTCCCCTACCAACTCCTTGATAAGTTAGAGAACTTAAGACAAACCTATCACACAAAATAATCTCTCCAGCTTCCATAAGCGGTTTTATTTTCTCACTTACTAGCTGGGCACGGCTTGCTGCAAATAATAAGGCCTCAGTTTTTGCATCCATATTTATATTTTCATTATCAATTATAATATCTCTTATTTTTTCTGATATGAATGTACCGCCTGGTTCTCTCAACAAGTTTGTCTTGTAGCCTTTTGATATTAATATTTCGTTTACTTTATTTAAGATTGTGGTTTTGCCTGAACCATCTGGTCCTTCAAAAACAATAAATTTTCCATTCATATTATTATTATAACAAATGCTTGTAATTTTTGGAAATAAAAAAAGACCCTAAGGTCTTTAAATTAATTATTCAGCATCTTCGCTTGATTCTTCGCCTTCTTCTGTTTCATCAACAGTAGGAACATCAGCTGCATCTACTGCTTCGCTATCTTCATCTTCAGGAATTTCAACTTCTTGAACTTCTTGTAGTGAACAGATAACATCATCGTCTTCAGCTAGAATTGTGATGTTTTCATTTCCAAAGATATCAAGGTCAGCTACAGTTCTTACATCACCAATTTGAATATCTGTAACATCTGTTTCTGCTGTTTGTGGAATGTATTTTGGTAAACATTCAACTTCGATTGTATCTACATTTTGAACCAATACTGATTGATCAATCTTGATATCATCTCTACCAAGTAGAACAACTGGTACAGATACTCTGATTGTTTCGTTTTGATTGATTGCTTGGAAATCTACGTGTAGATATTGATTTTTGTATGGGTGTGTTTGGTAATCTTTAATAAGTACATCTTTTTTATCACCTTCAATATCTAATGTGATAATTGTTGATGTACCAGCTTGTCTTAATATTTTATCGAAATCTCTTGATGTGAATTGTACATTAAGATTATCTTCACCTTTGGCATAGATAACGCCTGGAATTAATTCTTCAGCTCTTAATTTGTTAACTTTATTTTTTCCAGTAGCTTGACGATTATTTGCGTTTAAAACTAAGTCTGCCATATTCCCTCCTTAATAATATTTTCATACTGACTAATTATACCCTAATTTTCACATCTTTACAATGATAAATTTTTATTATAAGATAAGTGGTAGTAGTATTTAATATCAAAAAGGAGAATATTATGACTAAAAGAAAAGCTAAGTTTGGAAGCTTTGATATTAGTTTATCTGGCGAAGAATTAAAAATAGGAGATAAAGCTCCAAATTTTAAGGCTTTAACTAAAGACTTAGAAGATTATAATTTTTATAAAGAAATGCAAGGAGTAACTATTATATCAGTTATTCCATCTCTTGATACATCTATTTGTGAATTACAAACATATATGTTAAATAAAGCTAGCCAAGAAGATATGCTCAATATTATTTCAATTTCTAACGATTTACCCTTTGCTGAGCAAAGATTTGTTAGAGAAAAGGAATCTGAAAATATAGTATTTTTGTCTGACTATTTATATAATGATTTTGCAAAATCATATGGAGTTTTGATAGAAGAATATAATTTATTAAATAGAGCTATATTTGTCATTGATGAAAACAAAATAATTCGCCATCTAGAATACCTAGATCAAAATACAAACTTGCCTGATATAACAAAGGCAGTAGAAGTCGCAAAAAGTCTATAAAAAATCCTAAGGACTAGATTGCATCCTAAAGTCGGATTTATAAATCCAACCTTAGGGAATATGCTCTCTAAGCCTTAGGGTTATTTTTTTATAAACTCATTATATTTATCTCTATCATAAACCACATCTAGTTCGCCTATAAAGGCAGTATACTTATCTGGATAGCAAAAGCCTTCTTTAAATCTATAGAGGCCATCTTTGCTATCAACAGAGAATACTCCACCAAAGTCAAAGTATTTATATTCATTTTCCTTTGACCATTTTATTTCTTCCCAAATCATATTGAAATTTGGCATCTTGTTTCTATGTTCATTAGAACTAGCTGCATAAAGATAATATACTTTATCATTATAAGCAACTAGGAGTGAAGATGAAAGTGGCTCTCCCTTATAATAAGAGGTGAAGATTTCACCACCCATATGGTCACATAGCCTTTGAAAGTAATCTTTTGGTCTGTGTCCTATTCCTTGCCTATCAGCCATGATTTTTGTAAGCTCATAAAAAGTATCAATTGTCTTTTCATTAGTTTCTCTGATAGTTTCAATCTCATTTCTATATGATTTTCTTATATTCCTTCTTGTTGCTGAAGAAAAGTTTTCAAAAAGAGTATCTTCATCTTTGCTTGCAATTTCTAAAATCATATTGTATCTAGGTTGAGTAAAGGCATGGTTGTCTAAACCATAGGTTCTAAAGTCATATCCTCTTTTTTCATATTCATAGATTATTTTCTCATTAAAATCTACTTCTGGATCCATTCTCAAAAGAAATGCATCGTATTTATCAACTAATACTTCCGCTTCCTTAATTAATTCTTGGACAAGATCATAATCTTTGAAATCACAAACTGGACCTCTTGGTGCATATAAGAAATGCTTACCATTGTCATTTTTTATGCCTATAACACTCATTGCTCCTGCAATGTGACCATTCTTTTCAACATATACATAATCATTTGTCCAATTAGCCTTAATCTTAGCCCAATTTGGATCTTGCATTGCTTTGCCATATTGAGAATTTCTGACAAAGTCTTTGTATTCTTCCATTTGTTTTTTTGTTTCAACTAGTGGCATTATATCTCCTAATCTATCAAGCCTTCAATAAGGGTTAGGGTAGTCAAAGCTCCTATTCCCTTTTTGCTTGTTAAAACTTTTATATCTAAATCTTTTAAATCTTGGTAATCAATATCACCTACTATCATACCATTAACATAAGATGTTCCAACATCTATGAGGATTTGTCCATCTCTAAAATAAGTCTTGTCATAATGATTGGCCCTGCCGATTGCTGATATAAAAATATCAGAACTCTGAATAAGTTCTTTTTGATTCTTAGTAAGGCTATTTATAACACTTACCGTAGCTCTTGATCTTGACAAATATGTTGCCAAAGGTAAACCGATTAGAGTACTTCTATTTGCTATTGTGATGTTTTTACCTCTAAGATCAGTTATAGATTGTAAGTACCTAGCTATAGCTTTGGGTGTTGCTGGCAGATAGCCAATTTGCCCATTTAATGCTCTACCTTGAGAAGAGTAGGTAAAGCCATCTAAATCTCTAATTTTGATTTCTGAACGTATAATATCTAAATACTTGTAATTATCAAAAGGCAACAATAATATAAATCCATCGTCTTTATTGAAACCGTTAGCAAAATCGATAATCTGACCAGGATTAGTAGCTGAGTCGAATTCTTTATCCACAAAATCAATACCAAATTGTTGGCATTTTTTTATAATAAATTTCTTATATGATATCTCCTCACTGTTAGGATTCATTGACAGTATAAGTAGTTTATTATTGATTTGTGACTTTTCTAAATGATCAATTATCTGCTTTTTTAATTTGTCAGTGTTTAATATTTCCATCATATCTCCATTAAAAAAACGCCCACACGGACGTTTTAAATGTTATTTTCTTAGAAAATTCTTCTAGCACCTCTGAATGTATTTTGATAATAACTATTATAAACATTATCGTATCTTACACCAGATCTTGGTGTTGAAGCATGAATAAATGTACCATCTGAGCTTGTTATAATACCAACGTGGTCAATTCCACCGCCCTTGATGGAAAAGAATATTAAGTCACCTGGTTGTAAGCTATTGTAGTCTACAGCATATCCAGTATTAAACTGTGCTGCTGAAGAGTGTGGTAAGCTTACTCCAAGTTGCCTATAAGTATTAACTACTAGGCCTGAACAGTCAAAACCAACAGATGGATTAGATGATCCCCAAACATATGGATATCCAACAAATTGCCCAGCAATATTTGCAGCTGAAAGGCCATTGTTATTTACTGCAGGTTTTTGTGCTTGTTCTACAGCTACTTCTTGTTGATCTTTTACTTCCTCTACAGGTGCTTTTGCTTCTTCCTTTACTTCTTCAGTTGTTAGATAGCTTGAAGAAACGTATGAAGTTTTACCATTAAAATCAAATTTAACCCAGCCGTCTGCTATTTCACCAGAAACTTTTGTACCCTTACTTAGGGTACCAACGATATTTCCGCTAACAGCTTTATCACGTACGTTAAGTACATTTGTGTTGTAAACCCAACCAGTGAATGCTTGGCCTTTTACTTCTGGGATCACTTCTTCTTGCACTTGTTCACTAGCCTCATTATTTTCTACTACTTCTTCAACTTGGGCTTGTTCTTCAGTTGCCTTTTCTTCTACAACTTCTTCAGTTTGAATTTCTGTATTTGCTTCTTGAACTTCAGGAGCCTCTTCTTGCTTATCTTTATTATTTAATGAATCTATTAAATCTTGTGGGTATGAATCACTTAAATAAGCTAGTTTAACATAACCGTCATTGGTCTTAAACCACTCACCGTCAACTGTTCCGCTGATTTTTTCACCAGCTGCCAATGTTTTTACAATGTTTGAAGAATCTTCAAAAGATTTGCTGCTTCTAACATTTAGAGCTTGAGTATTGATGTATTTTACAAGCTCATTGATAATTTCTTCTGGAGTCTCTTCGCTAACTTCTGCATTACTATCATCAGCTTGATTTTCACTTTCGTTAATTACAGAATCATTGCTCTCAGCTTCAGTGCTTACAGCCTCGTTGCTATCAAGATATTCTACTTGTGAGTCGATATCACTTTGTTCGTTTTCAACCAAGTCTTCCTCATTGATATTTTCGATAGCACTATCAAGATTTACGTCTTCATAAACTACTAGTTGATTATCATCAACTTCTTCATTTACTGCGACTTCTTCTTCAGAAACTTCTTCTTCTGCAGATACTATGTCTTCATTTTCTACATCTGCAGTTTCTTCCTCTTCATATGTAGTTTCTTCAATTGAAATAAGTTTCTCTGCAACAATTTTATTGGCTGCTTCTTCTATTTTAGCAACTTTTTCTTCATCATCTTTTGTAGTCTTGTGAATTCTTTTTTCTTTTGCTATTGCTGTATTTTTAAGATCTTTTGTATAATCAGCTTGTATAAAGCTCACATAATCGTTATTTTCTGTGTAAGATGGACTAATCATAGAATTAGTATTTTTATCAGAATCTAAATTATTTACTGTAGAAGCATATGCTGTTGCTCCTGCAGTTACAGCTGCTATAAGAGATAAAGCAGCTCCTATATTTTTTTTATTCATTAGTGTAAAATCCTCTCCTTAAATAGTTTGGTATTCCTTTATGAATTAAAATCTTACTATATTCTATACTAAATTAACAAAATAGTCAACAATTAGTTACAAAAAAATTACACTTACAGAAAAAACCTACAATTTCAACCTTTATTTCTAAATATAAATTGTAAATTATTTACCAAAAGTGTAAATAAAAAATACTTTGAATTTTTTTGGTTACATTTTGTAACTATTATGTAGGGAGCAAATCTATAAGCCGTGTTCTGTATTAGACAATCATCTATCTAGACTTACTGTTGCCAATAAGCTCAAGCGAACAACCATTCTGGATCAAAGCCGAGCAAGCTTTGTTTGTCATCCCTTCGTTCTTGCACCGGATGGGGTTTACATAGCCTATATGTCACCATATAGCTGGTGAGCTCTTACCTCGCCATTCCAACCTTACCAAAAATTTGGCGGTATACTTTCTGTTGCACTTGCCTGAAGATCACTCCTACTTGACGTTATCAAGCATCCTGCTCTGTGGTGCACGGACTTTCCTCGTACTATGCCGCGATTGTCTGATTTACTCCAAACTTTATTTTACTCTTTATAATATATTTGTAAAATTTATATTAAATAAAAGTCCTAAAATCATCCTCTTTAGAATAAGTATAAACCTTATTATCAGTCATTTTACTTAATATATTTTCTAGCTTATAAATAATATGGTTTTCGCTAGCAAAATGACCAGGATCGATTATTACAAGACCTCTATTTGCATAGTCCATCCCCATATGGTAGGAAACATCTCCTGTAATCATCAGATCACAACCTTGGTTAATTGCATCATCAAAAAGCGAAGAACCAGCTCCCCCACAAACAGCTACTTTTGAAATTTCTTTTTCCATATCGCCATAGCAAACTAGTTCATTAGCCTTAAGGATTTCTTTTACTTTTTTAGCAAAATCTTTTGCTTTTGTAGTTTCTATAACTCCAAATCTACCTAAGCCAGGATCCTTATATAGTTCTAAAACTTGCGGCTTTTGGATCTCTAGTATTTGACAAAGATTGTCATTAAGACCATCGGCTGCGATATCTAGGTTTGTATGCATAGCAAAGACACTTATATCGTTTTTTATAACTTTTTCTAGGCGGTTGTAAAAAGAATCAGTAAAATCAATAGACTTTGTGCCATTAAATAAATATGGATGGTGGGTAATGATTAGGTTACAATCATTTTCTATAGCCATATCTACACCCTCTTCTTCCAGATCCAGACTAATTAGTACATTTTTTAGTTCCTTGTCCAAATTTCCAATCTGGAGTCCTGAGTTATCCCAGTCTTCTTGCAAATCTAGTGGATATTTTTCGCATAATTTGTCTATTAGTTCTCTAATTTCCATCTTTCATAAACCTCATCTATAGCTTCTAATCTTTCGTCTATTTTTTCTAAGCCATCATTATTTTTAGAATTTTTAATGATATTTTCTCTAAAAATCTGATTTTTCTTACGATCTATTAGTAATTTTTCTACTAATAGTTGACTCTTATTTTCTATATTCTCAAATCCATAATATATATCAGAAATTTTCATCTCCTTCTTATTACCATATTTTACCTTTAAAATGTCATAATATTTACCATTTTCAAAGGATAAAAAATCTCTCATAATCTCAAAATTATTATTATATAGAAATAATCTAAGTTTTTCAGTTGCTATGTTTGATTCTAATATCATATAATCAAGATTTTGGGCAAATTCGATGTTAGCATCTATAATATCAACAATAGTATTGCCACCCATACCTGCAATGATTGCGATTTGATTATCTTCTTTTTCTATACCCTTAAATCCATCTGTCACCTTAGTTTTAATTATTTTTGATAAATCATCATCAAGTTGGTCTTCAAGCTTTTTTAAGGATGGTGCGGATATATCAGTAGCCAAAATATTTGAGCTGATATTATTTTTTGCCAAATATAAAGGAACCAATCCATGATCGGTTCCTACATCTATGACACTTTTGCCATAATCTATCAATTTTATGATATCCATTAATCTTTTCTTATCATTCATTATAAAAAGTCTTTCAACGATTCGCTCTTATTCGGACTTTTTAGCTTTCTAAGAGCCTTTGCTTCGATTTGACGTATCCTTTCACGGGTTACATCAAATTCCTTTCCAACTTCTTCTAGTGTTCTTGGTGTTCCATCTATAAGTCCAAATCTTAGTTGCAACACTCGTTTTTCACGAGCACCAAGGCAAGATAAAACTTCGTTTAAATTTTCCCTAAGCATAGTGTAGTTTGCAGCTTCATCTGGATTTATAGCTGATTCATCTTCTATAAAATCTCCCAAGTGTGAATCTTCTTCTTCACCTATTGGTGTTTCAAGTGATACTGGTTCTTGGGCAATTTTTCTGATTTCTTGAACTTTTGAAACTTCTATGCCCATTTGTTCAGCTATTTCTTCGTTAGATGGATCTCTGCCTAGTTCTTGGACTAATTGTCTTTGAGTTCTTACTAATTTATTTATAGTTTCAACCATGTGAACTGGGATTCTTATAGTTCTAGCTTGGTCAGCTATAGCACGGGTTATAGCTTGGCGTATCCACCATGTTGCATAGGTAGAGAATTTGAATCCACGGTTGTAATCGTACTTATCTACTGCCTTCATTAGGCCCATATTTCCTTCTTGAATAAGATCCAAAAAGCTCATACCACGACCTACATATTTTTTAGCAATGGAAACAACAAGCCTTAAATTAGTTTCTGCCAATTTTTGTTTTGCTCTTTTTGATAATAGAACAGCTTTTTTTAGTTTTAATATATCATCTTGGCTAAGCTCGTCATTATCGAAAATTATATGAGCCACATTGCTCATCTCTACCAATTCATTTAATTCTTTAATCTCATCTGCACTTAGACAATTATCTTTGGATAATTCTTTGGATCTATTTGCAGCTTCAATCAATGAATCTATAGTCATCTTATCAAAAGTTTTTAGATATTCTTCATTCAAAGCCTTCGACAATAAATTTGTAAATGACTCATATACAAAGGTAAGCACATTTTCATCTACATTGACATTTAGAATGTGATCAAAGGAATCAAACAAATCACATAGTGAATTTGCATCATTCTCACTAAGCTCTTTATCATTTACAGATTTTTGAGCTATATTACAAATTAACACCTTGTTTTTTAGCTCCTCTATCTTTTCTAAGTCAGGTTCTTCAACCATAATCTCTTCGAAAAGTTTGCCCATTGCAATGATCCCATTTAGATTGTATCCAGATTCTTCACTTAATTTTCCATCATTCTGGTATTCATCATTAGCAATCAATATGGCCTTTGCCAAATTCCCAAAAAATATGGTATTGGATAATTCAATTTTATTTTGCTTATTTAAATTTATACCTTCTAATTTTTTGTAGGCTATCTCACCCATTTCCATTTTTCTAGATAGGTCAATTTCTTCCTTAGCGGTTAATAATGAAACTTTTCCTATTTCCTTAAGATACATCTTTACAGGGTCATCAAGCTTAATGCCAGAAATATTTTCGACATCATCATCTATTTCTTCATCTATATCTTCTTCGTTTATATCGTCGTCATCTAGTGTTTCATCGTCATCTAAATCATCATCCAAATCACTATCATCTAAATCTTCGTCCAATTGTGCTTCTGATTTTTCGACAATTTCAATTCCACTGCTTAAAATTTGAGATATAACGTATTTTTTGCTATCTTCTTCTATTTCTTTAAACGATTCAAAAGTATAGATTTGAGTATAAGTTATAAGTCCATCTTGATTTTCACTAATGGACTGAAATTCTTCTATTATCTCTTTTAAAACATCTTCATCAAGCAACTTATCGCTTTCGCTACTCATTCGTACTCCTCTTGGCTTTTCTTCTATGGGCTTTTAGCTCAAATAACTTTTGTCTTTTTTCAAAAAGCCTAATTTTATCAATCAATTCACTTATTTGTATTGGATTGGTATCATCACTTATATAGTCAAAAATGTAATTATAATCATCATCATTTTGGTCAAACTTGCTTACATCTTTATTTATAATAAAATCTTTAACGTTTAATACTTTTTCATTTTTTAGATGCTGATTAAAAAAATCTTCATTAGATAAATAATCATCTTTCTGATTAAAAATTAATCTAAGTATTTCTAATTCAATAGTATTAAAGGATTTCTTCTTCTCTGGAATAATAATTTTATTCTTTTTATTTGAATAATTTACTCTATTCCCAGTATCAGTACTATACTTGTTTATAGCTTCATTTAAAGTACTTTTATCAATGTTAAATAGAGTTGATACGTTATTTATAAATATTTCTCTAGTTAGGTCTTTGTCTATACTTGCAAGAAATTCTATAAACAAATCCAACTTCTCAAACTTTTCATTTTCATTTGCCTTGCTATATAAATCCAAGATTTTATTATATTTGTAATTATAGACATCCAAGGCTTGGCTCTTTTTTTCTAAGAACTTTTCTTGTCCATATTTTTTAATAAAATCATCTGGGTCAAGTCCTTCTTCTAGAACAATTACCTTAGCTACTACTCCATTATTTAGGAAAATATCGCAAGCTTTGTCAGTAGCCTTCATTCCTGCCCCATCTCTGTCATAGCAAATATATACATTATCTGCATATCTTTTTATAAGTTTGGCTTGGTCGTCTGTTAAAGCAGTACCCAGACTTGCAACAGCATAATCTATACCATGGTTATTTAAAGCTATGACATCCATATAGCCTTCCACAAGGATGATATCTTTCTTTTTTTGTCTCTTATAGACATTTAAGCCGTAAAGGTTGTATCGTTTCTTAAATATACTAGATTCAGGAGAGTTAAGATATTTTGGCATTTGATCATCTATACTTCTACCACCAAAACCTATAACATTGCCATAATGATTTATTATCGGGAAAATAATCCTATTCCTGTACTTATCATAATATTTGCCTTTAGCCGACTTTTTTATAAGTCCTATATCTTCCAAATCATTCTTATCATAACCCTTATATTCACCGTAATTTACCAAGTCATCCCAGGAATTTTTAGCAAATCCTAGCATAAATTTATTAACAATTGAAGATGATAGGCCTCTTTTTTTTAGATAGTTTATTGCATCCCTATTAGTTAGCAAATTCTTGTAATAAAACATCATTACATCTTTGTTTATTTCATAAAGCTCCTTGTTTTTAGGATTCTGTGATGAGCTGTCGTTATAAGTAATAGTAACACCTGTTTTGTTTGCCAAATATTCTAGGCTTTCTTTGTATGATAGGCCCTCTTTTTGCATAATAAAAGAAACAACATCTCCACCTGCTCCACAACCGAAACAGTGAAATAATTGTTTCCTATCGTCAACAGTAAATGATGGTGTTTTTTCATTATGAAATGGACATAAGCCCTTAAAGGAAGACCCAGACCTCTTTAAATCAGTATATTCGCTGATAATATCAACTATATTGGCCCTTGACCTTATTAGCTCTATAGTCGTATCTGAAATCATAGCCATAATATCACCCCTATTAATCAAACTATACTAAGGCAAAAAAACTTTTCAATTTTATATTTTTCGTGAATTGTGAAGAAATTTTATAGTTAAAATGATATAATAATTATAATAAGTAGAATACGATATTAAAATTATATTATAGTTATTACTTTAAATTAATTCTAAAATGTATTATAATATAATATATTATCTTATATATTATCGTAATAGCGGATAGAAGTTCAGGAGAAAAATTATGGATACATTCAATACAAATGATATTGATCGAGAAAATGACATATCAGATCTTGGAATAAAAGTATTAGATAGCCAGAAATTTATTTTTAATAAGAATTATTCTTCAAGAATTCAATTCCATCCATTTACTTATTTTTATTTTCTAATAAATGGCGAGGGCAAACTTTCTATTGAAAATGAGTCAATAGATGTCAGGCAAAATGACCTTATTATTATAAACTCAAATATTGGTCATACTATGTATATAGATGGAAATTTTGATAATTGTGAAGTTATTGGTTTTGGTGTAGAATCTATTTCAATTTCTAGCGTAGATAAGAAAAAAATAGCGTTAATCCAACTAACTTTTTTCATTCAAGTTTAACTGAAGAATCTAAAGCTTTATCAACTTTTGAAAGTATATTTGACGAATATAACTGCAAGTATCTATTTTCTAGATCTATGGCAAATTCTTTGGCATCTATTTTTATTATCAATATCTTAAGAGCTAACGAGGATAAACTTGCTATTCAACATGACAGGAAAATCAACCACCAAATTGATTATGTTAAGTCATACATTGATAACAACTATGCTGAAGATATTAAGTTAGAGCAACTATCTACTATGGCTTATATGAACAAGTTTCATTTGATAGCTGAATTTAAACAAGCTTATAGGGTAACCCCTATAGAGTATTTGATACTAAAGAGAATAGAAATATCAAAAAACTTGTTGATTTCCACAAATCATTCCATGGAGGAAATATCAACCATAGTTGGTTTCAATTCTCAGTCGTATTTTAACCAAGTTTTCAAGAAAAAAACTATGCAAACACCTTCGCAGTTTAGAAAAAAACATAGGCTATAATAAAATCGTTTCATTTTTTCAATAAAGATTAAATGAAACGATTTTTTATTTACAATTTATTCCATTTTTTAAGATAATTCTTGTAGAAATCCATATTCTGAACAGTTTCTAGAATCCCCTTGTAATTTCCCTCTTTATCCCAAACTCCATAATAGCTTACCGTATAATCACTTCCACCTATGTCTCTAATTACAACAACTTTATCCCTAGCACCAGATTTTAAGTCTCCAATAATCTTTTTAACTTTGGGTAGTGCTTGAGGTGGATGGCAAGAATATACTTCCCTTCCTAGGGAAGATTGTGGTCTCTTAAAGATTTTGTTTTCTCTAGGGTTATTGTAATAAGAGTTAATATCTTTTTCATCAACGTAAGTAATCTCAATTTCTAAAGTATCAAGCATTGCTTCAAGTTGATCAACTCTCATTTTCCCTTTTGAAAAGTATATATACTTATCATCATTATCGGCAGTTTCTTTGAATAATTCATCATCACTATTTTTGCTATCTTGATCATATTCTTTCAAATCGCTATATATATTAGAATAATCTTCATCAGATAAATTCTCTTCTAGCAGAGGATATAGTATATTTTCTTCCTTATAAGTCATTTCTTCTGCCCTTATTATAGTTTCCTCTAATAAATCTTTGTCATTCTTTTTGAGGGCCTTTTTTATATTTCTTAAAATCTCATAATCAACACCCCACATCACTTCTGATGGACCAGATTTATTATATTTTGACTCTAATAGAGGATATATTAAATCTCCTTTTTTTCTATAGTGACTATTTAGAAGCTTTTGCAATTCTTCCAAGGGATTTTCACAAATTTCTCCACCATAATATGCTTTTGTTTTTAAAATTAAATCTTTAATCTCATTATTTTCATCTTGTAAAAGATTAAGTACTGGGTTGTCATACACTATTTTTTTCTCTTCTGCAATAGTCATGCCATGAAATAAAGCAGAGTGGACATCACATAATCTTCTTACCTCTTCCTTATCCATTCCTTCATCTAATAGTGATTCTTCTGCATCCATTATTTCTGAGGATGAGACACCATCAAAGTTCTCTTTAAAATCTTTCCTTACTGATTCAAGTTCTTCACCAGCTGACAATCTTTTAATATAAGATTTAATTTTTCCTTTTCTATCTATTATTTCTTTATCAAAAGATGAATCTTCAAGCTCATAGCCAAGTTCTTCTAATTTTGAATTTATATCTTTTATTCCTAATATCTTAGCACCTCTTTTTATTGACATTTTAGATGCCATTTTTTTAATCATTAAAGGATTATCTAGGCCAACAAAACCAAGTTCCAATAATTCGTCTTTTAACTTAGGATTTTTATTTATTAAACTTTCCAAATTTTCATTAATATCTAATTTCATATTATCACCTTCCACAATAAGTATATCATAAATGATTATCACTATCAGTAACATATGTTACAAATGAAAAAACTGTAGCAAAACATAAGTCTCACTACAGTATATATTAGTAATCTACACCATCGGAATACTCACTAGAAGCATTCCAAATGAGATATTCATTTTGTCCTTTGTCATATATAGCATCGATTTGAGCTTGAACTGCTTCTCCATCGTATTCCATCCAATTACCTTCACCAATCCAGCTGGCTGTGAAGTCTTGAATCCATGGACGAGATACAGGTGGGTGCTCAAGCGCTCCCAAAACCTCTTGTTCTTCTTCTAGATATCTATAAACAAGATTGTATGGCTCTAGGTCAGGCTTTTCTATGTCAAATGACCACTTACCCCAGTGTGATGGATAAATCATTGATGAGATAGCATCTGTTTGATTTGCCATTTGGTCAAAATCTTGGCCTATACCCTCAGCTCTTCTTACTTGTAGAGCATAGCCAAATACATCTATTGACATCGGTGTACCATAGGATTGTAGCTCTTCACGAGCTCTTTGTACAAAGCCTGTTATAGCTGCAACTCTTTTCTCGCCTTCTTCCATGTCATCCGTATCTTCATATTCACCTCTGGAATAAGAAAGAGTGTCTCCAAAGGTTTCAAATCCTTCGGCAAACCTCACGTAGTCAAACTGAATTTCATCAAATCCAGCTTCTGCAGCAAGCTTTGCAATTTTGATATCATAATCTTGAACTTCCTTTAAGAAAGGGTTCATAAAAGCTTCTCCGTGACCATTCTTCCAAAGACTTCCATCATCTAAGGTGAATCCCCAGTCTGGGTGTCTTTCTGTTATGATACTATCTTTAAAAGTGGTAACCCTGCCTATTACATATATACCTCTAGAATGCATTTCTTCTAAGAAGGTCTTAGGATCAATTATATCAATCTTTGAGTACTTTATATCCTCATCATCTGTATCAAAATTCATGGTGACATTGCCCCAGTCATCCTTGATGTCAACAACAACTGAATTTAATTTTGTACTTTCAAGTTTTTCTATAATCTTATTATATACTTCTGGATTGTTTACACTGTAAGAGTTTAAGTATAAGCCCTTAACTCCATCTTCTGGATAATATTTTGATTTTTTGGCTTTTAGATCGTGCAAGCGTGAAGTGTCATAGTCCATATTGTAATCATCTGGTGTGACACCCACTTCATAAGGTTTACCTACTTCTCTTTCTATGGCCTCATTGATTAGTCCATCAGATTTAGTAGTTTCTTCATCACTTTTTGCTTGATCTGTCTTACTTTCGCCAGTATTTTCTAGACTATCACTAATCTCTTTATTCTCAGAAATAATTTCTTTATCACTACTATTGGTACAAGATGATAGACCTAGGATAATGGCAAAAACAAGGGATAAAATCCACTTATTTTTTTTCATAAGCACTCCTTAATAAATAAAGAGCGAGCGAAGTGCTCACTCTTTGATATTTCTTTAATATGAGGAAATCATCCTCTCGATGACCATTGGGCGATCCACGAAAATCGCAACTATAGTTGCTTTCCGTGCTTTCGCACTACTTTTCGGCATAAATGACCAAATTCAATGGTCATTTATGTGCTTAGTTCTCTGGATTGAAATAAGCCCGTCTGGCTAAGGGAAGACCCTCCATGTAATGGTTGTACGTAGTACAAAGCCCGTCCGGCTAGTGGAGGACCTTCGCTTCTTCGCTTCTTCGCTTACCTCAGAGATGTAAAATCCTTCAGATTTTCCACCCAAGATGATGGGGTCCTCTCGATACACCTACGGTGCATCTCGCTTAGTTCTGCGGATTCGCTTGCTACTTCGTAGCTAAAGCTTATCTCGCAGATGTAAAATCCTTTGGATTTTCCACCCAAGATGTCGGGACTATTTAATTACCTTTGTTACAACGCCTGATGCTACTGTTCTTCCACCTTCACGTACTGCGAATCTTAGTCCTTCTTCTAGGGCTATTGGTTTTTGTAGGCTGATTTTGAATGTTGCGTTGTCTCCTGGCATTACCATTTCTACGCCTTCTTCTAGTTGGATGTCGCCTGTTACGTCTGTTGTTCTGAAGAAGAATTGTGGTCTGTATCCGCTGAAGAATGGTGTGTGACGTCCACCTTCATCTTTGGTTAGTACGTATACTTGACCTTCGAATTCTGTGTGTGGGTGTACGCTGTCTGGTTTTGCTAGTACTTGTCCTCTTGAGATTTCGTCTCTTTGTACGCCTCTTAGTAGAATTCCTACGTTGTCACCTGATTCTGCTTGTTCTAGTGATTTGTGGAACATTTCTACGCCTGTTACTACTGCGCTTGATGTTTTTTCTGTTAGGCCTACGATTTCTACTGTGTCGCCTACTTTTAATGTTCCTCTTTCTACTCTTCCTGTTGCTACTGTTCCACGGCCTGAGATTGTCATTACGTCTTCTACTGGCATTAGGAATGGTTGGTCGTTGTCTCTTTCTGGGATGTCAAAGTAGTTGTCTACTTGTTCCATTAGGTCTAGTATCTTGTCTGTCCAAGGACCTTCTCCGCCTTCTTGTAGAGATTTTAATGCTGAGCCTACTACTACTGGGCAGTTGTCTCCGTCGAATTCGTATTCGTTTAGTAGGTCTCTTACTTCCATTTCTACTAGTTCTAGTAGTTCTGGGTCGTCTACTTGGTCTTCTTTGTTTAGGAATACTGCGATTTTTGGTACGCCTACTTGTCTTGCTAGTAGGATGTGTTCTCTTGTTTGTGGCATTGGACCGTCTGCTGCAGATACTACGATGATTGCGCCGTCCATTTGTGCTGCTCCTGTGATCATGTTTTTAACGTAGTCAGCGTGGCCTGGTGCGTCGATGTGTGCGTAGTGTCTGTTTGGTGTTTCGTATTCTACTACTGATGTGTTGATTGTAATCCCACGTTCTCTTTCTTCTGGTGCTTTATCGATGTGTTCGTAGTCTACGTATTCACCTGTTCCGTATTTTTTGTTTAGGGCTTGGGTGATTGCTGCTGTTGTTGTTGTTTTACCGTGGTCTACGTGACCGATTGTTCCGATATTAATATGTGGTTTGCTTCTTTCAAATTGTTGTTTAGACATTTTATCCTCCTAATGAATCATATATCAGTATTCTACCATACATTGACAAAAAATACTAGATATTATTTATGATAGCTATCCTTGCTTAAAGTTAAAATATATGGTACACTAATCAAGTAATGCCACTTTAGCTCAGTAGGTAGAGCGCATCCATGGTAAGGATGAGGTCCTCGGTTCGATCCCGGGAAGTGGCTCCATTTTTTTGCCCAAATTACTTAATTACAATGTTTTTAATACTTTTATGCCACCTTGCTTATTGACATTTTAGTCTCAGTTACTAGCAATTTTCTAATACATTTTAATTAGGTAAATGAGCGAAAAAAATCAAAGTCACCAAAAAATCGATGACTTTGATTTATTTTACTTAACTATTCTTTTTCTTACTTAAAACAAGACTTGATGCTGATGCAAATAAAGTTAATATAACTTCATTTAATCCACTTATACCTGTTTTTGGGTTTTCAGGCTTGCTTGCTTTTCTAGGTGTTTTTATTTTATTTCCTTGTTTTTCTTTTACAATTGGTTTTTCAGTAGGATTTTTTTCTCCTATGTTATTTGAATCAGTCTTATCATCATCTATTAACTTTGTTTCTAATCCATAACCTATTTCGTAGGCGATTTTATCTGTATATTCGAAATTTTCATCAAGTTCTGGAACGTCTACTGGTAATTTACCTTTTGAACTTACTTTTCCGAAGACAACGTCTAGAGAATATGGTATATTTGGTCCAAATGTCTTTACTGGATCTTTACCTTTTTCTGTTGGATCCATTCCTTTTGAACCATAGGCTAGAATATGAGCATCAGAATTTTTGTATCTATCCAAATCATATGGTTTGCCTATGCTGATAATTGCAGATTTTTTATTATTTTCTTTAGCAAAAGTTGTTAACATATCTGGTATTTCTGCTAGCCAGTCATTTTTGCTAAGTTGATTTGCTCTACCAATTTCACTTACTGCAATTATATAATCGTATTCTTTAGCATAATTTTTCAATATTTCTTCTGCTTCCTTAGACTTATCCTTATAATTTTGGAAGGTAAATACGTCTAGTTTTGCATCCTTATCGATTATTCCTTCTTCTTGTAGTTTTTCAAATCCATAATTAAATCCAGGAACTTCATTTTCATAAGGTGTATAAATCAGTACTTTATCACCTTTTTTTGGATACATTGGCAATGCATTATTGATATTTTTTGTAACTGTTATTGCCTTATCGGTAATTTCTCTTTGTTTTTCAAAATGTTCTTTATTTCCAACAACCTTTAATGCATTTTCTATTTTTTCTTCAATTGGCTTGTTGTACTGGTCTAAATCTAAAATTCCTCTCCTATATTTTAAATCTAGAATCCTATACACAGAATTATTTAATTGGTTTTCGCTTATATTTCCTAATTCTATCTCACTTTTTATTCTATTTATTATGCTGTCTAATTTTAATAAGTCTTCATTTTTTTGCAATAGTGCTGGCATTAGTGGAATATCCACACCTGCTCTAATAGCCATTATAACAGCCTCTTCTTCTCCAAAGTGGTCTGCTATTGCTTGCATTTTCATAGCATCTGTAATAACTATGCCATCATAGTTCATTTTCTTTCTAATTATTCCTGTTATTATATCATCAGAAAGAGTTGCTGGTATTCCTATTACTGAACCATCTTTTTGGGAAATCACAGTATCTTTCTCAAGTTGAGGATAGGATATATGGGCTGTCATAATCATATCGACGCCTTCTTTTGCAGCTTTATCAAAAGGTATTAACTCTAAGTTTTTTACTTCTTCATAAGACTTATCTACTACAGGCAATCCTAGGTGACTATCTGTAGCTGTATCTCCATGACCAGGGAAGTATTTTATAGCAGCAGATACTCCGTTATCTTGTAAGCCCTTGACAACTTCAGAGCCTAGTTCTCCTACCAAATTAGGGTCAGATGAGATAGATCTCAAGCCAATAACAGGGTTATTTGGATTGTTGTTTGTATCCATAACTGGAGCAAGATTGACATTGATTCCTAAAGCTTTTATCTCTTCTGCTATAATTTTCCCGTACTCATAGGCTAATTTCTTATCTCTACTTGCACCCAATGCCATATTTCCTGGTAAAGAAGTTCCAGTACCAAGTCTAACAACTATACCACCTTCTTGATCTATGGAAATTAAAAGTGGATCAAGTCCGCTTTCTATAGCAGCTTTTTGAATATTATGAGTAAGTTTGGTAGTTTGTTCAGTATCTCTTACATTTTCTGCAAATAATATTACCCCACCAATCTTATACTTACTTATAGCATTTTTGATATCATCATTTAATTCAGTTACTTCTTTTAGCTCGCCATTTTCATCTTCCCAATTTCTGAATTCTAGCATTAGCATTTGACCTATTTTTTCATCTAAGGTCATATTGGAGATTTTCTCTTCTATCTTCTTATTTCTAGGTTTATTAGGATTTTCATTATCCTCTTGAACCTTATAATTTGTATTATTTTCTAATGCGTCTTTTTCTTCAAGGTTTTCTTTTGAACTCTCACTATTATCAACATGTTCTTCTTCTACAATTAAATCATCACCATCATCGAAGTATTTTTCACTTTCGATTGCATAATTGCTAACTTCGAGATTTTGATTATTAAAATCATCTAATAAAAGTTGATCAAAATCTGGTGCATCATAAGTGACAAGTTGTTTTTCTTCTATAGTTTCTGCCTTAGAAACATTAAAAGGAATCACACTAAGCGATAAAGCTAAGAAAAGCGGAATCCCATACTTGAAGTTTTTCTTCATTTTATACCTCCTTATATATTGTTATTATAAATATAAAATATTTATATAAATAAATCAAGAAAACATTTGCATTAATTTATTATGCTTCATTAGTAAATAGTTCATTAATTTAAGCGATAATTGGGTAAGAATTTAATATTAAGATTTATGGAGGAAATTATGAAATGGGAAAATAGAGAGCGTAGCTCAAATGTTAGGAGAGGTCCTAGCGCAAATAGAGGCGGTGGTTTTGGGGGTAACCGAGGCTACAGAGGGCCGATTTTTATACCACGTGGTGGTAAAGGTGGCCTTGGTGGAATCATATTTTTCCTTATATTGATGTTTATATTCAGAGGAATAAGTGGAATGGGAACAGGTTCTAACAATACTAATCAAAACCAACCACAACAAAAAGGACAATATCAAACAGAAATAGGTAGTGAAAGTAATGGTCGCGCTAGACTAGAGGACTTCCTTGCAGTTGTATTGAAAGATACTGAAGATGTATGGCACCAAAAATTTAACGAAATGGATGCAGAATATGTAGAACCAACAATGGTACCTTATGAAGGATCGACAAGGTCAGCGTGTGGCATAGCGCAATCAAATATGGGGCCATTTTACTGCCCACTTGATGAAAGTATATATATAGACGTAGACTTTTACAATCAACTCCAAAATCAGTTTGGAACTGGTGGAGACTTTGCCCTAGCCTATGTATTGGCCCATGAAGTCGGCCACCACGTACAAAAACAGCTAGGAATATTAGACCAAACAAATAAATTGAGAAAAACTCTGTCAAAAAAAGAATACAACAAGTATTCAGTAGCCCAAGAGCTTCAAGCAGATTACTTTGGAGGACTATTTGCCTACTATGTAGAAGAACGTGGATACCTTGATCCAGGCGATATAGAAGAAGCAATGGATGCAGCAGCAGCCATAGGAGACGATAGAATCCAAGAAATGTCAGGAAGAAATGTTAATGTAGACACCTTCACCCACGGTTCATCAGCCCAAAGAAAAGAAGCCTTTGACTTAGGCTATCAATACCACGACATAGAACACTCTATGACATTTTTTGACAATATACAGTAATAGAATTAATAAATGAATGCTAGTTAAGTTTACGCTAGCATTCTTTTTTATCGAAAATAATCCGATTATATAAGCAGAAATTTATTCAAAACATCAACATATTATCTTAAATAACTAAAAGTTATTTAGAACCTCAATTTAATAAGACCATAGTGTTTTGGAACCCATAATAAAAAATTTGGGTAAAATTCCCCCCGCGTGTGCGGGATAAACTGGGGGCCAGACTATGACTGCTCATCTTTGGTGAGGATCACCCCCGCGTGTGCGGGATAAACTAGAACTTCAGAAGTAACCCAATCCGCAAATCGGGATCACCCCCGCGTGTGCGGGATAAACTTTTTCTTTGACTACATTTTCGCTCTCATCTGAGGATCACCCCCGCGTGTGCGGGATAAACCACAGAGTTAACAAAGGAGGTGACTGTATTGTGGGATCACCCCCGCGTGTGCGGGATAAACATCCTATATAAGTGCTATAGGAGGTTCTTTTGAGGATCACCCCCGCGTGTGCGGGATAAACCTTCTTCTTTATTTCCATTCCAACCGTCTTTGAGGATCACCCCCGCGTGTGCGGGATAAACCTAGTGTAATTTGTAGTTACAAACAATCTGCTGGGATCACCCCCGCGTGTGCGGGATAAACTGGGGGCCAGACTATGACTGCTCATCTTTGGTGAGGATCACCCCCGCGTGTGCGGGATAAACTGGATTGGGAGTTTACTGAACATACTGATACCGGGATCACCCCCGCGTGTGCGGGATAAACCTGTTACTACCTTTATGATTCCAATCACGACTAGGATCACCCCCGCGTGTGCGGGATAAACTGTCCCCACCCGATTCAATTAAGGCTCGTTTGAGGATCACCCCCGCGTGTGCGGGATAAACTAATACGGTGATGGGCAAGGTGGCCAGGGGAGAGGATCACCCCCGCGTGTGCGGGATAAACCCATGGGTCTTGATGGGCCTAGCAAGGCAGAAAGGATCACCCCCGCGTGTGCGGGATAAACGAATAACTATAAAACATGCATAATGTATATTTAGGATCACCCCCGCGTGTGCGGGATAAACACCAGGTAAAAAGAATCCATAGAAGCAGTACCAGGATCACCCCCGCGTGTGCGGGATAAACTCGCTTAGGCTTTATGGTGATGCTTAGACTATAGGATCACCCCCGCGTGTGCGGGATAAACGTATTACATTGCCATTGGCAAACATATCAGATAGGATCACCCCCGCGTGTGCGGGATAAACGGACTCTATGAAAAAGGGACTGAGTTTCCTGTAGGATCACCCCCGCGTGTGCGGGATAAACCTGGCATGTTTTATAAGAAAGATGGGATTGTCCAGGATCACCCCCGCGTGTGCGGGATAAACTCTTGATTTTTGTTCAAGTTTTTGATATTATTAGGATCACCCCCGCGTGTGCGGGATAAACTAGATGTTGCTAGTATAGTTATCAATACTGGCTGGATCACCCCCGCGTGTGCGGGATAAACAGCTTGCTGAGACTAATTTTGGCCAAGATGATAGGATCACCCCCGCGTGTGCGGGATAAACTGAAAATAATGTTAAGGAATATTTAAACACACAGGATCACCCCCGCGTGTGCGGGATAAACAGTTATTCGATCCTTATTTTTAGCCATCCTATTTTGATTTTTCTTTAAAAATATTTACTTTTGTCGTAAGCTCATAGGTTAATTTTGCATCTGCTAGTGCTCTGTGAGGTACTTTTTTATCTATACCGTATGCCTTTAGAACTGTTTGTAGTTTATAGTTTTCTAACATTCTTTTTTCTTTTTTAACACATCTCATCAAGTCTATGGTTTGATTTTTAATTACTTGTAATCCATTGTTCTTTAAGGCATAGTTTATGAAATTGATATCAAAGTTATTCCCATAATTTACTACTGGTAGGTCCCTTATGAATTCTAACAGGTCAATCAAGGCTTCTTGTTCATCTACTCCATTTTCTGCTAGGTATTCATCACTTAAACCTGTTAATGTTATAATATCTCGGGGTAACTTTGTTTCTATTTTAATTGCTCTCTCAAATTCTTCTATTTTTCCGCCTATTGCTTTTATACATCCGATTTCTATTATTGAATTTTTCAGAAAGTCTAGGCCATTTGTTTCTATATCTAATACTGCATATGTATGGATTTTTGCAGTTTGTTTTTGAAACTGGTGGGCTTTTCTCATTTTTGATGCTTTGCTAAATCCAAGTTTATTTTCATCACTTATATTTTCTTTTCGTTCTAACAAAACCAAGGGTATGCCGTCAAAGTCTGCTATGGATATTTCTTTACTATTTGTCCTAAATTCATAGCCTATTTCGTTGCGATAGGCGTAACAAATTGTGGCTTCCCCTTCTTTGACATTTTCTATCACCCTTTGCCAAAGCTCTTCTCTGACTTTGCTGTTGAAGTTTCCTACGTAAACTCCAGTAGATATTTCTTGCATCCACTTAGTTAAATCTCCCCTAAGAAAAACTGGTGTTTTTTTAAGCGTTATTACAGTAAATGGCATTAGAACTCGCTATAATTGACACCATATTTTACCTGATCTTCCTTGTCATCCCGTAGGTGGATTTGGTCAATTTCTATTTCTTCCTCAGGTGGAATATCTAACAAATACTGAATATCTTTTACTATTTTCACCATTAATTTTTCTTTATGAATCACATCTCGTATAGCTTTTCTAGTTAGAGATTCAATTTCTTCACTTTCTGGATTTAATGAAACAATCTCAAATGATGCAGGTATAGTAATTTGCGCCTTGTATAGGTCTGCTATATCGTATACAAATGAAAGATCGTGGCCAGTATGAACAAAACCGAGTCCTGGAGATAGGCCCAAGGCTACTATTATGCTGTGAACCAAACCATACAAGGCAACATTTGCTACTGATAGGGCTTGGTTAACCTGGTTTGATTTATCAAAATCTTCTATATCATAGTTTCTCCCAGTCCACTCTACATTGTATTTTTTGGAGTTTTCTTTGTAGCTTCTACGTACTCTAGTTCCTTCCCTACCTCGCAATTGTTGGAGAGTTAATGAGCTTACGTCTTCATTTGGAAATCTCATCTGGTACATTTTCCTTGCAACATGAGCCCTTGTTCTCGTATTGGACACAAGTTTGGCTTGCTTTTCTAGATATCTTGACGAGTGGCTAAGACTCCTACCGTGGGCGTACTGTCTGACCCCATTTTCACCTACCCAAACCATAGCACAACCCATATCTCCAATGAGTTCTACTGCCCTGTGGCTTATATCTGTACCAGGTCCAAGGAGTAAGACCCCAATCATAGCGCAGGGGATTTTTACTATGCCACGTTTGTCCAAAAAGACTATGGCACTATCTTCTCTGTTGATTTTGGCATGTTCTACATAAATAAAGCTTACTCTATCAGAAATCCTTGGCAGTTCGTTAAGTTCGGCTTTTTTAGCACCAAAAGATTCTCTCATATCAGTTTTCCAAAATAATTGTCATAAGACCAAAACCATAAGCTTTTTTCTTGCCTATGCCATTTGTGAGAGTTTTTAGCATTTTTTCTTTATCACTAATTGTTAACCTGCCTTCATAAGTTACTTTATCAAGCTTTATTCTTTTGGAATTCTTATCATGTTTGAAGTCTACATATTTTCTTTCACTAATGATAAAGTCTTCTTCATTTAGTGTAAATCCATTTTTTTCTGATCTATCTAAGAGAAACTTTTCAAAATCCTCTGATTTTAAGGGAACTATTTTGCCTCTATTGTTTTTATCTGGGTCTTTTTTTGTGGCAATAGTCGGATTAAGGCAAACTTTAAATCTTGCTTGCATTCCATTTTCTAAATTTCCCAAAAAATGATCATAATCCTTAGTTTCTCCACTCCCCTTTACCCCATATCTTTCAAGTAAATTTAGGTCAGGCTTTTCTTGGCTTACCAGCAATAAATAATTTTTCCCATTCAGATTATCTATTCTCCAGAGTTTCCTACTTCGACTATTCGCTTCGATTTCTTGTGGAAAACTTTCTTCTACCCAACTATGATAAGCTTTTAAACTTGATAATTTCTTAAGATTTAATCTATTATTAAAATCAATTTCAACTCTTGACATATACATATTAAGCTCCTAAATACTTGAAAATGCATCGTGTTCATTAATAGTAGTATTATTCTCATTATTACTATCACAATCACGTACATCTATTATAAAATGAGATTCATTTCTATACTTGTGTTTTCTATCTTTTTGAGAAAAAGATATAACACTATCTCTTCTAGGATAGGCTTTTAAATTTAAATCTAGATTAGAATCTATATAACAAGAAAGCTGATTTGTATGTGTTTTTCTATACCAAGCTTTTGCTTGCCATGGGTAGGATTTTATAGCTTGTAAAATATCCTGATCATATATGTCAAGGAGAAAATCTGCATTTGGTGGGCAAGACCTCCTACCCATAAATGTTTGGAAATATGGAGTTTGTAGATTGTCGTATATGTCTTCTACAAATTGATCATTTGAATGACTTAAAGCTACTATAAAAATCGCATCTTCTAGATAATATCGATTAGTCACATAAGTCCTTTCAAATTTTCCATTATCTTGATATTTTTGAGCTGTATGATAGTCTTTTAGTAAATTTCCCTGCTGATCAATCCTCACTGCAAATTTTACTTCATTTAATTTTTTGATTTTTTCATCTTCATATCTCCTATATCCAAAGCTTGCAGCTATTAGTCCGATGACTGCACTTTTTGATGGATACAGATCAGTTTGCCTCGTTTCAAAATGAGAGTCTGTCCCCCATGATTGGAGAGGTCCTGCAAATTTAAGTAATATAGTTTTCAAAAAATCACCCTACCATTTTGTAATTTCAGTATCTATAAAGCTTGCAAGATTTTCTATTAAGTCATTTAAGGAATTTTCATTTTTAATATCATTTGCACTAATATTAAAGTCGTTAATATCTAAAACAAAAGTTTTTAGAGGTTTATTTACTATTTTTTGAACTTTTTGATATTCATTAACCAAAGCTCTAGTAGATTTTTCTACATAACCATCATTAGATTTTATTGGATCTTCAAAAGCTGATACAAGGTTTACTGGCCTATCATCTCTAATAGAAACCATTACAAATTGTGGAAGAGTTTGATTTGCAAATGTATTTACTTTTCCTGTTGGTAAACTATTGGCAAATGATTTTACAAATAGCTTAGCTGTATTTATGACAGCTTCTTCATTTTCTAATTGCTTGTAAAGTTCATGAATGGCAACATTCGCATACCTATACAAAGTTGATGAATTAAATTCAACTGTTCCAAGCATACCAGCCCCCGCATTTTCTTCAGGAGCGAGATCATCTACTGCAGTAAAGAAATCAAATTCTGTATCTACTGAGTGAGTAGAAATGGCATGTGCTACTTGGCTTGAGGCATCTTCGTTTAATGATGGATCATCTGCTACCATCCTGCCAAAGAGCGCGATGTCAATTGCAGGATTATCTTTTAATATTTCTTTTAAATACTTCTTATCATTATTATTGTCAATAGCTGCTTTCGCTAATTGTCTAGCCTGGCTATCTCCTAAGAAAAATAGGGCTTTAGCTTTACCATCTTTTGTCTTAACACCAGCGGCATTTATAATCTTTTCTGCTAGGTCAAATGCTTCATCAGTTTTTGAAGAGTCAATCTCTATAATTTTATTTGCAACAAATTGAACAATATCCTTTGTTCTAACACCAACATTTTCTTGTTCACTTTGCTCGTAAAAATAAGTTCTCATAGCTCTTTTCCAAGATTGGGAACTTACTCTTGATCTTTTCACTCCACCATATTGGCAAGTTTTTGGGCTACCTGTATCATCTCTATTTATATTTGATGGTGGCAAAGTTTGTATTGCGTGTACATCAAGAAACAGTCTATTATCGCTCATTTTCTTCTCCTTTATCTTCTTTATTTGTATATCTGTAGTATTCTTTTGCCCAGCTTAGTTTTAAGCTCTCACGAGTACTCGGGATTTGAAAATAGTATAAGTCTTGAGCAAGCTTTGCGTAATTTACTTTTTGATCTGATCTAGATTTTAAAAGATTCACTAATTGTCTTAAATGAAATACAAATTCATCAGAAGTATCAGCTGTAATCATTGTGTTAAATCTTCTATCAGTTGACTTGACATTGTCATCTGTCCTAAGTACTCTTAGTGAAAATCCCATGTTTTTATATTTTTCTTCATCAACATTTTCTAATAGAACACTTTTGCTATTTCCTTGCTGATGGATGGCAAATATTTGTAGGGCTGTAATAATTGCTTTTTCTTCATATGACAAATCTCCATATTCACTTATAAATGAATCTGGAAGATATCTATAAAGAGTTGCAAAAACATCAATAGTCTGAGAATATGGTTTTGATATTGAATTTCTTAGATTTGATAATGTTGCCTTTGTAGCTGACGAGTCCAGATCTCTAGAAATTTGTTCCAAAATATTGGCAGTAACACCATAAACTGAAACTTTTTTTACATCTTTATTATCAGTCATCTAGTCCCCCTTTCTAAGTTTTTTGTTTAAAAAGTAATTAAAAGAATTATAAGCGGTCACTATATTATGGTTCTTATCATCTATTGTTATCCCTGTATAATCTCTTGGATTGGCATTTTCTAGGACCTTGTCTGCTTCAGACCTTACTATTTTTTCTAGAGTCTTTCTCCATTCTTCTATTTTTTGATCTTTGCCATCATCTATAGTTATTGACATAAGCCAATTTTTGAATGGGTCGTTTAAAAGAAAATACACATTTTCTACCCTTTGCTCTACAAAATTATCTGATTGCTGATTTCTAATCAGCTTAATTTCCCTTAAAAATCTCTTATATGTGACTTCTACTATCTCCTTTGTTTCGTTAATAGTATCATCTATCCTTATAACCCAACCATTTTCTGATAGGTCACTAGCTACAAAGTCGTTAATATTTAAATAATCGTAGATTTCATTAACTGGAACCCAACTTGTTGCATTACCGTCATCTTCCATGCTTATAGAATTTATTGTAAAATTATAATCACCAATAGTGTTTTTTATTGACTCTAAGTGAGTCATAAGTCCTACTTTCCATGTATCATTTGTATTAGGATTTAGGGCAAGTAAGCCAAATGATCTCCATAAGCTAATATCTCTTCTATGTTTTTTCGGAGTAAAAGTTCCCTTATTGGGTCCACTTTCATTTTTTCTCCAAGTTGTCATTAATTCTAAATTTTGATTTTGATGCTCTACATCTAATAACTTAACAACTTCAAAGGAAAAGTCTTTGCTTAAATCTACATCAGGGTCGATATATATAGCTCGTGAATATCTAGTGTAAAGCTCAGCCAAATTATTAATCAATGAAATTGTTAATGCTTGGTCTACATTTTCTGATACTGAAAATTCCCAAGCTGGTCTTTGTCTATATTTATTAAATTCTTGAGGATGAACTAATACTAAATTTAACATCAACGTCTCAAACAAATTATTTCCAGTAAAATATATACCACCAAGATCATATAACCAGCCCTTTGACGGAGAAAATTTATCTCCTATATTAGTAAATTTTATTTTATCTCCTGTTCCAGTATAGCCATGATAAGTAATTAACCGTCTTGCTATCTCTTCTTCGGTTGTTAAATTTTTGTTTGAATTATCTTTTCCAGAAAATAAAGAAGTTTTATTGTTACTTTCTGTAATTGTTCTATTAATATTTTTTATACTAATAGCTGTACCTTTTTTGTTCTTGGTATTATTTCTAATGATATCTTCACTAACCTGCATAAAAGGATACTTATCATCAAGTAAATAAAATCTATCACGCCATTTTTCTAAATACTCATTTACAATGTCTGGAAATTCCCCAGCTTTCCATAAATTTTTCCAAGTTCTCTTAAGATCTTTTTTGTAGGCAGAGAGATCATCCTCGTCTACATCTTCGATTTGTTTGAATCTCTCATCTAGCTTTACATAATCATAAGGATTTCCATCAGCATCAAATCTTGAAAAAACTGTTTGTAGGATAGCAAGCAATATACGAAGGATGGCAAAATCTTGCGTCTTCATTTCACCTGCTAAGCTCCTATAGTTTTGGGCGTTTGCAAATAATTCTGTTAAAGATATTTCTTTAGTCTCTCCAGATAAATCTAATACTAAAATCCAATTTTCATCAAGTAAATTAAACTTTCCCAATACCTCACTTCCTTTCATAAGATAGGCCATATTTACTAGAATATTTCAAAATATAGTCTCCAATTTTAAAGATGCCGTTTTCATCAAAAATAACACCCAGAGAACCTCTAAGCCACACGTTGTTCTGAAATGCAGATAAGTACTTTAGATTATATTTTTCTAAAAACTCTATTGTTTTACTTATATTATATTTTTCAGATAAAACTTGTGGTAATTTCAAGGTATTTGAGGCGATTTTCTTTGAATAATTGTTATCTTCTATTTTATCCATTATATCATAATCTGTCCCAAACAGCCCTATTCCATTTTCATTTTTCTGTAAGGCTATAACTTCTATTGTTTCCTTACTATCTCTCACTTGGGCAAAGGTTTCTTCTTCTGTTATGACTTCATTGCTATTATTAAGCCAACCCATAATAGTCTCTCCTTCATCAGCTAAAAAGTCCCTATCCGGCTTGCCTATCCTAAATACTTTGGCTCTTTTTTCCTTCTTATCGATTATATTCTCATGCTCTTTTTTGAAACTATGATATTTATCTTTTAGATCATCTGATAATTCAATCTCATCTTCTGAATAAACTTTCTGGACAAGCTTTGATAAATCATCAGGAATTATTATTGAATCTGGCAAAAAGTATTGGCTTCTTGCTAATAAATATGAGCTATAAACACTTGCAGAACCCTTATCAAAGTCAAAACTTTCAGAAGCTCCAACTACATATAATATTGGTTTTTTATAATTTTCAGGTCTCTCTATATCATGTCTTTGTAATCTACCAGCTCTTTGTAAGATCAAATCTATTGGTGCTAATTCAGTTACCATCACATCAAAATCAATATCTAATGACTGTTCTATAACCTGGGTTCCTATATATATCTTTCTATGAGGTCTATTGGACTTTTTGCCAATCATTTTTAATAGTTGATCTTCTTTTTCTATCCTTTGACTGTCGATAAATCTAGAATGTATAAGCTCAAAAGAATCTTTTCCTAGGACTTCTTCTAGTTCTTTAGCTAAGTCTTGAGCTTTTTTTACTGTATTTACTATTACTCCAATATTACCACCCTGTTTGTATAGCTTAATCAGTAGATTCAATAAATTTTCGTAATCCTCATTTATGACTTTAATTTCTTTTGCTTTTGACCTTGTAAATTTATCTTCGTATTTTATTGTAGAACCATCATTATATGTGATTAGAGGATAAGTGTCTCTAGCTATAGTTCTTTGGTGTATTTGTTTTTTCTTTCCTATACCCTTACCTAGTAAGTATTGCTTTACTAACTCTTCTCTTTTGCCGGCAGGAAGAGTTGCAGATAAGATTATTACTGGCACATCATAAGCTCCTAGCCATTTCAATGCTTGATAGAGATACTGGTTCATATAGGCATCATAGGCATGAACTTCATCTATAATTACAACTTTCTTACTAAAGCCCAAGTGTCTGAGAAATAGGTGTTTTTGTTTTAATGCCATAAGTAAAAACTGATCTATAGTTCCTACAATAAAATCATCTAATATTGCGGATTTCCTACCCGAAAACCATTCATTGACTATTACATTAGAATTTTCTGAATAGTCATCTTGGTTAATATTTTTAGCAAGATCGTTAAATGTTTCATTTAAATATGCTTTTCCGTGGATTAACCTTATTGATAATTTATCTTCAAATTCATTAGATACAGACTCAAGCCATCTTTCGATTCTTGGAAAAATACCATTTGATGTAGCTTGGGTCGGTAGGGCAAAATACATACCACTTGCAGCCTTTTTTTGAGCTAAGACTTCAAGACCAAAAAGCGCCGCTTCAGTTTTTCCTATACCCATATGTGCTTCAAATACGAAAATCCCTGGATTGTCTGTATTTATAATGGTCTGAATGAATTTATCTTGGTAGTGATTTGGATAAAATGAATCATTGCCAGTCATAAATCTTTCTTTAAATTCTTCTTTGTAATCTATTTTATATGGACTTTGCCATGTTTCTGTTTTTATCCAAGCATTTAATCCATTATAAGCTCGATTTCTTGTATCAAATTCTTTATCTTCGTATACAGATACTAACGGAAAATACTTTGTATTACTAGCAATCCAATCTGCCATTATTAACAATCCGGTTAAGATTACTTGACCAACTTGGTTTATATAAGGGAGGGATTTGATATCTTTAAAGCCAGCAGTTTCTAAAGCCCATAGCAATATTTCTCTTTGATTATCCTCCCACAACTTATATGTTTGATCATTCTTATTTTCATTTTGATAATAATTGGATGGATAGGCAAATTGATTATCAACTTGACTAGCTACTTCCACTGGGCTTCCATGATGAGCACCAACAATTACTGCAATATCTCTATTTACCCCATATTTTTCTAATAGATACTGACTAGCAAGACTATGATGACTTTTATTGGCCGAAGCTAGTTTGCTGTCAAATATGCCATCAAATCCATCATTTGCTAATTTTTCTATAAGCACACTATCCAAATCGCTTGAGTTTGTATAGCCTTTTTTTAGTTGAAAAGCAGGGGTCGCTTTTCCTAAATCATGGCAAGATCCAACAAACATAGCAAGTTTTTTCCCTATGTCTTCATCATCACTGTTTATAGATTTATTTATAAGTCTTCTTTGCGATTCGCTTAGCCAATGATCATACAAAAAGGCCACCACATTCTTAGTATCTATAAGATGAATATATAGGGGCAACCACTCAAATGAGCCATTATTATCCTGTTTTTTAGCCCAAAAGTTCTTATTTATTGTCATTTCCACATTCCCTTATTATTTTCCTTGGCATTATTTTCAAATTCATCAAAGATTTCCTTGTATTTGACATCTGGCTTATAGTTTCCAGCAAAGGCGTAGCCTTCTTTTACTAACTTCCCATTTAGATTAATTTCTCCTAGTTCTTCTTTAGTTGGATTAGAAGGATCTTCTGGTTTTTCTAACCATATATATCTTAGGAGTCTGCCGTGCTTGTCGGTGTTTGATATGTCTTTTTCTAGGTATACAGTTTTGTTTTTAATCATATCTTTTGTATAGTGAAAAGCTTCTTTGCCATAGTGTTCACTGATTCCCTTTTTGGGGTTATATTCAGGAGTGTTTATTCCTGTAAATCGTACCTTTTGTTTTTCACCATCGATTATAATATGAGCTGTGTCCCCATCAACTATCCATTCCACTTCGCCTGTTTGATAATATGAGTCTTCTTTTTGATCTTCTATTAGACAGGCTGAAAGTATAAATAGCATAATAATTAACAAAAATTTACTTATATACTTTTTCATTTCTAGCTCCTTTGCTCTTTTTATTTATTATATCAAAGTTATAGGCAGTCTATCGATATACTTTGATTAAAACTCTTAAATAATCAAACTTTTAACGTATAATATATATAAGGAGGCTTTATGAATTCTTTGGAAGTTTGTGGAGGTTGTAATGCAAAAATTGCTGCAGGAAATCTCGATAAATTATTAAATGATATAAAACCTTATAAACGCGATGATATCTTGGTTGCATTTGACAAGAAAGATGATGCAGCGGTCATTGATATAGACGGAGAAAATTGTGTGATTCAAACTCTTGATTTCTTCCCAACTATGGTCGAAGACCCGTTTACTTTCGGTCAGATTGCTGCTGCCAATGCCTTAAGTGATGTTTATGCCATGGGTGGTGAAGTTATTTCTGCCCTAAACATTGTAACTTTTCCCTTAGAGGGAGATTATGAAGTTCTTAAACAAATACTAAAAGGTGGCAACCACAAGGTTTCTGAGGCCAGAGCGTCCCTTACTGGTGGACATTCTATCCACGACAAAACTATCAAATATGGCCTTTCGGTGACTGGCAAAGTTAAGAAAAAATATATTTGGAAAAATAATACTCCAGAAGATAAAGATGTGATTTTGCTTAGCAAAAAAATTGGAACTTCTCTTGTAACATCCAATTATGCCCAAGGATTGGTTAGCAAGGATGATTTTGATAAGTGTATTGAGCAAATGACAACTTTAAATAAGTATGCCAGAGATATATTTGTTAAATACAATATACATGCAGCAACTGATATTACTGGATTTGGACTTTTAGGACATTTATCCGAGATGGCTGGAGATGATTTTTCTATAATAATTGATTCTAAGAGTCTACCTATACTAGAACCCGCGCTAAGGCTAGCTGGAGAATTTTTGTATTCTGCTGGTGGACAAAATAATAGAAATTATTTAGATGGCAAAGTTGAATTTATAAATGATAATTTTGCCATGGAGGAAGTATTATTCGACCCTCAAACATCAGGTGGTCTATGTGTATCAGTAAGTCGTGATGAAGCTAAAAAAATAATAGATGAATTTAAAGAGAATGATCTTGATATTTGGCAAATAGGCCAAGTAAAAAAGAAAAGATCCTATTCAATAATTGTAAAATAAAGGAGAAATTGATGAAAAATTTAGATTGTATAGGTAAGGTTTGTCCAATTCCTGTAATTGAAACAAAAAAAATGATGGCTGAAAATCCTGAAGAAAAAGACTTTGAAATTTTAGTAGATAATGAAGTAGCAACACAAAACATTTCCAAAATGGCCAAGGAATTAAAAATCGAATCAAGTGTAGAAAAAGTAAGCGATGGATTTTACAAGGTAAGTTTACACAAAACTAACGAAAGCTTAGAACAAGTTAGTTCAGAAAACCAAGCTTTTGAAACTAATAGCTCATATGTTGTTGCAATCTCTGATGATAAGATGGGCAATGGAGACGAAGAATTTTCAAAAACTCTACTTGAAGGATTCATCTACGCTCTAACAGAGCAAGATCAGCTTCCAAGCAAGGTAATTTTCTACAACAAAGGGGTGTACTTAACAACACTTAACGAAAAAACTGTAGAAGATTTAAAAACTTTAAAAGAAAGAGGAGTTGAAATTCTATCATGCGGTCTTTGCCTTGGAAACTATGAAGTCAAAGAAAAACTTCAAGTTGGCGAGATAACAAATATGTACAAGATCGTTGAAATAATGAGATCTAGCCACCTAGTAAATCCATGCTAGAAGAAACTTTTGTTCTCTTTTCTTTTGAAAACTTCAATGACCCAGCTAAGGCTTTGGACAAGGTAAAAGCTTTTGAGAAGGCTAGATTAATTCCTCTCCCACCAGAGATTGATGCAGGCTGTGGCTATGCACTTAGGATAAGAGAAGATGATTTAAAAAGAGCATTAGATATATTTGACGAAGGTGAGTTTGATAGGATTTTTAGCCTTAAAAAAGATTCCAATAAGAAAAGGATTATAGAAGAATATGTATTTTGACAATGCCGCTACGACTATTCATAAACCAAAAAAAGTAGGTGAGAAATTATCTTACGCAATAACTAGCGATAAATATGGTAATCCTTCTAGGTCTGGTCATGTTTTGTCTCAAAATACAATGTTGGCAATATATGAGAGTAAAAAAGAACTAGCAAAATTAGTCCATATAGATAACCCATCTGATATAGTTTTTACATCAAATGCAAGCTATGCCTTAAATTTTATAATTAAATCTCTAATAAAGGAAAATAATCATGTAATAACGACAACAACTGAGCATAATTCTGTCCTTAGGCCCCTTTACCAGACTGGCGCAGATCTTTCTTTTTTAGACTTTGATGATAATTTTGAACTGGAATATGAAAAGCTCCCATCTTTACTAAAAGAAAATACTAGATTTCTTGTGGTAAATTCCGCTTCAAATCTCTTGGCCAATGTAAATGATTTGGATAGACTCCATAGCTTTTCAAAAGCAAATAATCTTATCATGATAGTTGATCTGGCACAATCTCTTGGTCTTATCGATATAGATATTACTAGATACGATAATTGCCTTTTTGCCTTTACTGGCCATAAGTCTCTCTATGGTCCTAGTGGGACTGGCGGGATTATTAAAAATGGAGATTTTAATTTTGAAAATGTATTTTCTGGTGGTTCTGGGGTAAAGTCATTTGCAAAAAATCATCCTAGTGATTTTCCTACAGTGTTTGAAGTAGGAACAGCAAATTTTATAAGCCAAATTGCCCTCAAAGATGGAATACAGTTTGTAAATGAAATAGGTGTTGACAATATCTACAAGCATATAGAAAATTTAACTAAATGCTTTTATGATGGTGTAAAAAAAATTCCAGGTATCAAGTTTTATTCCAAACAGCCTGATGGAAAGTTAATAAGTCCCATAGTTTCTCTAAATTTGCCAAAATTATCATCAGATGAGCTTGCCCTAATACTTGATGAAGAATATGACATACAAACAAGGCCAGCTTCTCATTGTGCACCTCTAATTCACAAGCATTTTGGAACTGAAAAATGTGGGATAGTGAGATTTTCATTTTCATATTTTAATACAATTGATGAAATTGACCAGGCCATAAAAATACTATGGAAAATAGGAGAAAATTATTAAAAAAGCAAGGCTATAAGATTAAATATGAGCCTTGCTTTTAGTTTAGTTTTTGGATTTTTCCATCCTTATTATTTTTTACCATAAGAATTTCAGCCATGATCGATATAGCAATCTCTTCTACAGAACCATTATCTACATCTAGACCTATTGGACTATAAATTTTCTTTAAAAATTCTTCATCAATTCCTTGGCTTTTTAGCTGGTCAAACAAACCTATAACTTTTGCTTTTGAACCAATCATACCTAGATAAGCAAAGTCCTTATCAACTAGATATTCCAACGTTTCCTTATCGTGGGCATGACCCCTGTTGCATAAGACTATGTAGGTCTTCTTACCATCGAAATCTATTTTATCAATTGCGGATTTTACATCTTCTGCAATATATTCTTTTATAGCATCAAAGTCTGGAGATTTTTCAAAATCTGCTCTATCATCAACAACACTTACATCAAATCCTGTTTTACTAGCAATCCTGGCAAGTTTTTGAGAAACATGACCTGCACCAAATATTAAAAGTCTATTGCTTGACTTAAAATATTTGACATAACCCCTGGAATTACCACCACAAGACATTTTAAGTTCACCATTTTTGGAAAGGTTATAATCAAATTCAAAGGAGTTTCCCTCTTTCATGCCTTCCAATGTTCTTCTTATAAGATCTTTTTCTATGGCTCCACCACCGACGGTTCCAAGAATTGATCCATCAGCAAATACTGCCATTACAGAATTATCTTCACCTGGAGTAGAACCCTTATTTTCAATCAAAAAGCATAGGGCAGCATCTCTTCCCAATTGATTTTCTTTATAAATTGCTTGTAAAATATCTGCCTTCATAGATTCTTCCTTCTTTTCATGATGAGAATTGCCTCAAGAGATCCCCCACCAATAAGTCTTGCCTTATCTGATATAGTATTGGCGTTTCTTGGTATAACCCTAGGATCCACATCTCCTATTTTCATTCCCTTAAAAACTTCGCTTCCTTCATTGATCATGCCACGAATCATGCCATCAAGACCAGAAAGTATTTGTTTGCCATTGACACTAGCAACAGCTTGTCCTTTTTTTACAACGGAGCCTAGGTCTTCTATAATATGAAGCTTACCATCGTCTGATGCTCTGAGGATTCTTTCTGTCGTGTAGCCGTTGATATTACCTGGATTTCCGGTGTTTGCTTGGGCAAATCCTTCAAAAATCAATCTACCAAGGTCATGGCCCCTATTAGTTTCTATAACAACATCAACATCGACTCCTGCCTCAAATCCAGGACCTAGGCCTATAGTAATTGGAGCCATATTCATATTGGTGCCGAGATTTTTCTTTGCTAGTATCCCATCAACTACAGCTAGGGGTTGAAATTCTTTTATATATTTTCCTTCTGGGTCGACTGCTACTGCAACATTTGATTTTTCAAAGGCATTATTTATATCATCTATATTGTCACATCTTACTGCCCTTATATCTTCAATTTGCATTTCACCATCATAAATAGCTTGTCCTACTGCGACATTTCTCCTGATACAAGTTGGTTTTTCTATTTCTAATACCAAGACATCAAAGCCAACTCTATTTAGCTTTTGGATAGTGCCTGTTGCAACATCTCCTCCACCTCTTACAATGATTAGATTATTATTCATATTTTTCCTTCATATCTTCGTAAGTTTTCACAGTGTCAATATCAAGAAGCTCACTCTCATCTGATATTTCTACCTTATTTACTTCTTGCTTATAAGCTAAAATCATGCCACCTTGGTCGCCTTCAAGTTTATAAAGACCTTCCTTGTAGTTATTAGGGAATATAACCGGAGCTCCACGCCTATCATTTACTACTGGATATGTTATTAACTCCTTATGCTTATAGGCACCTATAAGTTTCTCACAAGTTTGAAGGCTTAGAAGTGGCTGGTCTGCTACAAAAAACATCATGGCTTCATCATCACATTCTCTAACACCAAGTTTTATAGAAGATGATTTGCCAACTTCATTATCGTCATTAAATATGCCAACAAATCCCATTTCTTCGGCTTCTTTTAGGATTTCATCATAACTTGATACTACTATTACCTTGTTAAAATCAAGCTCTTTTAATAAGTCCAAAGTATGTTGGTATATTTTTTTGCCTTTGAAGTCTAAAAATAACTTATTTTCACCCATCCTTGTAGAAAGGCCAGATGCCATAAGTATTGCATTAATTTTCATAAAATTTCTCCTTTTTAACTGATCCATATACTATCTTAATACCCGACTTGTCGTGCTTTATGATAGTACGTGCTTGATTTATTTCAGCTTTACTTTCCACTTGATTAATAAAAGCAAACTTATCTTTAGTAAATCCTTTAAATAAACCTTTTTCATATGAAATAAGCTTATTAAATGTTTTGTAATCTATGGCATCATTACCAATATATTTTTCATAGTTTTTATAGTTATAAATAAAATCAGAGCTTGGAATTTTATCGTAGACTTTGATTGAAAAAACACCTATTACTTTGGTGGAAAAATCGTAAATTACTGGCTCATAATCGTACCAAAATTTAAGTGGAAGATTGCGAGAACCATCTGCTTCAATAAGTACATAGGCAAAGTCCTTTATTATATTTTTAAGATTATCATAGCCCACTGATTTAAGCTTGTTTTTCTCACTTATAAAGTCTCCCAAAACTATTATTTCATTACTATCTGGCTTTTTATAGTCTTCAAATGATTTATAAAGCTTATCAAAACCATCATCAGGAACTCTGATCTTGGTTGAAGTTGTTACAAGTACTGGGCCATTTTTCGATAAAGCTTGGGCAAGACTAAACATCAAAGTAGTCTTGCCCCCTGTGCCTGTAATAGAAATTACATCATTTTCTTTTATTTGAAAAATATTACTTAATTTTTCCATTGAATTCCTTTTTTGGCTTGCTGTAGAATGTATCTCTCATTGGGAAATCACGTCTTAAGTCCCCATCAAGTACATAATACGCGCCTTGGGTGGCTGCTGCTATTGGTATTGTAGATATTTCACCAACACCTTTGGCACCAAATGCTCTATCAAGTAGTTCATCGTCTGGCTTGCTTACTAAGATTGGATTGATTTCTGGAACCATAGGTGCTCTCCATAGGCCAAGAGTACCATACTTCGCCTTTACTACTGACCTATCAAGTTTAAAATCTTCGGTAAGAGCATAACCAAGTCCCATCACAACTCCACCTTCGATTTGTCCTTCGATTGCTAGTGGGTTTATTACCTTACCAACATCAAAGGCTGCATCAATTGATCTTATAGACCCATCATCATTTAATATTACAAGGTTTGTCGAAAAACCATAGGCAATATGGGATTTAGGATTTTCTTTGTCCGAATTCAGTGGATCTGTAGGATCAAAATATTCGTGGAAATATTCATTGCCATCTAGATTCTCAAGGCCATCTTTATCCATATCAGCTTTTAATTTTTCTGACACTTTTTTAATAGCTTCTCCGGATATCAGAGTTTGACGAGATCCTGAAGATGTACCAGAATCTGGTGAGTTTTCTGAGTTTGGTTGCATAATATCAATCTTGTTTAATGGCAATTCTAGAACATCTGCTACCATTTGTGCAAATACTGTTTGCGCTCCTTGGCCAAGGTCACTTGCAGCACAGTATAATTCTACTCTATCACCATTTACAACAAGTTTTGCCCTGCCCTTATCAGGAAGACCTACACCTACACCAGCATTTTTCATAGCACAAGCTATACCAGCACGCTCCTTATTGGCATAATATTTATCTTTTATAGCATCAAGAGTTTCTACTAGAGCGGTAGATGAATCTGCTATTTGACCATTTGGTAAGACTTCACCAGGTCTGATTGCGTTCTTATATCTAATCTCAAATGGGTCAAGACCTGCTTTCTCGGCTAATAGGTTTATGTTACTTTCTAGGGCAAAATTTGATTGGCAAACACCAAATCCTCTAAAGGCCCCTGCAGGTGGGTTGTTTGTGTAGTAACCATAACCATCAATTTTTGTATTTTCATAGTGGTAAGGGCCTACAGAGTGAGTACAAGCACGTTCTAGTACTGGTCCACAAAGTGATGCGTAGGCTCCTGTATCCATTTTTATTGTTGCTTGCATGGCTAGGAAATTTCCTTCTTCGTCACAACCCAGTTTAAACTTAGCCTTCATAGCATGACGTTTTGGATGGAATTTTAGAGAATCATCTCTTGATAACTTAATCTTAATTTTTCTTTGATATTTATAAGCTGCAAGGGCTGCAAGGTGTTGGACAGATACGTCCTCTTTACCTCCAAAACCACCGCCTATAAGCTTGTTCTCCACAACAACTCTATCAGGTTCATCTTGCCAACCAAACATTATTAATGTTTCTTTCCTAGTATCGTAGACTGATTGGTCAGTTGTATATAGTTTTACACCATTTTTGTATGGTTCGCCTATAGCACATTCTGGCTCTAAAAATGCATGTTCAGTAAATGGTGTGGAGTATTCTTCTTCTACTACATAAGCACATTTTTCAAAGGCAGCATCGGCATCACCACGAGATACGTGTCTTTCTTGACATAGATTACCTGTAGGATGGATTAATGGTGCATCTGGGGCTTCTGCTTCTTCTATCGATGAAACTGTAGGAAGCTCTTCGTATTCGATTTCAACAAGTTTTTTTCCCTCAGCCAGGGCTTTTTCGTTTTCTGCAACTACTAAGCAAATTGCATCACCTTGACTTCTTGTTATATCGCCCTCAGCTATGAAAACATCCCAGTCTTGTTGTATATGTCCAACCTTGTTATTTGGAATGTCTTCTGCTGTTAAAACACCTATAACTCCTGGAACTTCAAGAGCTTTTGTGTAATCGATTTTTAGTATTTTAGCACGAGGATACTTACTTCTAATAGCAGATGCATAGTTTAGGTCCTCTACTTGCATATCGTCTACGTATTCGCCAATACCTAAGACTTTATCGTGTGCATCGATCCTAATCATCTTATCACCGACTTTATATAAGTCCTTATCTTCTTTTTCAATTGAAATTTTGCCACTTAATATTTCAGAAGCAAGCTTTATACCTTCGATGATTTTCACATAACCTGTACATCTACAAATATTTGATTTGATTCCATTTGCAATTTCTTCACGACTAGGATTCGGATTGTTTTTGATAATAGCCATCCCACTCATAACCATACCTGGGGTACAGAAACCACATTGTACAGCTCCAACCTTGCCAAAGGCATAGACAAAGGCATCTTTTTCTTTATCACTTAAACCCTCTATGGTTAAAACTTCCTTATCCTTAAGTTTGGATAGTTTTTGTGTACAAGCTGGGTATCTTTTATCATCAACTATAACAGTACAAGTGCCACATGCTCCCTGGGAACAACCATCTTTGACACTTGTTATATGCAAATCGTCCCTAAGAAATCTTAAGAGAGTCTTGTCTTCATAGGTTTCGTATGTCTTGTTATTTATCTTTACAATAAATGGTGATTGATTTTCTATTTTTTCTCCAATTAAAATATTCGCCATCATTTCTCCTAAACAAATTTTCTTTCAATAAATTCTCCCATACCTTCTTCGCCATAGTATCCATCCGGATCTAAAAGGACATCTCCTTTAAAGATTAGGGTGTTTAATTTATAAGCAGTCTCAAATCCTTCATAAGTTGTATAATCACAAGCTGAGTGTCTATTCTCTTGGCTAATTGTATATGATTTTTTATCAAATATAGCTATATCTGCATCTTTGCCAAGTTCAATCGAACCCTTTTTGAAAGCAAGGCCAAAAATTCTAGCCGGATTTTTACAAAGTAGGTCAATAAGTCTTTCTAAGTCTATGCCTCTTTCTAAGCCTTGGGTCAAAACCACTTCCATTCTCTCCTCAACACCTGGTATCCCCCCTGGAGCATCAAAGAAATTATCTTTGTATGGAAGTTTCTCCGATTCGTAGAAAAATGGGCAATGGTCAGTTGCTATTACATCTACTGTTCCATCTGCTATAGCTTCCCATAGACCTTCCACGTCTTCTTTTTTCCTAAGTGGTGGAGCGCATATGTATTTGACACCTTCTGCATTACCGCCTTCTAGATACTTTTCTTCACTATAGGTCAAGTATTGGGTGCATGTCTCACAAAATAGGTTTTTAACTCCCCTTGCTCTGGCCTTTCTAATCTCATCTACGCCAAGCTTTGTTGAAGTATGAACAATATAGAGTTTTGGACATCCTGCAACTTCACTAAGGTAAATCAGGCGGTTTATTGCTTCAGCTTCTGACTGAGCAGGTCTTGTCTTTGCATGGTAGATTGGATCAAGATTTCCTTTTATCTTTGCTTGATCGCGAAGTTCTTTTATCATTCCATCATTTTCACAATGAACGCAAACAACCGTTCCTGTTTCTTTGGCTTTTTTTAGGATTTTTAAGATACTATCATCATCCAATTTCCCGCCATAGGTTGTATAGATTTTAGTGGATACAATGCCTTCTTTATAAAGTTCATCCATCTCTTCTAGAATCTTTTCACTTGCATTTTGGATAGCACCGTGAAAGGAGTAGTCAATAACAGCATGACCATCGGCCATTTTGTGATATTTATCAATCATAGCAGACACTGGGGAATCCTTTTCCCCAAAGGCAATATGATCTACTATGGAAGTTGTTCCTCCAAAGCTTGCTGCCCTAGTTCCTGTATAAAAATCGTCAATTGATATAAACTTACCTAAGTCAAGAGAAAAGTGAGTATGAACGTCAACTCCTCCTGGTGTTATGACCTTATCTTTTGCATCTATTATCTTATCAGCTTCACAAGATAAATTTTTACCAATTTGACTAATCGTGCCATCTTTTATAAAAATATCTGATAAATTTTCATTTGAATTAAGTTTTGCGTTTTTAATCAGTAGTGACATAATTCCTCCTGATATGTAATATATTACCCATTTTCAAGATTAAGCACTCAACTAAGAGTGCTAATTATTAATCTTTAATTTGTGGATCGTGGTATCTGTTGTCTTCTTCAATAGCCTTATCGGTTTCAAGGTCTAGGTTTCTGCTTGCTATTTCAACTTCAATAGCATCTTCAACAGCCCTAAAAATATTTTCATAGCCTGTACAACGACACATATTTCCAGCAAGTAATACCTTTAGTTCATCTCTCGAGTATCTTTTGCCTCTTTGAACTATTTCTGTTGCTGTTATAATAAAGCCTGGTGTACAAAATCCACATTGTACTGCTGCATGGTCTATAAAAGCTTGTTGGATTATAGAAATCGATCCATCACTTGCCATAAGACCCTCAGTTGTCCATAGGTCTTTGCCATCAGCCCATATTGCTAAGTATAAGCAAGAATCAACGCTTTTACCATCTATTAGGACTGAGCAAGCTCCACACTCTCCAACTTCACATCCTTTTTTTACAGATGTAAGGCCCATATTTTTTCTCAAAAAGTCTGTAAGAGATGCTCTTTTATCTACCATTTTTTCTACTGGTATGCCATTAATGGTGCAAGATATTTTTTTAAATTCTGGTTTTTGATAAGTTAATTCAACTTCCTTTGGTGCAAATGGACCATATTCTCTACTATGCATTGATTAGTCCTTTCTTTTTTTCTAAGCACTCTTTTAAACTTCTGACACAAATTTCATATAAGACTTGGATTCTCATCTCTTTTGAGGCCCTCCAAGAATCTCTTGGACTTAGCTCTTTTAGGGCCAGTTTTGAAAAACCTTTTATGTTTTCGTCGTTTAATTCCTTGCGTTTATATGCTTTTTCTGCTTCATATACTCTTACTGGAGTAGATGCTGCTACACCATAGCAAGCCTTTATTTCTTCAATTGTTAAATCATCATTTAGCTTAACATTTACAGCACAAGAGCTTGTTGCAATGTCCATAGCATTTCTCATGGCATATTTGTAGTAGTAACCAAGGTATGAGTCATAATTTTCTTTAGTTATTCTAAATCCTGTTACAAATTCACCCTCTTTTAGGTCAACTTGGCCAAAAGATATATAGAATTCTGTTATAGGCACTTCTCTTTGCCCTTGTGGACCTGCTATCATAACTATTGCATCAAGGGTGAATAAGCAAGGAGCACTATCAGCTGATGGTGCTGCGTTACAGACATTTCCACCAATGGTTGCTGCATTTCTAAGCTGTGGTCCACCTGCAGTAAGAACTGCCTTTGCTAATTGTGGGACTCTTTCTTTTATGATTGGATCTTCAGCAATTTTTGTAAATGTATTTAAGGCTCCAATTTTGATAGATTCATCTTCTAAAAGTTCAATTTTTCTTAGCTCATCAATGTAGTGAATGGATAAGAGTTTGCTATCGGACATCTTTCCATCTCTTATCTTTACTAAAACATCGGTTCCACCTGCAATAATCCTAAGCTCAGGGTCTTCTTTTAGTTTATCTATGGCTTCTTTTACTGTATAAGCTTCATCTATACTTTTTATATCGTACATAAATGTCCCTCCTATAAGTCGTTATCTATCAATCCCTCTTCTTTGAAAGTTGGAATTAATAAATGAGGAGTTAATGGTAATTTGTTAAAAGAAATTCCAGTCGCATTTAAGACTGCATTTCTTATAGCTGGAGCTGGTGAACAAGTTGGTGGCTCTCCCAAAGATTTAGTTTGGAAAGGACTTGTTGGTTCATGATTTTCTATGAAATATACTTCCATATCAGGTGTGTCTGTTGTTGTAGAAAGTTTATAGTCTAATAGGTTATCATTTAGGGTTGCTCCGCCTTCAGAGTATTTTAATTCTTCTGTCAAAGCATATCCTAAAGCCATTGACATACCACCGTGAGCTTGGGCTTCAGCTAGTTGTGGGTTTATAATTCTACCAGCATCATGGATATTAATAAGTTTTATAACTTTTACTTTTCCAAGAGGAATGTCAACTTCAACTTCAGCAAAGCTAGCACCAAAAGAATAAGCATTGGTTCTAACTGTATGAGTTGTCTCAGCTGTAAGGTGTTGGGCATTTTCCTTTAGAGTATATAGGGATTCTGTGGCAAGCTCTTCCATTGTGAGAAGCTCTCTACCATCAGTTGTTCTAATAATCTTACTATCTACAAGATCTAAGTTTGCTGGTGTAATCCTTGTTTGTAGGTAGGCTTGATTTAATATTTTTTCTTTTAATTCATGGGCAGTTTTTGTGATAGCAAAACTTGCCATATATGTTTGACGAGATGCGTATGCACCTTGACCAAATGGTGCCACGTCTGTATCCTGGGTGCTTATGATATGGATATCTTTGATATTCATACCTAAAGCATCTGCTGCCATTTGTGAAAATACTGTATCAGCACCTTGGCTAATTTCTGTTTCTGCCAATTGAAGGCTAACAGACCCATCCTCTGCAACTATCATTCTACAGGAAGATGTTTCAAGGGAAATAGGATAGACCCCAGTATTATACCAATAAACTGCACATCCTACTCCACGTCTTACATCTCCACTTTGGTTCTTGTATGCTTCCTTTTTATTCCAATAATCCATTTTTTCAGCACCTAAATCTAGGCATTGTCTGAATGAATCGTAATAGTTTTCGTTGTGTGAGAAAGGATCCACATAACCTTGTGGCATAACATTATTATATTTTAATTCTAGTGGATCTACACCAAGGGCCTTTGCTATATCGTCATGGTGAGCCTCATAGGCAAACATAGCTTGAGGTATACCATAACCACGCATAGCACCTGCAGCTGGTAAGTTTGTATAAACAGTATAAGCTTCTGCTTTTATATTATCACAAGGATATAGCTGATGGAAGCAATTAAGACCTTTGGATGCTATAGAGTGTCCGTGAGAAGCATAGCCACCATTATTTGAGTACATTTGCATTTCTCTTGCTGCAAAGCTTCCATCTTTCCTAACGTAGGAAACTATATGGAATTTGATGGAGTGTCTTGTTCTTGTTGATACGAAGGTTTCTTCACGACTTGGAAGAATTTTTACCGGGTGACCACCTACTTGTGTTGTCAAAAATGCACAAAGTGGTTCGTAAAGTGCGTCTTGTTTGTTGCCAAAACCTCCGCCTATGTATGGTTTAACTAGTTTAATCTTTCCCCAACCTATACCAAGGGCTTGACCAATTACCCTTCTTACTATGTGAGGTATCTGAGTAGATGCTACTACCACGATTTTTCCTGCTTCTTCGTAAGCATAAACATCTGGATTTTCAAGGTGGGCATGTTGAACTACTGGAGTATCATACCAGCCCTCTACTTTGATAAGGCCTTCTTCTTTGATAGCCTCATCAAAATCACCTCTTATATTTGTAGTATGTTTTAGGATATTATTTGGGTTCTCATCGTGGATTAATACCTTGGCATTTTCCATTGAGTCAAAGACATCAAAGTGAGCATCATACTCTTCATAGCTTACTTTGATAAGCTTACTAGCTTCTAAGCAAGCTACTTCATCAAGGCCTATAACAACAGCAATTTCATCGCCAATATATCTTACGTGTTCATTTAAAAGTTTTCTATCGGCTATATCTTGGTGTTCTTTTTCAGTTGACCATGGGTGGCCAGCTGTTGGAAAAGTGTGATCAGGGACATCAAAACAAGTGACAATCTTTACCACACCAGGAACTTTCATAGCTTCTGATGTATCTATTTCTTTTACTCTACCATGAGCAATTTTCGAATGGATAATTTTACTTGCATATGCTTCTTTCGGGATAAGATCTTCGGTAAATTTTGCCCTACCTGTTACCTTATCAAAAGCATCAACTCTTTTAACGCTTTCTCCTACGTACATAAGTTTTCCTTTCCTAAATCTTTTGTAAGCGATTTATGTCTTTTTATTATAACATAAAATTTTTATCCAATTAAGCTTTCACCAATTTGTTTGTCTTCTTCTTTTTCTGGAATTATTATGTTCATAAGTACTGCAGAAATAGCAGCTAAGACTACTGGAGATGCACCTATTGCAACTTCGAGGCTATTTGGCATAAATGATACACCTGCCGCATTGGCAGCTGTAACTACTGTTGTAAAACCAAAACCTATGGCCACAGATACTCCTACTATAGAGGTATTTCTAAGTGTAAGTGGTTGGTTAGCAATCATGCGAATACCATTCATGGTAATAGCAGCAAAAATTGAAAGAGTTGCTCCGCCAATTACTGGTGCTGGTATTGAAGTTAGAAATGCTGAAAGTTTTGGGAAAAGTCCTGCTACAAGAATTATTATTGCAGCTTGAGTAAACACTTTTTTATTTATTACTTTGTTGATTGAAACTATACCAGCATTTTGTGAAAAAGTAGCTGTTGGTAGTGTTCCAATAATAGTTCCTACTAAGTTTGCTATACCATAGCCAATTATTCCGCCACGAAGCTCATCATCCGTTGGAACCCTATCCATTCCACCTATGGTTGTAGAGCTCATATCTCCTATACCTTCTATGGCTGTAACTATGAAAATAATTACAAATGAAGCTATAGCTGATCCATTAAATCTTATACCAAAGTGCATTGGCTTAATTAGTGAAAACATTGGTGCTGTGCTTACTGATGATAAATCAACCATATTAAAGAAAAATGAAACAATATAGCCAACTATCATAGCAAGTAATACTGAGGCTAGCCTTGAAAATCCTTTACCAAAATGTGTAAAACCAATATTTGCTATGAGCGTAATAACTGCTACTAGCCAATATTGCCAAGATCCCCATCCAGCCATGGTTAGATCTCCACCTCCACCCATATTTTGGATAGCAACAGGATATAAGGATAGACCTATACACAAAACTACAGTACCTGATACTAGAGGTGGGAAATATGGGAGTATGTATTTTAGTCCATAGCCAAAAACTATTGATGCAAGGGCTCCTATTAACTGCGCTCCAAGTATTATAGCTATAATGTTCTTAGGCCCTAAATCTTGGTATTGGCCACCTAGAGCTAGCATTGTTGGTATATAAGCAAAACTAACTCCATAAATCATAGGAAGACGAGAGCCTATTTTACCTATTGGATATAGCATCAATAGTGTTGTTAGAGCTGATCCTATCAGTGACATTTGTACCAAAATAGTAGAATCCTCTGCAGATAAGCCTATCGCACCAGCTAGGATTATCGGAGGAGCTATACATCCTGCAATCATCACTATTACGTGTTGTAAAGCTAGTGGAAAAGATTCTTTGTTTGAAACATCAGCTTCGTATTTAAATAGATTATTATATGTATTTGACATCTCTGCCTCCCTTTTATTTAAAGATAATGTGGCCACCTTAAATTAGGTGGCCTATGTTAAGTTTTATTTATCCATTTCTCGTCTTTCTTGTTCTTCTTCAGCTATTGTTTTCTTTGGCAATATTATATTTAGTAAAAATACAATAAGTGTAGCAAGTACTACTGGTGAAGAAGTAAAGACCATTCTAAACCATTCTGGGAATTTTTCTAAAGCTGTTGGATTTAATTGAGTAATACCCATACCAAGTGCAATGGCAAGACCCGTGATTGTAACATTTCTAGAACTCATTTCATCAGAAGTGATAAGTCTCATACCACTCATGGTTATTTGAGCAAATACTGTAACTGTAGCTCCACCTATTACAGCTTGTGGAACTGAAAGCATCAAGGCTCCAAATTTTGGTATAAATCCAGCTATAAGGATCATTATAGCAGTTATTTTTAAAACTGCTCTTGAAACAACTTTTGTCAAGCTTACTATACCAACGTTTTGGCTATAAGAAGCTGTAGGAAGTCCACCAATAAATGCAGAAATCATATTTGTTAAACCGTAGGCTTTGATACCGCCCTCTAGCTCTTCTTCTGTTGGCTGTCTATTCATACCACCAGCTGTTGTTGAAGAGAAATCTCCAACTGCTTGGATAGAGTTTACTGTAAACATTACAGCCATTGTTAGACAGGCATCCCAGTGGAATTCTAAGGAAAAAGGTAGTATTCTTGGGATTGTAAACCAAGCTGCATTTGCTAATGGCTCAAAGTTTACAATATTAAAGAATAATGAAGCTATGTAACCACCAATAATACCAATTAAAATTGCAGATAATTTAATAATTCCTTTACCAAACATATTACAGATTAAAACTATAACAAGTGTGATAACAGCAACAATCCAATATTCCATATTTCCTTGGTTAGGGTTACCATTACCTCCAGCCATATAATTTAAAGCTACAGAATATAGAGATAGACCAATGGTCAAAACTACTGTACCCGATACCATCGGTGGGAAATACTTATAGAGTCGTTTGATATTCATTCCAACTAAAAATGCAACAATACCACCAATAATTTGTGCAGCAAACACTGCACCTATACCGTATTTAACTGCAACAGATACAATTACAGGTATATAAGCAAAGGATGTTCCCATAATCATAGGAAGTCTTGAACCAAGTCCAAGCTTAACTATCGGGTATAATTGCAAGAAAGTTGCAAGGGCCGCCACAAACATACCTGCTTGGATAAGATATATCGATTGTTCAGGTGTTAGGGCGTAAGGTGTGTCCTTTAATGTGTTAGTCAGTACTATTGATGGAAGTGTGTTTCCAACTATCATCGCTAGCAAGTGTTGCAAAGCAATCGGAAAAGCTTTTTTAAACTCTGGCTTACCATCAACATCAAACAGCGAGGTGTTAACTGACACTTGTTTGTTATTATTTTCCATAAATCTTCCTTTCTATTTTTTAATTATAAACTATATTGAAAACTTTTTCTATAGTATTATTTATTTATTGGTATAGAGGGCGAATACTGACGCCCCTATTTATAAATTTTTCCAAATTTCTTTTGCTCTCTCTCTTGATTTAGCGTGAATTAGAGGTCTGTCCACTCCCAAGATTTCTCTATCTTTCATTACAAACTTACCATTAATAATGGTATCAGATACGCACTTACCACTTAGACCAAATAGTACATGACCTCCCCAGTTGTTGGCATTTAGTGGAGTTACAGGATCATAATCTAGTAAGATAATATCTGCATATGCACCGCTTTCTATGCGACCAACTGGTCTTTTGAGGTACCTTTCCATGATTAGCGGGTTGTTTTTAAATTGTAAGTGTAGGGATTCTGAAAAACCTTTAGTTGGATCAGCACTTTCATGGCTCATTAGTATGTTTGAAACTTTCATAGATTCAAACATATCATTAGTATAAGCATCTGTTCCGATACCAACTAAGAGTCCCTTGTCTAAGAAGTTCAAAACTGGAGGAGCACCAACAGCATTGTTCATGTTACTTTCTGGGTTGAAGATTGCCATGGTGTCATGGTGTTTTAGAATACTTATCTCAAGTGGATTGATATGAACGTTGTGAACAGCAAGAGTATTTCTAGAAAAGATACCAAATCCTTCCAAGCGTTCCACAACTCTTTTTCCATATTTTTCTAAAGTAATCCATTGATCATCAAGGCCCTCGGCAATATGAACGTGATAACCGTCATATAGTCCCTCCATAGCTTGGCGAGATTTGTCTAGAGTTTCATCTGAAACTGTAAATGATGCATGTATACCAAATAGTCCACTTGCCATATCATCTCGCCTTTGTGCTTCTTTGATCCAATTGATATTTTCTGCTATGCCTAGATCTCTTTTTTCAAGTCCATCCCTATCTGATACTTCATAGCAAAGGGAAGTTCTTATTCCAACATCTTTTGCTGCATCTGCAAGGGTAAATAGAGAACCTTCTATGGAATTTGGCCCTGCATGGTGGTCGATTAGTGTGGTCACACCGTTTGAGACCGATTCCATATAAGTCACAAGTCCATTTAGCTTCACATCTTCTAGAGTGAGGCTTTTATCCAATGCCCACCATTGGTTTTCTAAGACGTGGATGAAGTTATCAGTTGGTTTAGATACACTCATTCCCCTAGCATAGGTTGAGTAAATATGAGAGTGAGCACATATCAAACCTGGCATGATAAGTTTGCCCTTAGCATCAACTACTTCTTCATCCGGATATTTTTTTATAATATCATCATATGGACCAACTTCTTTAATAACATTATCTTCAATAACAACAGCTCCATTTTCGTAGAAATTGTTATTTTTATCATTGGTTATTAGTTTACCACCTGCTATAATCATTACTTACTCCTATTTTAGGTAAAATTTATAGTTATTTTCAATTGTTTCTATAAATTTTCTTGTAGTATCATCAATTTTTTCATCATAAAGGCTAGCTTCTATTATGTTTTTATTAGTAAGTCTTATCCTATACTTGCCATCATCTAGCTTCAAGAATCCTGTATTTGTAGACTCTTCAAAGTCAAAGTCAGTCCAAAATACTGTAAATTTGTCTTTATAAGGTTTTCCTATATGTGGACAGAAGGAATCACAGTTGCCACATTCGTTGCACATACCATCTAAGTGGATTATTTGATTACCAAGACCAGCTACAGATATAGCTACGTTTGCTCTGTTTGGGCAAACTTCAGTACAAATCTCACAAATCATATCACATGATAGGCATCTTGAACTTTCTTCTTTGCTATCCCTGAAATAGTTTACTAAGTTTCCTCTTTTTGAAATCACATCTTTTCTGTCTACTTGGTAGTCAACTTCTATGAAATCGTGATCAATTTTTTCTTTTCTTAGTATATCTTTTGTAATTGTCTTGGCTGATCCAATAGCGTGAACAATAGATTTTTTGCCCTTTAGGATATCTCCAGCAAAATATACATTTTCTTTGCTTGATTCTAGACTATCAAGAAGAGCCACTTTATTTTTATCATCTATATTTATGCCTAGATTTTTGTAGATTTCAAAATCTGTTTCTTTCCCAGTTGCTATTATTACATAATTGTATTGATTATAATCATCAAAGTCACCAGTAAATTCAGTATTATATTCAATTTCTATTCCATAAGCATTTACAAGGTCTAGGTCTTTTTGAATTATATCTTCACTAACTAAATTATTTGCATAACCATAAGCATTATCAGATTTTTCAATTACCTTTACATCAATGCCATTTCTCTTTAAAAATATAGCCGATGCTAGACCTGCAGGACCTGCACCTACAATAAGAACTTTTTTGTCAGTTTTAGCTTCACAAATTTTTATATTTTTTACAAAATCTTCTTGAGCCTTGCTAGTAACTAATTTTTTAATTTCTCTTATCTCTAGACCCTCTTCATAGTCGACTCTAGTACAAGATTTTTTACAGAACTGATAGCAAGTTTCAGATAAGATAGCTGGAGCCGTGTTATCTATAGCTATTACTTCCATAGCTTTTTTATAGTCACCATTCTTAGCGTAGTGGATGTAAGCTGCTACTTGTTGGTTAATAGGACAACCGTCAGTCTGGCAAGGAGCTTGGAAACAATCTATAAGTGGCAAGTCTGTTAGCCATTTTCTATCCCTTACTTTTTTCTTAGGATTTTTCTTGTAAGTATCAGAGTTTGTTAGTTTTTCGTAGAAATCATCAAGTTTTTCCTTGTCCACTCCAGCATATTTGCTACCTAATAGGGGCTCAGTAATTTCAGCTAGTTGTTTGATTCTATAGTACCCACCTGGCTTTAGTAGAGTTGTTGATACTGTGATAGGTTGGTTAAATATTTCAAATAATTCGTATACATTAGAAGCGTCCGCTCCCCCACAGTAACTCATAGGAAGTTTATCTCCAAACTCATCTACTAGCTTTTTAGCAACTGTAATAGTTAGTGGAAGTAAGCTTCTACCTGACATATACATTTCTTCTGAAGGGAGTTCATTTTTCTTTTGTAAAACTGGCATAGTGTTTGATAATTTAACACCAAATGTGAGACCTTCTTTTTTACCAATTTCTAGTAAATTATTTAGAATTTTAATTGCATCCTCAAATTGTAAATCATTTTTGAAATGGTGATCACTAAAGTTTACATAAGCAAAACCAAGTTCATCCATTATATTTCTGGCATAGTCATAACCTACAAGTGTTGGGTTACATTTTACATATGTATGTAAGTGTTTTTCTTCTAGCAGATATTTTGCTATGGATTCTATTTCATCTGCAGGACATCCGTGCATAGTTGAAAGTGTAATAGAGTTACAAACCATTGGTTCTATTTTATCAATATCTTCAGCTGTCACGTTTTTAAATAAATTGACATTTTCTTTTAAAAATCTGATAGAATCTTTATATACATCTAGATTTGATGCATCTTTTAATCCTTCTAAGAAGTCATCAATTTTTTTGTTCTTTATTCCCTCTAGATTGTAACCAGCAGACATATTTAAGCTGAAATCTTTTTTGTCAGCCAAGGCAAATTCTTTGGCCAATACTTGGATTGCTATGTGACTTTTTACATATTCTTCTAGGGCTCTCTTTACTGTAAGTTCAGTTGACCATTCGCAATTATAGGCTTCATCTTCGCTTATAATACATGGCTTTGGTATGGCTGCCATAATTTCTTCTCCATCCATAACTTGGACAGTTTTAAGTTCTATATATCTAGATCCTGTTAGGTAGGATGCTATTATATTTTGTGCTAGCTGGCTGTGTGGGCCTGCCGCTGGTCCTACAGGAGATGTAATCTCTTCGTTAAAAACAGTCTTTAGAACTTTGCCAGAATTATTCTTGTAAAATTTTTCCTTTGCAATGGAAAAACATGTTCCATAAGTATTGTATTCGTCTATAGCCCATTTGATGAGCTTATCAAATTCTATGGGTCTCATATAATCACTCATAGTAACCTCCCTTTGTCATCTACATTTTATTATGAATGTCCGTCCTTAATAATATGTAGTAAAAAAACACTCTTATTCTTAATCAGAATTAAAAGTGTTTGTTTTTTTAATTAACCCTAATTAAATCTATTATTTAATTATAGTTTGCCTCACAATTAAATAAAGTTAGCGTAGCCTTTTTGAGCTTATTTTCTATTTATGAAGCTAAGTGCAGTTTCATTTTTTAAATCACTCAAAATATGAGCGCTAGCAATATAATCATAACTAAAACGTTCCCATCGTATGTAACAATTATTTTATAGATCTTAGCATTGTAATAATCCATTTATTATAAGATCTCCATTTTAATATGGTGTAATGCCAAGGGCATTTAAGTCCTAGGCCACCAAAATTTTTTTATCATAATATAACTATTTAAATATTCTTTTTATAAATTTTCCTTGACCTTTATTAGCAACATAATCGTTGTTTTTAATTAAAAATTGTCCTCTGCTTAAAACTGTATTTACTTTAAAATCAGATGCAAATCCTTCATAAGTGGTGTAATCAACCTTAGAATGACGATTAGACTGCGTAATAGTATAAGGCTTTTCTTCTAATATTACTATATCTGCATCAGATCCTGGAGATAAAATTCCTTTTTTGGGATACATTCCAAAAATTTTTGCAGGATTTTCCACCAAAACTTCTATTAATCTTTCCATACTTATTCCTCTTTTCATACCTTCGGTTAATATTAATTCCACTCTTTCCTCTACTCCAGGTATACCACCGGGGCATGAATAAAAATCGTCTTTGAATGGAAGTTTTTCTTTTTCATAAAAGAATGGGCAATGATCTGTTGCTACTACTTCAACATCACCTTTTATTATACCTTCCCATAAAGCTTCATTGTCAGATTTTTTCCTTAATGGAGGCGCACAAATATACTTTATTCCTTCAGAGTTTCCACCATCAATAAGTTTTGATTCGTCCAATAATAAGTATTGAGTACATGTTTCACAATGAATATTTTTTAATCCTCTTGCCCTAGCTGCCTTGATTTCATTTAAACCAGCTTCAGTTGATGTATGAACAATATAAAGTGTAGGATCACCTGCTAATTCTGATAGATAAGAAAGCCTATTTATAGCTTCGGCTTCTGTCACATCTGGTCTAGTATATGCGTGATATATTGGTTCGTTATGACCAGCTTTCTGTGCTTGGTCTCTAAGTTCTAGAATCATTCCATCATTTTCACAATGTACACATACAACAGTTCCTACTTCTTTAGCCTTTTGGAGAACTTTAAGAATTGAAGAGTCATCAATTTTTCCACCATAGGTTGTATAAATTTTCGTAGAAACAATTCCTTCATTATAAAGAGATTCAAATTCATCTAAAATTATATCGTTAACCTCTTGAATTGCTCCGTGAAAAGAGTAATCAATGATTGCATTGCCATCAGCTTTTATATGATATTTATTAACCATGTCACTAACAGATGTACCACGATTACCAAAAGAAATATGATCTACTATAGTAGTTGTTCCTCCATGTGCCGCTGCAACTGATCCAGTGTAAAAATCATCAACGGCGATATATTTACCTAGATCAAGTGTGAAATGTGTATGAACATCTACCCCACCAGGGATAACGATTTTCCCATCTGCATCAAAAACTTCATATTGATCATTATAAAGATCTTTTCCAATTTCTTTAATCTTTTCGTTTTGAATTTTAATATCTACTAAATTGTTTCCTAATAAGTTTGCATTTTTTATAACTAAATTCATTAAAACACCCCACAATATTTAATATTTTTTGAATATTTTCAAATAAAGAAAATATAACATACCTGTAAAAATCACACCAAATACGTACGCATTATTAAAAATCCAATTAATAGATGGAACAAATTTTGCAACAAATATTAAAACTGTTATAGCTAAAAATAAAATTATAACTGGAATATTCCATCCGTTATTATAATAATACTTACCATCTTGGATCTTATAAGCATCAACAATATCAATATCTGTCTTATATTCAAAGAAATATGATACTATATAAATACCAGAAATAGGTCCTATCAACGCCCCTAATAATTGAGTCACATTAAATATTAGGTTATATGCTGATGATAAACTATCCCAAGGCCTAGCAAGAAATGCAAGTAAAGCAACAAAAATTGTAACACGTTTATAATCAAACTTATTTTTTGTTAAAGTAGCTGCAATATTAACTGGTGGAACTAAGTTTCCAGCAACATTAGTTGTTAATACTGCCATAATTATGAACAAAGAAAAAACCACTCTAATTATAGGACTATTAAAATTAGATACCAAAATAGCTGGTTCCCATATTTCTTTGCCAAATGCAAGCAATCCTCCAGCAGTACCACAAATTCCCACAAAAGATATATAGAATGTCATTAGTGGAGCACTTATAATTTGTCCTATTGATTGTGCTTTTTGATCAACACAATGTCTAGTGAAATCTGGCATTGATAAAGCAATCCCACCATCAAATGCAATCATAGCTGATAAAGCTGGCCAAAATAGTGTCCAAAAACTTACTCCTTCTTTTGCTTGAAGTACAGGAGCACTAAATAGTTTTGTAAAGTTCCAATCTGCTACTGAGAACGCCCAAACTATTACAACTAGACTTAGAACTATAAGTATAGGAGCAGATATACCCTCCAAAGCTTTTACTGCTTTACTTCCATATGCCGCAATATAAACATTTATTGCCCAAAATATTAAGAAAGAAATAAACTGGGAAGTAAACCCCATATTTAACCATTCAGGGAAAATAGCACCTATAATTGTATGAACCGCCTGACCACCTATCCACGCTTGAACACCAAACCAGAAGACTCCAAGTATAGCACGAATAAGAGAAGGAAAAATAGTACCACGCTTTCCGAATACAATTTTACTAAGCATTGGATATGACATACCATATTTAGTACCGAAATGTCCTAGAGCAATAGCCACACCCATTACTATGGTGTGGCCCATTACTACTGTTAACAAAGCTTGACTCCACGACATGCCAGAAACAAGAAGCCCACTGGCCACTTGATATACTGCGATTGATACAATCATTCCTATCCAAAGGTTAGCAATATCTCTTATAAACCAGTCTCTATTCTTTGAACTTATAGGGGCACTTATTTCGTTAAAGTCATTAGGATAATTATTAATTTCATTTAACCCAGCTGATGTCAGATCAACTATGTCACCTTTCTGAATTTGAGTTATTTTATTTTCCATAAGTTCAACCTCTAAATTTATTTATTTTGTGTGTAAACAAGTGGTAGAGCAGCATATACTGCAGCGCATGTTACAAGGTCTTGTTTAAATGTAACTTCGTTTGGTGCGTGAGCTTGGTCTTCTGCTCCTGGTCCAAATCCTATGGTTGGGATATTGTGACGACCCATTATTGCAACACCATTTGTTGAGAATGTCCATTTGTCTGTTAGTGGACGAGCAGCTCTCTTTTCTTCTTCTTTAGCGATTGGTGGAGCGATTCTCTTATCTCCGTATAGGTTCTTATATGCATTTTCAAGAGCTTTTGTAACTACGTGGTCTTCTGGGATTACCCATGTTGGGAAGTAAGCTTCTTGTTCATATTCAAGTCCTGTCCAGCTTGCTCTCTTGTAGTCATACATAGATACTTTTGCACCGTGTTTTTTAACTGATGGTAAATCTTCGATTTCTTTTATGCAAGATTCCCATGTTTCCCCAGCTGTCATTCTTCTATCAAGAGAGATAGAACATGAGTCAGCTACTGCACATCTTGATGGAGATGTATAGAAGATTTGGCTTGTTGTAACTGTTCCACGACCTAAAAAGTTTGCTTCTTTGTATTCAGGGTTGTATTTTTCGTCAAGCATCTTTACTAGACCCTTGATTTCAACAGTGTCATCAGCAGGGTTTTCGTTTAGTGCTTCGATTTCTTTTAGGATGTCAGCCATCTTATAGATTGCGTTGTCTCCTCTTTCTGGAGCTGAACCGTGGCATGATATACCTTGTACGTCAACTCTCATTTCCATTCTTCCTCTTTGGCCTCTATAGATTCCGCCGTCTGTAGGTTCTGTTGATACTACAAATTCTGGTTTTATACCTTCTTGTTCTATCATGTATAACCAGCAGTTTCCATCACAGTCTTCTTCTTGAACTGTTCCTGTAACAAGAACTCTGTAATCATCATTTAGATAGCCTAAGTCTTTAAGGATTTTTGCACCGTATACTGCAGAAACTGGTCCACCAAGTTGGTCTGATCCACCACGTCCACCGATTAAGTTTTCGTCTTCAAATCCTTCGTATGGGTCAAATTCCCAGTTCTCGATATTTCCGATACCAACTGTATCAATGTGACCATCAAAAGCGATTTGTGTTTTACCTGTTCCCATTTCTCCAAGAACATTGCCTTGGCCATCAATCCAAGCTTTGTCAAAGCCTAGTTTTTCCATTTCTTCTTTAATTCTTTTTGCTTTGTCACCCTCTTCGCAGGATTCTCCCTTAAGCTTGATTAAATCTCTTAAGAAAGCTACCATGTCTTCTTTATATTCACCCGCTTTTACTTTTATAGCATCAAAGTCAATATTTTGAAATTCTGTCATTTTAACCTCCTTATTTATCTAATCTTTTGTTTGCTTTTTCTAGTAATTCTGTTAGTTTTGCTTCTGGATTTTCGATCTTTTGTAAGAATATCATAGCTGCAATGATGTATGGTTTGTAGCTTGCTTCTTTGTATAGTGGAACTCTATATCTATCAAATACTGAACCGTCAACTTCACCTTCTTCAGTTGATACACCTGTTATATCAGCTGGTAGACAGTGTAGGTAAAGAGCCTTGCCGTCTTTTGTAAGTTCCATCATTTCTTCTGTAGCTGCCCAGTCTTTGTGTTCAGCGTTTTGTTTTAGTAGTCTTTGTTCTAGTTCATCTATACCAGCTTGGTCGCCTTCTCCGTAAAGTTTTGTTCTTTCTTCCATAGCAGCAAATGGTGCCCATGATTTTGGATAAACAATATCAGCATCTTGGAAAGCTTCCTTCATATCATTTGTAACTGTGAAAGATCCACCGTATTCTTTAGCGTTCTTACGAGCTATCTCTTCAACTTCAGGCATTATTTCGTATCCTTCTGGGTGAGCTAGAACTACATCCATACCTAGTCTTGTAAATAGGCCAGAGATACCTTGTGGAACAGAAAGTGGTTTACCATATGATGGTGAGTAAGCCCATGTCATAGCAACTTTTTTGCCTTTTAGATTTTCCATACCACCAAATTCGTGAATAACATGAAGCATATCTGCCATAGCTTGTGTTGGGTGGTCGATGTCACATTGTAAGTTTACAAGTGTTGGTCTTTGTTCAAGTACTCCATCATCATAACCTTCTTGTACGTATTCAGAGAAGTCTTTCATGTATTGGTAGCCTTTGCCGATGTACATATCATCACGGATACCTACAACATCAGCCATAAACGAAATCATATTTGCTGTTTCTTTTACAGTTTCACCGTGAGCAACTTGACTTTTGCCTTCTTCGAAATCTTGAACTTCTAGGCCTAGTAAGTTACAAGCTGATGCAAATGAAAATCTTGTTCTTGTTGAGTTATCTCTGAATAGCGAAATGCCTAGTCCTGAGTCAAATATTTTTGGTGATATGTTTTCTTCTCTCATAGCTCTTAAGATGTCAGCTACTTTCCAAATGGCTTGTAGTTCTTCTTGTGATTTATCCCATGTGTGGAAGAAGTCATCACCGTATAAGTTTTTGTGGTCTAGTTCTTTTAGTTCGTCAATTAGTTTTTTGATATCTTGGCTCATTTATTTCTCCTTTTTATCTTTGAATTTCGTATTTGTATTCTTCTTCGTTTGGATATATACCATCCCAAACAACGCGTCTGTAGTGTTCATAGTCTGTATCACCCTCTGTTGATACAAGAAGAATCACTGAGTTTTCGTCAAGTTGTAATTGTTCTTTGATCTCTTTCAAATCTTCTCTTTGTAAGATTTCAGAAAGAGGTCCCATTGTTGCTGCTCCACTTTCTCCTGAGATGATTTTCTTATCATCTTTTAGTGGATTTCCAAGTATTCTCATTCCCCTTGCAGCTGCTTTATCAGGTACTGATAAAAAGGCATTTGCATAAGAATGAAGAACTGGCCAACCTATAGTTACTGGTTCTCCACAAGCAAGTCCTGCCATAATTGTGTCCATCTTTCCAGTAACATTGTGAATCTTACCGTCATCTGCTTTTGCAGTAATGAAATTACAATTTGCCTTTTCAGGTTCAACAATTGTAATAAATGGCTTTTCATCACCCTCATAAACTGATGAGAAGTAACCTGTCAAGCCTGTTGCAAAAGAACCTACACCAGCTTGAGCAAAGATATGGCTTGGCTTAATACCAAGTTCTTGTAATTGATCATTTGCTTCTTTTGCTAGTGTTGCATAACCTTGGATTATCCATGTTGGGATTTCTTCATATCCATCCCATGCTGTATCTTGGACCATAATCCAACCTTTTTCTTCGGCATTCTTATTAGCAAGGGCAACACATGCATCGTAGTTTAAGCCTTCCATGATTTCACATTCAGCACCAAGAGCTCTAATATTATCACGTCTTTCAAGTGCAGATCCATCTGGCATCAATACTACACATTTTTGTTTAAGCTGATTTGCTGTCCAAGCCACACCTCTACCGTGGTTACCATCTGTAGCTGTAACAAAAGTAACATCATCTAGCTGATTTCTAATCTCTTGTGAAATCATTTTCTCAAAAGGTAAATCTTCTATGTCTATTCCAAGCTTATTAGCTATGTACTTACCTATCGCAAAAGATCCTCCCAATACTTTGAAGGCGTTTAGGCCAAATCTATAGGATTCGTCTTTAACGAATATATCCTTAACACCAAATTGCTTAGCTAAATTACTAAGTCTGACTAAAGGTGTCACTTCATAGTCAGGAAAACTTTCATGAAATTTTTGTGCTGTATTTACAACTTCTTCGTTTATAAAATCTAACGAAGCCTTATCTCTTTTAGAGATATCATTTAATACTATGTTATATGTCTCTACCAAAATTACATCCTTTCTAACTATTATTGATATATCCATCAAAACTTATATTATAAATTGAAATCTATAGATTTTAAGTCATAATGAATAGGTAGTATGTGATATATCACTTATATTATAATTGCAATAAACTACATTGTCAAATAAAAAATTTAAACGCTTTCATAATTGTGAAAATAAAGTAGAAAGGTATATTAGCCTTATGGAAAATAAAGTAAACAACAAGATTAAAAGAACATTTGTAAAAGACCAAGCATATAATATCTTACATGAACAAATAATAAATGGGACACTAAAACCCTACACTCAGCTAAAGATTTCTGATCTATCAAAAGAGTTGGGTATTTCTAGAACTCCTGTAAGAGAAGCAATTCTAATGTTAGAAAATGAGGACTTGGTTGTAACGAAGGCCAACCAATGGACTATGGTTGCTCCTATAAGAGTCGATAGATTGAAAGATATTTACGAGCTTGTAGCAGGCTTAGAAAAATACGCCTTAAAGAATAATTTTGATAAAATTGACGATGCTTTTATAAATGATTTGATTAAAATTAACGAAAAAATAAAAACTGAACATATGAATGGTAATATACTAAAAGTAATTGACCTAGACAATGAATTTCACGACAAAATCATAGGACTATCAGATAATAAAGAGATAAAACCAATAGTCGATAAATTAAAAAATAGACTTAAAAGATTTGAAATATGCTTTTATATGGCAAAGGATAGTCACAAAGAACCATCAACTTACAACGAACACTTGGTGATGATAGAAGCTATTAAAGAAAGAAAGCTAGATGAGGCTCTAGAAGCTTTACAGCAAAATTGGACAACTACCATCACCGATGAATCTATAGAAAAGATAAATAAACTAATAAACCAAGAAAACTAATGATTGCTTATGCCATTAATAGTTTCAAGAGCGTGGATTAAAAATGGTCTTATTATTTCAAAGTTTTCCTCACAAGCTTTACTAGAACCAGGAAAATTTATAATAAGACTATTTTTTCTTATGCCAGAAACTGATCTTGATAAATAAGCAAAGGGAGTTATTTTGCTGCCCTCTACCCTCATAGCTTCGCTAAAACCAGGTACTTGTTTTTCAATAACTGCAAGAGTAGCATCAACTGTAACATCTCTTTTTGCTAGTCCTGTACCTCCTGTAGTTAGGATAAGATTTATATTTTGATCCGAGTATTCTAGTAATTTTTCTTTAATCAAATCGAAATCATCTGCTATAACTTCATAAAATTTAACTTCAAAATCCATTTCTTCTAGAAGTTTTATAAGGACTTTGCCACTCTTATCTTCATAAATCCCAGCACTTGCCCTATCTGATGTAGTTAATACTCCTGCTGTAAACTTCATAAAAGTCCCCCCTCAGCCATTTCTATGAAGTCTTCTTTTTTAAGGTCTAGACCAGCAAAGACCCTTGGCAAGAAGTAATCAAAGCTTGTAACCTTGCTGTGGATGCTAGCTCCTGGTACACCCATAAGATAAGTATTATCATCTCTTGCAACCATTAACATATTGCCCGGTTGCATTGGTATGCCTTGGACTATAATTTCTGCTCCAGTTTTTCTAATTGCTCTTGGGGTTATATCGTCAGGATCGACACTCATACCACCAGTGAAAATGACAAGATCTGCACCAGAATTTTTAAATTTCTTGTAAGTTTCTACTAACTTATCTTCATCGTCAGGAAGAAATATAAAATCAATTACTTGGCTTTCAAAATGTCCAAGTTTTTCTGTTAGAACCGGCTTAAAAGCATCCTTGATTCTACCATAGTAGACTTCATCTCCCGTGATTATACATCCTACTTTTAAATTTTTAAATTCCTTTACTTCAAATATCGGCCCTTCATTTTCTAATATTGCTTTAGCTTGATCTAGCTGAATTTTTTCGGTCCAAAGTGGCACTATGCGCACACCTGCAAGCTTATCACCAGCATTAACTCTAATATATGATTTCTTACAGGCTATGGTATAGTCACCGATTGTATTGATTTTTCTAAGCAAGTCGCGATTAATTACAAAAAGTCCATCAATTTTGCTTGATAAGCTAATTTTACCCTCACTTACATCGGATACATTAATATTTTCATTAGTTAGAAGATTTTTAATTTCAAGGACTGCATCTTCTTCGTGGACCTGGTCTGCTTCAAGCTCACCAACATAAATATGGTCCTTGCCTATATTTTTTAATGCCTCTATGTCAGAATCTTCAATTATATGACCACGTTTAAATTTGACACCCTTAAAACCATCTTCCATTATGGCTGTTATATCGTGTAGTAGTGGTTGACCAATAGCATCTTCTACTTTAATTTTCTTAATCATTGTTTGCTACCTCAATTTCATCTCCAGGATGGATAAAGCCTTCTTTTTTGACAATGGCAAAAATCCCCTCTGTTGGCATTATGCACTCTCCTGTAATATTTCTAATCTCACAGCCCTTATGGCATTCTTTGCCAATTTGAGTTACTTCAAACTCACATTCTCCTATTTTTAAAATTGTTCCTATAGGAAGATGGTGGAGATTAATGCCCTCTGTCATAATATTTTCCGCAAAATCTCCTGGCTTTAGGCTAGGTATTTTAGCCTGCATTTTTTCTAAAGACTCTTCTGCCAAAAGAGAAACCTGCCTATGCCAGTTTCCAGCGTGAGCATCACCAACTATGCCATGGTTAATCTTTAGCTCTATTCTTTCTACTGGCGTCTTGATAGTACCCTTCTTCTCACTTATATTAACTGAAATAACTCTCATTTGTGTATGCTCCACTCTTCCCGCCTGTTTTCCTAAGTAATCTTATGTCTGTAATAGTAATATCTTTCTGGACAGCCTTGCACATATCATAAATTGTTAATGCTGCGACAGATACTGCATGGAGAGCTTCCATTTCAACTCCTGTTTTTGCATTTAATTTACAAGTAACAAGTATTTCTATGGCACACTTTTCATCGTCCATATCAAATTCTATATCTATTGATGTCAGGTTTATAGGATGGCACATTGGGATAGTATTTGCTGTATTTTTTGCCGCCATAATTCCTGCAACTTTTGCCACAGTCAAGACATCTCCCTTTTCAATCTCAGAGTTTTTTACCATGTCATAGGTCTTTTTATTCAACAATACTTTGCCATAGGCAGTAGCAAGCCTATCTGTAGATCTCTTTTCTGAGACATCCACCATCTTTGCTTTGCCCTTATCATCTAAATGTGAAAATTTATCCATTTATCCTCCAATAGAATTCATAGATCTCTTTGAATCTGAACCAGTTTCATTAAGCTTATGGCTCTTTGGTTTATTATATATTGAATCTATGATAGTCTTTCTTTTTTCCTCAATTGATAGGCCTTTGAGTTTAATTTCCTCTGCAGAGTGCAGGCAGGCCTTGAGTTTACCATCTGAAGTAAGTCTAATTTTATTGCAATCAGCACAAAATTCTCTGCTCAAAGCTGAGATAAGTCCAACTTTACCCTTATGGCCATCTATTTTATAAATCCTTGCGACACCAGAATATCCAAGATCTTCATATGAATATCCCTCTAAAATATCAAGATTATTTTTAAAGTTGACCCTATCAAACTTAATAGCCTTGCCTATCGGCATAAGTTCTATAAATCTCACTTCAATATCATTATTTTTAGTCAAATTTATAAAATCATCTATCTCATCATCATTAAATCCCTTTATCAAGACTGTATTAATTTTTATCTTAAATCCTAGATCTATAGCTTTTTTGATTGCTTTAATGGTTTGATCAAAGCCATCACGTCTGGTGATTTCTTTAAATTTATCAGAATTTAGAGTATCTAGACTTATATTTAGTCTATTTACCCCTATTTCTTTTAGCCTATCCAGTTTATCAAAAATAAGAGAAGCATTCGTTGTAATTCCAATATCTTCTATGGCATCAATTCTAGCTATTTTTTCTATCAAATCCATGACACCACGTCTTGCAAAAGGCTCTCCACCTGTGATTCTAACCTTTTTTATGCCAAGGTCCGTCATTATATCAACGATTTCTAGGATTTCTTCAAATGACAATATATCTTCATGAGATAAAAGATCTATACCATCTTCACCCATGCAATACTTGCAGCGAAAATTGCACCTATCTGTCACAGATATTCTCAGATATGAAATTTCTCTGTTAAATTGATCTTTCATAATATCACCTATCTTCTACAAATATTAAATCTTTTTGATCAATATTTGCATAGATTTTATTCTTATCTAATTTATAATAATCATCTTTTGCTAGTTTAATTCTTAAATCAGTAAACTTTTCTCTATCTTTATTAAAAACAATAGTCAAAGAATCGATATTTTCTAAAATACTATACTTATCCAAAATAAATGAATTACTATCTGTAGGGTAATTTGAAATAGTAAAAGCATTTTCTGAAATAGCTAGAATTTTCTTATCAAAATCTCCTCTTTTATTGAAGTCTATGCCCCAATTTGTAGCATGAAGATTGCCATTAGTCGTAAGCTCAATACTAGAGAAATTTCTTATACCAATTAGTTTAGCTTCGGTAAGAGTTTTTGGATTCTTAAAAAAGTCATTCTTTTCTTTTTTAATATAAGTTTTGCCATTAGCTATGCTAATAATACTATCGCACATCCTGTAAACTTCATCCTTGTCGTGGCTAACTAGGATTGTCCTTAATTTACTTTTGTCAATAATTCTCATTACCTCTTCTTCTACAGAATGTTTTATATAGGCATCCAGAGCTGAAAAAGGCTCATCTAATAACAAAATATCTGGTTTGTTGAGAAGAATCCTACAAAGGGCTGTCCTTTGTTTTTCTCCACCAGATATTTCGTTTGGATACTTATTTTTTATATGATAGATATGCATTTCTCTTAAATAATTTGATATATCTTTGTCTTTGTCCGTCCTCATAGCAAGTTTAATATTTTCTTCCACCGTAAAATTTGGAAATAAGGCATAATCCTGGAAAAGATACCCAATTTTCCTATCCTGAGACCTTATATTTATATTTTTACTTGAATCAAAAAGAATTTTGTCATCCAATATAATTTGTCCCGAATCCGGAGTTATAAGACCTGCAATACACTTTAGTGTCACTGATTTACCAGAACCAGAAGGACCCAAGAATCCAAGATGATTTTCATCCATTGAAAAATCCACATCTAAACTAAAATTTTTAAATTCTTTTTTTATCTTACAGATTAACATCATTTGACCCTATTCTTTTCAAACATATTAAGTGCAAATAGAACAATAAATGAAATTATGATATTAATAATAGCCCATCTATAAGCCAAGCTATCATTGCCTATTCTCCAAAATTGGTAAATCGTCGTAGAAATAGTTGCTGTTTTGTTGGGTATGTAGCCTGCTATCATGCTTGTTGCTCCATATTCGCCCAAGGATCTGGAAAAAGCTAAAATTAGTCCTGATAAAATTTCGTTTTTTGAATTTGGAATAATTAGCCTCCAAAAAATCCATGTATTTGACTTTCCGAGAGTTTTCCCAGCAAAGATAATATTTTCATCAAAGTTTTCAAAAGCTGCACGGCTAGTCCTATACATTAGCGGAAAAGATACAATAACACATGCAAATATAGCCGAATACCATCTCATGACTAAAGGGATGCTTGCAAATGTTTGGCCAATAAAGCTATTTGGTCCCAGAACTTTTAGTAGAAAAAATCCTATAACCGTTGGAGGCAAAACAAGGGACAAGGTAAGTATAACGTCCAAGACCCCTTTTGCTTCATTTGGTAGTTTCTTAATCTGATAAGCCAAGAAAACCCCTATAAAAAATGTTAAAATTGTCGAAATTATTGCAATTCTTATCGAATTGTATAAGGGAAATAAATCCACATCCTACCTACATTGCTTTCTTAAATCCATATTTCTCAAAAACTTCTTGAGCCTTATCACTTTTTAAAGATTCCAGGAATTTTTCTCCAGCTTCTTTATTCTTGCTATTTATTGTAAGGGCAGCTGGATATATAATCTTATTTTCAAATTTCGAAGAATCAGCTCTATCTACTATCTTTAGCCCTGCTGTGTTTGCATCAGTAGAATAAATTATTCCACAATCAACAGCGCCTTCGCTTACCCATGTAGTGACTTCTTTTACATTTGATCCAAAAGTTACCTTGTCTTGTATAGCTTCCCATATACCTAGGTTATTTAGCAATTCTTCAGAATATTGGCCAACAGGTACATCAGAGTTTCCAAGGGCAATGCTTGTTACTTTTTCGGTGTTCAAGTCTTCAAAAGATGAAATATCTTTATCTGAGTCTTCCTTAACTGCAAGGATCACTTCATTTTCTAAAAGATCAAACCTCGATCCGCTATCAATTAGTGATTCTTTTCCCTCATCAAGGCCTTCAAGTTCATCCATTTGTTTCTTGGCAGCTGAAATAAATACATCACAATCTGCACCTTCTTCTATCTGAGTCTTTAAAGTTCCTGATGAATCAAAATTAAAGGAAAGCTTAATATCTGGATTTTCTTCTTCAAATACATCCTTAAGTTCGTTTAGAGATTCTGTCATTGATGCCGCAGCAAAAACTATCAAATCACTTTCACTTTGCTCAACTTTAGTCTGTTCTTTAACTTCTTTTTCTTCACTTTCATTGGAATTTGCACAAGATGCAAATAATAAAACTCCACAAAAGCATATTGCTAATGCTAAAATATTTTTTTTCATAACATCCTCCTGTTAATATTTTTGCACAGTCATTAATTTTGTCAACTATTAGTGTGCAAAAGCATTATAGATATTAGAAATTTTCATTAATAATTAGTTATATTTCAGCCATACTATTTAATAGTTTTTCAAAGCCCTTTCAATTCTTCTTTTATCATCTTTTTTCTTTAAACTTTCACGCTTGTCATATAATTTTTTACCCTTGGCTAGGGCGATTTCTATTTTTACCAGGCCATTTTTCTCATAGATTGAAAGTGGAACTATGGTAAAACCAGCTTGACTTTTCTTTCCAATCAGGGTGCTTATTTCTTTTCTGTGAAGCAAAAGTTTTCTAGTCCTAGTTGGATCGATTTTTTTATCATAAGCTTCAGTGAACGGAGTTACATGCATGCCGTAGATATAAATCTCACCATTTTTATCGCCAATAAAGCTTTCCTTTATACTAACCTTGCCCTGCTTGATGCTTTTTACTTCATCACCCTTAAGTTCAATGCCTGCTTCATATTTTTTTCTATAAAATAATCGTGAAAGGCCTTTTTATTGTTCGCTAACTGTTTCATCTTCCTCCAATAAATCAAAGTCGATATTTTTTTGGTAAATATCAACATCTCTTACTTCTATCTTAACCCTATCCCCTATGGAATAGAATTTCTTGTTTGCTGTATTAAATGCTTTTAGGCTATCTTCAATATATTCAAAGTGGTCATCTGAGAACTTATACATAAACAAGCCCTCAACCGTATTATCAAGCTCTACAAAGATTCCAAAATCTGTGATAGAACTTATATTTCCCTCAAACTCATCGCCTATAAATCTTCTCATATACTTACATTTCATCAAATCTTCCACCTCTCTCTCGGCGTCTTCGCTTCTGCGTTCAGTCATAGATAGATGCTCACTAGAATTATCTAGGCTATTTTCTAAGCTTGCTTGGTTAAATTTGTTTAATTTATTTTTGATATAAGTTTTTAAAAGTCTATGGACAATCAAATCTGGATATCTACGGATTGGGCTTGTGAAGTGTGTATAAAACTCAGTAGAAAGACCAAAGTGTATATCTCTTTTCTTGCTGTATTTGGCCTTTTGCATGGTCCTTAGCATCAAAAGATTTATAATGCTCTCCTCATCTTCACCCTTAACATCTTCTAGTATTTTTTGAAAATCTTTAGGGTGAAGTTCGCTTCCCCTAATATTGTAGCCCATAGTGTTTAATGCACGTTTGAAATTGTCCAGTTTTTCCTGGGATGGCTTTTCGTGAACCCTATAGATAAATGGAAAATCCATATAGCCAAATAGAGTGGCAACTGTTTCATTGGCAACTAGCATGAATTCTTCTATCATTTTATTGCCAGTGCCACGCTCATGGACAGAGATATTTAAAACTTTACCATCATCTGTTGTATCAATTTGACTTTCCCTAAAGTTAAAGTCTATTGCTCCCCTATCTTCTCTTTTTTGCCTTAAAATTTTGTGAAGTTCATCAAATAGTGATAGTTTCTCCTTTAGGTAATCATCATTGTAAACTCCATCATCTCCATCATCCAAAAATGCATTGACGTCATCATAAACTAGCCTGTAATCAGAATTTATTACAGACTCGTAAAAGTCATTTGCAATTACATTTCCCTTACGATCTATAGTCATCTTAAGACTTATGCTAAGCCTATCTACATTTGGATTTAGTGAACATATACCATTTGATAGTTCAACTGGAAGCATTGGTATTACAACATTATATAGGTAAGTAGAGTTACCCCTATCATAGGCATCTTTATCTATAGCGCTTCCCCCTTTCACATAATGAGCTACATCAGCTATATGAACATATAGGTCGTAATTTTCTCCATTTTTGTCAATGGAAATCGCATCATCAAAGTCTTTAGAATCTCTACCATCTATGGTAACTGTAAAAAGGTCTCTAAAGTCTTCTCCAGCTCTAGTATCTTCTTCCTTAACTTCTGTATCTAAGTATAAAACTTCCTTCTTTGTATCTTTGGAAAATTGATATGGGATTCCATGTTGGGCAACTATGGAATAAATATCGACATTTTTGTCATTTTTGTGGCCTATAATATCGACAATTCTTCCCTCAGGATTACCTTTTTTGGGGAAATTTATAATTTCAGCTATAACCTTATCTTTGTTCTTGGCCTTTTTAGTATATTTCTTTTCTATATAGATATCTTTGCCTATAGCCTTATTATCAGCTACTACAAAGCCAAATCCCTTGGATTCCTGAAATGTACCCACAATCTTAGTTTTGCCTCGTTCTATAATTTCAAGAACTCGTCCTTCGGCATTTTTACCCTTCGATGCTTCTTTTGTTATCTCGATTTTGACTTTATCACCATCAAAGGCATCTCCTAAATTGTCTTTTGATATAAACACATCATTCATATCTTTATTTTCTGATATGAAAAATCCATAGCCTCCTTGGGCAAGGGAAATTGTTCCTATTAATGATAGTTCTTCATCACTTATAGGCATGATTCTCTTTTTGTGGCTGATATGAATTTTATTATCTTTTTCAAGTTTTTTAACTTCATCATAAATCACGCCTTTGGTGTACTTATCAGCTTTCAAATAGGAAGCCAATTCTTTTGTTGTAATTGGATTGTAATCTTCATCATAAACTATGTTTAAAATAAGGTCTCTTAAATTCATTATTAACTCGTTTCTTTTTATAACTATAAAAAAAGAGGCTAGATAGCTTTCCTATCCTTAGCCCCTACATTACTATTAGAAATATTATACTTGCTAGGAAAAGTAAAACTCCACCAGCAACAACTACTTTATCTAACATTTCGTTTTTTGTTTTGTGAGCACTTCTACCAAAAACGTTAGTTTCTTGGCCAGCTAGTGTTCCCAAACCATCAGTTTTTGGATCTTGCATTGTTACAGCTACTATAACTATTAGCGATGCAATCATCAAAACAACTGCTAAAAAGTTTTCCATTAAGACACCTCCGATTTCATCTTTTCATAGTATACCACTATTAGGCATCTTACGCAATTTATATAGACTAAGTTATTAATATAATACCCGAAATATTTTATTATAAAGAAAAAACGGGGTCACCCCCGCTTTTCTGATTTTTATTAGTCGTTGAATCTATCTTTTAGATTATAAAATGCTTTTAGGCCTTTAAATTCAGCATTTGTCCAAAGTTCATCTTCAATTCTTAATAATTGGTTGTATTTTGCAACACGGTCTGTTCTTGAAGGTGCACCTGTTTTGATTTGTCCAGCATTTACAGCTACTACAAGGTCAGCAATTGTAACGTCTTCAGTTTCACCAGATCTGTGAGAAACTACTGCTGTATATCCAGCTTGTTTTGCCATTTCGATAGCATTTAGTGTTTCTGTTAGGGAACCGATTTGGTTTACTTTGATTAGGATTGAGTTTGCAACATTTTCTTTGATACCTTTTTCAAGTTTTTCAGTATTTGTTACAAATAGGTCATCACCTACTAGTTGAACTTTGTTGCCAAGTCTTTCTGTAAGTTTTGCCCAACCTTCCCAGTCATTTTCATCTAGACCGTCTTCGATAGATACGATTGGATATTTTTCTACTAGACTTTCTAGCCAATCAATCATTTCATCTTCTGAGTAAACTGTTCCTTCACCTTCTAGGTGGTATTTACCATCTTCTTTGTTGTAGAATTCACTTGAAGCACAGTCCATAGCTATGAATACATCTTTACCTGGAACATAGCCTGCTGTTTCTATAGCTTCTACGATAATTTGTAGAGCTTCTTCGTTTGATTTAAGGTTTGGAGCGAATCCACCTTCATCACCAACTGCTGTGTTGTAACCCTTATCTTTTAGTACTTTTTTAAGGTTGTGGAATACTTCTGCACCCATTTGTAGGGCATGTGAGAATGTATCAGCACCTAGTGGGAAAATCATAAATTCTTGGATATCTACTGAGTTATCAGCGTGTTCCCCACCATTTAGAATGTTCATCATTGGTGTTGGAAGAAGTTTTGCATTTGGTCCACCAAGGTATGCATATAGTGGAAGTCCAGATTCATCTGCTGCTGCTTTTGCTACTGCAAGAGATACACCAAGGATAGCATTTGCTCCAAGATTTCCCTTGTTTTTTGTTCCATCTAGTTCAATCATAGCTTGGTCAATACCAACTTGATCAGTTACATCATAAACAAATACTAGTTCATCAGCAATTTTTTCATTTACATTTTCTACAGCTTGTTGAACAGATTTGCCTAGGTAGTAGCTATCATCTCCATCACGAAGTTCTACAGCTTCCCATTCACCTGTTGATGCACCACTTGGTACTGCAGCACGGCCAAAACCGCCAAGTTCTGTTTCTACTTCAACTTCTACTGTTGGATTTCCTCTTGAGTCTAAGATTTGTCTTGCATATACACTTGTAATTAAGCTCATTTATATATCTCCTTTTATTAATTATTTTCTATGATTTACTAGAGCAGCAAAGTCTTCTGCTTTAAGGCTTGCTCCACCTACTAGAGCACCGTCAATATTTTCTTTTGCCATTAGTTCCTTAACATTTGCTGGTTTTACAGATCCACCGTATTGGATACGTACTGCTTCTGCTGCTTCTTTAGAATATAAATCAGCAACTAAGTTTCTAATGTAAGCACACATTGCTTCTGCATCTTCAGCTGAAGCTGTTTTTCCAGTTCCTATTGCCCAAATTGGTTCATAAGCTATGATTAATTTCTTAACATCATCTTCGCTTACATCTTTAAGGTCAGCTTCGATTTGGGATTTTACCTTTTCTTCTTGCTTGTTAGCTTCTCTTTCTTCTAGAGATTCACCACAGCAAAGAATTGGTGTAAGGCCATGTTCAAATGCAGATAAAACTTTTTTATTGATTAGTTCATCGCATTCACCAAAGATGTCACGACGTTCAGAGTGACCCAATATTACATAGTCAGCCTTAATATCATTTAGCATTAGTGGAGAAATCTCTCCTGTAAATGCTCCTGACTCTTCAAAGTACATATTTTGGCCACCGAATTTAATGTCAGCTCCTTCTAATACTTTGGATGCTGCACATAAATCTATTGCTGGTACACAAACTCCTGCTTCTACTTCGCTATCAAGTTCTGTGCTTTTAATAGCCTCTAGTAGTTCTTTAGCTTCTGTAACAGTTTTGTTCATCTTCCAATTTCCAACGATTACTGGTTTACGCATTATATCTCCTTATTTATCTTCTATTGCAGAAATACCTGGTAGGTCTTTTCCTTCTAGGAATTCTAAGCTTGCTCCACCACCTGTAGAAACGTGGGTAATTTTATCCTTTAGGCCTGCCATTTCAATAGCAAGAGCAGAGTCTCCACCACCTACTATTGTTGTAGCATCAGCTTCAGCTAGTGCCTTTGCAACTTCATTGGTACCATTTGAGAATTCTTTGATTTCAAATACTCCCATTGGTCCATTCCAAACAACTGTTTTTGCTGCTTTGATTTTTTCAGCAAATAATTCTGCTGTCTTTGGTCCGATATCTAGAGCTTCTTTGTCAGCTGGAATGCTATCTATATCAACTATTTGAGTTTCTACTCCAGGAGCGATTTCATCTGCAATTACTACGTCAACTGGAAGTAGGATTTCTACTCCATTTTCCTTAGCTCTTTCTAGTAATTCAAGGGAAAGATCCATCTTGTCTTCTTCTAGAAGGGACTTGCCGATTTCCTTGCCTTGTGCTTTTAGAAAGGTGTAAGCCATGCCGCCACCGATAAGGATAGTGTCAACTTTTGTTAGTAAGTTTTCAATTACACCAATCTTATCAGATACCTTTGCACCACCAAGGATTGATACAAATGGTTTTTCTGGATCCTCCAAAGCCTTGCCCATAACATCAATTTCTTTTTCAATCAAGAATCCTACTGCTGAAGGTAGAATGCTTGCAACTCCTACATTTGATGAGTGTGCTCTATGGCTAGTACCAAAGGCATCATTTACATAAAGATCAGCAAGAGAAGCTAATTTCTTTGAGAACTCTTCATCATTCTTTGTTTCTCCACCTACATATCTGGTATTTTCTAGTAGAGCAAGTTCACCTTCTTTAAGATTTTCTACTTCTTCTATAACCTTATCATCTACTACTTCAGGACTTGGTAAAAAGTGGAATTTGTCACCGTAGTGGTTTTCTAACCATTCAGCAACTGGCTTTAAGTCAAATTCAGGATTTGCTTCTCCCTTTGGTCTACCTAAGTGGCTCATCAAGATAACCTTAGCATCATTTTCTAATAGGTAGTCAATAGTAGGAAGAGCCGCCTTAATTCTTGTATCATCAGCAATTTCGCCCTTGTTTTCTTTTGAAAGAGGAACGTTAAAATCAACTCTAACTAGTACTTTTTTTCCTTTAACATCTAAATCTTTTACAGTCTTTTTGTTCATAATTCACCTCATAAATAAAGGGGCAAGAGATAAATATCTCCGCCCCTATACTATCTCTTAAAGTTTAGCTAAATAATCAAGTGTTCTTACAAGGTTAGATACGTAACCTGCTTCGTTATCATACCAAGCTACTGTTTTTACGATTTGTGTATCGCCATTTTCAACAACTTTTGTAAGTTGTGAATCGAAAACAGATCCTGCTGGGTATCCGATTATATCGCTAGATACAACATCTTCAGTTTCATAAGCAAATGCATCAGATGAGTATTTTTTCATAGCTTCATTAACTTCTTCTACTGTAACTTTTTTCTCAAGGATTGAGTAAAGTTCTGTAACAGATCCAGTAATTGTAGGAACTCTTAGAGCTGTACCGTCGATTTTACCTTCAACTTCTGGTAACACTTTACCTACTGCTTTAGCAGCACCTGTTGAAGCTGGGATTGTATTTTGTGCAGCTGCACGTCCACCTCTAAGGTCTTTTTTAGTTGCTGGAGTATCTTGGATAGCTTGTGTTGCTGTGTATGCGTGGATTGTTGACATTTGTCCTGTAACAAATCCAAATTCTTTTACTAGTACATTTACCATTGGTGCAAGGCAGTTTGTTGTACAGCTTGCTGCTGAAACAACTGTTTCTGAACCATCAAGTATTTCGTGGTTTACACCGTAAACGATAGTTTTCATGTCACCTTTACCAGGAGCTGAGATAAGAACTTTTTTAGCACCAGCTTTGATGTGAGCTTCTGCTTTTTCTTTTTCTGTAAAGAATCCTGTACATTCAAGAACAACATCTACTCCTAGTTCACCCCATGGTAGGTCTTCTGGGTTTCTTTCAGCAAAGATTTTGATTTCTCTACCATTTACTTTGAAACCATCTTCTGTTTCTTCAAAATCACCATCAAATCTTCCTTGTGCTGTATCATATTTGAAAGCATAAGCAAGACCGTGTTTGTCAATAAGGTCGTTGATAGCTACTACTTCGATATCATCTTCTACTTTTGCTATTCTTCTTAGTGTTAAACGTCCGATTCTACCAAATCCATTAATTGCTACTTTAGTTGTCATTATTCCTCCTATAAGTTTTCTGTTTCTATAATAATACTTAACTATGTGTTAGGATTTTGTCAAGGTCATATAACTAGGTAATAGTTTTCCTAAATAAACTATTACCAAACTTGACCTTCCAAATACCTATTTGCCACCACTGCTGCTATACATCCATCACCTGCTGCTGTAACCATCTGGCGTACACTCTTGACTCTAGTATCACCGATTGCAAAAACACCTTCGATTTCAGTTTTCATATCGTCATCAGTTTTTATATAACCATGATCCAAATCAATAATACCTTCGAATATATCTGTTTGTGGAATGTACCCTACAAATATAAATACCCCAATTGGACCATTATCCTCACTTTTTAGTTCAGAAATTTCATGAGTTTTAACATTTTCTACAATAACAGATGTGGCATCCTTTTCACCCTTAATTTCATTTACAACAGAGTCTAGGACAAGTTTTATTTTATCATTTGCTTTTACCTTATCTACTACTACTTGACTTGCTCTAAATTCGTCACGTCTATGGATAATACTTACAGATTTGGCAAACTTGGTTAAGTATAGGGCTTCTTCTAGGGCGCTATCTCCACCACCTACTACAAATATATCAAGTCCAGTAAAAAATGGTCCATCGCAAGTCGCACAATAAGATACACCCCTATTGGCAAATTCATCTTCTCCCTTGGCTCCAAGTTTCCTGTGGCTAGCACCAGTAGAAATTATTACTACCTTAGCTTCAATCACTTCACCATCTTCTGTGTAGATTTTTTTAACCTTGTCTTCAAGCTCTACTTTTGTGACATTTGCAGTTTTAAATTCACAAAATTCCTTTGCCTGCTCATACATCCTGTCTGAAAGACACATTCCTGAAGCTTCTTCTATAGAACCTGGATAGTTTTCTACAAAGGCTGTGGTAGCAATTTGTCCACCTGGTATAGCCTTTTCTATAATCAAAGTATTAAGTTTGGATCTACCTGCATAAAGTCCTGCTGTAAGTCCTGCTGGACCTGCTCCTAATATTATTACATCATACATATTATCATCTCCTAAAAGTTAAATTTATTTTGTCTAAGTGCCTCATATAGGACAATTGATACCGAATTTGCTAGATTAAGAGACCTATCTATCTCTTTTGTCATAGGTATAGTGATTATCTTTTGGTAATATCTATCTAATATATCATTATCAATTCCTTCTCTTTCCCTTCCAAAAATTAGATAATCTCCGTCTTTAAATTCTACATCAGAATAAACTTTATCCGTTCCTGTTTCCACTAAGTAGAAATTTTTATCCTTTATAAATTCCAAAAATTCTTCTATAGAATCGTGTATGGTCAAATCTACTTTGTCCCAATAGTCGATTCCTGCTTTTTTTAATGATTTATCAGATAAGTCAAATTTGAAGGGTCTTACCAAATGTAACCTTGATTTAGTAAGGACACAAGTTCTACCAATGTTTCCGACATTTCCAGGGTATTCTGGAGCTAAAAGTACTATATTAAACACTTGGATTTTCCTTATTATATGCTAAGATTCTATCAACCGCATCGGCAATTCCTGAACTATTATTATCAGATACAGTATATTTAGCTAAATCTTTCAAGGCTTGGTTAGCATTTTCCATAGCAAATGAAAGTTCTGCACCTTGAATCATAGGAGTATCATTGTGGGAATCACCGATTGCAGCAATTTCTTCCTTACTTATACCCAAAAAGTCTGCCAACTCTAAGATCCCAGTCCATTTATTTACACCCATTTCCATAATCTCTATACTGCTCATTCCTGACGAAGTAATATAAAGATCTTTGCCAAATCTATCATTGAAAATCTCTACGATCTTATCTTCTCCATAAGGATGATATTTAAGATTGCCGACAAGGATTTTATAGGCATTTTTATTTCTTTCCTTTAGCCTTTTGTAAGGATCTTCAGAAATATTTAAATAGCATTGGACATTCATACCATAATCATTATCTATCAAAAGATGGTTAATACCTTTTTGGTTTAAGCGATTTGAATAAAAGGTATCCTCATCATAAAAATGATATATGCAATTATGTTCTGTACAAAAATCTATTAGCTCCTTTAAATGTTGGTCTTCTAGCGGGTGGGCAAATAAGACCTTTTCTTTATTTATCTTTACTATGGCTCCATTGTTAGCTATAACTGGGTTGTCAAGTTCAAGTAGCCCATTAAAATACTCGATTGATGTTGCTACCCTTCCCGAACAAAGCACTGACTTTACTCCACTCTGATTTAATCTTTGTAGGGCTTCTTTTGTAGCTGGGCTAAGCTTGCCATGGCTATTTAAGAGTGTCCCATCCATATCTATCGCAAATAATTTAATCATTCAAACTCCTATAATATAAGCAAAGTTTATTAAGATCACAAGTTTCACAAAGAGGTTTCCTAGCCTTACACACTTTTCTCCCATGTAAAATTAACTTTTTGTGGGTTATATTCCACTTTTCTCTTGGAACATTTCTTTCTAGATCTTTCTCTGTTTTCTCTACATTATTGGCATCAGCCATTCCTATCCTATTTGAAAGTCTAAAAACATGAGTATCTACAGGAAAAGCTGGTATATCAAAGGCATTGGCCAAAACTACATTGGCAGTCTTGTTACCTACACCTGGTAATTTTATAAGTTCACTTTTTTTATTTGGAACTTGACTATTGTAATCTTTAACCAAAATTTCACTTGTTTTTTTAATATTTTTTGCCTTATTTTTATATATTCCAACAGTTTTAATCCAATCTTCAATCTCTTTGATATCCATTTTACAAAAATCTTCTGGCCTGTTTGCAACTTTAAAAAGCTCACTTGTAACACTATTTACTCTAATATCAGTAGTCTGTGCTGAAAGCATTGTAGCAATGAGAGCTTCGAAAGGTGTTGTAAAATTTAAAAATTGATTAGAAGTATCTGGGTAAAGCCTATCTAGAATATCTAAAACTTCTTTTATTTCTTTTTTCTCTAAAATAATATCACCTTAACCTTTATATTAATTATACTTTTCTTTAATTATCTGGCATATTTATAAAAACCTATAAGCGTGGTATAATGTTTACTTAGATATGGAGTGATTTAATGTTTAATTTGAAAAAGAAAAATCTAAAAGATTTAGATATATTATTATTACTGGCAACCTTAGCTCTTTGTGTCTATGGCTTGGTTGTATTATATTCTGCTTATGGTGGTGATCTTTCAGCTATAAAGACACAAATAGGATCGACTGTTATAGGTTTTATGGCCATAGCCTTAATATGTACCATGGATTTAGATGTTATTAAAAAATCCTTGTGGGCGGTCTATGGACTTTCCATTTTTTTGCTAATTATTACTTTAATATTTGGTAGAGGACTTGATGAATGGGGTGCTAAATCTTGGGTCTATATAGGATCATTTTCTATACAACCATCTGAGATTGTAAAAATACTATTGATATTTTCCTTTGCAGCCTACCTTGATAAATATAAACTTACTATCAACGAAGTAAAAAGATTAGTAATTACCTTAGCTTTTGTAGGACTACCTATTACTTTGATACTCTTACAGCCAGACTTTGGTACAGCTATGGTTTATATTTTCTTCATTGCAGCTATGCTCTTTATTGCAGGTATTTCTTGGAAATGGATATTGATTTTTGCAGCTATTGGCCTTACAGCTGGTTTTATAGTTTTGACAAACCTTTCTGGTTACAGGGCTGATAGGATAGAAAACTTCCTAAACCCCTCTAGAGATACATCAGGTTCAAACTGGCAACAACAGCAAGGAATGATAGCCATAGGATCTGGTATGTTTAATGGCAGAGGCTATATGAAAGGGACGCAATCCCAATACGGTTATATACCTGAAAAGGAAACAGACTTTATTTTTTCAGTTCTTGCTGAAGAAATGGGTTTTCTAGGTGCAATTATACTAATTATTCTCTTTGCTATTGTAATCTTAAGATTAGTAGCTATAGCTAAGAATTCTCAAAATACTTTCATAAGTATTTTAGTAACTGGTATAGCAGCCATGCTCTTTATCCACATTTTTGAAAACATTGGAATGACTATTGGACTAATGCCTGTAACAGGGATTCCCCTACCTTTCTTATCATCTGGTGGTACCTTCCAATTAATCTGTTTGGCAGAAATTGGCCTTGCCCTATCAGCATCCATGCAAAAAACAATGAAAGATCCAGATGCCTTAGATGAAGAAGTTATTTCGATAATTGACCCAGCAAAAATTGCAATATCCAAAAAAAGACAAATTAAAACACCGTAAGTTTTCTAAACTTCGGTGTTTTCTTTTAATTTCCTATCTTTAACCATCTTTGTCTTAGAGAATTCTTCTCTCTCTTTTTCTTCGATTAAAGATGAAATTTCCTTTATTCTATCCTCTAGTTTTGGTATTTGAACCTTTTCTAGAGAATTTACTTTTTTACTTGTTTTTTTAATCTGCCTATCAAGGTTATTTATAGTCGTATCAAGTTCTGCTAATTTTAAAATTTTGCTTTTAAGCTCATTAAAAGATAGTACAGCTTGGTCAAATGTTTCATTTGTTTCATAAAATGAATATGATAAACTTAACTTTTGTGGAGTGAAATCTATGTCATAGACCTTTGTCTGCATAAATTCACTTTCCTTAAGGATTATACTATTATCAACTGGAAGAAGGCTTGCTATGTCATTTAGCTTTGCCTCTCCCATGGTAACCATAGCTTTTTTAAAGTTTTTGCTTACTCTAGCTATAGTTTCATTTACCTCATCATTTAGCTCATCTCTTTGTTTAATTTTTGAATCATGGGCTCCGATTAGAGCTTTTCTAGACTTATCTAGGATATCAAGACCTGTGTTTAGTAAGGATAATTGGTCTTTGGCTGCAATCAAATTGGCCTTGGTAGGGGCTGTTGATTTTATTTCCATATTAATTACCTATAAACTTATCCAAGTTTTCTGGACTTACTCTGTGAAGTTCTGTTCTTGGTAATATCTTAAGTATTTCCCGGCCTAAGTCTAAACTTTGGTCAAGCTCTCTATTTTCAGTTGGATCTTGAGATAGGAATCTTTTTTCAAACTCATCTCCAAATTCCAAATACTTTTTATCTATATCTGATAGGTCATCTTCACCAACGATTTGAGCTATATTTCTAACCTCACCTACATGGGAATATGATTCATATATTTGGTTCATCAAGTCTTCGTGGTCTGCTCTCGTATAGCCCTCACCAATACCATCTTTCATCAGACGGGATAGGGATGGAAGAACATTAATTGGTGGATAGATACCCTTATTAAATAGACCTCTATCAATTACAATCTGTCCCTCTGTGATATACCCTGTAAGGTCAGGTACTGGGTGGGTAATGTCGTCATTAGGCATGGTTAGTATTGGGATAAGTGTAACTGATCCCTTTGTTCCACGAATCATACCAGCTCTTTCATATAGAGTTGCAAGGTCAGAATAAAGGTAACCTGGATATCCCTTACGAGATGGAACTTCTTGTCTGATTGATGAAACCTCACGTAAGGCTTCAGAATATGAAGTCATATCTGTAATTATTACCAAAACATGGTATCCCTTTTCATAGGCTAAGTATTCTGCGGCAGTTAGGGCACATTTTGGAGCTATAAGACGTTCCATAATTGGGCTATCTGCAAGGTTTTGGTACATTACTACCTTATCACGGACACCAGCCTTATTGAAGGCATCTTCAAAAAACATTGCTTCATCTTTTTTGATTCCCATAGCTGCAAATACAAAGGCAAAGTCTTCGTCGGTTTTTAGCTTTGCTTGTCTAACAATTTGTGCTGCTATTTGGTTGTGGGAAAGACCGTAACCTGAAAATATAGGAAGTTTTTGTCCACGGATTAGTGTTGTTAGAGTATCTATAGCTGATATACCTGTTTGGATAAAGTCTCTTGGATACTCACGGGCAACTGGGTTTAGTGGTTCCCCTTCAACTGGGTAAGTTTTTTCTGCATATACTTCCCCACCATTATCAATAGGACGTGCTAGTCCATCGAAAGTTCTTCCCAAAATATTTTCATTTAGTGGAATTGCTAATGGTTTTTCCTCAAATTTGATTACTATATCGTCAAGAGAGAAGTCTTGTGTATTACCGAAAACCTCTATAGATATAGTATCATCGTCTATTTTTACGACTTGGCCTACAAAATCCATGCCAAGGGCATGAACTGATACTACAGCATTGTAGGCAACGTTAGCAACTTTTTCTATTTCTATGATGGAGGATTCAATTCTTTTTACTTTTGTGTATTCCTTACGCATTAATTCCTCCTTTTAAATTTAGGAAGTGAGATTCAATCGTATTATTAAGATCGACAAATTTGTCTAGATCATCATTTTTGATTGTATATTTCATCTGTGTAATATCATTGATCAAATCAGCACTGTACATATTTTTGTATTGGATACCAGCTTTGATGGCATTTTGTGAGTAATTGTAATAATTCTTGATTACTTCAAGCATTTTTATTTGCTTTTCTAATGGTACGTACTTATCTGTATCATTGTAGGCATTTTGTTGCAAAAATCCTACTCTTATTAGCTCAGCAACATCAAGGATATTTTTTTGGCTATCAGATAGGGCATCTTGTCCTACAAGCATAAGGATTGACCTTACTTCATCTTCTTGCAAAAGAACATTCATTAGTTCATTTCTTATAGCAATGATGTCAGTGCCTGTGTTCTCTTGATAGTAGGCTCTCATAGTATCTAGGTAGTTTGAGTATGAAGTCATCCAGTTAATAGCTGGGTAGTGACGTGAATAGGCAAGTTTTCTATCTAGTCCAAGAAATACATTTACTGACCTACGTGTGTTTTCTGTTACTGGTTCTGAAAAGTCACCACCAGATGGAGAAACAGCACCTATTAGAGTAACTGAACCTTCGGATCCATTTAGATTTGTAAAATAACCAGCTCTTTCATAAAATTGTGAAAGACGACTTCCTAGATATGCTGGATATCCTTCTTCTGCTGGTATTTCTTCCAAACGACCAGATATTTCACGAAGAGCCTCAGCCCATCTAGATGTAGAATCGGCCATAAGAGCAACGTGGTAGCCCATATCCCTAAAGTATTCTGCAATAGTAATACCTGTATAGATAGAAGCTTCACGGGCAGCTACTGGCATATTTGAAGTGTTTGCAATAAGAATTGTACGCTCCATTAGTCCATAGCCTGTATTTGGGTCGATTAGCTCAGGGAATTCTTCAAGTACTTGGGTCATCTCGTTGCCACGTTCACCACATCCAATGTAGATAATGATATCTGCATCAGCATATTGGGCAAATTGGTGTTGAAGCATAGTTTTACCTGTACCAAATCCTCCTGGAATAGCTACAGTTCCACCCTTTGCAACTGGGAAAAATACATCAAGTACCCTTTGACCGGTATTTAATAGAAGTTCTAGTGGACGAATTTTTTTAACTGGTCTTGGATTTCTGACTGGCCAATATTGATAAAGTTTTAGTTCCTTTTCGCCATCATTTGTATCTAAAACTACTACAGTATCTTCAATCTTATATGTTCCTGATGGCTTCACTGCTTTGACTGTCCCATCAAAACTACTCATTAGCCTGTGTTCAATAGTCTTAGTTTCCATTATTGTAGCGTAGATATCACCAACATGAACTTGGTCTCCTACAGCTACTTTCATTTCAACTTCCCAATCTTTATCTTCGTCTAGGTTTTCAAAACCGATACCTGAAGGTATGAAGGCTCCATTTTTATCTTGAATCTTTTCAAGAGGTCTTTCTATACCGTCAAACATATTTTTCAAAAGACCAGGTCCAAGTCTTACAGATAGGGGTCTACCTGTTGAAATTACTTCTTCTCCTGCTTTAAGACCAGAAGTATCTTCATAAACTTCTATGGTTGCAAAATCACCTTCTACTGATATTACCTCACCAATAAGTTTTAGACTTCCAACAGATACCATCTCACGAATCTTAAGGCTGCTGGCATCTTTAGCAACAACTACTGGTCCATTTATTGTTTTAATTTTTGGATTCATTAAAACTCTCTCTTTCAAACAGCTTATACAAGGTTCTTCCTATTTCATACTTATTGTCTTCTATTCTTGCCAAATAAGTTCTATTATATTGGTAAGAACCATCATTAGCCTTTAGGATAAAACCACCAATGTACTTATCATCCATTATTCCAAGATTTGGATAAGATAATATATCTTTGTCAGCTTCTTTTACAAGTATTGTAAAGTCACCTGGATCTTCATCAAGATTTTTAAGTGCTCTTTCAATATTTTCTCTTAGGCTCTTTTTGTAATCTTCTGTTTTTGTATATTCTTTAAGCTTATTTTTAATCTCACTTACCATATCATTTAAAAGGTACTCTTTGTGAGAATAAAAATTAGTTTTTTGCTCTTCTTCTAATTTAGAAATTTTTTCATTGCCACGAATTTGTGCAAAAGATCTTCTAGATTCTAAAGTTTTTTTCAAGTCTTTCTCTAGATTTTCTTTCTTTTCGTCAATTTGTGAACTATTTACATGTGTAGAATTATATAATTCTTTTTCACTTTTTGCTTTTTCCTCATCCCATACCATTTTTCTAAAGGTTGAGAGTTTGGCATTTAAATCGAGCATATTACCTCCAATTAACCATCTATTACAACAATCAAAGGAATACTTTCACTTTCTCTGTACTCTTTAACTTCTTTTGTAAGCCAGCCTTCGACAGTTTTTGTAAGAATCAAGACTGCAAGGTCATCTTCTTTTATTGAATCATAAAACTTATCTTTTGCTTCGTCATAGTTAGAAGTTTGTATTCCTTCAATTGATCCAAGCCTAAACATTACTATAAGACTTGGATCGTCAGTTAATATTCTAGCTTTCATTTTAAGCGTTAAGAATCATAATTGAGATGATAACACCAAAGATAGCGATACCTTCTGCTAGACCTACGAAGATAATTGTACGACCTAAGATAGATTGGTCTTCAGAAATTGCTCCAAGTGCTGCAGAACCTACATTGCCTACTGCAAAGCCTGTACCAATAGTAGCAAGACCAGTTGAAAGTGCTGCACCAATGTATTTTAGTCCATCAGCACTATTTGCTGCAGTACCAGCTGCTTCAGCTGCTGCTGATGAGTTTGCAGGCAATAGTAATACTACTATCATTGCCATTACTGGAACAAAAGTGAACAAATTGATTTTAAGTGCTTTTTTTATTTTATCTTTTGAAGAATCTTCGTTATTTTTTAATAAATATAAACCTGAGTAAATTGTAATTACTACAACAGCTAGTGCTAAAAATCCAATATTTTTTATCATAATTTTTCCTTATCTTTCCTTTTCTACTAGTTAAATTTTCTTTGATTAATTGGTCTAAATAAATGACCATTTCCTTCGTAATACTTGCTAAACATTTCGTAAAATTCTAGTCTTAGTCCTTGGATACCTACAATCATACCCTCTAGGCCAATTATAAATATATTTCCGATGACTAATAATATAAATCCTTTGATACCACCACCAACAAGTTTTGCCATAACTTCAAAAGCCATATACAATCCAACGTGGTTTATAGCAAAGGCTCCAACTCTTGTAAATGATACAAGATTTGAAAATACTGAAAGTAGGGCTTCTATCACTGAAAACGAACCTTCAAGATAGTAATCTCCCTTTGCTTGGTCGTATAGTTTCTTATTTCCTTCTAACTTTCTTGCTATAGGTTGCTTAAATACCATCATCACTATTGAAATTATAAGCAATATTAGGCCAATATTTTTAGGAACTGGACCTACATTTACAATTGCAAGAACTATTATAATAAATGAACTCATCATCATAAGTCCGGCAAGTCCCTCTTTACCAAAGATTCCTTCTTCGATATTTTTTTGGAGGTGGACTTTGTTATAAATACCAATTATATATGAAATCACCATTAAAGTTACACCAAATGCAACTGATGCAATTAGAACTGTCATGATGTTATCAAATGGTTTTATTAGTAAGGTCGGAATCAAATCTTCTCTACCAAAGAAAGATCCATACATAAGTCCAAAGATGGATGCTGATATTCCAATTCTTTTGAGTATTGCCCCAAAAGTTTCATTTTTCTTTGATAACCAGAATCCAAGTCCTAAGAAAACTAAACCTTGACCAAGATCACCAAACATTAGTCCGTATAGTAACATATATGTTATCGCAAAAAATGGTGTCGGGTCGATCTCATCATAGTTTGGAGCGCCATACATATTGACCATATATTCAAAAGGTCTTACAAACTTGTTGTTTTTAAGCTTTGTAGGAGGCTGTTCATTTAGACTATCCACATCCTTGGTTGTAATAATAGTATTTTTGTACTTATCTTCTAAGTTTTCGAATTTATTTAGTTCGCTTTCTGGCACCCATCCGGACAAGTAGAAATACTCATCACCATGAGCCATATTGTTCTTCAATTCGTCAGACTTTTTCTCATATTCAATAGAGTAAGAAATATTTCCAAGTATATCTTGGTAATCTCTATTGATTTCTTCTATTTGACTATTTATTTCATTCAGTCTTTTTTGGGTCTGACTTTGTTTTTCATCAATATCCTTAATCAACAAATCTTTAGGCAGGTCTTTATCGACAAAACCTAAAGTATTTACAGATCTAGATACATCCTTTTTTACCTTCTTAGGATAAATTAATAGATAATCTTCTTCATTTGAAGGTTTTTTATTATCCTTTTCAGGATTAACATTAAAATCAGAATTATTATCATTACTTATCCTAGTATCAGGATATTTGTCTGCCATATCTTCTAATTCCTTTAACTTTTTTTCAGGAACCTGGGCTGAGAAGTAGAAATATTTTTCACCATAGGCCATAGACTCTTCAAAATGCTCGGCCTTTTTTTGATGATTGATGTTATAAGATATATTATCTACTATATCTTTATAAGAATTTTTTAGATCATCAATTTTGTGATTAATGTTTTCTAGGTCCCTTCTTGTAACATCTAATTCATTTGCTATATTATAGTCAGTTTTTTTAAATGATAAATCTTTATCTACAAAACCCAATGAATTAATAGTTCTCGATATATCTTCTCGAACTTTATTTGGATAAAGTAATAGGTAATCATCTTCCAATCCCTGACTAATAATTCTAGGCTTATTTAATCTATTTGCCATATAACTTACATCTCAAAATCTTTATCTTCTATGAGGAAATCAACTATTCTATCAATAACCTCACCCTTATATTCTTTGTAGATACTATCCATAAAGTTTATTTTGGATTGGTAGTCAGCATTGATACTATTAATTTTATTATTAGCATCGTCCATTATTTCATTATATATTTTATCTGACTCTTCTTTTGTCTTTTTGTTGTATTCTTGGTCAAGAGAAAGAGATACATTTCTTGTATTTAATCTCTCATCAGCAAGAACTTTTTCTGTTTGATCGTTAAGATTATATGTTGCTTCATCTAGAGCATATATTTCTTCTATAGCATTTAGGCTGGCCCTATCTACGTCATTATCCAAGTGGATTATTAGAGATGGGATATTTTCATAGTTGTTTTTTAATATGAAGCGACCATCTTCAGAAACTGAACCATACCTATAATCAAAGAATTTGAGATTTTGGATTTTTTCTATATCAATATTATAATCTCTTAATTTGTCTACATTTTCTTTGTAAATGTTTAGTTGCCTAGATTTTTCTTCTAACTCTTCTTTTTCTTTTATTAATGACTTTAACCTATCATAGAATTCGTTAACTCGTTGGGGATCTACAAGATTCCCACTTTGACTATCGGCTAGATTTAGTGAATTTTTAAGTTCAACTAATTTTTCATTATAGCCGTCATCTTCTTTTTGAAAACCTGATAGTTTATTGATATCTTCTGTAATATCGACATTTTCAGCGCTTGCTCGTATATTAAATGTCCTATTTGTAACTTGGTTAAAGGCATCAACTGGTTCTATTTCACCAATCTTAATAACATCTTCAAGGAAGTTATCTAGATTATCCAAGTTAGATATCATGTTTACCAGATACATTTTTTCAACTGCCATTGTTACCTCACTATTAAATATTCTAAACGTTCATCTTTATTGAAACTATCATCTAATTCCATGAGGGCTTCTATATTTTCTCCACTAATAAAAATAATATTCATTGCAGAAATCACATATAATATGTCTGATTCTTCCTTAGTTATTTCACTTTTGTAAAGTTTCAGTTCATATTTTCTAATCTCTTTGTGAATATTATCAGTATTTGCAAAGACTTTTTTATACTTGCCCGATCTCATCTTTTCTAAAAACTCATCTTTTGATAATAGGGAAAGTTCTTTTAATCTTTCTCCATTAAAACTATTACCACCTTCAATCAGATAATTGAAAATATCACCATCATTGAGGTCATAATAGTTCTTGAGCCTATAAAGCATTTCAAAATTTAGTAGATTTATCTCTTCACCCAAAAATTTTCTAATAAGTTTATGCTCTTTTAATTTCTTAGACAATTTTAACAAGGATCTATAATAGAACTTCATTAGAGCATTACTTGTTAGAAATATTAAGTTCTCAGCCTGCATATTTTTATTTAAAAATGGTAGCAGGGTTCTATAGTATCTACTATTTTGATTTGCTTTTATAAAAGATTCCAAATCCATCTTGCTATCTAAAATGAAGTTTTCAGATAGAGGATTTGATTTGAAAGTCAGATAATTTCTAGAAAAATTGTCGTTTACAAGAGATTCAATTATCTCTTGCAAAAACAAAATCTCATATTTAGAAAAATATAGGTTAAAGAAGTCACTTTCAAGACCTGTTAGAAAATAATCTATACTTTTGATTTCTGCAAACATCCTCTTAAAATTGTTAGCTTCAAGATTAACCTTCTCCCTACTATAATCAATGTCGGGATAAGCTTTTGAAAGTATGTCAACTTTTTTATCAAAATCGCCATAGCTTGCAAGATTTAAGTAAAGATCATCATCGGGAATTCTTCCCATTTTAGCTTTTGCTTTTACTACTACATCTCTCATTTAAGTCATCTCCTTTAACGGATAAATAATAACACTTTTATAATAGTTATAAAAGCATAATAAATATTTGATATCATTTATAATTTAATTGATTATTAGTTAACCAATTCACCACTTATGGTAAATGAAGTATTATCTGTAATCTTGACCTTGACGATTTGACCAATCAAATCTTTTGGAGCCTTAACATGAACTAGTTTAAAGGTATCAGTTCTACCTGTTAGAATTTCAGGATTATTTTTTGATTCACCCTCTATGAGAACTTCTACAGTGCGGCCAATATATTCCTTGTTCTTTTGATTGAATATTGGATATAGCTCATCTAGAAGCCTTTGGAACCTACCTTGAACTATATCTTCATCTATTGTAGGCATCTTTGCTGCCACTGTCTTTGGTCTAGGGCTATACTTAAAAGTAAAGGCTGAATCAAATTCAATTTCTTTACAAGCATCTATTGTTGCCTGGAAATCTTCTTCTGTTTCTGTAGGGAATCCTACTATAATATCAGTAGAAAGTGCTATGCCCGGTATTTCTTCTCTTAATTTATTTGCTCTTTCAATATATTTTTCAATTGTATAATGACGGTTCATTTTTTTTAGTACTTCATTTGATCCTGATTGCATAGGAAGGTGGAAGTAATTGCAAATGTTGTCATTATCTCGCATTACATAAATTAACTCATCTGATAAATCTTTTGGATGGCTTGATGTAAATCTTAATCTTTCTACACCAGGTATTTTTGCAACCCTATTTAACAGTTCTGGGAAAGTAAAGCCATCATTAGTCTTGTTGCCGTATGAATTTACATTTTGTCCTAATAATGTGAATTCTTTAAAACCTTGACCAGCTAAATATTCAACTTCTTCTATGATTGAGTAAGGCCTTCTGGATTCTTCTCTACCCCTTGATTCTGGAACTATGCAATATGAACAGAAATTATCACAGCCACGCATTATATTTACATAGGCTTGGAAGTTGTTGGTAGAGTTGTATTTTTCAAAATCATCTTTCGCATTATCAGTTGATACATCAACTACCCTTTCCCCAGTTTCAAGATATCTATATATCAAACCAGCCAGTGAATTGATGTTTTTTGTACCAAATACTATATCAACTTCTCTATGTTTTGTTACTATCACCTCTCTTGCTGTTGACGTTTGCATCATACAACCAGATACTGCTATAATTTTTTCTGAATGAGCTTTCTTAAGTTTTTTAAGTGATGATACCTGACCATATAGTTTTAGTTCTGCATTCTCACGAACCAAACATGTGTTAAATAGGATAAAGTCAGCTTCTTCTCTTATTTCTGTATAAGTATATCCTAAATCTTCTAGTATATAAGATATTCTCTCAGAATCATGCTCATTCATTTGGCAACCAAAAGTTGTTATATTGTATTTCTTACCTTTAAAATAATCTTTATATTTTTCTTTAATTTCCATTTACTCCTCATTGAAAAAAGAAGATGACTTTAATCACCTTCTTTTATTTTTAATTTTTATAGATTTTCTTATTCTATTTCTTCGTCAGCTTCAGCTTCACTTGCTTCTTCTTCAGCTATTGATTCAGCAGCTTCTTCTGTGTTGATTTCTGTTTCGCTAACTTCTTCATGTTCTTCAACATTTTCGCTAGCTTCGATATCATCTATAACTCCATCAACTTCGCTTTCTTCGCCGATAAGATCTGTTTCACCAGCACCAAGTAGAGCTTGTTCTAGAAGATTACCTAGGTTGTTGTTTAGGTCAGCATCTGAAGAGAAGTTTTGGCTTTGACTTCTTTCTGCTTTTCTTCTTGGTCTATTTTGGTTATTGTTAGCTCTGTTTTCTCTTCTAGGTTTTCTTTCTGGTCTTTCTGGAGCTTCTTCTAGTTGTTTGATTGATAAACCAACTTTTTCTTCTTCTTTGTCAATTGATATAATCTTAACTTCGATTTCATCACCAACATTAAGTTCATCAGATGGTTTTTCAACGTGATCCCAAGAAATCTCTGATACGTGAACTAAACCTTCAACTCCGTCAGCTACTTCTACAAATGCGCCAAAGTCAAGTAGGTTAACAACTTTACCTTTTACTACATCGCCAACTTCGTGGCTGTTTACAAAGGAATCAAATGGTTTGTCAAGTAATTGTTTGCGTCCAAGAGAAATTCTGTTCTTTTCTTTGTTTAGTTTTAAGATTTTAACTTCGATTTTATCTCCAACATTAAGTACATCAGATGGAACTTCAACTCTGCTCCAAGCAATGTCAGAAACGTGAAGTAATCCGTCAAGTCCATTTACTTCAACGAAAGCACCGAAGTCTGTAAGTCTAGCAACTTCACCTTCTACAACTTGACCTTCTTCAAGTTCTTCCCATCTTTCCTCAAGTTCTCCTTCAAGAACGTCTTTACGAGATAAAACTAATCTATTTTTTCTTTCGTCAATAGAAACAATCTTTAAATCCCATGTTTCACCAACGAATTTTTTGAAGTTTTTAACAAAATATGTTGCAACTTGGCTTGCAGGAATGAATCCTTGGATTCCGTTAACTTCAGCAGTTAAACCACCTTTGTTAAATCCTGTTACATGGCCTTCAACTATTTCATCGTTTTCATATTTTTCTAATAGTTCTTTCCAGCTCTTCATTCCTAGAACTCTTCTTGTTGATAATGATACGTTTCCTTCACCATCATCAAGTTTAATAACATAAACATCAAGTTCTGATCCTACTTCAAAATGTTCTTTAGGATTTTCTCTTTCTTCTTCTGTCATTTCATCAAGTTTTATGATACCATCTGCACGGTATTGAATGTCAACAAAAACCTCATCTTCTTTAACATCGATAACTGTTCCTGTTACAATATCTTTTGGATAGATTTTTTTCATACTATCTTCAAGACTATTCATAAAATCTTCTTTTGTAAATTCATCCATTTTACTTACTACCTCCTCAATAATCTCATCAGGTGTGGACGCACCCGCGATTATTCCAATTTTTTTAAATTCTGAGAGCTTTTGCAAAGGTAGATCTTTAACAGTTTCAATCCTAAAAACATTATTATTATACAAACTTGCCACGTCATATAGCTTATTTGTATTAGAACTATTAAAACCACCAACTACAATCATACAATCTACATCCTTAGCAAGGTCTTTTGCTGAATCTTGCCTTAGTTTTGTAGCATTACAAATTGTGTTATCTATTACTACACTATCATTATTATCTTTTAAGATGTTCGCAACATTGTAGTAAAAATCCGACCTATTTGTAGTTTGACTTACTACATAGATTGGCTTCTTACATCTAATATTTTTTGCTTCAGTCTCATTCGTTATTATTATACCATCTTTTAAATAAGAGTCCATAGCTTTTATCTCTGGATGATTCCTATCTCCGATGATAATTACCTGGTATCCTTCTTCTTCTTTTTCCATTATTTTTTTATATATATTTGTAAGAACTGGACAAGTTGCATCTAAGATTTCATTGCCATTTTCCACTAGGGCTTTTTTGAAATCTGCACTTTCTCCATGAGCTCTTATAAGTATCAAAGAATCCTTGATATTTAGGGCTTCTTCTTTTGTAATTACCTTTAGTCCTTCTTCTTCCAGTTTTCCTACAAGTTGTGGATTATGGATTAATGGTCCTACTGTATACTTTTCTTTCGTGCTTTCTAGGGCTTGGTGGGCCAAATCTACCGATCTTTTTACACCAAAGCAAAATCCAGAATTATCAGCTATAATTATTTGCATTTCTACCTTCTATTTCTCCCAATTTACTAGTATAAATCTTTGTAAAAACTTCATCTGTCATCTCTTCCATGGCTATTTTTGTTTTCATATCCAAATACTTATCAAGTCTTACAGGCTCGTGAATATTTACAAAAGTTTTTCTAAATGGCTTAAAGGTTGAAATAATCTCAACAGGAATGATATCAACTTTTGCTTTTAAAGCCATAAAGCTAACCCCATCTTTCATATTGGCCCTATCAATATTCTTAGTTCTTGTTCCTTCTGGCATAATCCCTATAGTCTTGTCTTCTTTAAGCAATTTAATACAATGTTTAAGACTTGCCAAGTCTCTACCATCTCTTTCCACTGGGATTACTCCAAGTTTTTTTACTATCCAACCTACAATTGGCCAAGTAGTGATTTCCTTTTTGGCCACAAAGTGTATTTGATTTGGAATAGAAATAGCCAAAAATATCGGATCCCAATTGGACTTATGATTGGCACATAAGATATAGTCATTATTTTCCGGCAAATTTTCAAGTCCATTCACATGTATTCTCATAATAGGCTTTATAAAGAATATCAAGATAGCCCTTGAAACTTTATAAAACATCTTCTTTATCCATATGGCTTAAAATAGCATCTATAGTTTGGTCTATGCTTTGATTAGAGCTATCAATCTCAATTGCATCGTCTGCCTTTCTAAGAGGCGAGTTTTCCCTTGATGAATCGTAAAGGTCCCTATCTATTATAGATTTCTCTATTTCTTCGATGGTTAAATCTGACTCATTTTGCAAAAATCTCCTCCTAGCCCTTTCTTTGCTTGAGGCTGTCAGATAGAATTTATATTTTGCATCAGGAAATACAACTGTGCCAATGTCCCTTCCATCTAAAACAAAAGATTTTTCATTGGCTATGTCTCTTTGCATTGATACTAGCTTTTCTCTTACTAGAGCATTTGCTGAAACCCAAGATACATTTTTAGTAACTTGGTCAGTCCTAATATCTTTTTCAATATTTTTGTCATTTAAATAAATCTCGTTGTCTATAAAATTTATTTTTATCTTATCAAGCATTGTAAGTATTTGCTCATCACTTGTATCTTCATTTGCATTATTTTCTAAGAAAAAATGAGTAACGGCCCTATACATAGCTCCTGTATTTAAATATTGTATTTTTAAAATCTCTGCTAATTCATTTGATATTGTTGATTTGCCCGAACCACTTGGTCCATCTATTGCAATAATATATGTCATAATTTCTCCTTTATAGCATTAGCTGCTGCATAGGCACTAGTGAAAGCAAGCTGTAAGTTATATCCACCTGTTAGTCCGTCTATATCAAGAATCTCACCTATAAAATATAGGCCGGAAACTTTTTTTGATTCCATAGTTTTGGGATTTATTTCATCCACATCTACTCCACCCTTTGTAATAACAGCAGTATTAAATCCACCAAATCTATCAAAGGTTAATTTAAAATTTATAATATTTTCTATTATACTATGACGCTCTTTTCTTGTAAGCTCTGATGCTTTCTTAGACAAAGCCACCCTTGACCTACTTAAGATAATAGGACACAGTGCTTCAGCTATATATTCTTTAAGAATATTTACCACATCTTTCTTTGGATTTTCATTTAACAATTCTAAAATTTCCGTATCCATCTCATCAAAATCCTTGCCTACAAAGTCAAGTTCTAACTCTTTGATATTTTCATTGATAGCCATAGATGAAATTTTCAAAACACTTGGACCTGTTATAAAGTCTTTTGTTATTAGAACTGGTCCAACATCTGCTATAGATGCCCTATCACCTATAAGCTTTATCCCTATACTGTCGAAGGATAGGGCTTTTATGGTTTTCAAATCCTTATCCTTAAAAAATATAGGAACTAAGGACGGCCTTAATTTTGTTATACTATGGCCAAAGTCTCTGGCAAAATTATATCCATCACCAGTCGAGCCAGTATTGGAATATGAAAGTCCGCCTGTTGCAATGATTAGATAGTCGAATTGATAATCTTTTATTGCTGTAGATACTAGAAATTTGTCATTCTTTTTGATTTTTAGGACCTCAGCATTTGTAACAAGCTTGATGTTTTTCTCTACTATCAACTTTTCAAAAAAGCTAATAACATCTTTGGCTTTTTGTGACTTAGGAAAAATCCTGTCATCGTCTTCTCTCACTAGTTCTAGGCCATTATTTTCAAAAAATTCAATACTAGCATAATTATCGCAAAGATTAAAGGCAGAGTATATAAACTTTTTGTTAGTAACAATATTGTCCAAAAATCCATCATAGTATTTGCCATTAGTAATATTGCACCTACCATTGCCTGTCATAAGAATCTTCTTGCCTATTTCAGAATTTTTCTCTAATATGGTAACTTCGTTATTTTCATTTTTTAAGTTTACGGCAGCATAGAGTCCGCTTGCTCCAGCTCCGATAATTCCGATTTTTTTCATATACTATAAAAATTCTACCATAAAAAAATAAATAGATAACTATTCCTTAATCAATCTAACAAAATCCATTTCTTTTTGGTCAAATCTCCTATACTGACCTTCTTTCAAATCATCAAGGTAAATGGCGCCAATTTTCTCTCTTTTAAGGTCAACAACATTAGAACCTAGTACATCAAACATTCTCCTAATTTGGCGATTGTACCCTTGTCTTATCTGGACCCTATAAGTATTTGCTCCAATATATTTTATCAAAGCTTCAGAAGTAAACTCATTGTTGCCTATATCAAGGCCTGTTTTAAACTTTTGAATTTGATCTTTATCTAAAAGTCTATCAACTTTTACCACATATTCTTTGCTAATTCCAGATGATGGATGAGTAAGAGAATTAGTAAAATCACCATCGTTGGTAATTATTAAAAGTCCGTGGCTATCCTTATCAAGCCTACCTGCAGCAAAAAATCTTTGGTCAATATCTATTAAATTATTCAAATCTTTGTCATTGTGGGGATCAAAGTTGCTAGTAATGTAGCCAACTGGTTTGTTTAGTTTATAGTAGACGTATTCTTCTACTTTTAATATTTCTCCGCCAATAGAAACCAGATCAGAATCTCCTATATCATAACCAAGCTCAGTTAAGACTTTTCCATTGACCTTAACTTTGCCTGCTTTAATCAATTCATCTGCTTTCCTACGTGAACTAAACCCAGACTTGGCGATAAATTTATTTATCCTCATATATATCCTCACTTGTATCCTTTATCTCTGGCAATTCTGACAAATCTTTTATATCAAAATATTGCAAAAATAAGTTTGTAGTTGCATATATAATTGGTTTGCCAATTTTATCAAGCCTACCATTTTCTCTAATCAGTCCCCTATCAAGAAGATTGTCTATGGTTGTTTGTGAACTTACCCCCCTAATCTTATCTACCTCTGCCCTTGTGATTGGCTGTTTGTAGGCAACAATTGATAGGGTTTCTAGGGCTGATGAAGTGAGTTTCTTGGGGCTTTGCTTTACTAAAGATTCAAAATACTTGTCATGCTTGGCCCTTGTTACAAATTGGTAAGAGGTGTCAAATTCTTTGATTATAAGTCCACTATCCTTAGAATTCCTCTGATCAATCATTTCTTCTAAGGCTATTTTTATTTGATTTTTATCACTATCTTTAATAATCTTGCTTAAATCATCAATATCAATGGGCTGGCCCCACACATATAAAATTTCTTCTATTAAGCCTTTTAGATAATCATTTTCCATATGTCCTACATTCTCTTTTTAATGTGAAATTTGTTTCCATCTTTTTGAAATAAAAATATTTCTTTTAACTTAAAAAGTTCTAATAGAGCCAAAAAACTTGCTATGCACTCTGCCTTAGAGTGAATATTATTTATTATCAAATCAAGTCTTAAGTCTCCTCGTATTTCCAAAGCCTTCCTATAGTTGCCTATATAATCATTGATATCTGGCAAGCTAACTATTTCAACTTTCTTATTGGTCTTAGGCTCTTCATTTAGCTTATTTAACAACTTTTCAAATTGTTTGGCAAGTATCCTTACATCCTTTGCTATTATTTGATCAGAAGTTTCAAACTGAGATAAGTCTTCCTGGTATTTGGAGTGAATTTTGGAAGCTTCTTCTTCCAAGTATTTTAAGTCGTTCTGAACAGATTTTATCTTTTTGTATTCTATTAAATAAGATATAAAATCTTCTTCCAGATCTTCTTCGTCATCTTTTGGCAAGAGTTTGTTTGACTTTATACTAAGAAGTACTGAAGCAATGTAAATAAATGAACTTATGTCATCAATTTCCCTATCAAGTTTTTCGATTTCGATAAGGTATTTATTAGTAATATCACCTAAGTTGATATCATATATATCTATCTTTTCTTTTTCTATTAATTTTAATAGCAAATCAAAAGGGCCTTCAAAGCCCTCAAATTCAACATTTAAATTCATTTGTTTCTGTGATTTACTGCATGAAGTACTGCAATAATTGTCTTGGCATCAGTGATTTCACCATTTAAAACCATCTCATATAGGTCATCTATTGGGAAAGATTCTGCATGCAAAAATTCATCTTCATCCAAGTCCAATTTTGACTCTACAAGTTCATGAGCTTCGAAAAATGACAGTTTATCATTGGTAAATCCTGGAGATGCGTACATGGTAAATAAGAAGTCAATCTTTTCTGGGTAATAGCCTATTTCTTCTTGAAGTTCCCTTTTTGCTGTCTCTATTGGAGCTTCATTGCTTTCTACAAGACCTGCAGGTATTTCAAGCATTACCTTATCCACTGCTATCCTATATTGACTAACCATCCAAAGTTTGTCATCTCCATCATAAGCTATGATTCCAACACCTTTTTGGTGGTCAACTATTTCTCTTTTGGAATATTTTTTGTTTTGAAGTTCTACAGTATCAACTCTAAGCTTTAATATTTTACCATCGTATATGGTATCTGATTTGATTGATTTTTCGTAAAATTTATCTTCGGTCATTTCTTAACTCCTCTGCCATTGTTAGCATTTCTCTTGCCGAATGTAAGGTAATATCAGTAATATTTACTCCGCCTATTAATCTTGAGATTTCTTCTACTCTCTTTTCGTCTTCAATTTTTTCCGTTTTTGATATTGTAAAATCACCTTCATCATTTTTTGTAATCAAAATGTGATTTTGTGCCAAAGCCGCTATTTGTGGCAAGTGGCTGATAGATATTACCTGTCTTTTCTTTGATAGATCTAGGATTTTCTCTCCTACCACCTGGGCTGTCCTACCAGAAATTCCAGTATCTATCTCATCAAATATCATTGTATCGACATTATCAAAGTCTGCAAATATTTCCTTAAAAGCAAGCATAATCCTTGATATTTCACCACCAGAAGCTGTGGCAGAAAGTGATTTTAGCTTCTCTCCCTTGTTTGTTCTGATTAGGAAATCTACATCATCATAACCTGTCATATCAATATGGTCTTTTTTTGAAAATTCTATCTTAAAAAGTCCATTTTTGATATTTAGCTCTCTAATAGAAGTATTAATTGATTTTTCTAAGACCTTGCTTTTTTTAAGACGAATTTCATGTAGTTCACTTGCATATTTGTCAAGTTTCTGGTCTATTTCTTCTATTTTTTGGTCTTTACTTAAGCGCAGGCTTTCTATCTCATCTAGTTCTTTTAGTCTACTTGAGATTTCATCATAATACTTTATTATCTCTTCTATACTTTGCCCGTATTTACGCTTTAGATTAAACAATATTTGCATCAACTCTTCAAGCTCTTTTTCTCTTTCTGGATCACCTATTAGGCTTTCTTCGTAGAGATCCATATCAGAATATAGGTCATTAATTTCATCATTTATGGCAGAAAGTCTATCATAAAAATCACTAATTTTCTTGTCAATATTAGTGAAATTTGATAGCTCAGAAAGAGAAGCTCCTAGCATGCTTGTAAGAGATTGTTGGTCATAATCAGTAGAATCAAGTATAGATTTAGCCGCTCCGATGGCAGTTCTTAAATCGTTTATGTTGTTTAATTTCTTATACTCTTCATCGATTTCTTCTTCATTTATAGAAAAAAGATCAATAGCCTCAATTTCTTCAATTTGATACTTAATCAAATCTCGCTCTCTTTGGATTTCCTCGTCAGTTAGATCTAGATTTGCAAATTTTACTAAATAATCATTTTTTTGATTATTTAAAGCCTTAATCATTTTTCTTAAATCGGAAGTTTCTTTGTCATTAGAGTAGTTATCTATGAGATAGATATAATTTGCCTTGTTCATAAAGGCATTTGAATCACCCTGGTTATATATATCGATTAGAATAGGTGAGATTTCTCTTAGAATGGTTAAATTTGCCACTCTGCCGTTAATCCTAAGAGTGGAAGATTTTGGAGTAATGGTCCTATTTACAATAAGTTTGTTGTCATTTTCATCAAATAAAACAGTATTATTTTCTAGTATTTTCTTAGTTTCTTCATCAACTATAAAAATACCTTCAATAGTTGTTGAGTCAGCAAAACGACCAACAATATCCTTGTTAGCCTTTTTTCCCAATAACAAATTGATGGCTTCAAGTATGAGGGATTTACCAGATCCGGTCTCTCCAGTTAGTACATTAAAGCCATCTTCAAAAAATATGTGATTTCTTTTTATAATTACAAAATTATCTATAAAAAGCTCAGCTAACATTATCTAACCATGTCCCTCAAATCTTCTATTAATTCATCCAAGCGATCGAAATCTTTTGGCGTTATAAATATAGTATCAATTCCTGTAACCATACCAGCTACATTTTCAAGCTTAGAATTTGTAATATACTGGCCACATACTGTAGCACAATATGATATAGTTTTTATGACACATAATTGAGCTGATTTTTCAACTGAAAGTACTGATTCCTTGAAAATTTTTTCCATTCTCTCATTTAAGGTATCGTATACAGTATCTACTACTGTATATTTGTACTCATAATCGTCAGTTTGAACTTTGGATATCCTAAGTTCCTTTATATCTCTTGAAATTGTCGCCTGAGTGGCATCAACTCCATGGTCTTTTAGCATATCCGATAATTGTGATTGTGTTTTGACCTCATTATTTTGTATAATATCAAGAATAAGTCTTTGTCTAGTGTATTTTTTCATATGTAATCCTTAATTGTTACGATTTGTAAGGTAATCAACAAGGTATAAGAGAAATTCATTATCATTAAAGTGACTAATATTCTCCTTGGCCTTTTTATTAATATCATAAAGCAAATCTAAAGCTTCATTTCTACTAATAAGATTTAAAATATTTAATTCATCTTGGTAATTTTCTTCTAGTAAATCATCTTGAATTTGGAAAGCTAAACCTAAATTGCTTGCGTATTGATCAAGGTTTTCAAAGTCTTTTGTCCTATTTTCTTTGAAATCATTGTCGCTTGCCAAGGCTGCACCGATGATTGCTGCCCTAAATAAATCGCTAGTCTTTTTTTCATAGACAAGGAGCAAATAATCCAAATCTACTTTTTCATGGCTTCTTATGTCTAATACTTGGCCATAAATCATATTTTTGTAGCCAGCCATCTCCATCAGTAAGGATGCAGGGTATATGTAAGCAGAATCATCCTTGCAAATTTCAAATAAAGTGTGGCTTGCTTCTGTGATTAGAGCATCTCCTGTCAAAATAGCTATGTCTTCACCAAATTTTTTATGGCAAGAGTATTCTCCTCTTCTATAATCATCATTATCCATAGCTGGTAAATCATCGTGAACTAGAGAATAGGAATGAATCATCTCTAGGCATAGGGCAAATTTTATGTCCTTATCGTTAATATCTTTGCCAAGCATCTTAAGCGTTTCAAAGAAAAGGTTTGGTCTAATCCTCTTGCCAGATCTAACAGCGTAGGTTAAAGGCTCAGATAGATTATATGAATCATCAAAAAAGTCCTTAAACTTTTCATCTATGATTTTTTTGTTGGATAAAAGTATACTTTCAAACTCTTTCTTATTCATCACTAGCTATAACCTCTATTTTCGCCTTGTAGTCCTTAAGTTGTTCTTGCATTTCTTTGTACAAGGTATTAGCCTTTTCATAAATTTTGATAGACTCGTCCAGATTATCCTTGTTTTCTTCAAGACTAGTTAGGTATTCTTCCAATTTTTTGAAATTTTTATCTAAAGATTTATCCATCTATCACTACCGCCTTTATAGATCCATCAGAAAATCTAATATCAATCTTATCACCTTCATTTAATGAATATTTTGAATAAATAGGCACATTATTATCATCAAAAATTCCTATATTTTTCTTTCTGATATGTAATATTCTATCCGCTGATTTCAGTCTATTTTCAGCCATGATAAGCCTTTGCTCATTATGATTTAGGTTATTTATAATGGCCTTATCTAGGGATTTTTTGATATTATTAATCTCTTTTTCTTTAAGCTTAATATCATTTTGTGGATTGAAAGATTTAAGTTTACTTTCTAAAGCCATTAACTTTAGCGACTTTATCTCTACTATCCTATCTACCAAGCCTTTCATCTGAGCCAAAAGAATTTTACTATCCTTAGCTATATTCGCATAATTTGCGATAATATATGACCCAGCTTCTGTTGGAGTTTGCAAAGATAAGTCTGCGACTAAATCCAAAAGAGTGCTATCAATCTTATGCCCTATGGCAGATATAATTGGAGTTTTGGCTTTGAAAACTTCCTCTATGATATCCTTATCGTTAAAAACTGATAAATCCAAAGAAGAACCACCGCCACGGGTGATTACAATCACATCTAAATCCATCATATCAAGTTTTACTATAGCATTTACTATAGCTTGGTATGAGCTCTGTCCTTGGACTTTTACTGGAGCAAGCTTGATATTTATATCATTTGCCTTTTGGTTTATTACTGACAGAAAGTCTACAACTGCAGCCCCATCAGCAGATGTTATTAAACCAACGTTTTTTGGATACTTTGCTATTTCTTTCTTTTTATCTAAATCAAAAAAACCCCTTTTCTTGAAGTCTTCTTTCATTTTTAAAAACTTTAGATAATCTTCAGAAAGGCCTTTTTCCGTAATAGAGCTAACAGCAATATTGATTCTCGATGAATAGTTATTTAAGTTGAGATTACCCTTGACCAGAACGTCTATACCATCAGTAAAAGTAAAATCTATGTCCTTATCTTCATAGTAAAATATAACACAGTCTATGACATCATAGCCTTCCTTTAGGGAAAAATATATGTGGTTGCCGTTATATTTTATATTTGATAGGGTTCCTGTGATATAGACTTTGGTGAAAATCGGATCGTGCTTTATGCTTGTTTTAAAATACTCATTAAATTGTTTAACTGTAAGGGCTTTAAGCATCAGTTCTTACAATCTTTCCTAAAATAGAATTTATCATTTGATAATCCATCTGATTGCTATAGGTCTTTGCTAGCTCTACTGCCTCATTTATAGAAACTTGATGAGGAATATCCATAAAATAAATTTCATTTACAGATAAAAACAAAATAGCTTTTTCCACCTTGGACAAACGATTGTAGCGTTTCTTACTAGCATTTCTTATAATTTCTTCAATTTTTTCATAATTTTCATTATAAGATTCTAAAGACTTGATGATGAATTCTTCCCCATCTAAGTCGTGGTTATTTAGGGATTGTTCAACATCTTCTATTTTATTAATGCTATCTTCAAATATCAGCTTAAAAACCCAATCTCTTTGCTCTTTTCTATTCATTAGATTTCTAGTTTCGCTATATTAACATTGACACGTCCAACAGATATTCCAGTCATAGTTTCAATAATTCTAATCACATTTTCTTGGATATCTTTTACAGTTTTTCTCACATTTACATTCTTATCAAGGAAAACTGTAAGGTCAATGTTAAGTTTATCTTCAATAAATCCTATGCTTGCCTTAGGATCTTGGTTTTGAAGATTAATCTTATTGGTAGAGTCATCGCTGTTATGTACTCCGTTGATTTCTTTACAAGCTCTAATAGCCAATTGATCTAATATTTCATTGGCAATTTTAACTTGTCCATGTCTAAATGTATTAGCCATTATTTTCTCCTTAAACTCTGGATAAATAATCTCCAGTTCTTGTGTCTATTTTGATTGTGTCGCCTTCATTGACAAATACTGGCACGTTAACAACTGCTCCTGTTTCAACTGTTGCTGGTTTTGTAACATTTGTTGCTGTATCACCCTTGATACCTGGTTCAGTTTCAATTACTGCTAGTTCAACAAAGTTTGGTGCAACAACATCAAATGGTTTGCCTTGGTAAATTCTCATAGTAACTGTATCATTTTCGCGAACGTATTTAATAGCTTCTTCAACTGTTTCATAGTCTAGACCAATTTGTTCAAAGCTTTCTGGGTCCATAAAATAATATAATTGACCGTCATTGTATAAATATTGCATTTCTTTTGTTGTAATAACAGCATTTTCAAATTTTTCATTTGGATTGAATGTTACATCCTTAGCGCCGCCGTTCATTACTGATCTAATCTTTGCGCGAACAAAAGCTGCTCCCTTGCCTGGTTTTACGTGTTGGAAATCAACCACTTGGTAAACATCATTATCATAAACAAAGGTTACACCTTTTCTTAAATCATTTGCAGAAATCATAAATCCTCCTAATATTTTCTTACATTATTATACCATATGACCTATGGCTTTGAAAACTTTGTTAACTTAATTTACCCAATTTTATATAAAACATTGAAAATATATACATTATTAGGGTATATATCAAGTATGAAAACACTAGCAATTATTTCTGAATTCAATCCATTTCATAACGGACACGAATATCTATTAAAAAAATCAAAAGAGCTAACAAAAGCAGACTTAGCCATAAGCCTAATGAGTGGAGATTTCGTCCAAAGAGGAGAGCCTGCTATCGTTGATAAATTCTCCAGGGCTGATATGGCTATGAAAGCTGGCTTTGATATGGTAGTAGAAATGCCTATACACATATCTTTACAGTCAGCAGAATATTTTGCTCTTGGAGCTGTTAAAATCCTCGATAAATTAAATGTAGACTACCTCTGCTTTGGTATAGAAAATATGGAGCCTAATGATTTTTTAGAAAAAGCTAACCTGCTATTGGAAAAAGAACATCTCTTAGAAGAGCTTACAAAAAAACATTTAGAAAATTCTTCCTTTACAAAGGCAAGATATGACGCAACAGTCGATGTTTTAGGAGGTGATGGATTCATTACTTCTAATAACATCCTCGCCTTAGAGTATATGAGAGCTATAAGAAAGATTGATTCTTCAATGACTCCTATGCCTATAAGGAGAATATCATCAAATAATTCTGATACTAATTTACTTGATAGCAAAATTTCTTCATCAACTGCTATTCGCAATAACATACTTACCAATTACAAAGACCATGTCCCAGCATATGCCTATGAACTAATAGAAGAAAGCAAAAAATCTTTTGGTCTTCCAAATATGGATATCATTTATGACATATTTAGATTTTTGCTTTTATTAGAAAGACGTCCCATGAATGGAATATTGGCATATGAAGAGGGATTAGAAAATTATTTGACTAAAGTTTGTGAAAATAACCATGAATTTTCTAATTTTATTATAGATGCTACAAACAAAAGATATACCTCATCTAGGATAAAAAGATTGATGATTAATTATATTTTGGAAAACAGATCTACATTTAATGCATACGACATTAATTTCTATAAGGTCCTAGCCTTTAATAAGAGTGCAGAGCTTATCTTCAAAAATTCATCTAGCAAAGCTGTAATTAGAAATAAAGATTATGATAATCTTTCCATCACAGACCAAATGATTTTATCACAAATGGTTGACGGATCAAATCTATATAGCCTATGTCAAAAAAGAGATTTTAACTTAGATTATAAGAAAAAAATAAGACGCTATTAGGAATTCCCTAAATGCGTCTTTGTTTTTATCTAGATTCTAAAATACTTCTTCTGTTTTTCTCAAGTTGTTGAGCAAGAGTGCTGAAGTTTTCAGCTGATGAAGAGAATAGTTTGTCGATGTATTCGTATGATTGTTGACGAAGTTTGTTTGCTTCTGTTGCTGCTTCTTGTAAGATTCTATCAGCTTCAGCCCTTGCTTGTTGAGTGATTTCGTGGTCAGAAATCATCTTTTGATATTGGTTTTTAGCTTGGTCTTTGAATTGAGAAATCTCTTTGTCAGTTTGTTCAAGTCTTCTCTTTGCTTCTGCTTCTGCTTCACCGATTATTCTATCTTTTTCTTGATAGGTCCATTCAGCTTGTTTGATTTCTTGTGGTAAGGAATCTTTCATCTCAGCAAGGATTTCGTAAATTTCATCTGGATCTACTGATACTTTCCTAGAAAAAGGTACAGCAGATGCCTCATCCATTACATCTTCCATTTCATTGATCAATTGTGTTAAAGTACTAGCCATTTTGCCCCCCTCTTAGTAATTATATTTTTCTTTCAATCTTTTTTCTACATTTTTTGTTACAAATGGTGATATATTGCCTTTAAAACTTGCCACTTCTTTGACTCCGCTTGAACTAATGAATGAGTAGTTGGTATTAGCAAGCAAAAATATAGTTTCTAGGCCCTCATACAAGGATGAATTTATCCTAGCTATATTCTTCTCATATTCATAGTCAGCAACAAGTCTTAGACCTCTAGCAATAATTTTGCAATTTTCTTCTTTTGCAAAGTTTACCAAAAGTCCATCAAAGGATTTGATAGTCACATTTGTAATATCGTTGGCTATTAATTCTTCTTTAATCATTTCTTCTCTTTCGTCAAGAGTAAAAAGTGATTTTTTATCTTCATTTATTAGAATTGCTACAATCACTTCATCAAACATATTGTCTAGTCTTTTTATGACATCTATATGTCCAAGTGTAAGTGGATCGAAGCTTCCTGGGTATATTACTTTCATTTTGTGTAAAAGTTTACTATCTTCCTTCCGTATTTTTTCTCTTTTAAAAGGTTAATATCATATTTATCATCAAGCTTTAATTCTTTATCTGATTCTGTTATTATTATACCATCCTCGCTTAACAATTCATAACTTATGATAAGATTTATGGCCTCATCATAAAATTCTGTATAATAAGGAGGGTCCAAGTATATATAGTCAAAGGATAAGCCCTTGGATTTGTAAGCTTCCAAGGCTTTTTTAAAATCTAGTTTTGTAAGTTCAAATTTATCTGTCTTCAGTTTCTCAAGGTTATCTTCTATTATTTTATAAGAATTTCGATCTTTATCATTAAAATAAACCTTGCTTAGGCCCCTTGATATGAATTCTATACCCATTTGTCCACTGCCCGCAAACAAATCTAGGGCAATACCAAATGTCTTGATAGGAAAAAGCATATCAAAAATAGCTTCTTTGACCTTATTGTCCGTTGGTCTTGTAGTATTTGATTTTGGTGCCTTTAGGTTAAAACCCTTATATATACCTGAAACAACTCTCATTAATTTAATATTATCCTTTTATCTTCTTTAAAAAACTTTTCTATGTAAGAAAAATTTACATCTTTATAGTCATTAGCTTTTATATAATCTAGAATTTCAAAACTCTTATCAACTTCATCTTGGCTCATAGATAGATATTCGATCTGGTTGAGATTTCTACCGTGTTGGATTGCAGATAAAATTTTACCACCGCCACGTAAATCATAGTCTTTTTTTGCTATATCAAAACCATTTTCATTGCCTACTAGGATATTGAGCTTAGAATTATTGTCTACATTCTTATTTATTAGATAACAATAGGAATCATATGGTCCACGCCCTACCCTACCCCTAAGCTGGTGGAGGGATGATAGACCAAAATTATTTGCATTATAAATTACCATAGTGTTGGCATTTGCTACATCTATCCCTACTTCTATAACAGTTGTAGATATTAGTATATCAATTTTTCCATCTGCAAAGTCTTTTAAGGTCTTATCCTTATCACTTGCCTTCATATCCCCATGAAGTTTTTTGACAATTTTAGATTTGAAAACTTTTTTGTACCTATTATATAGGTTCTCAACACTATTTTTGTCATCTGAATCAATATTGTTAGATACTATATAGACTTGCCTTCCTTGCGATAGGTTAGCATCTATTTCTTCAAACAATATTTTTTCCATAGACTGGGCTATAATCTTGGTCGTGATTGGTTTTCTTCCCTTGGGAAGTTCAGTAATCATTGATAAATCCAAGATTTTGGCAAGTCTTAGACTTATTGTCCTTGGTATTGGTGTCGCTGTCATGGAAAGGTAATTAACACCATCTGCCTTTAAGCCAAGTTCTTGTCTTTGATTAACTCCAAATCTGTGTTGTTCATCATTTATAACAAGCTTTAGGTTCTTAAAAATAACATCCTCTTGGATAAGGGCATGGGTGCCAATAATTATATCGATTCTTCCATCAGCCAAATCCTTTTTAATCTTATCTTTATCTTTGCTAGACCCAGTCAAAACTTGAGCTTTTAGTCCAAAACTTTCAATTATGTCTAAGTTTTTTTCAAATTGTTGGATGGCTAAGACTTCTGTTGGAACCATCATTGCTGATTGATAGCTATTTAGGCCAAAGACTATCATGGCAATAATTGCAATTATAGTCTTGCCTGATCCAACATCGCCAATCAAAAGTCTATTCATGACCAAATTGCTTGAACAATCGGATAGAATTTCTTTTAGGGCTATCAATTGAGACCTAGTCAAATCAAATCCTATATGACTTAATATATCATCTAAATTATATGAAAGTCTTAAATCTTGGTTTTTCTCAAATCTCTTGCTAATGTAGTCTATATAGACAAGGTCTTTGGCAAAATCCAATACCTTTAGCTCTGATTTTGCTTTCATAAGCTTATCAATATCGCTAGGCTTGTGGATTTCTAATAAGTTATTATATTTAGAAGAAAATTTAAAATTATCCAGTATTGTTTTTCCAAAAATTTCTTCATCTACCTCATAATTTTTTAGGGCTTCGCCTATAAAACTCGAAATATTTTTTTGGCTTAAACCCTTTGTAAGGGGATAAATAGGAATTATCGATCCAATATTTTCATCGTCGAGGTCACAAGTCATAGGATTGATTGCTTCAAAAGTGCCATTTTCAAATTTTACTTTTGTAAAAAACTTATAAGTCTCACCGTTTTTAAATTTGGTCGGTGTAAATCTATCATTAAAATAAATGATTTTTATCTTTTCGCCTGTATCTGGCTCAATGGCATAAATATATGATATAAAGCCATTTTTTGTCCTGTTTTGATATAGCCTACCCACTATCTGCCAGATGAAATAATATTTTACATCTTCCCTAACATTTGGAATAACGCCTCTTTTTCTCCTATCTTCAAAAGAAGTTGGATAGTAATTATATAAGTCACTGACATTATGGATATCAATTTTAGCTAATAAGTATTTTTTCTTTGGACCAATTCCCTTTAAATCAGTAAGTTCCATTATTCAATTGTGATAGTGTAATAATAGACTGGTTGGCCACCGTAAACTAATTCTATATCAATATCTTTTAACTTTTTCTTAAGTTTCTTGCACAAGTCTTTTGCGGTTCTTTTTTCTATTTCTTCACCATAATATATTGTTACAAGAGATGAGTCTTGATAATCCTCTAGGGCTTTTTGTAGAGTATTTTCTACTGACTTTTCCAAGTCTTTTTCACTTGCCAAAATTTTGCCGTCTAGGATTCCTAGATAATCGTCTTTTTTGATTTCAACTCCTGATACAGAAGTATCTCTAATTGATATAGAAAATTCTGCCACATGGACATCTTCAATGGCTTCTTGCATATTTTCAGCATTTTCTTCTATGCTACTATCTTCGTCAAATTCAAGCATAGCAGTAAAGGTCTCAGGTATTGACCTGGTTTCTATAACAATTGCGTTTTTATCAGTAATGTCGCAAGCTTGCTTAGCGCTCATTATGATGTTCTTATTATTTGGGAATATAATAATATTTTCAGCATTAATCCTATCCAAAGAATTATATATATCCTCTGTGGAAGGATTCATAGTTTGGCCACCAGAAATGATTTCATCTATTCCCATGCTTTCTAAAATCGCATCGTAGCCCTCACCACGGCTTACAGCTATGAAACCATATTTCTTTTGAGGAGCTGATTTTAATTTTTCTTTTCTTTCTTGGTCAGCTTTAAGATTTTCAAGCTCAGCTTTTATCACTACACCATCAACTGTAAGCATTTGTAAGAGGCCAAATACATTATCAGTTGTAAGTTTTATTCTTAGGATATCATCCTCATAAGAAGACTCGCTAACATTAGCCAAAGATTCTACAGATTCCATGGCATGTTGGTAAGATTCTTTAGCAATTGCTATTTCAATATCTAATTGATATGGTAAATCTTCTTTATTAGCTTTCTTATCCTTAATATCGTTAATATCAATATCGCTATTTAGGGCAGAAAATGCACCCTTAAGAAGTATTATTAATCCTTGGCCACCAGAGTCCACTACTCCAGCTTCTTTTAGTACTGGAAGTTGATTTGGTGTATTATCTAGAGCCTTTTGACCTTCTGCTATGATTTCATAAAGGTATTGGTCAAAGGTTATGTCATCGCTATAAATTTCAGCTGCCTTATCAGTCATTTTTTGGCTAACTGTCAATATAGTACCTTCAGTAGGCTTCATTACTGCCTTGTATGCAGTTTGGTTAGCTATATCGAAGATTTCCTTAATATCAGCTGTTGATATCTTATCCTTACCCTTGGTTGCTTTTGATAGACCACGAACTAATTGGGATAAAATAACTCCAGAGTTACCACGAGCCCCCATAAGTGTCCCTTGGGATAGGGCCTTTGTAATATCTCCTACACTTGCATTTGATAAGCCGTTTACCTTATCAACACCAGATCTCATTGTCATGGTCATATTTGTTCCTGTGTCCCCATCTGGTACTGGGAAGACATTCAGTTCATTTACTAATTGTTTATTCTCATCTAACAGTTCATAAGCTCCAATTATCATCTGTTGGAGTTTATTTGCATCAATTTCTCTCATATTTACTACTCACCAATTCCTTGAACTAATATATTCACTTCCTTAACTCTAACATTAAGTGATTTTTCTACCTTGTATTTTACATTATCAATAATGTTTTGGCTAACTACTGCTATTCTTACTCCATATAAGATAAATATAGATATATAAATACTTATAGTTCCATCATCATTTTTTTGTATTTGAACACCCTTGCTCATATTATCTAATCTCAAAAGTTCATAGATATCATCTTTAGCTGAACGGCGTGCAAGGCCAACTACTCCATAAGATTCCATAACTGTTGCTGCAACTATATTTGCAAGCACAGAATCATCTATTGTAACCTTACCATAATTATTGACATATTTGATAGCCATGCTACCTCCTTATTTGAACTTATACATTTATTTAATATTATACCATAATTTTATTTATAAATTTTAAAGCTAATATGAACAAAAAAAATCGCCAAATTAATGGCGACCTTTTTTAGTATTTATTCTTATTTTCCAGCAAGTCTTTTGTATGTTTCGTATCTTTCTTTAGCAGCTTTTTCTGCTTCAGCATACAATTCATCAGCACTTTCTGGGAATGATCTCTTAAGTGATGAGTATCTTACTTCACCTTGGATAAATTCTTGGAAGGACTCAGATGGTTCTTTAGAATCTAATTGGAATGGATTCTTACCTTCGTCAGCTAGACGTGGGTCAAATCTCCATAAGTGCCAGTAACCAGCTTCAACAGCTTGTTTTTCTCTATATTGTGATTTGCCCATACCCATTCTGATACCGTGGTTGATACATGGAGCATAGCAAATGATTAGAGATGGTCCATCATAGCTTTCTGCTTCTTTGATAGCCTTCAATGTTTGGTTTTGGTTAGCACCCATAGCAACTTGTGCTACATAGATATAACCATAAGTTGTCATCATTAGACCAAGGTCTTTTTTACGTACTTTCTTACCAGAAGCGGCAAATTGTGCTACTGCTGATAGTGGTGTTGCTTTAGATGATTGTCCACCTGTATTTGAGTATACTTCTGTATCAAATACTAGGATGTTGATGTTTTCACCACTTGCTAATACGTGGTCTACTCCACCAAATCCGATGTCGTAGCTCCATCCGTCACCACCAAAGATCCACATAGATTTTTTGATCATGTAGTCTTTTAGGTTTAGAATTTTCTTAACTAGGTCAGATTCTTCTTCACCTTCAACTTTTTCATCTTGAAGTGTTAATATTTTAGCTGTTGCTTCTTTAGATTTTGCAACATCATCTTTTCCTTCAACCCACATTTTGAATGCTTCGTTAAATGGAGATTCAATACCTAGTTCTAGGAATTTGTTCATGTAGCTTTCTAGTAGGTGAGCATTTGATTCTGCTGCTAATTTCATACCATAACCGTATTCAGCTGCATCTTCAAATAGTGAGTTACCCCAAGCTGGACCCTTACCTGTTTCAAGGTTTTTGGTGTAAGACATAGCTGGTGCACTTGCTCCCCAGATTGATGAACATCCTGTAGCATTTGCAATGTACATTCTGTCACCAAATAGTTGAGTAACTAGTTTAGCATATGGTGTTTCACCACAACCTGCACAAGCGCCAGAGAATTGTAGTAATGGTTGTTTGAATTGGCTACCTTTAAGTGTCATATCATCCATTACATCTTCTTTATATCCAACTTCTTCGTGAGCGTATGTCCAGTTGTCTTTTTGGTTTTCTACTTGTTCTTCGAATGGTTTCATTAGAAGAGCTTTTTGTGGAGCTGGACAGATATCAGCACAGTTACCACAACCTGTACAATCTAGTGGAGATACTTGAATTCTAAATTCATATTCATCCATACCCTTACCAATAGCTTTCTTTGTTTCAAAGCCTTCTGGTGCATTTGCTTTTTCGTCAGCTGTTACTAAGAATGGTCTGATTACAGCGTGTGGACAAACAAATGAACATTGGTTACATTGGATACAGTTATCTATTTGCCATTCTGGTACGTTTAGAGCTATACCACGTTTTTCGTATGCTGTTGTACCTGATGGGAATTCACCATTTTCAAGGTCTAGGTCTGTAAATGCAGAAACTGGGATTTGATCTTCTTTTTGTTCGATCATTGGTCTTAAAATGTTTTTAACAAATTCAGACATTTCTACTTCTTCTTTTTCAGGATCTACTGCATTTGCCCAGCTTTCTGGAACTTCTACTTTGTGAGCTGCATTTAGTCCTGCATCAACAGCTGCATAGTTCATGTTAACTATGTCATCACCCTTGTGACCATAAGATTTAACTATAGAGTCTTTTAGGTATCCAACTGCTTCTTCAATTGGAAGAACTTTTGATAGGTTGAAGAATGCTGATTGCATGATCATGTTTGTTCTTGAACCTAGTCCAATTTCTTGAGCAATGTGGCTTGCGTCGATGATGTAGAAATCAATGTTGTGTTCTACAATATATTTTTTGATTGATGCTGGTAAGTGTTGGTCAAGTTCTTCTTCACTCCACACGCAGTTAAGTAGGAATGTACCACCATCTTTAAGTCCAGCTAAAAGATCATATTGGTGAACATATGCTTGTTTTGAACAAGAAATGAAGTCTGCTTCATCAAGTAAGTATGTTGATCTGATTGGATCTTTACCAAATCTTAAGTGAGATACTGTTAGACCACCTGATTTTTTAGAGTCATAGTCAAAGTATCCTTGTGCATACATTGGTGTGTTATCACCGATGATTTTGATAGCTTGTTTGTTAGCACCAACAGTACCGTCTGAACCGAATCCCCAGAATTTACATCTTGTTGTTCCTTCTTGACGTACTTTGAAATCATCTCTTTCTAAAGATGTGTTTGTAACATCATCTGTGATTGCCAATGTGAAATGATCTTTAGTATTTTCGCTTCTTAGATTATCAAATACTGCTTTAACATCAGCAGGAATTGTATCCTTACCAGCAAGACCATAAACACCACCATAAACTTCTGGAGCGTCTTCCACACCGTAGAATACTGATTTAACATCTAGGTATAGTGGTTGGCCTTCTGCGCCTTTTTCTTTTGTTCTGTCAAGAACAGCGATTTTCTTAACTGTATTTGGAATAGCTTTTAGTAAGTGTTCTTTAGAGAATGGTCTGTATAGGTGAACTTCTACTAAACCTACTTTGTATCCGTCTTCAAGTAATACATCGATTGTTTCTCTAGCTGCTTGGTTGAATGAACCCATTGCTACGATTACTTGTTCTGCATCATCAGCACCATAGTAATTGAATAGTCCATAGTTTGTTCCAAGTAAGTCGTTTACTTGATTCATGTATTCTTCTACAATGCCAATAATTTCTTCATATGCATGGTTAGAAGCAACTGTTCTTTGGAAGAATGTATTCTTTTCAGCTGTACCCATGTGTTTTGGTCTTTCTGGGTTAAGTGAATTGTTTTTAAATGCATCAACAGCATCAAAGTCTACAAATTCTTTTAATGTATCGTAGTCCCAAACTTCGATTTTTGAAACTTCGTGGCTTGTTCTAAATCCATCGAAGAAGTTAACAAATGGTAATCTACCTTTGATTGCAGCAGCGTGAGCTACTGGAGATAAGTCCATAACTTCTTGAACAGAGTTTGAGCAAAGCATTGCACAACCTGTTTGTCTTGCTGCCATAACGTCAGAGTGGTCGCCATATATAGAAAGAGCGTGTGTTGCTACAGTTCTAGCTGCAACGTGGAATACACCTGGTAATCTTTCTCCAGCGATCTTGTACATATTTGGGATCATTAGTAATAATCCTTGGCTGGCTGTATATGTAGTAGTTAGTGCTCCAGCTGCAAGTGAACCGTGAACTGCTGCAGCAGCGCCTGCTTCAGATTGCATCTCTTTTACCATTACTTCTCTATCGAAAACATTCTTACGGCCATTAGCAGACCATACGTCTACTGATTCTGGCATTGGTGAAGATGGAGTGATTGGGTAAATTGTTGCAACATCAGTAAATGCATATGATACGTGAGCTGCAGCGGTGTTACCATCCATAGTCTTCATCGCTCTATTAATTGTCATTAAGACCTCCTAAAAATAATATAAGCTATTATCGTTAACACTAGTTTAAGTATAATGATATTTATCTCAAATGTCAACAGTTTATCAAAAACAAGATTGTATATTTTGATAAAAAAAGCTTCAAAAAAGCGACAATTTAAACCAAATCATCGCTCTCATCTACTAATTCTTTGTGAAATATATTGTTTGTCATAGCCCTTGCTGCATTATAGCCAAAATTTTTCTCTCTTTGGTTCATACATGCAACCTCTACAATCATGGCAAGGTTCCTACCTGCTCTAACGGGAACAACTAGGTGTGGAACTTTGACATCTAACATTTTTATATAATTTTCGTCAAGACCCAACCTATCATACTCATAGTCTTCCTTCCATTGTTCTAGTTCTATGACTAGTTCAATTTGGGTAACTTTTTTAACAGAGCCTGTACCATATAAGCGCCTCACATTTACTATTCCAAGTCCACGAATCTCCATGTAGTGGCGGATATTATCAGGTGCCGAGCCCATAAGTTTATTATCTGTTGCGACTATATCTACCATATCATCAGCAACGAGCCTATGGCCCCTATTTATCAAATCAAGGGCTGTTTCTGACTTACCAACTGACGATTTGCCCATTATCAAAACTCCAATTCCAAAGACTTCTAGTAGTTCTCCATGGACATTGCTTCTTGGAGCTAGTTGATATTCTAGCTCATCTGACAAATCTGATATTAATTTGGTAGTTTTGGCAGGAGATCTTAGGACTGTCTTGTCATAATAATCAGCCAAATCCAAGATGTCTGGATGAATGTCTGCATTATAGGAAAAAATACAAGCAGGTATTTTATATGATAAAATCCCTCTAAATCTCTCATATTGGAGCTTGCTATCAAGACTGGTAAGGTAAGTGTATTCTACAGAACCAATTATTTGAAGCCTCTTATATGGAAACTCTACAAGATATCCTGTCAATTGCAGACCAGGTCTATTTACATCAGCACTTGATAGGGATATATCATAGTAATCAGAAGACTGGTGGACAATCTCAAGACCCAAGCTTTCTACAATGCTGTGAAGTTTGACACTTCGCTCTTCGTTGGCATTTATAAGTTCTTTTACTATGACTTTGCTCTCATCGACCTCTTCAGCTACTTTGTCAAAACTACTGTTGATATATTCATTTAAATTATTTTCTGTCAAAACATCTCCTATTACTAACCTTTTAGCCTAAAATACTTGTATATTTCCAAGGCTTGAGTTCTGCCAACTAAGGGAACTTCCATAAGTTCTTCTACACTAGCTTTTTTGATATTGGATATGGATTTGAAGTGCTTATATAAATTAGCACGAGTCTTCTCACCAACGCCTTTTATATTATCAAGCTCGCTTTTTTTCATGGTGTTTTGCATAAGTTTCCTATGGTAGTTTATAGCAAAACGGTGAGCTTCTTCTTGAATTTCATAAATCAATTTATAAACAGGGTCACGCCTATTTATATAAATCTCCTGATCCTCATAGATTATGGCACGAGTTGTATGCTTGTCGTCTTTGACAAGTCCTGCAATATTAATATCAAGTCCATATTTTTCTAATATTTCCTTTGCAGCAGAAACTTGACCCTTTCCCCCATCCATCAAAATCAGATCCGGCATCTTTCCAAAGCCTGTCTTAGTGTTATCATTTTCAATTTCTTTTAGACCATTTTTGAGGCGTCTATCAATAACTTCCCTAAGTGAACCATAGTCATCTGGACCTTCTATAGTTTTTATCTTAAACTTCCTGTATTCTTTTGGATTGGCAAGGCCATCTTCAAAAACAACCATAGATCCTACTGACTGAACCCCTGACGTATTAGAAATATCATAAGCTTCTATCCTATAGATATCATCTATAGCAAGGATTTCTTTAAGCTGGTTTAATCCAGCAGATTTCTTTCTTTCCTTTTTTTCTATGCGTTTTTCATATTTTATGCGCATATCGTTGGCATTGTTCATAACCATATTTAGCAAATCTTTTTTCTTACCAAGTTTTGGCTTGTGTACATATACTTTTCTTCCCTTTTTTTGGTTCAAAAATTCATTGATAGTTGGCAAATCATTTGGTTCTACTTCTATAAGGATTTCTTTTGGTACATACATTATATCAAGGTAAAATTGTTTCAAAAATGATGAATAAATTTCATCATCATTTTCCTTGTAATCATTTTTGATTATAAAGTGTTGCCTATCAACAATTTTTCCCTTTCTCATCAAGAACACTTGCATTACTATGGCTGAAGTACCCTTGCTCATAGCAATTATATCCATATCTTCGGCTGACTGGTCTGATACATTTTGCCTTTCAGATATTACAGATAAGGCTCTGTAATAATCCCTGTACATACTTGCCATTTCAAAATTTAGCTTAGAACTTTCTTCATTCATCCTAGCTAAAACCCAATCAGCAATCTTAGATGATTTATTTTCCAAAAATGACCTGACATCAGTAATTGCATCCATGTATCTGGCTTCATCTTCATTTTTGATACAAGGTGCATTGCACTTTTTTATAAAATAATTTAAGCATGGTCTTGGCAAGGTCTGACCCTTATCAAAGTCTAGATTACATGTCCTAAAGGGGTAATACAAGTGAAACAAGTCAATTGCATCATTTACTGCATAGGCGTCTGGATACGGGCCAAAGTATAGGGCCTTGTCATTGTATATCTGCCTTACCTTTTGTATCCTTGGAAATTTCTCATTGGTAATTTTGATATATGGATACTGCTTATCATCCCTAAGGACAATGTTATATTTTGGCCTATTTTTCTTTATTAAGTTTGACTCTAAAACCAGAGCCTCAACTTCATTTTCTACTATGATATATTCAAAATGATCAATATGGGAGACCATGGCAAGGACCTTGGCCCCCTTGTTTTTATTGTTATCAAAGTATTGGCGAACTCTTTTTTTAAGAGATATAGCTTTGCCGACATAGATTATTTCATCATCCTTATCCCTCATAATATAGACGCCAGGTAGGTCTGGAAGTTCTTTTAGCTTGTCCTTAACTTGTTTGTTTGTCAAATTTCTTTGCAACTTTCTTTCAAGTATTCTAGGTCAGACCCTTCTAGGTGTGGGCTTAGAACTTCTTGGCATTTCTTGTTGTAGTCATTGATCCAATCAATTTCTTCATTTGTTAACATTTCTGTTTTGATTGGTCTGGTATCTATAGGTACATAGGTTAGGTTTTCAAATTCTAAGAATTTGCCAAATTCATTTTCGAATGCTTTTTTAACTACTGCTTGGTTTTCTATTCTGATTCCGTGACTATTTGCAATATATAGACCTGGCTCTACAGAAGTGAACATATTTTCTTTAAACTCAATGTCAGAGCCTTGGGCAATTCTTTGTGGTCCCTCATGTACTGTTAGTAGGTATCCTACACCGTGTCCAGTTCCGTGGAAGAAGTCCTTACCAGCCTTCCAAAGTGGATATTTTGCAATAGCATCAAGTCTTTGACCTGTAGTTTTATTTTTAAATTTAGTTAAAAATACTGCTATATGAGATTTTAATACCAAGGTATAGTCAATTTTTTCGTCTTCTTTTAAGTTTCCTAAGGCTATTGTTCTTGTAATATCTGTAGTTCCCTCTAGGTAGTGAGCACCAGAGTCTATTAATATTAGTCCTTCTTTTGTGATTGTCTTTGAGCCAATATTTGATGGTTCATAGTGGACGATAGCAGCATTATCCTTAAAACCAACTATAGCTTCAAATGAATCATCTATGAAAGTTTCATTTCCACTTCTTAGTTCATGAAGTTTCTTGCTTGCCACATATTCATTTAATGTGCCAGTGCTTGCTCCAACTTCTAGCCAGTTAAAGAATTTAACCAAAGTAACTCCATCGATAATGTAAGCTTGCTTTGTATTTTTTATCTCTGTTTCGTTTTTAATGGCCTTCATATTTTCAGTAATATTTGTGCCAGTAGAAATCTTTACATTAGAATTAATTGCATCATAAATTGCAACATTACATCTTTCTGGATCTAAGAAAATCCTATTTTTTCCTGGAATGTTTTTAAGTAGGGTGAAAATATAATCGTATGAATGGATTTTTATATTATTTTCATCAAGATAAGCCTTAACTTCATCATCAAGCTTGTTTTCATCTATGCATAGGTAAACCCTATCTTTGCTAATCAAACAATATGATAAAACCACTGGATTGTAGTCTATATCATTGCCCCTGATGTTTAATAGCCAGCAAATATCCTCTACTGCACCAATAAAGTAATAATCATAACCATTTGCATCCATGACATCACGGACTCTAGATATCTTAGAGCTGACACTTTCACCAGCGTACTTTTCATCTAGTAACCAAACTTTATCTTCTGGCAAAGCTGGCCTATCATTCCATAGTTTGGATATGTAATCCACATCAGAAACCAAGGTCCTAGAGCCCATTGATTCGCTTAGTTTTTTGTATTCTTTGACAGAAAATACATTGCCATTAAAGGCTATTTTGCCAAATTCACTAACTACTTCGTCCAAATATTCTTCAATAGTTGGATAGTTGTCATCAGCAATTTTCATAAGTTCAAATTCACTATTGGCTAATTCTTTGTCAGCTTGCAAGAAATATCTAGAGTCTGTCCAAAGTTTTGCCTCATCTGTTGTAACTACTGCAGTTCCAGCAGATCCGGTAAATCCGGATATAAATTCCCTATCCTTGTATGAATCGCCCAAGTATTCTGATTGGTGAGGGTCAGAAGTTGGGATAATGTAAGCTTCTATTTTTCTATCATTCATCAATTTTCTTAAAGATTCTATGCGTTGGTTGATATCCATAAATACTCCTTTAAACTCCTTATCTTAAAGTTTATATCTCTTATATAAATTTGTTTATAGGATAACTATACTTAATATGACCTCCATTTCCTAGCTTACAACTGATTGATTTTTGCCACAAATCAATTATAATATTAACATCGTGTAAATAAGAAAATTGAGGTGATTTAGTATATGAAACTTGGAATCGTAGGTTTGCCAAACGTTGGAAAATCAACTTTATTTAATGCTATTACTAAGGCGGGAGCTTTGGTTGCAAACTATCCTTTTGCCACTATAGATCCAAATGTTGGCCTTGTAAATGTCCCAGATCCAAGACTTGAAGTTTTGTCAGATATGAGCAATTCAAAAAAAATCGTGCCAGCTGTCATAGAATTTTATGATATAGCAGGACTTGTAAGAGGTGCTAGCAAGGGAGAAGGACTTGGTAATCAATTCTTGTCAAATATCAGAGAAACCGACGCTATCGTAGAAGTATTAAGATGTTTTGATGACCCAAATGTGACCCACGTTGATGGATCTGTTGATCCAATCCGCGATATAGAAACCATAAATCTAGAGCTTATCTATGCTGATTTTGAAATGGTAGATAAGGTCCTAGAAAAACGTAGAAAAGTAGCAAGAAATGACAAAGATGTTGCGAAAGAAGTTGAAGTCTTAGAAAAAGTTCATAGGGTCCTAGAAGAAGGAAAGTCAGCTAGAACATTGAGCTTAACTGATGATGAGAAAAAACTTCTCAAGGCCTACCAACTTTTGTCAAATAAGCCAATAATATATGTTTGCAATGTCAACGAAGAGGACGCTGCAGATGACGGTACGTCCAACCCTTATGTAGAAAAAGTTCGCGACTTTGCCAAGGGAGAAAATGCAGAAGTAACCATAGTATCTGCCAAAATCGAGTATGAAATTTCCGAGCTAGAATCAGAAGAAGAGAAAAAGGACTTCCTTGAAATGATTGGTCTTGAAGAATCTGGTCTTGATAAGGTAATACGTGATTCTTATAGAACTCTAAACCTTATATCATTTTTGACAACAGGTGAAATGGAAACTAGGGCTTGGACTATAAAAAATGGTACAAAGGCAGTTGATGCAGCAGGTAAAATCCACTCAGATATTTCCAGGGGTTTTATCAAAGCAGAAATCGTATCATATGATGAATTAGTAGACTCCGGCTCCCTACTTAACGCCAAGGAAAAAGGTCTATTAAGGATGGAAGGCAAGGATTACATCATGAAAGACGGCGATGTAGTAAACTTCCGCTTTAATGTTTAGGATGTGAAATGAAGAAACAAGGAAAATTAATTGTTCATACCGGTTCAATGTTCTCAGGCAAGACAACTTCTCTATGGCGCGAGCTTTATAGGATGAAGATTGCAAATTACAAAATAGCAGCCTTTAAACCAGCCGTTGATGATAGAGATGACGAAAGAAAGATAGTTAGTCATGATAATCTAGAACTAGATGCAATCAAGGTAGAAGACTTAAATGATATTTTAGACTATGCAACCAATCATGAACTTGATGCAATTGGCATAGATGAAGTTCAATTTTTCCCAAATGATCCAACAGAAGTCATAGATATTTTTAATAAGCTAATGGAGAAAAATATAACCATAGTTGTATCCGGACTAGATATGGACTTTAAGACTAGACCATTTGAGATTATAAAAGAAATCATGCCTATAGCTGATGAGCTAACCAAACACCATGCCATCTGTGCATCATGCGGTGAAGATGCTTGGGCTTCTTATAGGAAATCTGCTGATGAATCTAGGATTCAAATAGGATCCAAAGATAAATATGAACCCCTATGCAGAGAATGTTACAACCAAAAAATGAGCGAAAGAGAAAAAACCAAAAACCAAATTTCACTAGAAGAATTGGACAATTAAGTCTATTCTTCTTTTTTTATCAAAGTGATTCTAATATGAATTAAAATTTGATATATATTAATTTTATAAAGTAAATCAAAACTACCAGCTTAGCTGGTAGTTTGCACAGCGCCTAGAAGGCGCGAATACCGGCACGCCCCTATTGGGGCTATCGAGTATTACCTCCACATGCAC
>NZ_HG003686.1:630098-636318 GCF_000312365.2 Anaerococcus provencensis | reverse complement strand
TTATTCCTTTTCTTTGTACATAGTTCTCGTAGTATTTGTACCTATTGTCTTTTTTAGTTTCCCATATATTCTTGTCTTCTAAATTTAGGGGCAAATACTATATGATATTTACATCTCCATTTTGTATGTGATAAACTATTGTTGTCCAATTTATTCTCCTTGTTTTTATTGTGCATGTGGTTATCACAATTATATTACAAGTGAGAATTTTTTGGTCTTGAAGCTAAAGCTTAATCCCTCCACCTGCATAGCAGGTGGTTTTTTGTTTCGCTCACATTCGTTCGCTCAACTCACTTAAGTGAACAAGAAAAAAGCCTTAAAGTTTTTAACTTTAGGGCTTTTACATATTCAATAGTTTTATATTTTCATTTACAAAATCATCATCAAAGATATTTAAATAGGTTTCCATATACTCGTCTATACCGGCATCTTTAGTGGTTGCCATAAGTTCCATCTCTATTCCAAAATAGTCGACTTCAGCATCAAGGATTTTGAAGCCATTTCTGATATAAAAGGCCTTTCTCCTATTTCTTAAACTATAGTCATCTACATCCTTAAATTTGGTAGACTCGATTTCAATCATCAAATCATCATATTTTTCCTTTAGTAACTTTAAAGACTTGCTTCCATAGCCCATACCTCTTAATCTCGGGTCAATGGCAAAGTATGAAAGCAAATGTATATTTGCATTTAGGTATATTACTGCAAAACCAATATTTTTATCATTATGATTAATAAGGTCTATTTCTATCAAACTTTTATTATATAGGTCATAGAGATCAGAAGTATCTATGCGTTCATCTTCTGGGAAAGCAGAAAAATATAAATTTTCAAAAAATTCTTTATTCTTTTCACTGGGTGTATTTATTAAGTCCATAGACTCCACCTATTAAAATTTATAAGATTTTATAAAGTCTTTATCTTCTTCAGTCAATGCATATTTGTTCTGGTCGGTGATTACCTCAGGACCATCTTCATGAATTATTAGTTGGTGTTCAAATTGGCAAACATTTGATCCATCACGAGTCTTGGCAACCCATCCATTGTCTTCTAGTTCCATTGGCCAATTGCCACTAGCTATCATAGGTTCTATAGTAAAAACCATGCCAGCTTGTATACGTGGACCCCTGTGAGCCTTGCCATAATGAGGCACTTGTGGATCTTCGTGCATTTCTTTGCCTATACCGTGGCCTATAAAATCACGTATAACTGAAAAATCATTTTCTACTTCGCAGTATTCTTGTATAGCATGGCCAATATCACCTATCCTATTGCCAACAACTGCTGCCTTTACACCACGATTTAAGGCTTCTAGTGTCACATCCATTAGTTTTTGATCTCTATCAGCCAATTCACCAACTTTGTAAGACCAACAAGAATCAGCTAGTCCCCCATCAAGGTCAACTACATTGTCAATCGAAACTATATCCCCTTCTTTTAAGACATAATCGCTTGGAAAACCGTGGCATATCTCATCATTTACTGATATGCAAAGTGTATATGGAAAACCACTATAACCAAGTTGAGCTGGTATTGCTTTTTTGTGGTCAACTATAAATTTGTTGGCAAAGTCATCTAAGGACTTTGTAGTCATTCCTGGTTTTATAACTTCCCTAAGTGCTATATGAGTTTGGCATAATACTTCTGCTGCCTTTCTCATCTTTTCAAAATCTTTTTCTGTATATAATCTTATCATTCTAACCTCTCAATAAAAAAAGGCGCCTAAGCGCCATATTTTACATTTTTGTCATTCCGATATATGTGTATTTATCATTTCCTATTTTCGGATCAACTTCAAATCCTAATGGCATAGCATAAGCTTTGCTTAATTCATCTATATAATACATCATTATACCAGCATCTATCAAATTTTCATATCCCTTGTAATCTTCTATATATAGACGCATTTCATCATCAACTATTAAGAATCTCCAAGGTTGACGGTTATTGGTTGAAGGAGCAAATTTAGCATAATCGAATATATGACCTAAACCTCTATATTTAAGGTCTTCATCTGTAGCAGGTGTATCAAAATCACCTAAAAATACCAAATCTTCTGTAGCTCCCCTGTCAAAATAACTATGTTCATGAGCCTCATCATCTAAAGGATATCCAACTGCAAGCAATATATTTATATCTCCTTCTGAATAGCTAAATGCAGTTTGTTTTACAAGCTCATCCACTTCACTTACAGTAATCCAACAAGTTCCTAAACCTAGCTTAGAAAGTTTTGTAATAATTGATTCTGCACCATAAGCACCTTTAACAATAGTAGCTGGATCGTTGTTACGTGCATCAATAGCAATATAGGCAGGAGCCTTTATCATAACTCCTCTATATCCAGCTACACCGTCAAGCGCTTTGTACACAGATTCACCATCTGTGTTTAATAGGAAAGCTAAGTTTTCTTTGCCTAGTTCTTCTGCTTCTTCATTTACAATCTCATAGATTTTCTTGCTTGTTTCTTCGTCTAATTTTTCATTCTTATAATTTCTAGTAGATATTCTATATTTCAAAAAATTTTTGGTTTCCATAGTTACCCCCGTGTATGTATTCTATAAACATCATACCATATTTTTATAAATTTTTATATGGTATTATAGATATATGAAACTAACAGAGAAACAAATACTAGCAAAAAATCATAAAAATGGCCCATGTATGGTCCTCGCAGTACCTGGAGCAGGAAAGACAACCATGCTATTAGAGCGAATTGATGAGCTTTCAAAGGAAATTAATCCTGAAAAAATCCTATCTCTAACTTTTTCGAGGACTCAGGCAATGGATATGAAAAAAAGATTTGAAAGAAAAGAAGCCATAGACTACAAAACGAATTTTATGACAATCCACGCTTTTTGCTACCTAGTGATTAGAAATTATTACAAAAGGCAAAATCGCAAGCTTAAAATTTTGGAAAGTGATGATACATACAACAAGTACAATCTCATACAAAAAATATATTTTGACATAAATAATCGCACTATGAGCAATGAAGACCTAAAAAACTTTTTTTCCTACGTGGGTTACATGAGAAATTCCCTATCAGATATTTCTTATCTTAAAAAATCTGATATCAAAAATATAGAAAAGATTTATAGGATATATGAAAACTTCAAAAAAGAAAATTTTTATATTGACTTTGACGATATGCAGACTTTAGCTTACAAGCTCCTATCCGAAGATCCACGCTTATTAAGATATGTTAAGAACAAATACAAGTACATACAACTAGACGAGGGTCAAGATACTTCTCTCTTGCAATTTAAAATCCTTGAAAAAATAGTCTACCCAGAAAATAATCTCATGGTAGTAGCTGATGATGACCAGTCCATATACGGTTTTAGGGCTGCCAATCCAGACTATCTTTTAAATTTCACCAATGTCTTTAAAGATGCAAAGATTATCACAATGAATGAAAATCACAGATCATCTACCCAAATAGTAAATGTGAGCGATAGCTTTATAAAACTTAATAAAAATAGATACGAAAAAGAAATATTTACCAATAATCCTCCTAGAAATAAGGTAAATCTAGTCTATAGAAAAGATTCATATGATGCCTACAAATACATATTAAATCACATAGAAGATGGTAAAACAAATGCGATTTTATATAGGAACAACATCTCTTCCCTAAATTTAGTTAGTTTTCTCATGGAAGATAAGATTAAATTTGCTATAAATAGTGGATCTTATGATTTTTTTGACTCTATAGTCATCAAAGATATGGAAAAAATAATTTATTTTTCTGAAAATCCAGACGATGTAGAAGTTTTTTCTGATATTTATTACAAGATAAAAACTTACTTAAGTAAAGAAGAGGTCGCACAACTAGAATATAAACCAATTAACTCCAGCATATTTGACTATCTATATGAAATTGTCGATGATGAGAAAGCCTACAATCTCATGGATAAGGAAAAACAAATAAAGCACATAAGAAAGCTTACTATCGATCGCAAGATCTCCTATATTTATACCTATATGGGTTACAAAGACTATATCAAAATGTTCTCATCAAAGTACAACGAAGTAATTTTCAACAAGGACTTATACCTTGAAAGTATTATCAATTTTACTAAGGGGCTAAAAACTATTGATGAATTTTATGAAAGAATTGAGACCTACAAGAATTATGTCAACAGAAATAAAAATTCTAATCTAATCCTTTCAACCATCCACAAGTCCAAGGGACTGGAGTACGACAATGTTTTTGTAGTAGACCTAGTAAAAAATGAATTCCCTATGATAGTTGACCAAGATGATAAGGAAAACGAACTAGAAGAAGAACGCAGAGTTTTTTATGTAGCTATGACCAGGGCCAGGGAAAATCTCCACCTAATAAGTCTCAAAAAACGCTTTGGAATCAAGGTCGAGCCTTCTCCTTTTTACCTAGATATTAAAAATCAATAATTTGGGTAAATATATAGAGACGATATGTAAGATACAAAGGAGATATAAATGAAAAAAATAGCAGTGCTAATTGAAAATAATTTTGAAGAAAGTGAATTACTTTATCCTTACCATAGATTTAGAGAAGATTTTGAAGTGGACCTAGTAGGTACAGAAAAAGATACGGAATATGTCGGCAAATCTGGTGGACTTAAAGTAAAATCTGACCTAGCTAGTAAAGATGTAAAAGCAAGCGACTACGACGGTGTATATATTCCAGGTGGATATTCTCCAGATGCTATGAGAAAATGTGAAGATACTGTTAAATTTGTAAAAGAAATGCATGAATCTGGTAAAGTTGTAGGAGCTGTATGCCACGGCCCATGGGTATTGGTAGAAGCAGACATCCTAGAAGGTGTAAAGGCAACATCAGTAAAAACTATCAGCACTGATGTGAAAAATGCTGGTGCAAACTGGGTTGATGAAGAAACAGTAGTAGATCAAAAAATAATAACAGCAAGAACACCAAAAGACTTGCCAGTTCAAATCAAAACATTTGTAGAAGAACTTTCCAAGTAAAACTAAGACCTGCTCAAATGCAGGTCTCTTTTTGTCTTAATTGAACCTAAAATAACTTAAAAAATAAGCTACATATACTCCTTTTTTAATTAAGATTTTAAACTAAACTATTAATAAAACAGTGTTATAATATAAGTATGAAGAGAAATTATTTTATAGACAAATTTCGTGGATTTACCATAATTTCTATGGTATTATTCCACCTTATGTATAACATCAACTACTACTGGCAAGTTTCTTGGTATGACGGGACACTTTTAAATAAGATTTGGCAGCTATCAATAGCCACATCTTTTTTTACTATTTCTGGCCTTACATCCAATTTTTTAAATCCAAGTAAAAATATCAAAAGAGGTATTATCACATCACTCATTGGATTTGCCATAAGTCTTGTAACCTACCTATTTGCTCCCGAGCAGTCAATAATCTGGGGAGTTTTAAATGGACTTGGGGCTGCCATGATAATAACAGGACTTATGCAAAAATATTTAAAGATAAATGATAAGTTATTTTTTGTATTTTTCTTATTATTTATCATAACTTACAATGTACCAAGAGGATCCTTGTATGGTATTTTCAAAAATTTATATGACAAGAACTTATTTATCCTAGGTTTTCCAGGAGAATCTTTTACTTCTAGTGATTATTTTCCTATAATCCCTTGGCTTTTTATATTTATAGGAGGATATTTACTGGGTAAATTTATTAGAATCAAAGATAGATCTTCAAAAACTAATGACTCATTCTTAGCAAAAATCGGCCGTCATTCTATGGAAATTTACCTAGCCCATCAGATAATTTTGTATCCTCTTGTAACACTTATCTATAATTTGACACAAAAATAAGGGGCTGTTGCAAAAGTCCTAACATAGAAAAAAGACGAGGAAACTAAACATCCTCGTCTTTTTCTGATACAATGTATTTATGAAAACCGTTACAAATACATCATCACTAACTAATTTTACACTAGTTAATGATACAATTCAATTAAAATTAAACTTTAATACAGAAATATACATTCAAAATGATGTTAAGCTAAGGCTTGTAAAAAATATAATTGAAAGTATAGACCTAGCAGAATTAAAAAAAGTCTACTCATCATTTGGAAGAAAACCTACTGTAAATCCAGTAACTATGCTGGAAATAATAATATTCTGCTATTCAGAAGGAATATTCTCATCAAGGGAAATAGAAAAATCATGCAAATATGATCTAAGAATAAAATATTTACTAGATGGACAAAACCCAC
>NZ_HG003686.1:520038-629298 GCF_000312365.2 Anaerococcus provencensis | reverse complement strand
AAACATTCCAAAAATATAGAAAAGAATCCTTAGAAAACATAAGATCAGCCCAATGAATAGAAGAAAGATTAAACAGATCAATCCAATCCGAAGGAGCATTTTCCAAAATAAAATCAGGACTAAACTACAATAGATTCCACCACAGAGGAAAAGCAAATATAATAAGTGAAATATGCCTATTGTCAATGGCACTAAACTTAAACAAATTATCATCAAAAATAGAAAAAAGAAACTTAGAAATCATAAAATATAAAGCTGCCTAAGAAAAAAATATTAAAATGAGGAGCTCTATTACTTGAGCCTAATTTTAAAGAAAATGTGGAAAAATTTATCCTCATGTTTAAAAACTGTACAGAATATTATGGCTTGATATAAATATACAATAAAAAAAGTGATGAGCAGAATAGATTTTCCTATTCTGCAACACCACCCTATTTTACATTTATTGTATAATGTTCTGCTATTTCTGGGTTGATATTTAAAATATCTTCTACAGCTTTTTTGGTTTGTTCATCAGCTTCGGTCAACAAACCCTTGTCAACCGCTTCTTTTTCTACCTTTGCTTCTTCTTCTTTTCTAAAATTAGAATAATCTTCTAGGTCTAAGGGATTAAAAATTGAATTCTTCTCATCATAGATCATCACAGACTTCTCGTCAATATCGTGACTTAAAATCTTGGATTTTGGTAAAGTGACGCTAACTGTTTTATCTTCGTTATTAACATCCACCTTTGCCTTGTCTAGGTCCACGCCAGCGTGAATTACGCCCTCGTAAGTATACAAAAATCTTTTTGTAGTAAATGGTAATTTGAAACCTTGAAATTCTTGGCTATTTTCAAAAGATGCTATATTTTTGTAGTGGTATTTGAGAGTGGTTAGCTCCTTGGCTTCTTTGAGCGAAGATTCAACTGTTTCGGAACTAATAAGGGTTTCTTCTTTTGGAACAAAGTTGTTTTTGACATAGATGCTGCCGCCTATTAAAATAATAGCTATTATAAGGCTCCCAATCAGACCTTGTTTGAGTCCTCTTTTTTCTTTTTTATTCATTTATTATCATTCCTTTTCTCATATTTCAAATATAATATACTATATTTTTCAAGAAATCAAATTTTATTTTATTAATTCTTAAATTTTGCCTTTGCATAATTAATTGGAATGCCCCTATCTCTCCATTTTCTTTCGTATTCTGTCACGATAGAATCTTCTTCGGCAAGATCATAGTCATATTCCAATATTTCCATATCAAAATCTTCAAAATATTTTAGTGAATCGTCAAAAAATGGTCTATCATCAGTTTTTTGCTCAACTATACCACAAGGAACCATAATCTTCTTATATATCTCCAAAAATCTAGGATGACTTAGCCTTCTCTTGTGGTGCCTAGTCTTTGGCCAAGGTGTCGAAAAGTTTATGTATATACGGTCAATCTCACCCTCATCAAAAGCTTCTTCCAAGTCTTCTGCATAGTCAACAAGGCCTATCACATTTGTTAGACCCTCTTCTTCAATTTTCCTACTGGCAATTACAAAGGCATTTGTATTCATCTCAAGAGCAATAAAATTGATATTAGGATATCTTTTTGCCATTTCTATGATAAAATCCCCTTTTCCAGCTCCAATTTCTAGATAGATAGGGTTGTCATTGGCAAAAACACTTGCCCATTTTCCCCTCATATCTTTGGGATAAAAATATATCTTGTCATTTTCCTTCATCTCAGGAATTGCATTTGGTTTAAATCTCAATCTCATAAAATTCTCCTTAAAAAAACTGGCAATTTTACTCGCCAGTAGTCTTAGTTACCTTACTATTTTTCTTTGATTTATCAATGATTATTCCTATTGCAAAGCCTATAGCTGCTGGTATTATCCATGCAAATCCTAGGTCAAAGCCAGGGAGGAAATTTTCTGGAAACTTTAGGATATTTACAAGCAAATCGAATTTTGCAAATGGGCTTGCCTTTAGCAAGTCAAAAATAGCCGCAAATGCAGTTAATCCAATTGTCCATTTGTAAACTGTCTCATTTTTGCCTATTTTTACTGATAGCATTGATAAAATTATCAAAACTATGGATAGTGGGTACAAAAATAGCAAGACTGGAAGTGATAAGCTTATTATCGTTTCAAGGCCAAGATTTGCAATAGCGAATGAGATGATTGCAAATATATAGCAGTACTTTTCATAAGATATATCAAAACTTAGGATTTCACTAAACATTTCTGAACAAGCTGATATTAACCCTATCGATGTCTTAAGGCATGCAACTATAACAATCAAGGAAAGTAGGATGTGGCCTATATCTCCCAAATAGTACTTGCTTATCTCAGCAAGGATTATAGCTCCGTTTGCTACAGGCTCCATTATATTTGTTGAACTAGCTCCGAGCAAAGCCAAAGATACATAAACAAGGCCCATGGCTAATAGGCATACAAGTCCTGCCTTTAGTGTTTGCTTGGCTATATTTTGTGGATCCGTAAGTCCAAAAGACTTGATAGCTCCTATAATGATAACAGCAAAAGCCAGAGATGCTGGAGCATCTAATGTATTATAACCATCAATTACTCCCTTTAAAAATGGAGAACTTAGATAATTTTTAGTAGGCTCAATTGCCCCAAGTGGACCCATAGGTTTAAATATCCCCAGTAAAACCAGCACCCCCAACAATACAAGAAATATAGGCGTCAAATACTTGCCTATAGTATCGATAAGTTTTCCCTTGTTAAGAGCGAAGTGCAAGGCTAGGACAAAAAATATCAATGAAAAGATAAATAACCCCAAGCTTTGGTTAATAGAAAATGATCCAAATGATACTTCATAGGAAACTGTGGATGTACGTGGAATAGCAAATCCTGGTCCTATGGTTAAGTATAGTAAAATTGTAAAAAAGTATGCGAATTTCTTACCTGCAGGCACTGCTATATCAAAAAGTGACTGGCTATCAGACATGGCTGCAGCCACAACACCCAATATTGGAAGTCCTACACCTGATAATAAAAATCCCAAAGTAACAGGTCCTATATTAGATCCGGCATCTTGGCCCATTTTTAGTGGAAATATCAAGTTTCCTGCTCCAAAAAATAGTCCAAATAAAAGCGATCCTATAAGTAGAATCTGTTTAAAATTTAAAGTCTTTTTCATAGTATCCTTCTTTCATAATGAATAATTATATCATGAAATGAATTATAATACCATAAAAAGACTATAAATATTTTTCTATTAACCTAGCTAGCTTATCAAAAGTTTCTACTTCTAGGTGATTGAAGCGATTTTTGCTTGGGCTATCCAAGTCCAGTACTCCATAAACTTTGCCATCCCTAAATAAGGGTATAACAAGCTCGCTTTCTGATGCACTATCACAAGCTATGTGTTCGGCAAATTCATGGATATCATCTACTTTTGTAATTTTTTTATCATTAAAGGCCTTGGCACACACTCCCTTATACAATGTTAACCTAGTGCAAGCAGGCAGTCCTTGGAAGGGTCCTAAAACCAGTTCTCCATTTCTTAGTAAATAAAATCCTGCCCAGTTGAGATTTCTTGTAGACGACATTATAAAGGCAGAAATATTGCTCATAAGTGCAAGCTTATCTTTTTCATCTTCTACTTGTATTTTGACAAAATTTAAAAGCTCGGCCATGCGAGCTTTATCATCCATATTATCCATACCTCTAAGAGTAAAAGTCATCTCATCACCTACAAGGTCTCGATGTATTTTTTTACATCAGGGCCAACATAAATTTCCCCATCATCTGTAAATAAAATAGGTCTTTTCACAAGCATACCGTCTTTTGCAAGAAGTTCGTAAGCCTCATCATTTGTAAGATTTGGCAATTTATCTTTTATATTTTCTTCCCTATAGATTTTGCCAGAAGTATTGAAAAATCTCTTGATTGGAAGGCCTGTTTTTTCATGCCATTCTTTTAGTTCGCTTGCTGTTGGATTATCTTCCTTGATATCCCTATATTCATAGGAAATATTTTTTTCTTCTAACATTTTTTCAACACCCTTGCATGTTGTACATCTCTTATAACAAATTAATTTCATTTTGTCTCCTTTCGCAAAGTAAAAAAGATAGGTATATGATATATCATACCCTATCTTAAGATTTATATTTCTTATATAAAAAATTTTATAATTTCCACTGGATAATTTTGATCTATACGCCTAAATAAGTTTTCCAAAATATATTTTGAAGTTTGCCTATCATTTGATATTGTAACAAACCTTAGGTGAGCAAAATTTTTCATATCATTGTTAGATATTTCTGCTGATGAAATCTTTAGGGTGTTTCTTGCATAATCTATAATTGATTTTATAACTTTTTTCTTATCTTTAAGTGAAAAAGCCCCATCAATCCTAAATTCAATTTCCATTAAAAATACATACGCCCTATCAGCCATCATTTTGCCTCTTTACTTTTACCTTATCAACAGAGCTATTGGAAAAGTAAGCAAAGGTTATTGCCAATATAGGAATTCCCAATAGTAATATTAATATTGGATATCTTAAAAAAATTTGTTCTATTAATAATAGGCTTATAAGTAATGATATGAGCTCAAAAAGAGAGCTAAGGCTTATTAATATGGATTGGATAAAATAAACTTTGATTTCTAGATCAAATCTCAAAATTGTTATAGGTGAATGACTAATTATAATTAAAGTTAATAGAATTAGAACTAGCAAAATAATCCTTAATAAATTATTTTCTAAGAACTTTTGATTTATATTATAATCAAAAATTAAAATACTAGAAAAAAATGCATTTATCCAACCTTTGATATTTGATATTTTAAAATATTTTTTATAGGTCTCTGTAAATTCGTATTGAAGTGTATTTGGATTTTTATCATAAAACTTTGTTATCAATACTTTTATGCTTGCAAGAAAACTTGGAAATATGCCAAGTACTATTAAGCCCCTTAAACTATTATTAAATTATTCCGTGTTTACGGGTTCAGGTCAAAACTAGGAGTCTTTTTCACATTTAAATTTCGCTCCATATAATTCCTCCTTATTATAAATTTTAATTTTTCTCTTATCATATATATTATTAAAAAAATTAGTAATTGTCTATAAAATATAATTACGCAATAAATTAAAATTTAATAGGAAAAACCCTTGATTAAATCAAGGGTAGTCTCGTTTATCCTAAGAATCCAAAATATGCACCGGCAATTCCAAGTACTAACATTATTAACATTATTAATAGTGGACTTGTTTTTCTCTTTAGTAGTCTATATGCTAACCAGAATACTAATAGTTTAGGTATACCAGGTATGATACCATCAAGTATAGCTTGAACGGTGGTTGCATTCTCTCCAGCACCTATCGCTATAGGTATGTTTACATTAACCATTTCTGCTGTCATTGCACCTGCAACAGAAAGCCCTACTACACTGGCTGCACGTGTTATCTTATCCATAACACCTTTTTGGTTAGCCTTGGTAATAACTTCAGTACCTAAGTTAAATCCGACAAAAGATAAAATATATCTGGAAATCCAATGAGGCACGTTCCATACTAGAAAAAATAGTAGTGGACCAAGTAAATTGCCTTGTAGAGCTAGGGATGTACCTATACCTGTAGCAATTATTCTAAGTGTTCCCCAAAATATTGAATCACCTATGCCAGCTAAAGGACCCATTAAAGCAGTTTTTACGTCTGATATGGACTTTGTATCAAAGGTATCAACACTGGTTGATCTCTCTTCTTCCATCGCTGCAGATATTCCAAGTGGAAATGTGATTATAAATGGAGTAGTGTTATAGAATTCTAAGTGCCTTTGTAAGGCCTCTCTAAAATCCTCATCTTTTGGATATAATTTCTTTAAGATAGGCATTAAAGCCCGTGCATAACCCATGTGCATCATTCTTTCATAGTTCCAAGAATGTTCCATAGGTATGGATCTTAAGGCTAAGTTCGATAAATCTTTTTCTGTAATTATGCTATCTTTATTTTTTATTTCTTTAAAACTCATCTAAAACATACCCCTCATCTTCAATTACAGTACTTTCAGTTACTGATTTTTTATCATCTGAATAATACATGATAGCTGCTATGATGAATGCAAATATAGCTACTCCAGTAGTAGTTAAGCCAGAATCAGCAAAGTAACTAACTAAGAAAAATCCGAAAAAGAAAAATGGAGCAACTCTTTTATTCATTATCATTTGAGCTAGCATAGCAAACCCAAGAGCTGGTAATAAACCAGTAGCAATTTCAATACCTGTTATAACGAACTCTGGCAAAACACTTAATGCATTTGTTACAGCATCGCTACCAAAATAATATGCAAATGGTACAACTAGAGCAATAACCATTTCAATTAGTAAAGGAAATATAATTACATCAGTTGTAAACATTCTATAATTACCTTCTGCCACATGCTTATCAGCTAAGTGAGCAAGCCCTACTTTAATAGGCTCTCCAATAACGGATCTTAACGCTAACATTAGGGTTGCAATTGGCATTCCTAATGTTAGAGCTGCTTCTGGCCCTCTTCCTGAGGTTATTGCAAATGCAACCCCTAGTACAGTTCCAGATAACATATCAGGTGGTATGTAAGCACCTATACTTACTGCTCCTATAAAAGCTAATTCCATTGTTGCACCCATTATCATTCCAGTTTGAAGGTCCCCAAAAATCAAACCAACTAAAGGTCCAACTATAATTGGTCTTTGAATAAGCGCTGTACCAAGTAAAAACTCTGACCTTCCTATTATCATTATTAAGTATAATAATATCGCTTCTCGAATCATTAATATCTCCTACTTTAAAATATCCTTAATATATTCTTTTTTATTTGAAGGTACACCCTGAATATAAATGTCAATTCCTTCGCCTACCATCTTTCTTAGTAATGCTTTATCTTCCTCATTTACATGAACTGCTACTCCGATTTCTTCATAGCCTTCATGTGGATAAGTCCCTCCTAAATTAATTTCATTTAAATTAATTGCTTTTGCCAGTTTATAAGCATCTTGAATAGTTTCTACTATAATAAATAAATTATATTTGTCTGTAACACCAGATTTTATTGCTTCAACACTATCATCGATGCTTTTTGCTATAACTTTCACACCTGCTGGTTTAGAAAATTTAATCACATTTTGTCTTAATGTATCATGTACGAGTTCATCATTTGCCAATAATATTGCGTTTGCGTCTAAATTCTGAGCCCAAGAAAAGGCAACCTGACCATGTAACAATCTATGATCTATTCTTAATAATTTAATCATATTACCACCTTAAAAATCATCCAATCCTTCATCTTGTATAATAGTTGAATCATTAAAATAAATTATTCCTTTTCTTGATTCATCTATTATTTTATTAATTTGTTCTGGTAAATTACTATCATCAGCTAGCAAAATACTAATAACAAGTATTAAGTTCATACCTGTTATGAGATGAATATTATCTTTACCATCAACCATACTCATAACTTCATTATTAACACTGCCTCCTAGTAAGTCTGTCAAAATTATTAAATCATTGTCTCTATTATCATCAATAATCTTTTTCAATTCATTTTCAAAAGGAGGCTCGCCTTCTACATAAGCTGATAAGTATTCTAAATTATCTTGCTTACCTAATATAATATCAACACTACTAACAATTCCCCTAGCCATATGTCCATGACTAATTAATAAAACTTTTTTCATAATAATATTGTTTAATAATCAAACTGTCTGTAGTATCTTCTATAATCAAGATTATGCTTGGTATATTTCTCGTAGTTGGCACCCATTCTTTCAGTTAAAAGCGCTGTAGCTATCCATGGTGTTAAGTATTTTCTAAATTCTTTTGAAATACTTGTTAATGCAAATTCTGCTGTATCAAAAACGTAATGTTCAGCGTTTATTTTTCTACAGAAGTTCTCAACACGTGTATCTTGTTCTCTGAATTCATCTTCTCCTTTTATGATAAATACTGGAACACCGTCTTCTACAAGTTCTAATGTACCATGGAAGAATAAAGAACTGCTCACAGGTCTTGTTCTTATCCATTGCATTTCTTCTAGTATGCACATTGAGTATAATAGACATTCTCCCCATAAAGCTCCTGATGCTGTAAATATTGTGTGTTCAGCATTGTATAATTTGCTAGCCCAATAATCAGCTTTTTCTTCAAAATTTTCCTTTACCAATAGTAAGTCTTCAAAAATATTTTCTAGCTCATCAGCAAACTTAGGATATTCATCAAATTGATCAAGTTTATTTAAAATTCTATATAAAAGTATAGTTTGTAATAGATATGAGAACTCTACTTTTCCGGTCACAGCGGCTTCAGGAACTACATGTGTTGAATATTTTGCAAGTTCGCTTTTTTCTTTGGTAAATGATACTACTTTAATTCCTTTTTCATGGAATGATTTTGCTGCCTTTATTAATTCAGGTGTGTTACCACTAGAACTTGCAGTAATAACTAGACTTTCTGTTGTAAAGTTTTTATCTTCGAGTAATAAAAAGTCAGCAGCATTTATTAAATGAATCTCTACATCAAAGTATTTATTTATTAGATAATGAAAGTGGTAAAATTCAAATTCAGTTCCTCCCATTCCCATTAAATAAATATTTTTAAATCCCTCATCTACTAATTGATCTGCTAATTTTTCTACATCCTTTCTTTGACTGTAGGCATTTCTTCCATCTTCTAGGTATCTTTCTTTGTCAAATTTGTGTAAGTCTGTCATTTTAACCTCCGTATAATCTTATTCGTTTTCTTTGGATTTTATTTTTTTATCAAAATTTTTCATTAATGGATGTTTTTCCCATTTATTTAATTGATCAGTTTCGATTTGTGCTAAAAGTTGAAATGGAATTATATTAAATATCAACCTTGAAATATTGTTGTTATAATTTACCTTTAATGATCTGTCATCATTAATATCTCTTGTTGAAACAATATACACTCGTTCAGTAACTTCAGAAACAGCATAAAATAACTCAATAATCCTATCAGATGTATCATCTTCATTGTCTATTAAATAAACAGTATAATTTGGATCTATTTGAAGATTTGGGCCGTGTATATATTCCTCTAAGTCATACGCATATGCAGGAACTTTTACCGTTTCACCTATTTTTAAAGCTGCTTCTGATGCAGTCCCTAGACCATCGCCCGAACTAACTACGTGAACAACCTTTGAGGATAGAAAGTTTTTTTCGTTATTTTCATATATTTTTTTGATTTTAAAAGAATATCATCAAAAATATTTTGGGCATTACTTATATCTTCTATAAACTTATAATATAAGTCATTTGCTTTATCTCTATTTAATCTAAAAGCAAATAAAAGTAAAAATGAAACTAAGCCAGTATATCCTCTAGTAACATAACCAACCTTTTCAATACCTATCTTATAATCAATTACATTATTAGTAATTTTTGCTATAGAACTATCAATATCGGATGTTATTACAGTTGATTCAATATTTTTATTTTTCAATGTATCTAACAATCTTAAACAATTTGTTGAGTAACCCCCTTGAGATATGACAACTATCAAATCGTCTTTAAATCTATCTAATTCGTAGTATTGAAAATTAGATGGAGAAAACACATCGACATTTGTTCCTAATATTTCTCTTAAAGTATACTTAACTGTCAAACAAGCATTGTATGATGAACCACTTGCAACTAGTATTAAATTTTCACTTGAATTTAAGTAAACCTTTTCAAGTTCTTTAGTTAATTCAGTATCTTCATTATATTCTTTTAATAAATTTGGTATAGAAAAAATATAATCTCTCATGTTCATATCCATAAGTACATCCTTATCTTCAATAAACAGTAAACTAACAAAATGAATAAAGCTTTATTACTATTTATATGATAATATAGCTATTATAATAATGCAATCGTTTTTATAAATTACCTTAAAAAAATGAACCACCTATTAAACCAGCGGTTCATTTCTTTCAACGTGATAATTAAATTCTACTTCATTGAGCAGAATAAATGATTGAGTGTATTCTACTAACTCGTTATTTTGTGTGCTACCAAAAAATTCTATATTAAAAACCCTGCTACCTATCGATATATTAAGTAAAGAGTTGATTTCTTCATTTTTTACTACAGACATATGGGTTTCAAATTTTACAGGTAATTTCTTTTTGTATTCCATATAATCATACAAGGATGAGGTCGAAAAATCATATCTTATAGCATCTTTAAATTTACTAAAAGGAATATAGCAATACTCAACTGAATAAGCTATATCACCCGAATATCTAATTCTAACTAATTCGTAAAAATCTTTTTCGTATTTAAACAACTTTGAAATTTTTTCACAATCATATAATAATTTAAAGGACAAAACATCATTGTAAGTAATCTTACCTAATATAATATTTTTCATTCTTAAGGACATTGGTGTATTATCAGCAATTATCATTCTTCCATTATGATTTAAACTTTTTGTAACATATGTCCCCTTACCGTGTATTCTATAAAGTATTTTGGATTCTACAAGTTTATTTATCCCATTTTTGACAGACATCCTATTTATATTTAATAATTTGGACAACTCTCTTTCAGATTTAATTTTCATACCTGGTTTTAGCTTTTTGTCTGAAATTTCAGATAAAATATATTCTTGAACTTTAATATAATTATAATCTTTCATTATCTGCCCATATCATAAAATTCATATTGTTCTATAGTTAAACATTCCTCTACATAGCAATAAACCTCATCATTTTTATATAATTTAGTAGTGAGTAGAAGAATTTCTTTTACCTTTCCTAACCCCAAAACTTTGGATTCATCATCATCTGCATAAGCTGCCATAAGGTGAATATCAGCTTCTTCATATTTATCCAAAAGTTCATTAATAATATTATTTAGTTCTGTATATCCAATATTATAGTACGATATATCTTCGAATTTGATCAAAGAAATTTTTACATAAGATAAAGGATTAGATTTATAATTATTTATAACAAAATTAATTTTAAGAATATCCTTATTACCCTGAGTATCAAACAATGAGTCTGTAAAATTATTGCCTATCTCTAAAGATGCGTACAAGGAGTCTAAGTATATCCTGTTTTCTTGACTAAACTTTATCCGAAAATATGGATCATCTATTCTTCTCTTTATTCTTTGCATGATAAAACTCTCTTTATTTTATATAAAATTAAATTTTAAATGGTTATTAAAACATACATTTGTTATACTTAATTATAACACATACGTTATATCTTAAAAGTACACTTCAAACTAATAAATAAAATTGTATAATAATTCCAAGTGACACAATTTTATTAAAAGGAGTGTATATGAAATTTATTTTTAATGATAGTAAGAACAACTTAGTAAAATTTGTCTTTGAGAATGAATCTAACAATCCATTTTTTGATGGATCAAAGGGTTCAGTTTTGCCACTTGTCGGGGAAGAAACAATTCTTCTAGGTCTTGGTGATAAAGACAAATTTTGCAAAGAAAAATTCAAAGAAGCGGTTTATAAACTAGGAAGATTTTTGGCAGATAAGGATATCAATGAGGTTTCTTTTGAAAAATCTGACCTAAATCTAGAGGAAAAAGATTATGTCCTTGGACTTGTAGAAGCTTTACAAGTTTCAACATATAATTTTGACCATTATAAGAGCCAAAAATGCGCGAATAATCTTGAAAGCATAAATCTACCAGCTAGTTTAAAATCATACGAAAATGATGTCAAAGAACTTTTGGACACATTATTCGGTCAATTCTTAGCCCGTGATCTCATTAACCTTCGTTCAAATGATATCTATCCAGAAACACTAGCAAAATACGCCAATGATGAACTTAGCGACCTTGGTGTTGATGTAAAAATTTATGAAGAAGAGCAAATCCGTGATATGGGTCTTACAGCTTATCTAGAAGTTGCCAAGGGATCAGCTAACAAGCCTCGTTTTATAGTAATGGAATACTTACACGGAGATAATAAACCACTAGTATATGTAGGCAAAGGTCTTACCTATGACTCAGGTGGATACTCTATCAAAACAAGCGAGGGAATGAAAACTATGAACTCTGATATGGGTGGATCTGCCACTGTTATCGGTGCTATGAAAGCTATAGCGAAAAACAAGCTAAAGGTAAATGTAGTAGCCCTAGTAGCAGCCTGTGAAAATAGCATTTCTGGGGGATCTTACAAACCTGGTGATGTTATAAAGGCAAGAAATGGCATGACAATAGAAGTTGATAATACTGATGCAGAAGGCCGTATCACCCTCGCTGATGCAGTAAATTATGGTGTTACAGAATACAAACCAGAACTTATCGTAGACCTTGCAACCCTCACTGGAGCAGTTCTAGTAGCCCTTGGAGAAACCTACACCGGTGCTGTTACCAACAACCAAGAAGCTTTTGAAAAAGTTATGGAAGCTTCAAAAGAATCTGACGAAAAGATTTGGCAACTTCCAAATGATGACTTCCTAAGAACCTACAACGATTCAAAAGTCGCTGACATCAAAAACTCTGGTGGCAGATACGGTGGTTCAATCACAGCTGGCCAATTCGTAGGAGCCTTTGTTGAAGACTATCCATGGGTTCACCTAGACATAGCAGGAACAGCCTACCTATCAAAATCTCAAGGATTAAACGAAGTTGGTGGTACAGGAGTCCACGTCAAAACTCTTTACCATCTAGCAAAATCATATAGTAAATAAGTAAAGAGGGGCTGTTGCAAATTGATAGATATCTAACGTTCCATCATTGGAGTGCACTCCCAGAAAGTTTGAGGTTTAGCCCGCCGGCTCAGGGAGGCCAAACTTTCTGGGAGGGTGCTCGAATGATATAGGAACGATTTATCTATTTTGCAACAGCCCCCTTTTTATTTGTATCATATTATAATTCTTTTATGTTTGTACAAAGTATAAAACATAGTTTATCATTTATTGGCTAGCTTTCAAAACCATAGTAAATATAGATCCACTTGGTATATTATCCGTTACACTTATTTCGCCACCATGGGCCTTAACTATAATCCTACAAAGATATAAGCCTAGACCTATACTCCTCTTGCTATCGATGATTTTGTTATTAGCCGAATAGAATTTTTGGAATATTTTTTTCTTATCGGTATCCTCAATTCCTTTTCCATTATCTGCCACTTGGATTATGACTTTGTTTGCATGTTGGTAGGCTCTTATATTGATACTTGACCCTTCAAAAGTATATTTTATAGCATTGTCTACAAGGTTTATGATGACTTGTATTATTAACCTCACATCCATATCAGCCATTAGGTAGTCATCATCTATATCAACAGTTATATTGTGATTTTTTTTATCTCTGCTTACATGCTTTAGGGCCTCTTCTATGACTTCTTCAACCATTTGTGGCTCTATTTTTAGTTTGCTTTTACCTTCTTCAACTCTAGTTACTGAAAGTAAATTTTCTATAAGATTCAGTAGCCACTGGGAATCATCATAAATATCTCTATATAGCCCTAATTTCATTGTTTCTGTCAAGTTTTCCGAATTATTAAGTAGTATATCAGAATTACCATAAATAGTAGTTAGGGGTGTTCTTAAGTCATGGGAGATTGATCTTAAAAGATTTGTTTTCAATTGCTCATCTTTTATTCTCAAATTAGCTTCGTTTTTATCTTTTAAAATTTTTTCTTTCTCTAAAGCCAAAGACATATCTCCAAGGATAGCTAGTAAAATTTTATTTTCTACGGAATCCAGCCTATCTTTACCCAAATGTATACCTATAACCCCATACACGCTTGTATTAAATCTGATTGCATAATATAAGTACTTGGCATCTGGCAAATATTCTGTGCCAGCACCTGCACTTTTGTTTTTGGCAAATACCCACTTTACTATTTCTAATTCTTTGAGAAATTCTTTATCAGCATCCCTAAGGTCATCATTGAATATTAGTGGATCCTGAATTTTCCCATCTACTATATCGTAATAAACTATATTTCTATTTAGTAGGTTTGATAATTGATTACAGCCTGTTTCTATGATTTCGTATTTGGATATTTTAGTCTGTAAAAGTTGATTCGTTTCTAACAAAAGCTTTGTTATATATATCATATTTGATGAATTCTTTGCATTTTTTCTTATCTGGCTTGCTAGCTTACTTGTCAAAGATGATACTATTAATAAGACTAAAAAAGTAATAATATATTCAGGATTATATACTGATAAACTTAAAGTTGGCTGAGTAAAACAATAATTGAAGGCTAATACGCATATTACAGATGAAATAAAACTCACTAATTCATCATAAGTTACAAGGGCAATAAAAAAAACACCTAGTATATAGATCATTATTATATTTGCATCACTGTAGCCAAAATTATAAAATATATAACCTATTAGAGTGCTGATTGCTAGTATTATAAAAGCAATTAACAAATCTTTTGATATATTTTTGTTTTCTTTAAATCCATAAGTTTTGACCTTATCATTTATTGGAACAGCGTAAATATCTATTCTGTCAGATTTTTTTACCACTTGATCATATATGCTGGTATTTAAAGATAATAGCTTAAAATCATTTCGGTTTTTTCCTATTACAATTTTTTTTACTTTATATAGTTTTGCAAAGTTTACTATTTGGCTTGCTATATCGTCATCATATATAATCTCAACCATGGCCCCCATGTTTTCCGCTAGACTTAAATTGTCTTGTAGATAGTCATTGTCCTTTTTTTCCTGAAACTTATCTCTATCAGATACATATAGAGCAATTAGTTTAGCTTTTTCATTTTGAGCTATCTCATTGGCTTCTTTTATTACCTGACTATTAGATTGGGATTCAGATATACATACTAATATCAAATCTCTATCAATTAAATCCATTTATTTCATCTTCCCCTGATTTATTGATTCTAATCATCTTGTAGCCAACTCCAACATGAGTTTGGATATACTTATCGTCAGTTAATTTTTCTATCTTTTTTCTAAGAGAGGTCATATATACCCTCAAAGAAGAAAGGTCAGATTCAAGGTAATTTACCCAAATATTTTTTAATATATACTGATGTGTTAGTACTTTGCCGACATTTTCAGCCAATAGGCACAATAAACTATATTCTATTGGCATTAAATGTATTTCTTCACCTTTAATAAATACGCTTCTCGAAGGATAATCTATTCTTATATCTCCATTTTCAAATGAAATTTTGTCTTCAACACTATTATTCTCAGCATAATTTATTCTTCTTAAGGTTGACCTAACTCTTGCAAGAAGTTCGTCAACATTAAATGGTTTGGTTAAAAAATCATCTGCCCCTGCATCCAAGGCTTCTATTTTATCTTCATCATTGGTCCTAGCGCTAATTACTATAATTGGAGTAGTCGAAAAATCTCTGAATTTTTTTATTATTTCTATTCCATCAATGTCAGGCAAGCCCAAGTCAATAAAAACTATGTCATATTTATTTGAAGTCATTAGCTGTAGAGCATTTTTACCATCAATCGCTAGGTCATATTCATAATCATTTATTTGTAATGCTGTCGATATCAAGTTTCTCACAGCTCTGTCATCTTCTACAACTAATATCTTTATATTTTCATTCATATATACTTACCTTCTTTATAGCAAAATATTGGTCAAATCATTCTAGGCCTCAAGTTATGATTACCTGAGGCCTTATATTACAATATTATTTTTTCATTTCACTTACTAAGTCTATGTTTAGCTTCAATACATTTACAGTTTGTTCACCAAAGATTCCCAATGTTTTTTCTTTTGTGTTTTTCTTGATTAATTGTTCTATACTTTCCTTAGCAAGTCCAGTATTTTTTGCTATCCTATCAACTTGTAACTTGGCTGCATTTAAGGAAATATGAGGATCAAGCCCTGAAGCAGATTGACTGATGATATCTTCTGGAATATCCTCTTTTGATACAGTTGGGTTTTCTTTCAAAAACTTATCAACGTCCTTACCAATTCTCTTTTTTAAATCAGGATTACTTACCGCGAAGTTTTCACTACCAGAGGCTAGCGACCCAGCTTTTCCTTCATATACATTGTAGTTGACAGCTGATGGTCTGCCATGAAATAATTTAGGATCGGTAAAATCTTGGCCTATTAATTCAGATCCAACTACTTCATTATCTACTTTTATTAAACTACCATTTGCTTGTTTTGGGAAGATTAATTGAGCTATTCCCGTCATAAGAAGTGGATAAATTATTCCACATACTATAAATGCAAATATTGTTAAATAAAATGCACTTTTATATTTTTTTATCAATTTCATTTAATCTCCTTCATATTCCTAATACACCAAGTAATGGAAATACTATTATATCTATTAGTTTTATACCAATAAATGGACAAATCACTCCACCAAGTCCATAAATCAACATATTCTTGCCTAGCATCTTTGATGCTGACATTGGTTCATATTTTACACCCTTCATTGCTAAAGGTATTAAACAAGGGATGATGATTGCATTAAATATCAGTGCTGAAATAATAGCACTAGATGGGCTGTGCAATGACATTATATTTAAAACCTTCATTTGAGGAATAGCCAATGTGAAGATAGCTGGAATTATTGCAAAGTACTTAGCTATATCATTGGCAATAGAAAATGTAGTCAATGAACCTCTTGTTATAAGTAGCTGTTTACCAATCTCTATAACTTCCAATATTTTGGTTGGATCAGAATCTAGGTCAACCATGTTGGCTGCTTCTTTAGCTGAACTTGTACCAGAATTCATTGCAATACCAACATCAGCTTGAGCTAGGGCTGGAGCGTCGTTGGTTCCATCACCTGTCATTGCTACAATTTTTCCAAGAGCTTGCTCATTTTTAATGGCTTCTATCTTATCTTCAGGTTTACACTCTGCTATATATCCATCAACACCAGCTTCTGCTGCAATTGTTGCTGCAGTAAGTGGGTTATCACCAGTACACATTATGGTCTTTATTCCTATTTTTCTAAGTCTTTCAAACCTTTGTCTAAGTCCTGGCTTAACCGTATCTTTCAAATAGATAATTCCATAAATTACATTATCTACACAAACGACTAGTGGAGTACCCCCTAATTTTGAAATACTTTCTACTTTTGCTTGTAGGTCGCTTGGTACATCTCCACCTCTTTCTGTAATAAACTTTATTATCGCTTCCCCAGATCCCTTGCGTATCATTGGACCATTTTCTAAATCGATCCCACTCATCTTGCTTGCTGCAGTAAATTCTACAAAAGACGCATCTTCGTAATCTGCCGGATTAACTTTCGAACCCAATTTTTTTGCAAGTTCGACTGTAGATTTACCTTCAGGGGTGTCATCTTTTAGTGATGATATCATGGCATAGTCTATTAAATCTGATTTGTCGATTCCATCGACATTTATAAAATCACTAGCTAGCCTATTTCCAAAGGTTATTGTTCCTGTTTTGTCTAGAATCATTGTATCAACATCACCACAAGCTTCCACAGCCTTACCTGACATTGCTATGACATTGAATCTAGTAACCCTATCCATACCAGCTATACCGATTGCGCTAAGTAATGCACCAATTGTAGTAGGGATTAGGCAAACCATTAAAGCTATCAATGTAGAAACTGAAATTTTTACATTAGAATAGTTAGCTATTGGATAAAGGGTTATGATAACTATCAAAAATATAATAGTTAGAGAAACTAGCAAGGTATTTAGAGCAATCTCATTTGGTGTTTTTTGTCTAGAGGCTCCTTCTACAAGAGATATCATCTTATCCAAAAATGATTCACCAGGATCTGAGCTTATACGAACTTTAATCCAATCTGATACAACAAGTGTACCTCCCGTCACTGAAGAAAAATCTCCTCCACTTTCTTTAGTTACTGGTGCGGACTCACCAGTGATTGCAGATTCATCAATACTTGCTATTCCCTCTATAATCTCACCATCATTAGGAATTATTTCGCCTACTTTTACTAAAACTACGTCTCCTTTTTTTAGGTCATTACTAGAGATTTCAATTTCTTTTCCATCATCTAAAATTTTTCTAGCCTTAGTATCCTTTTTTGTTTTTTTCAATGTCTCTGCTTGTGCCTTTCCCCTACCTTCAGCTACGGATTCGGCGAAATTTGCAAATAATAAAGTTATAAACAAAATAATGGAAACAAGCATATTGTATTTACTTGCATTGTCGCTTCCATCATTTATCAAATTTGGGAAAAAAGCAAGTAATAGACAAATTATAAATCCAATTTCTACTACAAACATTACAGGGTTTTTTACCATATACTTGGGATTTAATTTTAAAAATGCCCCTTTAATAGAAGTCTTCATTATATCTTTACTTACAAATTTTGTTTTCTTATTAACCATATTTCCTCCTATAGTACCAACCATTCTGCTATTGGTCCTAAAGCTAGTACTGGCAAAAATGTTAGTGCTGCAAATATATATACAATTATCACTAGAATAATTGAAAAAGTTAAGTTATTAGTTTTTAATGTTCCAGCAGTTTCATTGATATCTATTTTTTTAGAAAGACTACCTGCTATTGCTAGCTGGATAATAATAGCTAAATATCTTCCAAAAAACATTACTAAGCCACAAGTTATATTCCAAAAGATTGTATTGTCAGCCAAACCTTCAAAACCAGAGCCATTATTGGCTGCTGATGAAGAATATTCGTATAGTATTTGACTTAGTCCGTGGAATCCTGGATTAGTAATACCCTCAAGTCCAGGATTTATACTAACTGCTAGTGCAGAAAAACCTAGAATCAAAAGTGGGTGAATGATAATTGATAAAGCTGCAAGTTTCATCTCATTACCTTCAATTTTTTTACCTAGATATTCTGGTGTCTTACCAATCATAAGACCGCATATAAATACTGCTAAGATAGCATAGATTAACATATTCATAAGTCCTACACCTGCTCCACCAAATACAACATTTAACATCATGTGAAGCAAAGGAACTAGGCCACCCAAAGGTGTAAGTGTATCATGCATATTGTTAACAGTTCCAGTAGTAAATGACGTTGTAACTGTTGTAAATAATGAAGATTGGGCAATGCCAAAACGCATCTCTTTTCCTTCCATATTTCCCATATTGTGAGATATTCCAGAAAGACTTGCCCCGTTTACACCATTAAGCTCATTATGATAGCAAATACCCAAGCCTATTACAAATAATATGGACATGGCAATAAATATTGACTGGCCTTCTTTGCCAATCCAAACTTTCTTAGCCATAGCTTTATCTGTGTGCTCTGGTATTTGTTCATTTTCACTTGCTGATTTTTTAATAAACTTATCATGTGCCATCTTTCCAAAAATGAAAACACATGATCCTGGCAATAACATCATAGAAATTAATTCTATAATATTTGAAATAATATTAGGGTTTTCAAAAGGAGTTGATGAATTGGCTCCGAAAAATCCTCCACCATTAGTACCCAAATGTTTAATTGCTTCCAAAGCAGCTACAGGACCAGCACTAAGTTCTTGGTTTTTGCCCTCAATAGTTTTAATTAAAATATTAGAATTAAAGTTTTGGATAACTCCTTGAGACACCAATAATAATCCAACAATAATAGATGCTGGTAATAAAAATCTTGTTATGATTTTTATAAAATCTACAAAGAAGTTTCCCATCTTCTCTCCAAGTATTCCTCTTATCATTGCTACGCAAGCTGCATATCCACTAGCTGCTGAAGTGAACATCATCATAATAATCACAAACATTTGAGAAAAATATGACAAGCCAGACTCACCTGCATAGTGTTGCAAGTTAGTATTAGTCATAAAAGAAATAATTGTATTAAAAGCTAAAGTTTCCTCCATAGAGCCTATTTTATTCGGATTAAATATCCCTATAGATTGAATTCTAAGAACTAGATATGAAAGTAGAACCAAACATGCATTTAAAAGAATCAATGACAATGTATATTCTTTCCAGTCCATATCACTTTTTTCAATCTTTAAAATTTTAAAAATTCCTGAATCCACTTTATCAAATAAAGGATCAGCGAATGTTTTTTTATTGTTAGTCATTTTATATAAGTAATTTCCACATGGAAATATAATGACTAAGAATATTAGTAATGTTAATAATATTTGTAACATAATCTCTCCTACTTACACAATTTTCTTACGAAAATATATATTTTTTATTTGTTCCATATATTGCTAAATTTTCCAAATTTTTACTAGCAGGTTCATAGCAAGGGTCTAATGCCCAAGCAGCTCTGAAATGTTTCATAGCTAGTAGATGGTTTCCTCTCATTTCCATCAAAATACCTAACAAATTATGAGGAACTGGACTATGTGGATAATCTTTCATCTTTTCCTTAACCAATTCCATACATTCATCAATATTACCTAAATCAATCTTTAATTTTATTAAGGAACAGAAATCATTCAAACATTTATTAAAATCACACTTATTTAAATTCATAACTTCCTCCATATTAAACTCCTAAATATATATTAAAACTTTTCAGGGTTAATTAATGCATAAAATAAATAACATAAAATCCCTACAATAATAATTGACAACAATAACATAATAGCCTCCAAAATAATTACTGTTTATTTTTTATCGATACATTGAACGAATATTTTTAATATTAAAAATGAAATGATTATTACAGTTACCATAATAATGTCTAACATAAATCACTCCTCCTATTCACTAACTATATTTGTAATATACCAACATTCGCCTTAAAATAGTTTTAAAATATGCATCTTGTATATTAAAATTGTATTAAAATTCATTAACCTTTGAACTTTTATGGTTTTTATATAGTAAAATAGAATAAATATCATATTTAAGAGGATAATATTATGGATAAAAGAGGAGAATTGACAATATTTTTCGGATACTGTGCAGGTGTCGGAAAGACATACAATATGCTAGAAGTTGCCCACGAAAAGTACCTAGAAGGCATAGATGTGGTTGTTGGTTATGTAGAACTTCATGATAGAAAAGATACTCTAGCATTAATGAATGGTCTAGATATAATAGACTATAAAAAAATAAACTATAAAGATCATATTTTTAATGAACTGGATATAGATAAGGCCCTAGATAGAAAACCTGACATCATATTAGTAGATGAGCTTGCCCATACCAATGCACCAGGCAGTAGACATAAAAAAAGATACCAAGATGTAGAGGAATTACTTAGGGCGGGCATTGATGTATACACAACATTAAATGTCCAACACCTAGAGAGCCTTCATGATATAGTAGAATCAATTACTAATATAAAAGTCAATGAACGTATACCTGATTATGTTTTTGATAATGCTGACCATATAAAAATAATTGATATCGAAGTAGAACAGCTAATCGAAAGATTGAAAGAAGGAAAAATATATAAGAACGCGCAGTCAAAGAAAGCTTTGGAAAATTTTTTTACAATTGATAACCTGGTATCGCTTAGGGAAATAGCTTTAAGAAGATGTGCTGACAAAATAAATTTGTATTCTGACGATAAAAATAAAGCTTTTTTAAAAGAGCATATACTAGTATGTCTCAGTCCGTCTCCAACAAATCAAAAAGTAATTAGAACTGCTTATAGGATGGCAAATTCCTTTCATGCTGAATTTAGTGCCTTGTATGTAGAAACATCAGATAGCGAACAATTTTCAGATACAGAGAAAAATAACCTACAAAAAAATATAGACTTAGCTAAACACCTAAAAGCAAATATTGTATCATCTCACGGAGATGATATAGCCTTTCAAATAAGCCAATACGCAAAGATAAGTGGAGTATCTAAACTAGTTTTAGGAAGATCTGCCCAGAAAATTTCTATCTTCAATAAAACTACCATAATTGATGAAATTATCAAGGCTGCACCAAATTTAGACATTTTCATAATTCCTTATGCTAATAGCGAGTTTAAAAAGAAAAATTTAAAATTTCCAGAATTTGTAAATTTAGATAGTGAGGACATGATACTTACATTCTTTATAATGCTAACCACCACAATATTATCTTATATTTTGTTTATTTTTGACTTTAATACAACCAACATTGTCTTACTTTACACCCTATCTTCCTGTATTGTAGGATATACAACCAAGCATCCAATCTATAATATGCTTGCATTGCTACTAAATATTTTTATTATAGATTTTATCTTTATACCACCCTATTACTCTTTGAGAATTTACTCAAAAGAATATGTGATGATATTTGTGATAATGAGCGTAGTATCATTTTTTATTAGCCTAATGCAAAATAAACTAAAAAATGAGAGCATTCTCGCAACCCAACAATCACATAGCCTGGAAGTTTTGCTTAAAACAAGCCAGAGATTGCAGCTAAGCAAAAACTATGATGAAGTAATGTATGAAACCTGCTATCAACTATATAAGCTCCTAAACAAGGTAATAATATTTTATCCTGTTTTCAAAAGCTCGCTTTTGTCGCCAATAATTTATAACCCAAAAAATGTCGCAAATATGAAAGAAATATATTTGCAAGACTCCGAGAAAACCGTAGCAAAATGGGTGTTTTTAAATAATGATAGTGCTGGTGCAGGCACAAATACTCTAGCCAATGCTAATGGCTTGTATTTTGCCATTAGAAAAAATAGTGCAGTCTATGGCGTTGTCGGTATAGATATGTCAGATAAAAGTATCGATAGTCAATTGTCAGTAAATGATAAATCTCTGCTTATAGCCATGCTAAACGAGATTGCTCTGGCTATTGATTCATTGGAAAATAAGTCTTGCTATATAAACCTTAATAAAATCTAATATTATAACCCCATAATTTTTCTATTGAATACTTTGCTATATTATGGGGTATTTTTATGTCCGAACTAATGAACAAATAATAAAGTATTAAGATCAGTTCATAATCAAAATATAAATGGGCAAATAAAAAGTGGAGATAAACTCCACTTTTTTATAATGAACCATTATTCATCTTCTTTTTTCTTTTTGCTAGCAAATAATCCAGCACTTGCTGCCGCTAATATTGATGCTACACTGAATGCACCACTTACACCTGTTTTAACGTTCGTGTTAGCAGTTTTGTTGCCATCTTTTGAGCTTGAATCCTTTTGAATTTTTTGATTATTCAAAGTTTTTGTTTCTACTTTTATATTATTTTCAGATTTATTACCCGGATTAGTAACTATATTGTTGTTGCCATTATAGTTTGGTTTCTCTGGATCTTTTGGATTCTCTGTTCCTGGTGTATTTGGTTTGCCTGGTTCATTTGGTTTGTCTTCACCTGGTTTGCCTGGTTCATTTGGTTTGTCTTCACCTGGTTTGCCTGGCTCGTTTGGTTTTTCTTCACCTGGTTTGCCTGGTTCATTTGGTTTTTCTTCACCTGGCTTACCTGGTTCATTTGGTTTGTCTTCACCTGGTTTACCTGGTTCATTTGGTTTGTCTTCACCTGGCTTACCTGGTTCATTTGGTTTGTCTTCACCTGGTTTACCTGGTTCATTTGGTTTGTCTTCGCCTGGTTTGCCTGGTTCGTTTGGTTTTTCTTCACCCGGTTTACCTGGTTCATTTGGCTTTTCTTCGCCTGGTTTACCTGGTTCATTTGGCTTTTCTTCGCCTGGTTCGTTTGGTTTTTCTTCACCTGGTTTGCCTGGTTCTTTCGGATCTTTTGGATCTGTCGGATCTTTCGGATCTTCTGGTTTTGCAGGTGGGATTTCACAAACATTCTTAGTTCCAATTTCTATAATCTTATCTCGTTTTTCTGTGATTGTCTTTGTATCCCTAGAAACTTCCTTGCTGTTTTCAATCTTAACAGTTGTTTCAGTTTTTCCTACAATGCCTTCTTGGATAACATTAGTCTTACCCGCTTCAAGGTTTGGGTTTTCTCTGATAATGATGTCGTAAGCTTGTTCACTTTCATAAGTGAATTCGCCTTCTGTCTTAGAACCATATTCTACAACCTTGTTCTTTGGTTCGACTCTTTCTTCTGTGACCTCAAGCTTACCAGTTTCCTTGTTGAAAGTAGTTGTGTATTTTACAGATCCCTTAGAACCTTCTTCGATGACATTTGTTTCACCTGCTGGAAGATTTGGATTGTGTCTGTATTCTGTATTATTACCAAGTTCAGTTTCTTTCACAACAGGTTTCACACCAATTCTTACTACCCTATCTTCTTTTTTTGTGATAGTCTTAGTAGTTTCTGTGGCTTCGCCTACTGGCTTAGAATCCTTAACCTTTTGAGTAATAGTTACTTCTTCCTTACCAGTTTTTCCTTCGTTTTCAATCTTTTGAGTTCCAGCTTCAAGGTTTTCGTCATAGATTACCTTAGTTTCATAAGGAATTTCTCTTTCGATAGTCTTAGTAGTTTCACCTTCAGTTGAATCAGCTGGTTTTGTACCTATACGAACTATGTGTTTTACAGGATCTTTAGTTGTTTCTTCGCTAATTTTCTTAGCTTCACCAACTGCTTGACCATTTTTAATGTCTTGTTCATACTTTGTAGTTTTAGAGCCTGGTACTCCTTCTTGGTCTACTACCTTTGTACCTTTTTCTAAAGTATCATCCTCGATAATTTCTACTTCAAATGGTATTGGGCAGGTCTTGCTGTATTCATAAGTTCCTGTGAAGTCTTTAGTACCTACTATAACTTTTTGCTTAGCCTTTGTTACTACTTGTTCTGTAGTTTGTTCAACCTTACCTGTTTCTGGATTGTATTTATCAATAACTCTAGTTTCTACCTTGCCAGGTATTAAATCGCCAGTTTCTACTACTCCCTTGTCTTTTGTGTCGTCGTATACATATTCGATTTCTACTTCCACATCTTTGGAGTAGTTGTTTTCTGGAGTTTCTACCTTAGTTCCTACTTCTATGATGTGCTTCTTAGCTTCTACTCTGTTGGATTCAACCTTGAGCAAGTCACCATCTGGAGCACCATTTTTAATCTTTTGGTTAAATTCTATATCATAGGAACCTTGGACACCTTTTTGAATTTCTTTGCTAGTTCCAGCTGGAAGTTCATTGTTGTATCTAACTTCAACTTCAAATGGAATTTCAAAGTGTTCAGTGTGTTTTACTTCACCTGTAAAGTCCTCGTCACCCACAAGGATAACTGCCTTTTTAGGTTCTCTAACCGTTGTGTATTCTGATGTGTGTGTTATTTGAGAGTTTTCAATTGTTAGAGTTCTTTCTCTTAGGCCGCTTTCTCCAGTTTGTTTGACTCCATTTATTTCGTTATATTTCCACTCACCTTTTTTAAGTGATGGGTCTTTTCTAACTTCTACTTCAAATGGAATAGTCTCAGTTTCCTTGTATTGGCCATTAGTTTTAGAGCCTATTCTTAACTTTCTTGTAACTGGAGCTTTAGTTTGAATAGTTTCTCCACGGTTTTCTTCGCCTGCTTCACCATTTGTAATTGTTCTTGTAATCTTAGTTTCTTGTTCTCCAAGTTCACCCTTTTGGTCTTCTACAATTTCATTTGGTGCTAGGCTTGGATCAACTATGATTTCAGTTTCAAATGGTATTGGGTCTTTGTCAACATATTCTACAGAGCCAGTAAAGTCAGCATTGCCTACTTCGATAATTTCTTTAACTGGTGTTTTTATTATTGATGGTTTAGAAGTTTCTGTCACCTTTGAATCTACTATAGTAAGGGTGTATTTTTCTTCTCCTGGTTCACCTTTTTGGATAACTTTATATTCGCCCTTTGCTAGATTTGGGTTTACCCTAACTTCTACATCATAAGGAGTCTTGTTAGTGTATTCGTGTGTTCCGTTGGATTTTGCAGCTCCTACTTTTACAATTCTCTTAGATGGAGCCTTGGTTTGTACTGGTGTGCCTTCCGTAGACTCTGTTACTTCACCATTTTTGATAGTATGGGTTACTTTTGTTTCTTTCTCTCCAAGTTCACCTTTTTGGATAACTTCTGTTGTACCTGGTTCTAAAGAATTATCTACAATATATTCTATTTCAAATTCAATAGGGCTTGTCTTCTTAGTTTCGAAAGTTCCTGTAAAGTCTTTTTTACCAACTTTAATTACTGCGTTTACTGGTTTTGTTTCTACAACTTTTGGTTCTCCAACGACTTTAGAGTTTACAATTGTCCAAGTTGTAATTCTTTCTCCTACTTTACCTGGAGTTACTTCTCTATATTCTCCTGCTTTTAATTCAGGATCATATTCAACGGTGTACTCAAAAGGAATTTCTTCCTTATGTTGATGAGTTCCGTCGGTCATAGAGCCCACTCTAACCACCCTATCTTCCGCTGGTGTTTCAGATATAAGTTTTTCTTCAGTTGATTTCTGTTCACCATTTTCAAAGTGTTGAATAAATTCCTTTGTACGCTCTCCTACCTTACCTGGTTTATCTACCTTCATAGTGCCAGCTGGGAGAGTATCATCAAATATCACTTCAGTTTTAAAAGGAATTACTTCCTTAATTTCGTTCTTGAATTCACCAGTGTATTTGTTGGTACCGACTATGATTTCTTGAACAGGAGGTGTAACGACTGTTTCTTCAACAGATTCTATCTTTCCAGTTTCAGGGTTGTATTTGTTAGTTACAACTGTCTTGACTTTACCTGGAGTGAACTCACCTGTTCTAGCTTCTGTAACATCTAAGTTAGGATCAAAGGTATATTTAATAGTAACATTTACATCACTTTCTACTCCAACAGAGTTTTGGGCAGGTTTAGTACCTACTTTGATTACATGTTCAACAGGCTCAGTTTTTGAAGTTTCTTCTGATTTTAGTTCACCGTCAGCTTCGCCATTTTTAATAGCTTGGGTGTATTTAGTTGTTTTTGAGCCTGGTACACCTTGAGTTACTAATTCACTCTTACCAGCTTCTAGAGTTTCATCTTCTATAACTCTGACAGTAAATGGAATTTTTTCTGTTACTTCGTGTGAGAAGTCTCCTGTAAAGTCTTTTTGTCCAACTCTTATAACAGCATCAACAGGATTTGTTGTTTCTACACTTGGCTCTCCAACTATTTGGGAGTTTTTGATAGTCCAGGTAGTTTTCTTAGTTCCTTCAGTACCTTTAACATCTATTACATATTCTCCAGATTTTAGTTCTGGATCGTAAGAGATGTTGTATTTAAACGGAATCTTTTCTTCGTAGGTGTGGGTACCTTCAGTATTTCTACCTACTTTGATGATTCTATTTACAGGTGCTTTTGTTTGAGTGTATGCGCCTTCTTCGGTATTTGTTACTTGGCCATCTTCTATAGTAAGGGTATTAGTTCTAGTCTTTTCACCTAGTTGACCTTCTTGAGTAACTTTTGTTTCACCTGGTTTTAGGCTGTCATCAAATTCTATAATAGTTTCAAATGGTACTTCAACTTTTTCTGTTACTTCGTGAGTACCGCTATTTGTTCCCTTACCAACATTGATGATTGCATCTTCTGCTGGGACTTCTGTTACAGTAGGTTCGCCATCAACTTTAGAGTTTACAATCTTCCATGTTGTAGTTTTAGTTCCAACCTTACCTTGTTTTACAATTTCATATTCGCCTTTTTTAAGGGTGTCGACTTCTTTGACTGTATATCCAAATGGTAATTCTTCCACATGTTTTACTTCGCCTTCAAAGTCTTTGCCACCAACTTCTATAACAGCAGCTTCTGGTTTTGTTTCATCTACTTTAGTATCTACAATCTTAGAGTCTCTTATTGTGTAGGTAGTTTTCTTGCTTCCAGGCTTACCTTTTTGCTCAACACCACCAACTTTTTTGTATCTCCACTCGCCCTTTGCTAGGTCCTCTACAACTTCGACTTTTGTTTCAAATGGAATTTCTTGCTCATGAACAATTGTATTTTTTGTACCTGAAGCTATAAATTGTACTTCTGTTACCCTTGTGCCTTTTTCTGTAGCTCCATCATAATAATGAGCAGTTACAGGTACGTTTAATAAAGCTCCGTCAATATTTTCCCCATCTGGAACAGTTGCTGTCACTTTACCTGTGTTTTCATCTATTGAAACTTGCCAAATATTGCCTTTATCATCTGTGTAGGCATTGGTATTAAGGGTAAATTTAGTTGGTCTTCTGTTAAAAGTATCTTCCTCGTTTAGAATAACATCAGAAGAAAGCACATCTCCTGCCTTACCTGCTTTTGCATTGTAGCGAGGAGTCATATTGGCTCTTTCTTTAATGATAAATTCAGCAAATGTTTCGTCGGTGATGTCCTCATCTGGTTGTTTTGGATCATTATAATGGGCAACTACTGGGACAAAAAGCTTTTCTCCACCATTAAAGTTACCGTCTTCTTTTGGCTTGGCAGTTACTTGGCCAGTTTTTTCATCAATAGAAACAGTCCATTCATTGCCGTGGTCGTCCTTATAATCAAAACCATCTTTTATAGAGTATCTTGCAGGGCTTTCCTTCTTTTCATCTTCAGTAATCACTGGTAGTGAGGTCTGTTCTTCTGAAGGGAAGTTAACTTGTGCCTCGTACTCTGGTTTGTTTAAAACTGACTCTTGAACAACAAAATGGAACCAACGTGTATCTGTTGAACCATTGGTATAAGTATATACAACAGGTAGGGCTATGGTATCTCCAGGCTTTGCGTTTTTTGGTGCAGTTATGTCAAAATATGATATATTATCAGACTTACCATCAATAACCCATCTCTTATCCTTATTTTCATCTTTCATCAATTCTTCGTAAGATATGCCTAGCTCTCTTGCAATTTTTTTATTTGCTGCTATAAGGTATTTTTCATCAAGTTTTCCTGTGGCTTCTCCAGCCTTATATGCAGCATCCATTGCTTCTCCAGATTTTTGAGTTCCATCACTTGTATCTGGATCTAAAATTCTTATAGTGGCTTTTTTCCCAGGATTTACACCTGTAGATTCATTTGGATCAATTTTATTTCCATCTTCATCTTTGAATTCTTGGTCATAATATCTAGTGTCGTCAAGGTTTAGGCTAAAGTCACCAATTAGGTTGTAATGGTCATAGCGATCTATGCCTTGCTTATCGATTGTGACATTAGTTCCCTTGTGGTTGATGTCGGCAGTTCCTGCACCTGTTTCTACATAAGTTCCTGTAGCACCAAATCTATCTGGTGTTTCTGCAATATTCTTAAATTCTTCAGCTGTTCTTGGGCGAGCAAAGAATTTGACATCTAGTTTTTGAAGGCCTTTATAATCTGGGTCTTTAGCAAAAATAGAATTTTCATTTACTACATACTTACCACCCTCTAATTTTAGAGCTCCTTCTGGCATATTGATGTGTATATTGCCATCATCTGCTATATAGGCACTTGATCCAGGAACAATTTCCCCTGTAATAGGGTTATAAACTTGACCGACTAATCTTTCCTTGGCATTTTCATCGATATTTTCTACCTTGATTCCAGTGTTTATATCTTGGCCTTGGACAAAGTATTTTTTGTTTGGATCGTAGTAATTTTTATTTAGCTTAAGTTCTTGTAGATTGTCGTTTTCATTTGGCCATGGGTTTACTTTGTAACCTAAAGTGAAACTATCACCAAAAAACTTCACATTTGGGTTATCTTTAGTGTAATTATCCTCAAATCCAAAGGAAGTGGAGTCATTATCCTTGTTGTTGATATGCTTTAAGGTTTCTTCGCTAGCTTCGTAGTTCAAGTTTCTTTGTGTCCTAGCAGCATCTATTATAGTATTTTCACCTGGCTTGAATGTTACATTAGGAGATTCAAGAGTTAATTCATCTCCTACATTCATCATAGGTTTTTCTCCAGGATTAACAGGTATAAGACCGGAATCTGTAACATAAACCAAAGTATAGGTTCTTTGACCGGTCTTCTTATCTATGGTGATTTGGTAACCGTATTCTCTCTTACTTGGTGATGTTGGGGATGGGTTACTAAGTTCAAATTTAAAACCGTCTTTTTCTACCTTCTCATCAGTATTTTTAAAATCCTGATTTGTATTTCCCGGTTGAAGATCTGTTGTCCTATAACGTTCACTGCCGTTATAGTCTTTGATTTCCTTTTCATCATTGCTATAGTTTGTCTCAGTTGAAGCTGGTGCCTGCTGCCTAGCTGGAGCATTAGCCTCAGACATTTCAAGGGCTGGACTAGTTGCTTCTTTAGCACTTGTACTGTATGTTTGAGCACTTACTGCTTGTTCTTTACTTTCTGTTTGTTTGCTTTGTGCACTTGTAGTACTTGCACTTACATTGGTCTTTTCTGCATTATTAACGCTAGTCTCTCTTGAACTAGTATTATTAGTTTCAGTATTGCTTGCACTACCATTACTTATAACGATAGTTTCATCGTATACTCCGTCTAGTTCGTCTGCAATATATGACGGAACACTATCAGCATATACTTCATTAGTATTCCCCATAAGGCCAAATCCACCAGCAATAATAGTAGCACCCAATAGTGCCTTCTTGATGGTTTCATTGGACAATGGAATTATTGATTTTTTGTTGTTATCAATCATCGTACAACTCCTAATCTCTAGTATAAAACATATCTACATATTTGTTACATATTATACCATTTTAATTATATATAACAATAGAAATAGAATGATTTTAATAGTTTAATTCAAAATTTCCATTTCTTAGGCCAAGCTTTTTAAATAGCAAAAAGCCCCAAATTTAGGGCTTCTATTTTAGATCATCTAATATATCGACAACCTTATCTAATTTATGGATGGTATAATCAATTCTTATGCCTAAATCATTGTCTAAATCTTCTGGATTGTACCAAATGTTTCTAATACCTGCATTGTTTGACCCTAGCATATCTGATGTGAGCGAATCACCTATTAGGATGTATTCTTCTTTATTTTTTGACTCAATGCTTTCAAATACTAAGTCAAAGTATTCTAGGCTAGGCTTATCATAGCCCATGTCTTCTGATATGAAGACCCCATCAAAGACCTTGTCTAGGCCAGAGTTTTTGAGTTTGCCTGATTGGGCGATCTTGGATCCATTGGTTACAGCGTATTGTTTGTAGTCTTTGGAAAGTTTTCGGAGAACCTCTTCGGCACAGTCGTTGAAAAAAACTTGTTTGCCTAGTTCTTCTTGGTAAAAGAGATTAAAGTCATTTACCAATCTCTCATCGTAGGCTATGTCATAGAGGTCAAAGAACTCCTCAAATCTCCCTGTCAAGATTTCCTCACGAGTCATTTCCCCCTTTTCTAGCATCTTCCAATATTTGTCGTTTATATTTTTGTAAACTTCTAGGGCTTCGTCATCTCCTATGTCTAGGCCAAATTTATCAAAGCCCTTGGTCATAGATGCTCTTTCTGCCAGGTCGAAGCTTAAAAGTGTATTGTCAATGTCCCAAAGTAAATATTTTATCAATTGTTTATCCTTCCTAGAATGAAATTTTAAAGACTAAGGCCAATATAGTTATGATTACTGCTATTGGCACATAGATATATCTACCTATTTTATACCAGTTTTTACCATAATTTCTTTTGGCAGATAGGTTTATCTCTGCTAGGAGCTTATCTTTTTGCAAAATATAGAACCAAGTTATAGCTCCAATTGATGCTCCTATTGGTATGATGTAGATTGAAACTATATCCATATATGGACCAAAGGAACTTATGGTCTCAAGGTTGATTCCTAGGACAAACACTAGTAAGCCAAGGCCTAAGAAAACTATCTTCCTAGTTAATTTAACAAATCTATGGGTCATAGATTCTGCTATAACTTCAAACATATTTTGCAAAGAAGATATACCGGCAAAGACTACAGCAAGGTAGAGTATGATTGCAAAGATTCTTCCAAATCTAATATTTAAAAGTATGGTTGGTAGAGTCACAAATAGTAGTGATGGGCCGCCAACTCCAGTCATTCCAAAGACGCTTATAGCTGGTATTATGACAAAGGAAGCTATCAAACCTGCCAATGTGTCCAAAAATCCAGTTTGGACTGATGAGTGGACTAGGTCTTCCTTTTTGTCAATATAGGCTCCTACAACTATCATACCAGATCCTGTTATGGATAAGGAAAAGAAAGCTTGGCCCATGGCGTTTACTATGGTCTGTATATTTACTTGTTCAGGCCTATAGGTGAACATATTTTTGTAGCCTTCTATAGAATTTGGTAAGCTTGCCACTTTGATGGCAAGGATTAGAAAAAGTATGAAAAACGTCGGCATCATAATTTTGTTTGTTTTTTCTATAGACCTTGCCCCACCTATGCAGGTTAGTATTGTTACTATGATAATTGTGATGTGATAGATTAGGACAGAATGCTCTTTATTGGCAAAGCTATCAAACCAAATTTCAGATGATGTCCTAAAAATCTCACCTGTAAGCGAATCCACAAAACCCTTTAGTACATAGGCAACTATGACAGAATATCCTATGGCTATGAGAAATGTTCCAATAAGTGGCACATAGCCAATGTATCTACCCAAAGTCTTGTTTTTGTTAGCTGACCTAAAAGAGTACTCGTAGGCACCCAAGGTCCCTGTTTTTGCCATCCTACCGACTGCAAATTCAGATGATAGGCCTACATAGGAAAATATCCCTGCAAATATAATATAAAATAATAAAAATACTAGGCCTCCCTGCTGGAATTTATATGGGAAACCCCATATATTTGCCATTCCTACAGCAGAACCTACTGCTGATAAGATGAGACCTAGTCTTGATGAAAATTTCTTGTTCATAATTTATCCCTTTAAAGCAATAGTGTTTATAAGGGAATTATATCATAAAAATTAATATATACAAAGTGTTTTAGAAAGATATTTTAAATATCAAAGCTATAAGAGTCAAAACCACTGCTATAGGCACGTATACATACTTGCCTATTTTGTACCATCTGTCACCGTATGTTTTTTTGGATGATTTGTTTATTTCGGCTAATAGCTTGTCCTTTTTTAGTATATAAAACCAAGTTATAGAACCAATAGAAGCTCCTATGGACATTATATATATGGATACTATATCCATGTAATGGCCTACTTGGTCTATGGTTTCCATATTTAAACTTATGGCTATTGTGACAAGTCCTATGATTAGCAGAGCTAGATTTCTGCTAAGTTTGTCAAATCTACCGGTCAGAGATGCCACAACTGGTTCAAACATATTTTGCAAGGATGATATACCTGCAAATATTACTGCCAAATATAATATTATGGAAAATATACGTCCAAAGAATATATTTTGGAGTATTGTTGGTAAGGATATAAACAATAGTCCCGGCCCTCCAACTTGTTCCATACCAAATACGCTTAGAGCTGGAATCATGACACAAGAAGCAAGGATTGCTGCAATTGTATCGTAAAGGCCTGTTTGCTTGGATGAATTCATAAGGTCCACATCATCATTGGTATATGAACCAACTGTGACCATGGCAGCTCCTGTTAGTGATAGGGAGAAAAATGCCTGGCCCATGGCTGATATTATGGTATCTAGATTAATCTTACTAGGATCAAATCTAAACATAAATTTGTAGCCTTCTATGGATCCATCTAAAAATAATATCCTTATAACCAAGATTAGAAATAAAACAAAAAATGTTGGCATCATAATTTTGTTAGATTTTTCTATGGTTTTTGCCCCACCTATACAAGTTAGGATGGTTAATATAATTATCACTATGTGATAGATTACCACACCATAATTTTTACTAGAAAAGCTATTAAACCATTCTTCTGCTGGCATAGTGAAAAGCTGGCCGTTTAGGGAATCGATAAAGGCTTTTGATACATAAGCCACTATAACCGAATATCCAATGGCTATGAGAAATAATGCAAATAGTGGTATGTATCCCAAGATTCGCGCTATTTTTTTACTTTTACCAGCAGATTCAAAGGCAATCTCATAAGAACCAAGGGATCCTTTTGGACTCATCCTACCTGCTGCAAATTCGCTGGATAGGCCCACGTAGGAAAATAGTATGACAAATGCTAGGTAAAATAACAAGAAGACTAGTCCTCCTTCTTGGAATTTGTAAGGGAATCCCCATATATTTGCCATACCTACGGCTGAACCTACTGCTGTTAATATAAATCCTATTTTTGAAGAAAATTTCTTTTCCATTCTTTACCTCTTATTGAAAAATTTTAATAAAAGTATATCACACTTTAAAGCGAAATAAAAGGCATAAAAAAAGGATGCTCATAGCATCCAAATTTTTATAAGTGACTTTCGTCAATAATATCTTTCAAGGTTTGGGCAGATTTGTCCATGTTTTCCTTTTCTATGTCAGTTAGTGGGATTTCTATTACCCATTTTGCGCCATCTTTGCCAATGATGGTTGGAACTCCTAGGTAGATATCATCTAGGCCGTATTCGCCCTTTAGGTATGATGATGTTGAATAAACTGAATTTTCATCGTCTATAATGGCTCTTACTAGGGCCGTTAGTGCCATGCCTATACCATAGAATGTTGCTCCCTTTTTCTTTATAATCTCATAGGCTGCGTTCTTTGACTTTTCAAAGGTATCTAGTAGGGCTTTTTCGTCAAGTTCGCTTTGGTTTCTGACCCATTCGTATATTGGCAAGCCACCTATGTTTGTATGTGACCACACTGGAAATTCTGTATCTCCATGTTCACCCATGATGAAAGCTTCCACACTTCTTGGATCTATACCGATAAGCCCCGCTATCTCTTTTTTGAACCTAGATGAATCTAGGGTTGTACCAGTTCCTATGACCTTGGATGCAGGAAATCCTGAATATTTCCATGTAGCATAAGTTAGTATATCAACTGGGTTACTTGCTATTAAAAATATGCCATCAAAACCACTGTCAACGACTTTTCCTATCATCTCTTTGAAGATGGCAAGGTTTTTGTCTACTAGATCAAGTCTTGTTTCGCCTTCCTTTTGGGCAGCTCCAGCAGTGATTACAACAACTTCTGCATCCTTGCAGTCGCTATAGTCAGCCTTGTATATATTTTTAGGTTTAGTGAAGCTTATGGCATCTGTTAAATCCATTACTTCTCCTTCTACCTTATCTTCGTTTATGTCAATGATGCCAAGCTCTCTGCCAACTCCAAGTAGTGTAGAAGCATAGGCAAAGGAAGAACCTACAGCACCAGTTCCTATTAGGATTATTTTGCTATCTTTCATATTAACTCCTTATCTTTTCTAAAAAGTTCTACAATATATATTTAACCATATCTGACCTTAGATAACAATTATCACTATCATTTATAGGATTTATAAATTAAAAAAGAGCTTTTGCAAATAAATCTAGCAATTTGCAAAAACTCATTTTTTTATTTATTGTATTTTTTCTTCATTTCTTCTATATAGGCACCATCTGCAAAATAGTCTATGCCCATGGCTTTTTTGACAGCATCAATCTTTGCTCTTCCTACTTTCCTAGCATCTGCTGTGCCTTTTTCAAGAATAGCCACTACATCATCTATATGGTTTTCATAGTAGGCTCTTTTTTCTCTGATTGGTTCTAATTCTTCTTCCAAAACTTTGATGAGGAATTTTTTGACCTTGACATCTCCAAGTCCTCCTCTTCTGTAGTGGTCCTTGAGTTCGTCTAGGTTCTTATAATCTGGCAAATATTTTTCAAAATGACTGTCATTTGAAAAGACATCTAGGTAGGTAAAGACTATATTGCCCTCTACCTTGCCTGGATCATCGATATTGATATGGTTAGGGTCTGTGTACATGGCCATAACCTTTTTCTTGATGGTCTTCTTATCATCAGCTAGGTAGATAGCATTGCCCAAAGACTTGCTCATCTTAGCATTGCCATCTATGCCTGGCATACGGCGTGCATTTTCATTTTCCGGCAAAACAGCTTCTGGCTCTACAAAAAGATTGCCATAGATGTTGTTAAATGACCTAGAAATCTCTCTGGCTTGCTCTAGCATTGGTTCTTGGTCCACACCAACTGGTACTATATTTGCATCAAAAAGCAAGATATCTGCAGCTTGGCTTACAGGATAAATCAAGAAACCAGCAGGTAGACTTGTTTCGAAATTTCTTAGTTTAATTTCACTTTTAACAGTAGGGTTACGCTCTAGTCTTGATAGGGTGACTAGATTTAGGAAATAAAATGTAAGCTCTGTTAGTTCTTCTACTTGTGATTGAACAAAGATGGTTACTTTTTCTGGGTCAATGCCTACAGAAAGATAGTCCAAGGCAACTTCGATGAGGTTTTCTCTTATCTTTCCAGGGTTATCAAAGTTGTCTGTGAGAGCTTGGCTATCGGCAATCATTACATACATCTTGTCAAAATTGCCCTCGTTTTGCATTTTAACCCTGTTTTTTAAGCTGCCTACATAGTGTCCTAGGTGAAGACGACCTGTTGGTCTATCTCCTGTCAAAATTATATTTTTTTCGTCCAAAATATTCTCCTTTTAAAAAAGAGAGGATTAATCCCCTCTATTTATTATCCTTATGGCTTTCTGCTAAATATGCATCTATAAATCCTTGGATATCCCCATCCATAACACTTTCCACATTACCCACTTCGTAGTTGGTTCTGTGGTCTTTTACAAGGGTGTATGGTTGGAATACATAGGATCTAATTTGGCTGCCCCAGGCAATTTGTGTGTATTTGCCTTGGATGTCCTCTATTTTTTCCCTTTGTTCTTCTTCTGCAATTTGAACTAGCTTTGCATAAAGCTGTTTCATTGCTGTTTTCTTGTTTTGGGTTTGGGAACGTTCGGCTTGAGAACTAGCCACAACTCCTGTTGGTATGTGGGTAATCCTTACTGCTGAGTCAGTCTTGTTGACGTGTTGGCCACCAGCCCCACTTGCCCTATAGGTATCTATCCTTAGATCATTGGGGTCGATTTCTACTTCAGTTGTATCATCAAGTTCTGGGAATATATCCACTGATGAAAATGAAGTGTGACGTCTGGCACCGGAATCAAATGGAGAAATACGAACAAGCCTGTGGACTCCCTTTTCTCCTTTGAGATATCCGTAAGCATAGGAACCCTTGATAGCTATGGTAGCTGATTTGATGCCCCCTGCTTCTTCGTTGTTTAGGTCAGTTATTTCGTATTTGAAACCATTTTGGTCAAAATATCTGGTGTACATACGAAGTAACATAGAAGCCCAGTCGGTTGCCTCTAGCCCACCTGCACCAGCGTTGATGGACATATAAGCATTGTTTTTGTCATATTCACCATCAAGTTGGGTTCTTAGTTTCATAGCAGAAACTTTTTTAGATAGCTCTTTAAGGTCAGCTGCTATTTGATCAAGGGTATTTGTCTCTGCTTCCTCGCTCATCTCAACTAAGTCGATTAAGTCAGTATTATCTGAGATAGCTTCCATTATAGAATTGTAGGAAGAAAGCTCATCTTTTTTGTTTGACAAGTCTGCCATAATATGTTGAGCTTTTTCACTATCGTCCCAAAAATCAGCTTGGAAAGTTTGTTTTTCTAGAGAATCTACTTCTTTTTTTAGACTTTCTGGGTCAAAGAGAGTCTCCGATTAATTTCATTGTAGCTGATAAGTCGCCAATTGTTTCTCTAAGTTGGTATATTTCTGCCATTATTATTTCTTAACCTTAGATTTTTTTGCAATACGTTCTAGTTTTCTACGTTCTGCCCTGTTAAGGTTTGATAATTGGTCATCTTCATCAGAAAGCTCGTTAGCTGATAGAACTTCTACATCACTTGAGCCATCATCTGATGGTTGTACTTCCTTATCTGGAACTAGAACTTGTTTTCTTTGGATATTTTGTCTGATTTCAACATTCATCATGTATCTTACAGTTTCTTCTTGGATAGATCTGGTCATCTCTTCATACATATCGAAACCTTCGTTTGTATACGCACGAACTGGGTCTTCGTTACCCATTGCACGAACACCGATTTCTTTTCTCATTTGATCCATGGCATCGATGTGGTCCATCCATTTTTGGTCGATTACACGAAGCATTATTACTCTTTCTACTTCTCTCATGTTTGAAGATCCAAATTGTGATTCTTTGTCTTCGTATTTTGCAAGAGTTGCTTCTGTGATATAGTCAATCAAATCTTGTTGGCTGTAATTGTTGATGTTTTCAAAATGTAGTTGGGTTACTGGTATACCAAGGCTATTTAGGTAGTTTAATAGGGCTACCATTTCCCAGTTTTCTGGTTTTACTTCTGGGTTTGTAAATGTATAAACAGAATCTGTTATAACATTTTTAATCATAGCTATGATAGTTTCTTTCATATCATTACCATAAAGTACGTCTTTACGTTCGTTGTAGATTATGGTTCTTTGTTTGTTCATGACATCATCGTATTGTAATACTCTCTTACGAGTAGCAAAGTTGTTTGCTTCTACTCTAGTTTGAGCCTTTTCAATAGACCTTGTAACCATCTTTGAAACTATTGGTTCATCTTCGTCAAAGTTTGCACTTTCGATGAATTTGGCAACTTGCTCGCCACCATTCAGTCTGATTAGGTCATCCTCAAGAGATATGAAGAATCTTGATTGTCCTGGGTCTCCTTGACGACCAGAACGGCCACGTAGCTGGTTATCTATACGGCGTGATTCGTGACGTTCTGAACCTATAATGTATAGGCCACCTACTTCTTTTACTCTTTCAGCTTCTTCTTTGACTTTCGGTCTTATGATGTCTTTTTCGTGTCTGTATTTTTTGCGAGCTTCTAGGATTTCTTGGTCATTAGTTTCTGCAAAGCTATCTACTTGTTCTAGTAGTTCTTCGCTCATACCATCTCTTTTTAGTTTTTGCTTAGCCATATCATCGACATTACCACCAAGCATAATATCTGTACCACGACCAGCCATGTTTGTTGCTATAGTTACTGCACCAAAACGACCAGCTTCTGCTACTATTGCAGCTTCTCTCTCGTGGTTTTTAGCATTAAGTACTGTGTGTTTGATACCCGCCCTCTTTAGAGCTTCTGATAATCTCTCACTTGCTTCAATTGATATAGTACCTATAAGGATAGGTTGTCCTGTTGGGTGGACTCTGTTGATTTCTTCGATGATTGCTCTGTATTTTCCATTTTCGTTGATATAAACATAGTCAACGTCATCTTTTCTTGCTATTGTTTTGTTGGTTGGGATTTCTACAACGTCAAGGTTATAGATTTCGTCAAACTCTTCTTCCTCAGTCTTTGCAGTACCAGTCATGCCTGATAACTTGTCGTACATTCTAAAGTAGTTTTGGAAAGTGATTGTAGCAAGAGTCTTAGATTCTGCTTTTACTTCTACACCTTCTTTAGCTTCTATAGCTTGGTGAAGACCATCTGAGAAACGACGACCTTGCATTATACGACCTGTGAATTCATCTACGATTTCAACTTCACCATGGTTTACTACATAGTCTATGTCTCTGTGCATAGTAGTATTTGCCTTAAGGGCATTGTTGATGTAGTGAGATAGCTCTAGGTTTTCGCTGTCAGATAAGTTTTCTATACCAAAGTATTTTTCTGCCTTAGCTGTACCTTTTTCTGTAAGGTTTGAAGATTTTCTCTTCTCATCAACTATAAAATCAACGTCTTCTACCTTGAATTCCCTGTCAAATGGGTCAATCTCTGCATCCTCGTTTGGATCTAGGATTCTACCTTCAAGAGTTAGGATAAACTCGTTAGCTTTTTGGTAAGTATCAGTTGATTCATCACCTTGGCCAGAAATAATAAGTGGTGTACGAGCTTCATCAATAAGGATAGAGTCAACCTCATCGACTATAGCATAGTTTAGGCCACGTTGTACCATGTCTTCCTTGTAGATAACCATGTTATCTCTTAGGTAGTCGAAACCAAATTGGTTGTTGGTACCATAGGTAATGTCAGCAGCGTAGTTTTCTTGTCTTTCAGAATTGGTTAGACCATAGATGATACATCCAACAGTCATACCAAGGAAAGTATAAATCTTGCCCATCCACTCTTGGTCACGCTTTGCAAGATAGTCGTTAACAGTAACTATGTGGACACCCTTACCTGTAAGGGCATTTAGGTAGGCTGGACAAGTCTCAACAAGGGTCTTACCTTCACCTGTCTTCATCTCTGCTATCTGACCATTGTGCAAAACAATACCACCAAGTAATTGAACTGGGTAATGTTTCATATTAAGGACTCTGTCACTTGCTTCACGTACTACAGCAAAAGCTTCTGGAAGCAAATCATCTAGAGTTTCTCCATCTTTTAATCTTTGTCTAAATTCTACTGTTTTGTTTCTTAATTCTTCGTCACTAAGACTTTGCATTTTTTCATCTAGGGCAAGAATCTTATCAACAACCTTCATATTGTTGTCTATTTCTTTTTGACTAAATGACTTAAATAGGTTAAATATTGCCAAATTATTCACTCTCCAATTTTCTAATCATCTTAGGCTCATGGCTTTAGCTATTAACCATGAGGGTAAAAATAATCAAATTATTTCACTAATATATTAAATGAAAACTTTTATTTTGTAAAGTTACCAGATAATAGACTAGCTTATGTTCTTATTCATATAAAAAACGCAGTAGAACTTAAGTCACTTAAGAGACTGCGTAATCTATAATTATATAAGTAATTACTGTTTACTATCATACCTATAAATAAGTTTTTTTCAATTAAAAAAGAGCGGATATACCGCTCCTTTGTGAATTTATCTTTGAGTTGGAATTATTACTCCATAACCACCATTTTTCCTACGATATACTATACGTAGATTCATATCTTGATCATCTTGGTAAACATAGAAATCGTGGTTAAGTAGTTCCATTTGCATTGCTGCTTCCTGGTCGCTCATAGGCTTCATCTTTACTTCTTTTTCACGAACAATCTTGATTTCATCATCGTCATAGGAATCGTCGATATTGTATTCGCTGTCAAAAGATTCGTTGAAGCTTTCAAATTTGATTGACCCTGAAGTTCTGTGCTTTAATAATCTAGTCTTATGTTTCCTAATCTGGCGAACAAGAGCATCCATGGTTCTGTCGATAGCGTTTTGATAGGACTCTTCCATGCTTTCTGCTCTAAGGATAGTACCACCATCAAGAATTATGGTCGATTCTACCTTATAGTCATTGCCCTCTTGGGAAATCTTGACATCCATAGCTTGTTGGTCGTCAAAATATTTGTTAAGTCGATCGAATTTCTTTTCTACTTCATCTTTGATATCTTGGGTGATGTTTATGTTTTTTCCCACTAAGTTTATTTTCATATTCTCTCTCCTTATGCTTTTTATATTATTACCCCAAAATGTTAAAAACAAAACTATATCATTCCAAAGATTTAGAAAATACTGTATAATTAAAATAATATGATGGAGGTATTATGAGTAAAACTAAGATTAAAGATATACTAGGATACGATTTTTTGCGTGGCCTAGAAATATCAAATGACAAAAGTAAGCTTGCTTACACCAAGACAAAGGCAAATTATGACGACAACAAATATGAAAATGACATCTGGATTTATGACACAAAAGAAAATGTAACTTACCCTGTAACAAATTCAAAAGAAAGTTCTATTTTTACTTTTGACCAATCATCCAATCTAATCTACAAGGCAAAAAGTACAGATGATGAGGATGTTTTCAACAAGGTTGGAGATCACGGAGTTGGTGAGAAATATTTTGCAATAGAAAAAAATGTATCTCGAATAGACTGGCTAAAAGATGACCTATATCTAATCAATGCAAGTGATAAAAAATCTAAAGAAGAAAAGGATAAAGATAAGGAAAATAATTATTTCAAAGAAGTAATTGATCTGCCATTCTGGCTAAACGGTGCTGGATATCTTAAACATGAGAAAAGCTCCTATTATTTCTATGATGCCGAAGATAAAAACCTATCAAAAATCATAGATTCTGATTTTGACCATGAAATTAGCTTCTTAAATATAAATGAAGATCACACAAAGCTTGTCTATGCCAAAGCAAACTATGACAAGGCAAGGGTTATGAACTTGCATGAATCCTTGTATCTTTACGATATAAAAAAGAAAAAATCAAAACTTTTAATAGATGCTAATTTTTCTTTCTACTATGCCAACTTTATAGATGATAAGATTATCTTTGTAGCAACTGATATGAAAAAAGGCGGAATAAACGAAGATGCCTTTATCTATATCTGTGATTTTGACGGTTCATATGAAAAAATAACCGACGATAAATTTGATATGGCCTTTGGTAATAGCATAGGTACTGATGCAAGATATGATGGAGCTAAGACTTTTGCTATAGCCAATAACCGACTATATTTTGTTGTAACAGAAAAAGAAGATAGCAAACTTTATTCTATAGATAAAACCGGTGATATTAAGCTAGAAATTGTCTCAAGAGTGGAAGACTTTGCTATAAAGGACGATGCATTATACTACTTTGCTATGGATAAAGATAGCCTATACGAACTTTACAAAAAAGATTCTGATACGGCTCTAATTGAAAATAAAATCACTACAAAGCTAGGAAATATAGAAACATTTGAATTTAAGTCAAATGGAGATACACTAAAAGGCTATGTGCTCCTTCCTACAAAATTTGATAAGAATAAGAAGTATCCAACTATCCTATCCATCCACGGTGGACCAAAGACAGAATTTTCTGATATCTTCCACCACGAACACCAAGTTTTTGCCAATGATGGATACATTGTAATCTATACAAATCCACATGGTTCATCTGGAAATGGCGTTACCTTTAGCGATATCAGGGGCTTATATGGGGCTAAGGACTATGAAGACCTAATGAGATTTACTGATTTAGCTATAGAAAAGTATTCACAAATAGATGAGAAACGTATGGGAGTATATGGCGGATCTTATGGTGGATTTATGACAAATTGGATTATAGGTCACACTGATAGATTTGCTGCAGCTTGCGCCCAAAGATCTATATCAAACTGGATAAGTTTCTACGGTGTATCTGACATAGGTTACTATTTTGCAAACGACCAAACAGGGGCAAAGGATCCATGGGAAGATTTAGAAAAGATGTGGGACCAATCTCCACTAAAATACGCTGATAAGGTAGTAACTCCTACCCTATTCATCCACTCTGATGAGGACTATCGCTGCCCACTAGAGCAAGGTCTACAAATGTATACAAAGATTAAACTAAATGGTGTAGATACAAAAATGTATATATTCCACGGTGAAAATCATGAACTATCAAGGTCTGGTAAACCAAAGCCAAGGCTAAAGAGACTTAAAGAAATTAAAAAATGGTTTGATGGATATTTGAAATAATGAAGATTGAGACAAAGGTAAAATTTAAAAAGACCATAAGCGATATGATTTATAGGTTTAAGTACCACGAAGTAACCAATAACTCAGCAGCTTTATCTTTCTACTTCTTACAAGCATCTATACCACTATCAATGGTGCTTGTATCAGTCGCTTCTAAGATTTTAGAAAATAATGTTGATGCTATATATTCACTATTAGAATTTTTGCCATCAACTTCAAAGGATATGGTTAAATGGGTCATTGACACTATGTTTGTCAATACTAGTTCAACATCGGTTACTGTTATTACCGTGCTTTTTGCCCTTTGGTCTGCCACCAAGGGTATGAATAACCTAATCACATCTATAAATAAAGCCTATGGTCTTGAGGGTGAAAATAAGTATATCAAACAGAGACTTTTTTCACTGCTTTATACAATAATGTTTATAGTTTTTATACTGTTTATTTTGGTTTCACAGATTTATGGTCCTAGTATTTTGACTTTTATAAATAACAACATACTAACACGTATATCTGACAAAGCCTTTGGGGGCTTATTTGATAGTATATTTGAGGCCCTCTCATCTCCTCTATTTAGGTTGACGTTGACATTGGCACCCATACTAATAATTGCTCTAGCCTTTGGAGTATTTTATAGGTTTGCACCAAATAACAAGAATGATAGGGTTCCATTTAAAAGTGCCTTTTATGGAGGATTGTTTGCAATCATAACTATTTATATTGCAACCTTCTTGTACTCTTTCTTCTTGAACAATTTTTCCAAGCAATCTGTAGTGTATGGAGCTTTGGCAGGTATATTGGCCCTATTTATTTGGCTTAACTTAGTATCCACCATACTTATCCTTGGAGCTGAATTAATTGATTCTACTAAAGAAAACTTCGCAATAGCTTCTGATAAGGAGATTAGAGAATTTAAAGAAAACAACAAGTCTTTCAAAGAAAGCCTACAAACAACAATTGAGGAATCTATGATTAAAAAAGAAGATAAAAACGAAATAGTAGATAAGAGAACTTTAAGGAAACATTTCAGAGATCTAAGATACCATATGGATCCAACTAGGAAAAATATGGTAGACTATGCAATTTTTACAAAATTGTTGAATTCTGATATGTACAATGATGCTGAAAGTATATTTATCTACGTATCAGTGGCTGATGAAGTTGATACATTTGAGATTATCAGGCGATCTCTAGAAATGGGAAAGGATGTCTATGTGCCATATATCACCGATAGAGATGAAGGTCTTATGATTCCTATAAGAATCTATGATTTGGACAATCTAATCCCAGGAGAGTTTGATATACCAACATCATATACTATGGAAACTATAGAAAATCCTGATCTAACTATAGTTCCTGGCCTAGGCTTTGACAAAGACAAAAACCGCATGGGCTATGGTGGTGGTTACTACGACAGGTATCTTAACAAGGTAGAAACAAAAGCTGTAGGATTATTTGCAAGCGAATTTGAAGTCGAAGAGATTCCAACAGATGAATTTGACCACAAGCTTGATTATATCATTACAGAAAAAGAAATATTTTAAAAAAGTATACACTATGAAAAAAATAATAATTTTAATTCTTACTTTATTTTGTCTGAGCTCTTGTGATGTAGATAATGAAATACCTAATAACGATGGTTCCAAACTTGTTTACAGTAATCTACTAACTAAAAAAACTAAAGAAGATCTAGAAAGTATTTTTAAATCCTCTGACCTAGATCATAAGAAAACTGATAGATTTTTTAAGCAAGTAGAATTCTTTAATTCAAGTGTGAATAATAATTTATTAGTCAAAGAAGATTATGCAAAAGCCAATAAGATTAAAGACTATGACGTATATGCTATGCAAGATGAATTGTATAAATCAAATCCAGACTTTACAGGTATTAATTGTAGGATTACTACTTTTGGCTTAGTTTCTGATAAAATCGAGGTTAAGAATAAATCAAATCCTAATATGTCTGTTGTTGAAATTGATAATACAAGCTTTTCCAATCCACCTGTCCCTACTCTAGATAAAGATGAGATTGATAAGTTTAATAAGTTTTATTCTGCTATCCCTACAGAAAATAAAGATGATTTGGACTATCAAGCAAATAAAATTAAAGATTTTTGGGAGAATAGTGGTATCAAATTTCACAAAAATAGTTACTATGAAGTTATATCAGTTTTTGAATTTTCAAATATAGACGAAAATAAAAATGAGCTTTTTGTTGGCCATACTGGTCTATTATTTGGTCTAGAAGATGGTAGATTAATGCTAGTTGAAAAACTAGCTTTCACAGCTCCCTACCAAGTTGTAATCTTTGAAAATGACAATGATCTTTATGACTACTTGATGGATCTTTATGATTATTCCAATGATGAGTATCCAATCAAGCCTATTATATTTAGAGATGACAATTTGTTTGTAAAAAAATAACTCCTCATTTGGGGAGTTATTTTTTATATTATTGTATCTCTGTATAAGTAAATGTTTCTTTGCCTAGTTTATCCAAGTATTTTTCTATTTTTTTACTTCTTTTCCTATTCCAATCCTTATCGTAGACTAGAGGGTTGATACAATTGTCAAATCTTACTGGACTGGTATATTCTTCTTTCAAATCAGCCGCCATATTTTCTATAGTTTGGTCAAGGTCTAGGTTGTAGTAGGCAAATGGCTTATCTCCTATTACTTCCATTCGATTATCAAATATTAAATCTTCTATTGCTATCTTTGATAAGTTTACTCCGTTTTGAGTCGCATAGTAGTGGCAGCGACCTTGGCGTAGATTTATTTCAAATGCATAAATCTTTCCAGTATCTATATCCTTCTTAAAGTCAATATTAAATAGTCCATAAACTCCAAGACTTTCTACTATTTTTCTTGCGTAATCGTATAAAATATCTTGGTCAGTATCAATTTTGGCTACAAAATTGCCTACCCAATCTGGTCTTTTGTCAAGCATGACATTCTTGCAAGCTGACATAGAAAAACCAGCTTTTGACCTATAACCATCGATACTAAATTCGCTTCCGTCTCCTCCAGCTACAAATTCTTGGACCATCATATTCTTGTCATAACCATTAGAAAAAATATTTTCCAAGATTTTTATAGTCTGCTCTTTTGATTTGGAATGGTAGCCCTTTTGCCAGCCATCAAAATCAAGTTTTTTATAAAACACATCATCGTCTGCTTTTATGAAGACATTATCTGGAAAATCTAGTTTTCTATAATTTTCCTCATTTGCTAAAATTGTTTGTGGGACTAGGTCAAGATGGGCTATTTTTTGGTTAAATTCATCTTTAGTCTTTATAGAATTTATAGTGTCTATATCTGCATATGGGAGTTTTGGCTTAAATTCCAATAAAGTCAAATTATTTATGAGGAAATTTCTCATATAATCATCTGGAGCAAATATGATAAAATCATCGCATGAATCTTTGTAATCATGGTAAATTTCATTTAAAAGGCCCGAAAAAATATCTTTTTCTTTTGAGAAATCTTTCTTCTTGTAAAATTTAATTATATCAGAGTCTATACAAGGTAAGAATATAGCAGATGTTGCAACAACTGACTTTATGCCATAGGCTTCATGGATTTCCCTTGCTATAGAATATGTATTTAGGTCTGATCCTAGTATTATTGGTAAAAATTTTTTCATTCTTTTCTCCTTTGTAAGAGTCTATAGCAAATATTATATTATAGATTTATGCAAAGTAAAAGGCGCAAGCTTTCTTACGCCTAATTTAATTAGTTATTTTAAAATTCTATTCCAAAATCATGACCTTCTTGACCATCAATATTATATGATATATCTATGCCCTTTAGGCTATTTTTATCTTTAATTATGAAATAATCTTTGTTGTAGATTATCCCCTCTTCATCATCCCAAGTGGAGTACTGACTAACATTAGTAACTTCATTGTCATTATTATCAATTAATTTAACTCTTACATAATTTTCTGATCCATCACTTGCTTGTGTGCTTATAGAAGTTTTTTCATCTCTACTATCCACTATCCTATATTCAATTCTAAAAACCTTATCGTCATTTTCTTTAATATATTCTTTTAGGTTGCTTCTTTCATTTTGATCAAGTTTATCTTTATCCACAATGTCATATGATATAATTTCTAACTTTACATCATCTACTATATTTAAACTATAGGTCGCTGGCTCCATAGAATTATCAACTTCACTAACTTTCTCTTCTCCTGCATTTTGAATGTTTGAACATCCTGTAAAAAGTAGTATCGAAAATATTAATAGTAATTTCCTTATTTTTATAAGCATACTTCCTCCAAAAAAAATTTTTTTAATATTATATTATAATTTTTCTACCAGTTCAATATTACAAATAATCTCCAAACATCATAAAATTTTGTAAATTGTAACCATTCCTTAATTTTAATTTAATAGGATATTTGATATAATGATTAAGTTCACGAGGTGGATTATGGAAAGAAAAGTAAAAACAAAAAAGAATATCATTTATTAACAGCCCTTCGTGCCCTAGGATTTGTTGGAGTTAGCCTATTTCATAGATTTAGCCATGTGATTTCTGGTGGATATTTGGCTGTTATAATTTTCCTTCTCCTGTCCGGTTTTTTGACTATGATGGGAGCTGATAATAAAAAAAATCTAGATTTTAAAAAATCTTTGTCTATTTTTCTTAATAAATACATAAAGATTTTGGGACCGGTATTATTTATTATGGCAATAGTTATGGGCTTTTCTTTGGCTTTTGCCAGGGAAGTTTTTGATGATTCCATCAAATCTGTTATTCCTGTTGCCCTAAACTTTGAAAATATACAAAAAATCCTTATAAATGAAGATTACTTCAACCAACTTGGTAATTTTAACATCTTTAACCATTTATGGTATGTATCTATGTACATGCAATTTATTGCTATATTTATGGTAATTGATGGATTTACAAAAAAACTTAATGACAATTTAAAACTTATAGTTCATTTGTTGATCACAATTGTTAGTTTTATCCTAATGATAAGTTTAGGAAAAAACAATAGTGATATTACAAGAATATACAATGGTATAGATACTAGAATATCAGCATTTACGTTTGGAGTATCCTTATATCTACTAAACAAAAATTACTTGTCAAAGATTAAATTTAGCGAGTCTTTCTTAAAAATTTGTGGAATAAGCCTAGGAGTACTCTGTGTGCTTCCATTTTTTCTAGTTAATGGCAAAGATATCAGGTCATATAAATTTATCTTTATAGCCTTTACAATAATCACAGGTCTTTTGACTTTGACATTATTTAACTATGAGAAAAACTACTATAGGGCTAGGAAAAATAGATTCCAATTAATCTCCTACATTGGTGACAGGTCCTATTACCTATACTTGTGGCAATATGTGGTACAAATATTTTCTGTGTATTTCTTGCATGGGATAAATAATTTTCTTGTAGCCATTATAGAAATTTTTGCCATATTTATATTATCTGAGCTAACATATATTATATTTAAGAATAAGAAAATAAATCTAAGCTTGATTATGATATCAATACTTGCTCTTATTGGTCTAAGAATTACTTCAGCAAGCATTGGTAATGCCAAGGAAAAGGAAATAGCAGAATTAAGAAAAGAAATTACGGCCAATGAAGAATTAATCAAAAAGAGAAATGAAGAGGCAAAGAAAAAAAGCAAAGTAAAAGCTAATGATAAAAAAGATGGCAAGAATAAGTCTATAGATGATGTCGACACAAAAACATTGGATGCCCTAAATAAAAAAGATAATCCGAATTTTGAAGAAAAGTCCTATGATGATTTTGAATTTACAGAAAATGAGCTGGATTATTTGTCCAAAGTTTCTATCACTTCTGTAGGTGATTCTGTTATCATCAATGCCGATTCCTACATCAGAAAGTATATACCAAACTTCTATCTTGATGGAAAAGTAGGGCGAGATATGGTTAGTGGTCCAGAAATCTTATCGTCAATTAAGGAAAATATTGGCCTTGCTGATATAATAGTAATTTCTCTTGGGTCAAATGGTTCTGCCAACCATGCTGATATGGATAGAATCATGGAAATTGCTGATGGCCGTGATGTTTATTTTGTAAATACTTCCCATACCCAATCCTATATGGACTATGTTAACAATTCTATCAAGGAATACTGCGATAGCCACGATAAGGCCCACATGGTTGATTGGAGAAACTATATCAAGGATAAGCCAGATTATCTAGCAGCAGATAGAACCCATCCAAATATACCAGGATCAGATGCCTTTGCCAAACTTATTATGAGAAAGATTTTAAATGTCAACAAGGTAGAACCATAAAAATTTTTAGGAGGCGGAAATGAAGATAAGTGGAAAATGTCCAAAGTGTGGATCAAAGAAGATAATAATTGTTCCAGGCAAAAGAATCCCAGCTGAAGCAGGTAGGTCAATAATGATAGGCCAATCAGCCCTATCATCTGCCCTGTTTGATAGGTATGTCTGTAGCGAATGTGGATATTCTGAGGAATATTTTGATAAAGATAACATAGATAAGTTGATTAGTACGTTTGGAATCAATAATTAAAAAATCAAACTGACCCCGTTAGTTTTTACACTAGCGGGGTCAGTTTATTTGCAAAGGTTGGTCTATTTTGCTTTAGGTTCAATTTTTTCCTTGCCACCCATGTACATTCTAAGTGGTTCAGGTATTTTCACGCTGCCATCTGCTTGTAGTAAGTTTTCAAGGAAGGCTATAAGCATTCTTGGTGGTGCTACTACTGTGTTATTTAGTGTGTGGGCAAAGTATGTTCCATTTTCTCCACGAAGTCTGATACCTAGACGTCTTGCTTGGGCATCGCCAAGGTTAGAGCAGGATCCTACCTCAAAGTATTTTTGTTGTCGTGGGCTCCATGCCTCTACGTCACAAGATTTAACCTTAAGATCAGCTAGGTCTCCTGAACAGCATTCTAGAGTTCTTACTGGTATTTCTAGACTTCTGAAGAAATCTACTGTGTTATTCCATAGTTCATTGTAAAATTCTTTTGAATCTTCTGGTTTGCAGATGATTACCATCTCTTGCTTTTCGAATTGGTGGATACGGTATACTCCACGTTCTTCTATACCGTGAGCTCCAACTTCTTTTCTAAAGCATGGTGAATAAGATGTCATTTTTAGTGGCATAGCATCTTCTTCATTAATTGTATTGATGAATTTACCAATCATAGAGTGTTCACTTGTTCCTATTAAGTATAAGTCTTCACCCTCGATTTTGTACATCATGTTTTCCATCTCTTCAAAGCTCATAACACCAGTTACAACTTCTGAACGAATCATAAATGGTGGGATGTAGTAAGTATATCCACGGTCAATCATGAAATCACGAGCATAAGAAAGTATTGCAGAGTGAAGTCTTGCAATGTCACCTTTTAAGTAATAGAATCCTGCACCAGAAGTTTCGCGAGATGCATCTAAATCTATACCATCAAATGATTCCATTATATCTACGTGGTATGGAACTTCAAAGTCTGGCACTACAGGTTCTCCGTATCTATCGTTTTCTACATTTTCGCTGTCATCTTTGCCTATTGGAACAGTTTCATCGATGATTTGTGGGATTTTTTGCATACGAACTTTGACTTCTTCAGCCAAGTTTCTAGTTTCTTCTTCTATATGACTTAGTCTATCGTTGATTTCTCCAACATGAGCTTTAGCTTCTTCTGCTTCATCTTTTTTGCCTTGGCCCATTAGTGCGCCAATTTGTTTAGAAACCTTATTTCTTTCTGCTCTGAGATTATCTCCCTCAGTCTTTGCAGCTCTTGCCTTTTCATCTAGGTCTAAGACCTCATCTACTAAAACTAATTTCTCATCTTGGAACTTCTTTTTGATATTTTCTTTTACCATTTCTGGATTTTCTCTTAATAGCTTAATATCTATCATTTTTACTCCTTTTTTGGCAAATAAAAAAGACCTCATCCTACATGGGACGAAGGTCTCGTGGTGCCACCCAATTTAAAACTTAATTAATAAACAGCATAAAGGTAGATTCACTAGCTTCCGCTAAAGATTTGCACCGACCATCTTCTCTCTGCAAGCTTTCCCTAGTTACTATGTCTTATCGTAGCCATATTTAGTTAAGTATAGTATACATTGAAATCAATAATTTATCAACACCTAGTCTAATTTTTCTTCATTAGCGTTTTTATTAGCCATATTTATTGTCTTCTTTTTTCTCTTACTTACCAAATATTTCACAAAGAAAGCAATTAGTATTGCTATAAGTACTAGAGGCCAGAAAGTGATTAGGGCAATTATAAGGTCTTGGAAGAAATTTATAAATAAATGGATCGAATCACCAAAGGCTTGGGAGACTCTTCCGGCAAAATCTGGTGACCTATTGGCTACATGCTTGTAATCATAAACTTCTCTTAGACAAAGATTGTAGGTATCGTAGTATACTCTGCTGTCCATGTCCGAAATCTCAGCATTAATCTGGTCAATTTCTGCTTGAACGTCCAGAATCCTAGCCTGAATAGCCATCACATCTTCGAGATTTTCTGCCTTTTCTAGAAGTTCATTTAGTTTTTCTAGTTCGGTTTCTTTGGACTTTAGCCTTATACTTGTATCTGTGTATGTTTTTGTAAAATCATTGATGTGGTTGCTAGATGATAGGATTTTGCCATGACTTTCAAGGTCTTTCCTAAATTTTTCTGAATTATCCTTTGGAATCTTGATGCTAGCATTTAGGATTCTTATACTCTCGTCAGATTCATTAGGAAATTCACGGTCAATAGTAGATGACTGATAAAATCCACCATATTTACTAACTAATTCTTCAATACCTTGATTGTCTTTGTCAAAGTCTATTGTTTCTATGTAATAATCATAAAATCTTTCAATCTTACGCTCACTATCTGTGCTTTTTATAGGCAAACTTTCGCCATCATCAATTCCCTCTTCTTCTGCTACTTCTTCAGTTTTCATGTCACTTGGCATTTCGGCAGGAGTAGATGCCCTGTCCGTAATTTCATTAGATACGCTAGCATCCTTGGTATTGCCTGCTACACAGGCAACAAGCATGAAGCTAAAAATTATACTGATTAAAATATACCTTCTCTTTGTCATAAGTTTATCCTCCTATGATCTCTCCATATTTTTATAAGTGCTTTTACTTATATAATATTTACCCCAAAAAAATAGAGAGCCTCAGCTCTCTTTTAAAACATAGTCTATTGCTTTTTGTGGTATGCCTATATCTTCGACTATGCACTTATCGCGATATCTACTGCGTTCATATATGCCTTTTTTCATTAGTTGCATAGAAACTATCAAATCGCTATCTACTACCTCGCCCCAAGAATCTCCAGATGTAGAATCTAGGCCACTTGGTATATCTATGGAGATAATATATTTCATGGAACGATTTATCATGGCTATTACAAAGGCATAGGTTCCAGAGATAGTACGATCTAGTCCTGTGCCAAATATTCCTTCTATGATAGTAGAAACATTTTTGATATTTTCTTCCATATTTTCCATATCTTCTATTGTATCTACAAAAAACATTCGATCTGTAAGCTTTGAGCAAGCATCATAATTTGCCCTAAACTCATCACTTGCCTTATCCAAACTCCCTATAATATAAATATCTACCTGAAAGTTTCTTGCCATGAGGTTTCTAGCACAGGCAAGACCATCTGCTCCGTTGTTGCCAATGCCGACAATGACAGCAAAAGTGCGTCTTTGATTTAAGTTGATATTTTTGATGATAGCAAGGCCAGCACGCTCAACCAAGGCTAAGGCTGGTATTTTTAGTTCATTGATTGCATAAGTATCTATGGCCTGCATAGTTTCTTTGTCTACTACAAGCATATTAATCTCCTACATATCTCTAAGTCTTAAGTCTTTGCCAAATATCTCGTGTACTTCACTATTACCCACAATCCTAGAAAATATTCTAGGTCCATATGTCTCAGATAGCATACTTTCATCGTAGTTGGTGGAAAATAGTATTGGTTTTTGCGATATCATCCTAGTATTTACAATATCAAAAAGATTAGAAGTGTTGTTTTTTGATGGATATTCGCTACCCAAATCGTCTATTATGAGCAAGTCACAGTCCAAGATAAAATCATATTTTTCTTGGTGCTTATATCTTTGCTCTTCAAAGGCCCAATTGTAATCGTTTAAAAACTTGAAAAGGGACGATGAAGTCATATATAGAACCGAGAAATTTCTATCCAATAATTCTTTGGCTACAGAATTTAATAGGAACGTCTTACCACGGCCAACATCACCAAATATATAAATATTTTTTGATTCTTTCGAGAAATTATTTATATATTTCATCAAGTTGTCTTTTACAATCTTGATATTTTCCCTAGGAGTAAGTGGATAGTTGCCATAGGGATTGTCATCAAAAAGCGTATCGTCAAAGTTTGAGAAATTTTCTTTTTCTATAAGATTTTTAATATTTGATAGATTATAATTTTCATCTATTATGATCTGCTTCCTACAAGAACACATATCATTTCCCACAAAACCAGTATCTTTGCACAAATCGTGGTGGTATTTTAAGTCCATATAATCCTTGGAAAATCCATTTTCTAGCAAGAGTTTTTCTTTTAAATCTCTTAGCTTTTTTAGCTTTACTTCTAAGTTTTCAGTATCTCCACCAGATAAGGTTTGGTTTATAATGGTAAAGCCCAATTCTTTTATATTTTTTTCAAGGGATGCCATGGTTGGGATTTTTTCATAGACTTCATCTATTCGCTTATTTCTATTTATTTCATTTTCTTGTCTGCGTTTTGCCAGTATTTCACTAGCCTTATTAGATGTTTTCATTAGATTTTCCCTGTTCTAGCATTTTTTCAAAGCGCTTTTTTCTAGCTTCCTCGGCATAGGACTTGTAATCGTCTCCACTTGAAATATTTCTACTGTTTTTCTTGTATTGCCTTGGAGATTTTTTTCTTACAAGTTTTTGACGTTCTTGGTGGATTTTTAGGTCATTGAGAGATAATATATTTTGATCTCTCCATGTTTTTATAAAGCCCATCACATACTTCACATCGACATTGTTTAGCTCTTTTGCTTGGCGAAAAGCTTCTGTGATAAGTTCTGGTTCGCTATTGTAGTCTTCTATAGTTTCTTGAATCCTTGTAATATCAGCTGGAGTTAAGGCCCTACCAATAATATTTTCTACATTGTTAAACATTATTTGCTTGCGGCTAGATTTGTCAAAGCTAGCTTCATTGACCTCATCATATGTTTTCTTATTGTCACCATAGATCATTTGCCTAAAAGAAACAATTTCTATGTATTCACTGCCATTTAGATCCAATTTCTTACGAAAGGCACCCATATTTACCCAATAATCTATAGCGTTTTTGATATCCTCATCAGAATATTTTAGAATCTTTTTGATTTTGTCTATGTCTACAGAACCCTCGTTATATATGTCCTTATATACCAAGAGATAAAACTTGAGATTCTCGCCATCCACCATACCTAGATAGGTATTTAAAAACATATTTTCAAGGGGTGTGGTTCCTAAATCAACTTTCAAATTTTCAAGTGTGAAGTTCATAATAATCATCCTTTGTAAGTTTCATCTTCAGTATCTTAGAATATATCAAATTGCCGTGCATTTCAAAATATCTATCGTCAAATTCTATGTCTTGGTTTTCAAAAAGTTCGCTATCAAAGCCAGTTTCCTTAAAACCTAACTTTTGGTAGAGATTTAAGGCCCTTTGGTTAAATAGATTAACTTCAAGAAGCATGACTTTGAATTTTAAATCATTAAAATAATAGTCCAGTAAAACAAGCATTGCATCATAACCATAGCCAAGGGATACAAAATGTGCATCAAAAACTATACCCAAAAGTGCCTTTTTTGTAAGAGGATTGTAGTTTTTTAGCCCTACAAAGCCAATAAATCTATCATCTTCATATCTTTTTACAGCAAAATACTTTTTCCTTGGTGTACAGATGGAATTGTACCAAAAGTTTATTTCGAAATCTGAAAGATTACCATAATTATATCCAGAAAGCCTGGGATCTTCATAATCTTCCCAGTTATTAAGTTGGTAGGCCGTAGACCTTGTCATTCTCTCAAGGTAGACTCTTTTTTGCTCGCTATTAGTAGGCATTTTCTTCTCTGTATGATAGGTCTCTAAATGTAGTACATGGCTTGTTAAAGAATAGGTCTATAGTTCCAGTAGAGCCATTCCTGTGCTTAGCCACAATTACCTTGGCTATATTTGGATTATCTTCTTCATCGTAATAGTCTTCCCTGTATAGAAGCATTACTACATCGGCATCTTGCTCTATAGCTCCTGATTCTCTCAAATCTGATAGGATTGGCTTGTGATCAGCCCTCTTATCAGCCTCACGGGATAGTTGGGCTAGAGATAGGATAGGACAATTTAACTCTTTTGATAAAGATTTGAGCCCTCTGGATATGGATGCTATTTCGTTTTGCCTATTTTCTTTGCTGGAGTCTGCACTCATCAATTGTAGATAGTCTATAACTACAAGGTCTAGGCCACTTTCTGCCTTAAGTCTTTTTAGCTTTGATCTCATTTCAGATAGGGATATAGCTGGAGTTTCATCGACATAGAGGTCCTTATCTACAATCTCTCTTACTGACCTAAATAACAATTCCCATTCGTCATCCTTTATCCTACCATTCATAACTTGCTCTAAATCTATCATAGATACCATTGATATGAGCCTGTAGTTTAATTGAAGGGTAGACATTTCTAGGGAAAAGAAGGCTACAGACTTGCCCTCTTTGGCTGCATTCCATGCCATAGTAAGTCCAAGGGCTGTTTTTCCCATAGCAGGGCGCGCGGCAAGTAGGATAAGCTGAGATGGTTGAAGGCCTGATAGTTTCATGTCTATGGAAGATAGTCCTGTTGGAACTCCAGTTATATCTCCATCATTTAAAGATAACTCGTTGATGATTTGTATTGTCTCATCTAGGGTATCTCCAACTTTGGTTAGGCCGTCGTTTAGTTTATCTTGGGATATATCAAATATTTTGCTTTCAGCTACTTCTAGTATTGTTGAAACATCGTCACTTTGCCTGTAGCTTAGCTCCATTATATCGTTACTTGCCCCTATAAGACTTCTTAGCAGCGCTTTTTCTTTGACTGTCTTTGCGTATGTATCAATATTTGGAGTATAAAATGAGGAGAGGGTAATCTCAGCGATAAACTCCTCCCCTCCAACTTCTTGTAATATATTTTCATTCCTCAACTGGGATAATAAGCTCACTTCGTCTACCTTGATGTCTTTTTCAAACATGGTGACTATGGACTTATATATCCTTTGTGTCCTGGAATCATAAAAGTCTACAGGTTTTATTATTTGATTTGCTCTATCGAAAGTTTCGTTTTTCTTAAGTATACTTCCGATAATAGCCTTCTCTGCTAAGAAGTCATATGGAAGAGGCCTACTTGCCTCAGTCATTAAGCTTCCTCAGCTACTACTTCTACTTTAAGATCAGCGTTAACTTCTGGGTATAGTCTTACATTTAGAGTAAATTCGCCAGTTCCTTCGATTTTTTCAAGGCCTTCGATTCTCTTTCTGTCAACTTCGATACCATTTTCAGCTAGTGACTCTGCTAGATCTTTGTTTGTGATAGAACCAAATAGTTTACCATCTTCACCAACGTTTACTTTTTGTGTAAGTGTTAGAGCTTCGATTTTTTCTTTTAGTTCTTCCGCTTCTTTTCTGTTTTGTGCTTCTTCTTCTTTTAATTTTGCTTGCATTTCTTCAAGTTCAGCCATGTTCTTTTTGTTAGCTTCTACTGCAAGTCCTTGTGGGTTAAGGTAATTTCTAAAATAACCTGGTTTTACATCTACAAGGTCTCCCTTAACGCCTACTCTTACGATATTATCTGTTAGTATTACTTTCATCTTCTTCTTCCTCTCTTAAATATTCAATTATTGCTTTTCTTAGCAATTCTTCAGCATTTTCCATGCTCATGTCAAGCTGGGTTGCAGCCGCTGTTAGATGGCCTCCCCCTCCGATGCGCTCTAATATTAATTGTACACTTATATCGCCCAAGCTTCTACCAGAGATGTGAATTTTATTGTGAGATCTGGTCAGTACAAAGCTTGCCTTTACACCCTTTATAGTCAAAAGATCATCTGCTGCTTGACTTGCTATAAGTGTTGATCCATCAATATCTCTATTGAAATGACCAATAGCAATCATATTATTTACTATACTCGAATCAGCTATAACTTCCGACTTATATTTAACAATTTCAAAATCATCTTTAAACATTCTCTTGATATAAACTGAATCTGCTCCCCAACGTTTTAGTATACTTGCCGCCTCAAAGGTACGAACTCCTGTTTGATAAACAAAGTTTTTTGTATCAACGGTGATTCCTGCTAAGAGTGACTCAGCTATTTGGGTTCTCGCCTTGAAATTTTCATCCAAGTAATTTAGGATTTCTGTAACAAGCTCTGATGCACTTGATGCATAAGGTTCTATATATGATATTGTAGATTTCTTGATGTAGTCATTGCCACGTCTGTGGTGGTCTATTATAACAATCTGATCGGCCTTTTCTATTATGTCTGGTGCTTCTGTAGAGTTTTTCCTATGATTGTCTACAACTACTACAAGTGATGAAGGCCTTAAGATATTAAGTGCTTCTTCTTCTGTCAATATATTATCCCTAAGCTCTTCTAGGTTTGAAGTTGTAGATGAGTACATATTTTCAATTTGTCTAGGAACTTCGTTAAGAATAATATATGGCTTTTTCTTTAGAAATCTTACACCCTCATATACACCAAGAGCCGCCCCAAAAGAGTCCATGTCAGGGTTGTTGTGTCCCATAATAAATACTTCTGATGATGCAAGGATCATTCTTTTTAAAGCACCAGATATTACTCTAGACTTAACCTTTGAAGTTTTTTCTGTTGCCTTACTCTTACCACCAAAGTACTCGTAGTTATCTTTTACTTTTACTACTGCCTGGTCCCCACCACGAGATAGGGCTATGTCAATTGCAACTCTAGAATCATCGTAAATTTCATTTGGTGATGATCCAGATATTCCAGCCCCTATTGATAGGGTTGGGTTAATAGTATTGCCCAAAGATATTTCCCTGATATCATCTAGGATTGAGAATTTAGAATCATAGATATCTTGATAATCTTGATATTCCATAACTACCATAAATCTATCATTCTCATATTTTCTAACCACACCATGATGGGAATTGAAATACTCTGTAATAGTCCTATCAATTGTACCCAAAACCTGTGGTCTATTGATGGCATCAGTAGAGTTTCTCAAATCTTCGTAATTGTCCAAAAATACTGTAAAAAATACAAGTCTCTTATCCTTAAAGAGCTGTTTTATGGACTCATCATAGGTATTATCGATACCATATAAAAAAGTCTCTCTAGTATCAAGCTCGTCGTTTCTCACACTTGAAATATGAAATTGTATAACCCTGCCATCTATTTCAGTTGTAACTGGCACAGTTAATTCTCTTTCTTCAAAATCGACTTCAGATAAGCTTGGCAAAACATCATCTATAGGATTTCCTATTAGCTCTTCTTCAGGAAATAAATTCCTAAAGTCGGTGTTGTGCCATTTTATGTTATCGTCAGCATCTAGGACTACAATAGGAAAAGGCATTTCAAAAACTAAGTTTTTTGTTATGCTATCAAAACTTGATTCGACCTCGTCAACATAACGTTGCAAGAGCTTTTCATTGGAATCACTTAAGTTGCTCAAATAAAAATACAAGGCCAAACATAGTATAAGGGCTATGAGCGATAAAATCTTACTATAGAAAAATAAAACTATAGATAAGGCCACTGGTAAAGCCAAGGCATAAAATATTTTTTCTTTTTCATTTGGTCTAAATTTGTCCATAAGACCTCCTAGATTTGTTTCTTATATCCATAAAGATATCAGCAAAGCCTATTATTACAAAAAATACGGCAAATATATAAAAGAATACTATTACAAAGAACCACTGCAATCCTCTAGACAATAAGGATTTTCTCCTACTTAGCATGTAATCATATACTCCCATACCATTAAACAATAAAATACTAAGGCAAATCCATATTAAATTTGTTCTTATATATATATCCTTTACTCCCAAAAATCTTGCAATGAAGTAAAGAATGATAGAAGCAATTATTATAGTAGAAAAATCCTTTTTATCCAGTCTTATATCTCTTAAAGCTACCATATCCTTGCCAATTTTCTTATAGGCTAGGTAATTTCTTATAATCCTAAGACTAATTGCACTATATATTAAGGATAGACTTGCAATCATAGCTGGATATAGGACAAAAACTGATTCTATGTACTCTAATTTTAAATCATAGGTGGTGTTAAGCTTAAGCTCTTCATATAAGTCATTTGCCAATGTTTTTATATCCAAACCAGCATCTACCATGGCAAGCTTATAGACTATTATAAGGATAAGGCTTATTATAAGAAAGCTAATCAAAATCTTATACTTATCACTTATAGTAGACCTAGTCATTGCTATAAAAAGTAGACTTATCAAAAATATCGGAACAAGATCAAAGGCTATAACATCAGGACTGATAAACATAAAAGCAATTAAGATTGCCATTAGCAAAGATATGCCAAATTCTTTAAAACCCTTTGTAAGGTAAACTAGGGCTAAAAGTATAGGACAAGTTGCAAAAAGCAAAACATTGCCACCAGTCACCAATAATAAAACTGTTATGATTGCTCCAATAGAAAGATAATCAACAATTTTATTTATATTTTTACTAATTTCCATAAAATTCCTTTCACTTAATTCTAGCATAAAGAGCCATTATAAACAATCCAAGAAATTTATGCTTTGTATATCTTACTATTTCTTTACCCACATTCAATTGATTAATAAATAAAACATAAATTTAAAAAGTGCCAAGAATAAATCTCAGCACTTTTAATCTATATATCCAAAATATTTAATAGTTCATTCCTATAATCAGTAAATTCTTTGCTTGTCCTATTTCTAGGATAGTCAAGTTCTATTGGAACTATCTCTTTGATCCTTCCTGGCCTTGGTTCCATGACTATAACTTTAGTTGACATATAAACAGCCTCATCAACATCATGAGTTACCATTATAGTCATATTCTTTTCTTCATCCCACAGTTTTAGTATCTCATCTTGCATGTTCATTCTTGTAAATGCATCCAAGGCACCAAGAGGTTCATCAAGAAGTAAGACTTCTGGCTTGTTTACCATAGTTCTGATTAATGAAATTCTTTGGGCCATACCACCTGATAAGTTTGATGGGTAAGAGTTTTTGAAATCTAATAGACCCACTTTCTTTAGCATTTGATCAATTGTCTTATCGTCGACTTTTTCTTCACTTTTTAGCTTACCAGAAAATCCTACATTATCTTTTACACTAAGCCATGGAAATAGGGTTGATTTTTGAAATACCATTCCCCTACTACTTGAAGGTCCTGTGATTTCTTCTCCATCTAGATAAATATTTCCTGTAGTGGGAACTATAAGGCCTGCTATAAGTCTAAGTATTGTAGACTTTCCACATCCTGACGGACCAACTATACTTACAAACTCATTTTCTCTTATGGAAAAATTAATGTCCTCAAGAGCTGTAGTTATAAATTCACTATCAGATCTTACGAATGATTTTGATACATCTTTAAATTCTAATTTACTCATCTAATAGTTCCTCCATTTCTCCATTTTAAGGCCCTTTTACTAATTTGCTTTATAACCATATTTACCAAAATAAAGGTAAGTGCAAGTAGAATTATAGCTCCGTACATGGAGGAATAATCAGCCCACGAGCTCTTCCATGTTATATACCAGCCAAGTCCACTTTCTACCCCAAGCATTTCTGCAACGATTAGGGCATTACAAGCTGCAGACATACCAGCTATAAGTCCTTGAAAAATATTTGGTGTAGCTGATGGAATTGCAACCTTTTTTACTAGCTCTGTATTGGTTGCTCCTAGGGTTTGGGCAGCCTCATAATAGGCAGGATCGACACTTCTCATACCTGTTATGGTTGCTAGAGTTGTAGAAAACCAAACACCTAATCCTATTATAAATACTGCTCCTTGGAAAAGATTTATAGCAATTACCATAACAACAGGTAACCAAGTTGTAGTTGGGATTGGTCCAAGGATTTTTAAAAATGGGTCTACCCAATAGTTTACTTTATCAAAGTAACCAGCCAGTATTCCAGTAATTATCCCCAATACTCCACCTATAATATAGCCTGTAAATAAAAGTTTTAGTGAACTTAATACAGATTCAGCCAAAAATGCATTATCAGCCTTCATGGAATTAAATATCATATCTATCCATGGAAAATATGGCAAGGCCAGTTTTGATGTTTTTAGGGTCAAGATATCATAAATCATTAGCAAGATATATATAAAAGTATACCTTGGAGCCTTATAAAGCAATTGGTCTCTTAAATTTTCCTTATTTGTCGAAATTAGAAGAGCAATTACATAAATACTTGTAAGTATGGCCAGAAATCCTGGATATAAATTAGTTTTTGCTAATCCAGGATTTTGTTCTGGTAAAAAGTAGTATTCAACAATGGCCAGGATTCCCGCAATTATTGGTAGGGCTAAGCTAATTCTTTCCTTAGTTTTATTTCTTGGTTTTGATTCAAGCTTGATTAACTCATCTTTTGTTAATCTTTCTTTTTCTTTTCTATTCGGTTTTTTGGGATTTAATTGATTATCTTTATCCATAGACCTTCCTTAATTCTTTTTGACTACTTCAACTTCCCCGTTTCCAAGTGGTTTCCATAATTCTTTAACTAGATCATCTGTCGATCTGTTTTTATCAATAAGATTTAGTTCTTTGTAGTCATCAAAATAGCTACGAATAGTTGTTTCACCGTCAGCATTTGTAAGTGTGTAGTCATATGCTTTTAGTAGTTTGGTTGCTACTTCTGGGTCTCCAGCTGCAAGGTTTTTATCTTGAAGTAATTTTACTGCTTCTGCTGGATTTTCTGCTGCATATTGATTTCCTTTTTCAATAGCTTCTGCAACAAGTTCTGCAAGCATTGGATTTTGTTCAACAAATTCTTTGTTAAAGGCAGTTACACAGCAAACTTCAGAACCAAAGTCTTCATCTGTAGTTAAAGATCTCACTGGTCTGATTTTTCCCACTTTGCAAGAATTCTTGGGCAAATTGGTCATCTAGAACTGCCCCTTGGATTTCCCCACTTTCAAGTGATTGGATTACAGCAGCTGCATCAACAGGTTTTACTGTAACATCATCTGGATTTACATCATCGTGGATTAAAAATCTTAAAAGTGTATTGTGTCCGCTATTTCCTATACCATTTGTTACAGCAACTGATTGGTCAACCATATCTGCTGTTGATTGGTATTTACTATCATCTAGGACGTAAAGTGATTTACATCCTGAGTGAGATGCAGTTGAGAATACATATTGTAGTCCCTTTGTAGCTGGGACGATTAGTGAACCAAATTCACCAGTCATAGCATCAAGTTGACCACTTGAAAGCGCATCTTTTCCAGTTTTTGTATTTACAAATTCTACGTCTACACCATTTTCTTCAAAATATCCATTGATTTCTGCAAGGTTTTGACCAGCTATACATAAGTCTCCATCAAAACCAATTTTTACCTTTGTACCATATCTTGGCTCTTCTTCTAGTGTAGCTGCCTTGGTAACATTTTGATCTTGGCTAATATTTGTATCTGATTTTTGGTCATTGCTTGCATTTTGATTTCCGCAAGCTGAAAGAGTCAATCCTCCAAGTAAGATTAACGCTAAAAGTTTATTGTTTTTCATTATTATTCTCTCCTTATTTATTCATCACAACAGCTATGTTGTTCAATTTTGCTCATGTCAAAGTTCTCATCCATAAAATCAACCACTTCAAGGTCATCTGCCATGTGGTCATTATGGTTTGTATGTTTATTAGCTTGAATATGGTTATTGGCATTGCTGCATCCTGTAAGCCCAAGACTTACAATTAAAGCTAGCAAGTAAAACTTCTTTATATATTTCACATCCTTCCTTTGTAGATAAATTTACATAAACAAATAAAAAACCCGTCCAAAAAAGGACGAGCTAATCGTGGTTCCACCTTAATTTATTTTAAGAAAAATTCTTAAAACCTCAATGTGCTTAACGGGCACTAGCGTTATAGCCTACTATAATTTCGGTATAAAACTCAAAGATGCACTTCCACAGACTTTCTATGATTTTTCTCAGCTAATAAATCTCTCTGTAATAGAAAATTTCTGTGTACTCTCTCTTTTCGACGTTTTTATTTATGTACTAGGAAATATACACCATCAAAAATATAAAGCCAAGTCTTTTTATAAATATATTTTGTTCTTAAAATAATTTGATATTTTTCTGTTGTAATGTTTCTCTTTAGTTCAAAAAAATACCTAGTATACTATAATTAGGTGAAATTTACAGAGGTGAATCATGGATTTACAAAATTATGATATTTCAATCATTAGTGACCCACATGTTTTAAGCGGGGATTTGATATCAAATAGTGAAGAATTTATTAAAGAAATAAAAGTAGAAAGAAAACTAACAGTAGAAAGTGAGGCCTTGTTCAAAGAAGCCCTAGCAATGGTCGATAAGGCCAATAGCCAGTTTTTATTTTTGCCAGGAGATTTGGTAAAAGAAGGAGAATACAAGTCTCATGAATTTGTAAGAGAAAACTTGCTAGCATGGAAAAGTAAAAATGAAGATAGAGAAATTTTTCTAATTCCAGGCAATCACGATTTGAATAACCATAGGTCCTACGATTTCAAAGATAATAGAAAAGCAAAAAATACCAATCCTAAGGAATTCTATGACCTATATATGTTTGTTTACGAAAACAAATATGTCCTAGAAATGTACAAAGATTCGACAATATTTCATAATTATTTGGATAGAATCAACAAAGAATACGACAGAGAGGAAAAATATTCCTACTACGCTCATGGATATTTTTCCTATGTAGCAAGGATCCCAAGCAGAAGAAATGATAACACAGGCCTAAGCCTCATATGTGTAGATACTTCCATATATTCTGCGGATACAGAACAAAATCATAGGGATAATAGAGAAAATGTACCAGGTTCTATCATTGTTGAACAGATGAAGTGGATTGTAGATAAAATTGATGAGGCAAAAAGTAGAAATGATCTTATCTTTGTCATGGCCCACCATGCCCTTATGCCAAATTTTAGAAATCAGGAGCTGGTATTCTCACCTTTTATCATAAAGGAATGGAGAAGTAAGTATGAATGTGATGACCCAAGGATTGATGGCAAAACTCCTATAGAAGCCCTTGCTGACAATGGTGTCAAATTTGTATTTACTGGCCACCTCCACGAAAATGGTACAGCTAAATATATTTCAGAGATGGGAAATGTTATTTATGATATACAAACAGGTTCTACTGTTACCTATCCACTTCCAATTAGGCATATAAAAGTCATAAACCAGGTAGCAGAAAAAAACGGCTATGAAGTTTATATAAAAACTGAACTAATCAAAGAATTTATCTATATGAACTTAAATGGCGAGTATGAAATAATCAAAGATGCCATCAACTATACTATAGGTAAGCAACTAAGCCTAGAAGATGTTGTACATAACTATATCAGAATCCAGGCCAACAATCCAAAATATAGTCATATAGATATACAAAGTGAAGTGTCAAGACTGCTTTCAAATCGCTTAAATAAAGAGGTCCCAGAAAAAGGATATGTTAATGACCTGATATTTCCAAGAATTGAAAAGTATTTTCCTATAGGCAAAAAACGTGCAAGGGTATTTGTAAAAAGAGTAAATGATGAGTATCAGTTCTTCATAAGAGCAACTGGCAATAGTATCTATATCAAGGCCTCAAATTTGGAAGAATCCATAAATATAATTCTTGATCAAATAGAAAGCAAAATCCTTATACCCTACAAGGTAGTTCAGGATATGGAAAAGATTATTCATAAAGCTTGGTCTATGCCTATAGATAATGCTGGCCATAGCTTTTATGACTTTGTAAATTATATTTACCAATACAAGCCAATCGGAGAGGAAGAAAGACCAGCATATGTAAGCAAAATGATTGATAATCTAAATAATCCTGATTACGACATTATCGATTTGGTTTTGGATTATGCAAGTGATGAAATAAATGAAGTTTTTGATAGGTTCACCAGCTCCATCAAACTTGAAAAAGATGGAAGCAAGCAAAAATTCTTTGATGATTTGATACAAACTGAAGGCTGGGCATCGAAGCTTACCTACAAGTATTTAAGATATAAGGTTAATAATTTAAGAGACCTATTGGATTTCTTTTCAAAGTTTTTGACTGGAAAAAAAATATAAAAGGTGTTGATTTGGCTAAGAGGATTGTTAAACTCAAGGCTGTAAGAAGAGCAAAGGAAAATTTCTCTAACCAAATGTTTGGCCAATCTAGCCTTAGACAGTTTGTCATTGACATGGTTAATTCAATGAGTGATGAAATGGTCGAAATCTACCAAAATGAAGAATTAAATGAACTAGAAAAATACTTTAACTACGTAGTATATGATGATACAAAATAAGGGGCTGTTGCTAAAGCAATAGTCCCTTTTAAAGTATTTAATATCCACTATCTTCCCCAAAAACTGGGTCTTGGGTAAAGTTTATTCCTAATTTTCTAAGCATTCTCTTTTCACTGTCATTTAAAATGACTGTGCTGTGCGCATCTAAAGTTTTTAAGTTTTTAATCTCTTCCATGGCCATATGAGTCAGAGGATTGGTTGTAGCTGAAATAGCTAGGGCTATTAGCATCTCATTTATTGATAATGATGGTTCAGTTTCTCCCAAGGACTTGGTCTTTAGGTTTGAAACAGGCTCAATTATATGTGGACTTAAAAGTAGGATTTCATCGTCAAGATTTCCTAGCTTTTTGAGGGCATTTAGTATACAAGCTGCAGGAGCTGTAAATAGTTTGGATTTTTTGCCTCTCATTATTCTTCCATCAGCTAGCTCTATAGCAAAAGATTCTTTGCCAGTTAATTCTTCTTTCTCACGAGCAGCTAAGGCAACCTTTCTATCTTCTGGACTAATGTCAAGGTTTGACATTAAGGTTTGTATTTTTTCTACACAAGAATAAGATTCTTTAGCAAATCTAAAATCAACTAGGGAGTTATAGTATCTCCTTACTATCTCATCCTTCGATGCTTCTATGGCAGCCTCATTGTCAGTGATACAAAATCCAACCATGTTGACACCCATATCTGTCGGAGATTTGTATGGTGTTTGCCCCATAATTTTTTCTAGCATTCTCTTTAAAACTGGGAAGGCCTCTACATCTCTATTGTAAGAAACAGCAAGCTTTCCATAGGCTTCTAGATGGTAAGGATCTATCATATTTACATCGTTAAGGTTGGCAGTTGCTGCTTCATAGGCAATATTTACCGGATGCATTAGTCCAAGATTCCATATTGGGAAAGTCTCAAACTTTGCATAAGATGATCTTTTGCCTCTCTCATAATCCAAATACATTAAGGATAGGGCTGTGGCCATTTTACCTGATCCAGGTCCTGGACCTGTTATGACTACAAGAGGTCTATCGGTCTCCACATAGTCATTTTTGCCGAAACCATCTTTTGACAAAATATGATCTATATCATTTGGATAGCCCTTGATATCGTAAGACCTATGGTGGGTTATTGAAAGGTTATCCAAATACTTTTCAAATCTTAGGACTTTTTCTCCATTGTTAAACTGAGTAATTACTATTGAGTTTACCAAAAATCCCTTTTGTTCAAAGGCTTGCTTTAGCCTAATGGTTTCAGTGTCGTAAGATATCTCATTATCCCCTCTGATTTTGTTACTTTCTATATCATTGGCATTAATAGTTATGATAATTTCTGTTTGATCTTTGATGCTATCTAGCATTCTAAGCTTAGAATCTGGCAAAAACCCTGGCAAAACTCTTGATGCATGTCCATCGTCAAATAGTTTACCACCAAATTCTAGATATAATTTATCAAAGTGACTTATTCGTTCTAATATTTTTTCTGATTGAAGTTTTATGTATTTATCATTGTCAAAGGCAATCTTTTTCATTCCTTCCTCCTAGCTTTCCTGTTATATTATACCAAAATTTCTATCAAAATAAAAAACCGGACCTAAGTCCGATTAATCTTCTAATTTTTCATAGCCCTCAGTCTTAAAGAGATTGCCATCTTTGTCAATCCACAAAACTTCAGCGTCAAATTCTTTGGCAACTTCCATTCCTTTTTCTAAATCAACTGTAAATAAGTATGTGCTTAGGGCATCTGCCAAAGCTATATCATTTAGAATTACAGTAACTGATCTAAAATAATCTGATGGGAAAAGTGTATCAGAATCAATGATATGGTGGTATCTCTTACCATCTACTTCGTAAAATCTTTGATAGTCACCACTTGTCACTACTGCTGTATTGTTCACAGCTACTACACTTGAATATGGATTTTCAGCTTTTAAGTCTGGATTTTGGATAGCTATTCTCCACTTACCATTTTCCTTATTTGGATTTTCACCTATTATTGCATCATCTCCGCCTACAGACAATATAGCTGTTGACACATGATTTTTTCTTAGGGCTTCTTCAACTTTCTTGGTTGCAAATCCCTTGCCAATTGCACCAACGTCTATGGACATATCTGGGTCCAAGATTTCGACAGTTGAATTTTCCTTATCAATTTTGATTTGGCTTACATCACTATGGCTAGCTGCTTCTTCTAGTTGTTCTTTTGTAGGAACCCAAGCCTTTGATTGATCATCAAGTGACTCTTCCCTTGCGTCATGCCACATTTTTATTACATTACCAAGGCCAATATTGATTTTGCCATCAGTCTTCTCATCAAAATCCAATGAGTATTCTACAAGTTCAATTATAGCAGGATCAACTTCTACAGGTCCTTTGCCAGCATTGTCGTTGATGGTCTTTATATTGTTTACTCCATCAAAATCGTAGTAAGAGTTGAACAATTCGTGGTATTTTTCAAGCTCTGTTTCCAGGATGTCGGTATATTCTTTGAATTGTTCTTCACTTTCTGCATAGGCAGTAAATGATGTAACAGTATCAAAGTAGTTATAGTAAACCTTGTCAAACTTCTCTACAGCTTTTTTACTAACTTCCTCTTTGCCAGTAGGTTCTCCTGATTCAACAACAGGTTCTTTCACATTATCACTTGTATCTTTATTCTGGCAAGAGCTAAGTCCTGCGATTAGAAATAGGGATAAAAATATTCTTCTTAACTTCATAACTTGTCTATATTTATTGTCTCCATGTCTTTTGTTATGGCGATTTTTTCATCGTCTGCCCATAGCAACAAAATATAGGCCGCTATTTTTGACTTAAAATCATTGTATTCGCCTTCAAGTCCTAGATTATAGATTATATCAAGAAATTCTTCCGCTGGGGCAAAACCCTCATACTCATCTATAACTTGATCTCTTTCGTGTCTATCCAATTTTTCTATAAATACAGATCTTGCCTTATCTTCATCAAAAGCATCAGCTCCAGGCATGAGAACATAATGGTCTATGTCACTATCTATATCTATATAATTTTTTATAATATCATCTTCTGTTTCTCCTTGGTTAATGCGGATGATATCAAGACTTTCGGTATTAAGCCACATACTTTTTAAGTAGGAGTCCTCATCCATTATAGTCCATTTTTCCACTAACCAAGATAAATTAATTGGTTTGTTCATTTTCTCTTATCTCAAATATAGCACCTTCATATTCCCAAAGCTCCAATTTGAGATTACTTCCTTTCTTAACTTCTATCTTTCTTAAATTATCTCTTGCTCCTCCATATTTTTGGTCGAAAGAATTAAGTCTTTCTATAAATATCAAGTCCTCATCATATGGGAATTCATAGCCACCATGATAGAGATTGGCCATATTAAGTACAACTAAAAATCTCTTATCCTCTGCTATCCTTTCAAAAGCAAAGACAGATGTATTCGCATCATCTACTATTATCCACCTAAATCCAGCTTCGTCATAATCATATTTGAAAAAGGCATCATTTTCTTTATACAAGAAATTTAAATCTTGCAAATATCTATTAAAATCATCATGTTTTGGATAGAATAGAATGTCCCAATTTATGCTTGCATTTTCATTCCATTCGTCAAATGTAGCAATTTCATTGCCCATAAAGTTTAAAATTTTGCCAGGATGAGCCATTTGATAAGTGTATAAGACCTTAAGCTCTTTAAACTTATCTTCATATGATCCACTCATCTTATTTACCATAGCGCCCTTAAGGTGAACTACTTCGTCATGGCTAAGAGGCAGCATAAATCTCTCATTGTAAAAATAAAACATTGAAAATGTTATTTTTGAGTGATGGTGACTTCTATTGTAGGAATCTACCTTAAAATACTTGGTGGTATCATTCATCCAACCCAAATCCCATTTGTAGTCAAATCCAAGACCATCTTCATCAACAGGACTTGTAACTTTAGGATATGCCGATGAGTCCTCAGCTATTAGCATAACATCAGGAAAAGAATTTTGTAAATCCTTATTTGCATCCTTGATGAAATTTATATTGTCATAGTGGACACCACGGTTTTCATTGCCGTTATAATAAATCATATAGGAAACTGCATCCACTCTTATACCATCAATGTGGAAATTTTCTATCCAATAGGCAAAAGATGATTTCATAAATGACCTTACATGGCCTTTGGAATAGTCAAAATTGACTGAGCCCCACTCAGAATAAGTCAATCCATCATATGGAGATTCATAAAGGTGAGTCCCATCAAAGGTCTTTAAACCATAATAATCATTTGCAAAATGAACTGCCACCAAATCTAATATGACTCCTATACCATTTTGATGTAGGAGGTCTACAAATTTTTTAAAATCTACTGGCCTACCATATCTAGCACTTGTAGCAAAAAAACCTGTGGATTGGTAACCCCAAGATGGATAAAAAGGATATTCGGTAACTGGCATTATCTCTACATGAGTATAATTCATCTTTTTGACGTGGTCGATTAGCTTATCAAATATGTCAAGAAAGTTTACATTGCCCCCATATCTCAACCAAGAACCTATATGAAGTTCGTATATGTTTAAAGCCTTATCAAAATTCTTATCTCTTTTTTCAATAAAATCCGAATCATTAAATTCGTAGGAATCATCAGTGATAAGTGTTGCAAAGTCACCCTCATAGTCCATGGCCTTACCAAAAGGATCGGCATGGTAGACCCAGTTTCCATCCTTAACTACTGCATATTTATAATAATCTCCTACTTTCGCAGGAAGTTTTATGAAAAAATATCCCAAATTGACATTCTTAGTCATCTGGATATTTTCCCAGTTTGTAAAATCTCCTTGGACATAAACTGCGTCTGCATTAGGCGCATAGACTCTAAATATATACCCATCATCGCAAGCTAAGGCTCCCCATATTTCATGACCCTTGTGAGAATTGCCAGCTATATATGATTTTATCGCATCATAATCAGTATTAATTAAATTTACTTGCATATCTAGCCCTCAATCATATCGGCAATATGCTTAATTAAAATCTCTATTCCTTTGGAGTTTTTTGCCCCTCTTGGAATTATAATATCGGCATATTTCTTTGTAGGCTCTACGTATTTTTCGTGCATTGGCTTTACTTGCTTTATATACTGTTCCAAAACAGATTCTAAGCTTCTGCCACGTTCTTTTGTATCTCTTAGGATTCTTCTTTGTAATCTTACGTCGCTATCAGCATCTATAAAAACTTTTGTATCTGTGATATCCCTGATTTTTTTATCTTCCAAAACTAAGATACCCTCGATTAGTATGATCTTACTAGGGCTTATCCTTGTAGTTTCCTTGCTCCTAGTATGAATAGTGTAATCATATCTTGGCATATCAATAGATTGACCTTGTTGAAGTTTTAATAAATCTTCGTAAAAAAGTTCATTGTCAAAGGCACCAGGATAGTCGTAATTTAGCTTACTTCTCTGATCAAAGGACATATCATCATGTGCCTTGTAATAATTGTCATGGCCGATAACAATAAGGTCATCCTCAAAAGTTTCATCAATTTGCTTGACTATTGAAGATTTCCCAGAAGCTGATCCACCAGCTACTGCTATGATTTTGATATCTGTCATAATTTGATCTCGTTTATAATATTTCCATCTAAATATTCATATATATTGTTAAATACAATTTCAGCCCTATTTTCCATAGCTTCTTTGGTGTAAAATGCCACGTGATTGGTCAAAATACAATTTTTTGCATTTCTAAGTGGATAGTCCTCTGGAAGAGGTGGTTCCATATCAAAAACATCTATACCAGCACGGACTTTGTCTTCGTTTAGTAGTTGTGCCAAATAATCATTGTCCACTACTGGTCCCCTAGCACAGTTTATTAGAATTGCATTTTCTTTCATTTTGTCAAGCTTATCTTTATTTAAGAAATTTTTGGTTTCTTTATTATTTGGAATGTGGAGGGATACTACGTCAGACTCTTCTAATAATGTATCCAAATCAGTGTATTTGACACCCATGTCCTTAACTTCTTGTTTTTCAGTTCTAGAATAAGCTAGGATTTCGCAGCCAAAAACTTGTAAGAGTTCTATTAATTTGATGCCAATATTACCTGTACCAATAATACCAAATTTTTTGCCCTTTAGGGTTTGACCAAGTAGTTTATGGCCTGAATTATCAAAAATATTTTCACGATTTTCGTTAAATTTTCTCAATACTCCTATAGCAAGGCCTATTACAAGTTCTGCTACAGAATCATCAGAATATCCACTAGCATTTAATAAAGTAATGCCATTTTTCTTGATAGCATCCAAGTCTACGTGATCAACACCAGTAAATGCAACATCAACTAATTCCAAATTAGGACAGGCATCTATTACTTTTGCACTTAGTGGTTTGTTTGTAATTATTGCAATATCAGAATCTTTAAGTCTTTCGATTATTTCATCATCATCTTTAGAAAGATCATCATAAAAAACAAATTCGTGACCCATTTCTTCAAGTTTTTCTTTATTATTTAAAATAGTTTCTTCACTAACTTCTAAGGGATTTAACAATGTAATTTTCATTTCTTCCTCCTAAGTTTCTTAATGTAACTATACTCGAAATCCATATATAAATTAAGATAAAATTCAAAAAATAAAGCTTAATCAACTTTAGCCATTTTTTTCTTATCCTTAGATCTTTTTCTAAGCATTTTAAAGAAAGTTTGGAGTTCATATAGGCATTCTTCTTCCAATAATCCAAACTCAGCATCCAAGAAGTGTAGTTGGCTCCTATCTCCTGTGATATTGGTATTAGAACCACAAGCACCTCTTTTATAATCTGGTATGCCTATAACAAGTCTTCCTATCCTAGAATTGATAATCGCCCCAGCACACATTGAACAAGGTTCCATAGTGACATACATGGTAGTATCTTCCAATCTAAAATCATCAAAATACTCATTGGCTTCTTTGATTGCAATAAGCTCAGCATGGTATAGAGCAGACTTACCCTTGTAGGTGAAATTGTGTCCACGACCAATAATTTTGCCATTATAAACAATCACACAACCTACAGGCACTTCCTCAACAAAACGAGCAAGACGCGCCTCATATAAGGCTTCATTCATATAAAATTCATCTAAATTAGAAAAAGAAATATTATCCATAAAAACTCCAAAAAAGCAATAAAAAAGGATGATAAAAATATCATCCAAAAAAGTGGTGTTCCAGAGAGGATTCGAACCTCCGACACCCGCCTTAGGAGGGCGGTGCTCTATCCAGCTGAGCTACTGAAACAAAAAACTAGGCCGTCCGCCTCATGGAGGACCCTCCATGGAATGGTCGCAGGGCGTAAGCCCGAGAATTCTGGCCGGCTTTCTGAGAGGCCTCGTGCAGTTATCTGGATTCGCTTATGCTCATCTCAGATATGAAAACACATATGTGTTTTCACCCATGGTGCTAGGACTAAGCACGAAATACCGCAGAGCCATAGGCTCGAGGACCTTCAATAAAAGCCTAAGGCTAATTTTTAATTTGGTCAGCTTAATTTGAGGTCCTAGACTATCGAGGATCTCGTGTAAACTAACTAAGATTATATCACAAGTATTTTTATCTTGCAATCAAAACTTTAAGCAAGAAGTCTGCTGAATCTTGAAGAGATCTGACTATTCTTGCAAAAAGAGATGCTTCTTCTAAGTTCGACTTTGAGATTAGGGAAACATCATATTCCTTATCTTCATAACTTACATTTGCATTTCCTAGGACTTGACCAGATTTGATTGGTGTTTTTATGTTTTCTTGTAGCTTAGTCTTAACAGCTGGATTTTCTCCCGTTTTTACAATCATTTCTACATTTTGATTTGGGTATAGTTCAACGTATCCTTGTTTGGCTGTGTTTACCTTAAGTGAATCGTAAGCAACATTGGTATCAAGAACTTTGACCTTATCGTAATATCTTGATACATAATAAATCAAGTCACTCATAGCCTTATCTCTAGTATCTTTTTGGTCTGCACCAAGCAAAACAGCAATCGTCCTAAAGTCATCTTTGCTGTCAATCTCTTTCATATCAACTGTAGAAACTAAACAATATCCCGCTTCTTCTGTACTACCTGTCTTTAGGCCATCCACTCCTGGAATTTCTCCAATCAAAGGGATAGTGCTATTTACATCTATTTCACGTCTCTTATCTTCTATTTTTCTAACTTTGCTATATTCCAAAACTTCAGGATATTTTTCTATTATATACTTACTTAATACATACAAATCTTTCGCTGAAGATGAGTTTTGGTTGCCTGATTCTGTTTGGACACCACTTGCATTGTAATAAACCTGGCTATCCAAGCCTAGTTCTCCCGCTTTCATATTCATCAGCCTTGCAAATTCGCTTTCAGAATCCGAAACGGTAACTGCTAGCTGGTAGGCACAGTCATTGCCACTTACAACCATAAGACCTTGAAGAAGCTCTTCTATTGTATATACTTCCCCTTCGTCTAATCCTAGGTAAGAGTATTCCCAGCTATGAAACTTGGCTGCTTCTTCACCGACAGTTACTTCTTGGTCTAGGGATAGCTTGCCATCATCTATCTTTTCTTTTACTATTAAATATGTCATTAGTTTGCTTAATGATGCTATTGGATATGGAGTAGATGAGTCTTTTTCGTAATATATATCTCCATTTTCCTCATTGCCGATGATATAGGCTCTGACGTTTTGATCAAGTCCTACAACTTGGCTTTGGTTGGCTGCAAGTGCGTTTATTGGAAATAGTAATATTAAGAGCACTACAATTATTGATGATATTTTATTTTTCCTCATAGTTTTCTCCTAATTTATAAATGATTCTAGCTTTTTGTAATTTTTTCTAAGTACTTTTAGTGTTTCCACATCAATTTCTTTTGGATATGCGTATCCTAAGTCCTTGCATATTTCCATGGCAAGCTTTCTAAATAGGACACAAGCTTTAAACAATGAAAAATATATATCCATCAAATCATCATGGCTAAAGGTCAAAAGATAGTTTTCTTTTATGTCATATTCCAAAGTATTAATCAGATTTTGACCATCATCTCCCATGGCAAGTTTGTAGGCATATTTGTTTTTGACATAAAAATCTACCATGCTTGTTAGATGTTTTCTAACTTCTTCCAGTTTTAAGCTCGCCGCAATCGGATCTTTTTCATCTACAAATAATGATGTTTCGTATGCTTTTGCAAAGAAATTTTTTATAGTAGACATAACTTCGTATTCCTTTGGCATTTGATAGCTAAAGTCATTACTAGTTTCAAGCTTATAAAAGCCTGGTTTGCTATACAAAACTTTTACTTGACCAGGAATACTCTTTATGAACGCATCTAGAAAATCCTCTGAAATTATTGATTCTGTTAACTTTAAATTGTTTGCTGTATAAATATTTAAGCTAGTATAATTAAAATTATCTTTTTCAAAAGAAAAATCGTCTTTTTGCCTATTGAGCAATATAACATCGTCAAAAATTTGGACCAATTCTTCTTCCATTTTTCCAACTATGACTTCATTTACAATAGTATAAATGTGTATGAATGAATCATAGGAGTTATCTTCTAAGTAGTAAATAGCTTCTATAGATTCATTATTTTTAGCATAGTTAATGATTTTATTACTTATCTCTTTATTCATCTTTATCTAAGCCTTCTATAAAGTTTTTGAGAAGTTTTGCAGTAAGGCCCCAGATCACTGGAGTTGTATCATAAAAATACATATCGTGATATAATGAAGTAAAGTTATAATCTTTACCATTTGGGATTTTATCAAAAGGAAAGTCGCTAGGAAATTCCATTTTGTAAGGAGCTCTATACATTATAGGCTCATTATTCTTTAGAAAATCAACATCAACTGCAAAAACAGATTCTACTTCTTCATTATACTTTATTTCTTCAATTTTTTTATTAATCCTACCATAAAAAGCTTTAACATGCCTATATGAAGAAGTTAATATCATTGAAGAATATCCATCGAGTATTATATTCTCTCTATTAAGAAGCAACTCTTCCATAGTTTCTCTTATAGCAGCATCTTCAAAGCTTTCACCAGCTTCTACTCTTCCCCCAGGAAAGCTAACCTCTCCAGGCTGGGTAATATGCTTACTACGTACTTCCAAAAGTATATGGTCCTTGCCTTCTATCTTAATAATAGGTATAAAAACAGCGTAATTTTTTATTTTTTCATAAAACTCGTCATCGACTAATAATGATTTCATATCTACCTCTTAGTTAAATAATATTAAAATAATGTTTAATAGTCAAATTTTGAGGTATAATACTATAGTAATTATGATAAAAATTTTTAAAGGAGTTTTATATGCTAAAAGAATTTAAACAATTTATTCAAAAAGGCAACGTCCTTGACATGGCAGTTGGTATCATCATGGGTACTGCTTTTACTGCAATTGTTAACTCACTAGTAGAAGATTTGCTAATGCCAATCATTACAGGACTTACTGCAGGAGTAGATTTTGAGGACTTAGTTGTCAATGTTGGTGGAGCTACATTAAAATTCGGTAACTTAATCAACGCCATTATAACATTCTTAATTGTAGCATTTGTTCTATTTGCTATTCTTAAATCAATGAATAAGATAGAACCAGTTTCTGACGGGCCAACTACAAAAGAATGTCCATTCTGTAAATCAGAAATTGCAATCGATGCAACAAGATGTCCAAACTGCACAAGTGAACTTGAAGGCTACCATAACGAACACGCTCACGTACTTTAAGTAATAATTTAGAACCACAAATGTGGTTCTATTTTTTTTGCTAATTTTTCTTGACAATAATCATTTACCTGTTATAATTTAAGTATAAGCACCTAGTTACTCAAGTAACTAAGTAATAAGGAGGCCATATGGATGGATTCTAACAAACTAATATTCGAACAAGTAGCAGAAATTGTAGAAAATCAAGTTTTAGATGGTTATTTAAAAGCAAATGACCAGTCCCCTTCCACAACTGAGTTTGCTAATGTTTATTCTATAAACCCAGCAACAGCAAGAAAAGGACTCAATATTCTGGTTGATGAAGGAATACTATACAAAAAGCGAGGCATGGGAATGTTTGTAACTCAAGATGCAAAAAAAATTATTATAAATAAAAGGAAAGATGAATACATAAGTAATATTTTGCCGGATTTAATTAAAAATATGACCATGTTAGGAATTAGCAAAGAAGAATTGATAATAGAAATTGAGAAGCTTTACAAAAAGGAGCAGGATAATGATTAAATTGGTAAATGTAAGCAAGTCCTATGGCAATAATATCGTTCTAGATAAAATCAATCTTAGTCTAGAGGATAATAAAATCTATGGACTTATAGGCAGAAATGGTGTTGGTAAGACTACTTTGATGAAAATCTTGTCTGATCAAATACTAAGTTATCAGGGAGAAATATTTATTGATGGATCAAATATAAAAAATGATAAGACTTTTAAAGAAAATTTGGTGTTCATTAGCGATGGGTTTATATCTGATATGCAGCAGGCTAGCAAATTAAAATCTCTAACATCAACTATTAAGATCCTCGCCCCTATGTTCAATCAAAAAAGATATGATGAGCTGATGGATATCTTTATGCTAAATGAAAAGACCAGATACAACAAATTATCCTATGGTAATCAAGGGCTTTATAGGAGTATTATTGGTCTTTCTACTGGCGCAAAAATAATTTTCTTAGATGAGCCAGCAAATGGTCTAGATGAAATAAATAGGGATAAGTTTTATAAAAAAATTATAGAATACCAAGAACAAGACCAATCTTTGATCATGGTTTCATCACACATACTCTCAGACATAGAAAGGGTTGTTACAGATATAATCTTTCTAAAAGATTCAAAAGTAGCATTAAACGAAACCGTTGAATTCATAGAAGAAAAGGCTTATATGATTACTATTGATGAAGACCATTTAAAATTCTTAGAGAATAAAAATATTTTATCTTACAAAAAAGTCGGTAAGCAGTTGGTAGTTATGGTTTATGATGACTTTACAAGTGAAGAACTAGGAAGATTAAATGCAAGAGTAGATCGTATGAACTTACAAGAATTGTTTAAAGCATTTAACAAGGAGGCATAAGATGAGCGGAATTAATAGAGTATTAAGAGCAGAAATAAAAGAAAACTCAAAAAACCTTGCTGGTGCTATAATAGGCATTCTAATAGGACTAGGTTTTTTATACATATTTTTGGCAAAAACAGTAATGGCTGAAGAAGGTGTATCTTTGCCAGAGTTTTTTAAAATAATTATAGCAGCAATGATACTTTTTGCAGTATGCGTCACTTTGGCCATAGGAGAGGCCCAATCACTTGGCGAAACTTTTCCTCTAGCAAGTAAGCTAGGTAACAAAAGATCTGACATAGCTTTAGGGCTTATTTTAAATGATATACTTATATTGATACTAGCAGGCATATTAATGTATCTTGTGCCTAAATTTCTCTTATCAAGTGTCTATGATAAAATCCTAGGAGCATTCGGTAAAATTATAAGTCCTAGCTTTATTATAAACTTTGTCCTTGGCATATCTAGTATATCTTTAATTAGTGGATCTATTGCATACATATTTAAAGTAGGTCCAATTATTGGTTCTGCCTTTGGAATTATCTTTGCCTTTGCCCTATTTCTAAATGGAAATATATTGAATATTACTTTAATAAGTAAAATGTACTTATCAATAGCCCTTTTCATAATAGGTCAAGTCCTTAGATTTTATATAATAAATAAGTTGGATGCTAGATTTTAGGCAATTTAAAAGAGATGACGACAATCATCTCTTTTTTTCTTTGATATATCCGCAATTTTCACAGCGTATTTCATCTACATTTCTATTTTTCTTGTGCACTAAAAGCTCTCCACATTCTGGGCATTTATCTCCTGTTGGTGGATCCCATAAAGCATAGTCGCAGTCTGGGTAGTTGTTACAAGCGTAAAATCTCTTGCCTTTCTTGCTTACCTTTTCTATAATTTCCCCTGTTTTACATTTCGGACAAGCTACTCCAGTTGTTTTTACAATTGATTTTGTAAAATCACATTCTGGGAAGTTTGTACAACCAATAAATTTGCCGTTTCTACCGTGTTTTATGGCAAGATTACTTCCACATTTCGGACATTTCTCATCAAGGATTTTATCTTTGACCTTGTAGTCTGTATCATCTTTTTTGACATTTTTCATATCCTTTTCAAAACCAGTATAGAAATTTGATAGTACATCTTTCCAATAAATTTCATGGTCAGCAATCTTATCAAGTTGGTCTTCCATTTCAGCAGTAAATTCGACGTTTATTACATCGTCAAAGTTTTCTTGCAAGAAATCATTTACTGTAAATCCAAGTTCTGTAGGATATATTGACCTTCCTTCAAACTCTACATAGTTTCTATTAACTATTTGGTTGATAGTTGCAGAATATGTAGATGGACGGCCTATTCCAAATTCCTCCAATACTTTTACAAGGCTAGCTTCTGTGTATCTTGCTGGAGGATTTGTAAAGTGTTGGGCTTTTTCGATTTTTTTGCCAGAAATCACATCGCCTTCTTTTAGCTCTGGCAATATATTTTGATCTTCAAATCCTGGATTGATCTTGTTAAAACCTTCAAAAGTTGTTATCCTACCGTTGGATTTAAAAATCAATCCATTGTTATCAAAGGATACGCTAGTTGATAGATACTCGTAATCTGTCATTTGTGATTGGACTATCCTAGTCCATATTAGCTTATATAGCTTGTATTGTGGGTCTGATAGGTACTGTTTTACAGAAATAGGGTCCCTATAAATAGATGTAGGACGAATAGCCTCATGGGCATCTTGGCTACCTTTTTTCTTACCAGCGTGGGTGTTGCCCCTGCCTGCATATTCCTTGCCATATTTTTGATTAATATAATTTAAAGACTCATTTACAATTTCTTGGCTAATTCTAGTAGCATCAGTTCTCATATATGAGATCAAACCGACAGAACCCTCACCTACGTCAATACCTTCAAAGAGTTGTTGGGCAAGTTGCATGGTATATTTGGTTGAATAACCTAGTTTATTAGATGCATCTTGTTGGAGGGTTGATGTGGTATATGGCTTTGGTGGTTTTCTAGTTTTCTTTGTCTTCTTAACTTCAACAACCTTAAAAGAATCCTTATCAATTTTATCAAGAACCTTATTAGCACCTGACTCATTTGATATTTTCATTTTTTTGCTAGGCTTGCCATAAAACTCTGAAGTAAAATCAATCTTATCTACATTATGATCTGCTGTTATTGTCCAGTATTCTTCTGGCACAAAGGCGTCAATTTCTCTTTGCTTATCTACAATTAGTTTAAGTGCAACAGATTGGACACGTCCTGCAGAAAGCCCTGATTTTACTCTCTTCCAAAGGATTGGACTTATCTCATATCCCACTATCCTATCCATGACACGTCTAGCTTGTTGGGCATCTACCAAGTTTTGGTCGATTTGCCTTGGATTTTTTATGGCATTTTTTACATTTTCTTTGGTAATCTCGTGAAACTCTACACGAATTTTTTCCTTTGGATCTAGGCCCAAAAGATATTCCAAATGCCAGCTTATAGCCTCACCTTCCCTATCCGGGTCAGTTGCCAGATAAACTTTGTCTGCCTTTCCTGCTTCTTTTATAAGTTCATTTATAGTTTTTGCTCGTCCCCTAACCTTGATATATTCTGGTTCAAAGTTATTTTCTATATCAACACCGAATTTTGACTTTGGTAAATCTCTTAAGTGGCCTACGGTAGCTTTTACCTTGTAATTGCTACCAAGCATCTTTGCTATAGATTTTGCTTTGGTTGGGGATTCGACTATTACTAAATTTTTTACCAAAATTTCACCTCTTTACTGTGAATTCATTATTTCCTATATTTTCAATAAAATCTCTCAACTCAAGTGATGTTAAAAGATAATTTATTTCATCAATCTTAATCTTAAGTTCAGCTGATAATATATCTGCTGAGGAATTTGGATTTTCCTCGATATACTTTACTATATCTAGTTCATCTTTTTCAAGGTGAGAATAATCTATTTCATTTTTAATATTGGAATATTCCAATAGATAGTCCAACTCTTCTAAGATATCATCAGCACAAGTAATAAGCTTGGACCCTTCTTGGATCAATTTATTGGTACCTCTAGAATATATAGAATTAATATTTCCAGGGACTGCAAATACTTCCTTGCCTTGGTCAAGAGCACACCTTGTAGTAATCATAGTACCTGATTTTTCTTTAGCTTCTATGACAACGGTAGCAAGAGATATGCCGGAGATTATCCTATTTCTCCTTGGGAAATTGTAGGATCTTGGTTCAGTTTCTAGAGGGAATTCTGATAAAATCAGTCCATCTTCTTCTAAGGCCTGGTACAATTTCCTATTCTGTTTGGGGTAAATTTTATCAATACCACAACCTATCACTCCTATAGACCTACCGGCTACTTCTAAAGTCGACTTGTGACACATAGCATCTATGCCATAGGCAAGACCAGAAACAGTTGTAATTCCTGCCCTACTTATGTCTTGGCTAAGATTTTTGCAGGCCCATTTGCCATAATCAGTGCACTTTCTGGCACCTACAAAGGCAATGGAGTTCTTGTCTTTTTCCCTATCCAGCCTTCCCTTATAAAAAAGCAAGGTCGGCCTATCATCTATGTATCTTAAGTTGATTGGATAGTCATCATCAAGAAACGTCACATATGTATAGCCATATCTTTGAACTTTTTCATTATAAGACTTGAAACTTTCCAAATTTTTATTAGATACAATTTTCTCATAGGAAACATCAGGTATAAAGTCTAAGTCAATTCTTGATCTTTCAAGTAAATCCTTAAAGCCTACTCTTTCATAGATTATATGAATAAGCCTGTTGTCCAAGTATATGTAATTTAAATATAAAATAATTTCTCTATCGGTATATTTAGAATGCATTTTCTATATAGTTTATCTTTCTACTTTCAGTTAAAACTTCCACAACATCAAATCTCATCAAGTAGTTATTGATATTATTCTCCATCATATACATCTGGCTAGCCTTGATAATCCTTTGCTGTTTGTGGTAGTTGACAGCTTCTCTAGGGTAGGAAAATTGGGATGACTTACGAGTTTTGACTTCGACAAAACAAACTATATCATCTTTTAGGGCAATTATATCAATCTCTCCATAGGGTTTTAGATAGTTACGGCATAGAATTTCATAACCCTTACTAGTCATATAGCTTACAGCCAAGTCTTCGCCAAAATCACCTATTTTTCTTTTCTCATTCATAGAAAACTTTCCTGTTTTTGGTAGAATTTCCTCAAAAAGCTTTTCCTATGAATGGGTGTTGGACCATACTTTTCAAGACCCTCATAATGCTTTTTTGTTCCATAACCTACATTAGTTTGGAAAGAATAATGTGGGTATATTTTTGAAAAGTTGATCATAATATCATCTCTTCTGATTTTGGCAAGTATTGATGCACAGGAGATGGCGTATTCATTGAGGTCTCCCTTTACAATATTTAGCTGGGGAATTTCTGTATCTATTCTTTCTGCATCTATGAGCAGTATATCTGGTTTGTTTTCCAAAGCTTCCACTGCATTTTTCATTGCAAGAAGAGTTGCTTGCCTGATATTTATATCATCAATCAGTCTGTTGTTGGCATAGCCATAGGATACTTCTATGGCATCTTCCAAAATCTCATCTCTAAGACTTAGCATCTTTTTTCTACTAAGTTTTTTGGAATCTGTAACGCCTTCTATATGAGAATCCTTTTTCATAATAACAGCACAGGTTACAACAGGCCCTGCTAGAGGACCTCTGCCCACTTCATCAATGCCTGCAATCAAATTATAATTTTCATAGATTTCTTTTTTGATTTTCTCGTTATAGTCTGAATATTTCATGGTCTTTCCAAACTAATTCTTCCAAGTTTTCCATTTCTAAAATCTGTAAGGATTATATTAGCTGTACGAGTGTAGTCAAAGTCTCCACCCTTTGTAACAGCTCCTCTTTTTCTAGCAATATCCTCGTAGATTTCTAAGGCTGGTTTTTCTGGATTTACTCCATATCGTTCTTCTATATTTGCTGGATATTCTTCCTTCATCTTTTCCAAAAACTTGAGGGTAAGATCTTCTATATTTAATATCTCATCTTTTATTGCGTGGGTGTAGGATAGGTTTAATCCTGTTTCTTCGTCAAATTTTGGCCACAAAACTCCTGGAGTGTCCAATAATTCTATGTTGGCATTGGTCTTAATCCACTGCTTAGTTTTTGTAACACCAGGCCTATTACCTACATTGGCACCCTTCCTTTTAGCTATATTATTTATAAAAGTTGATTTGCCTGCATTAGGTATTCCTACAATCATCATACGGATTGTTTGATTTTCTATGTTTTTTTCTTTGTGCTTATCAAATTTTTCCCTCAAAGATTCTCTTGCCAAGTCATAGATTTTTTTAGCATTTATATTTTCCTTGGAATTTAATCTAAGAGCAGAAATTCCCTTATTTTTAAAATCCTCAATCCACTTACTAGTAATATCCTTATCCGCAAGATCAGCCTTGTTCATTATAATTATCCTAGGCTTATCACCAATAATATCATCAAGCATAGGATTCCTACTTGACCTAGGTATCCTAGCATCAATAATTTCAAGGACAATATCTACAAGTTTTAGATTATTTACTATATCTTCCTTAGTCTTTTTCATATGACCTGGATACCAATTTATATTCATTGCCATAATTTTCTCCTTATTTACTAAATCTATTATACATAATATGTTGTTTTTTATCTAGAAATAGCTTATTTGTAGTACTTAAAAAGTGTACCAGTTATTAAGCTCATCTGCTATAATTGGTACACTTAAATTATTTTTATAATATTATTTTCTGAGTAACATGCCATCATTTATCCATGCAACTTATCATTCATAATAGATAATTCTATATGATTTGATATATAAAAAATTTACGTGTGATATTTCCAGTTTATTCGTTAAATACTCTATATTTTGATATAAGTTTATAGTTTTTATTCTATTAGAAGATGAGTATTCAATAAAAATTCCATTAGTTACAGTTATTGTAATTTTATATCATAAGCTAGCTTATAATGTAGAGATCATCTTGGTTCTTGATTTCTTTATCTAAGACACTAAGAAAGTCTTTATAAAGCTCATATAATTGTGTAAAAAAAGTCATTTGATCCCGAACTAGTACAATGATCTTAAGTAGCAAAACAAATTAGGAGAAGTACAAAGTTTATTAACATAAACGAAATATAAATACTATTAGGATGCATTTGAATATCCAATAATGCCATAATTCATAATAGTCTTATAGAAAGATTTCATTAAAAATTTATAATACGTAAAAATTTATAATAATATTCCCATTAAACAATCAGCTATTCAACTAATTACAAATTTGAAAGCACATGTAGACTAATTCTCATTGATAATAACGAGAATTTGTTAACTTCATCATAGCTATATATTAGAATGTAGAAGATAATATTCTGATAGATTAATTTACAAAGTATTATGGGATTGACGTAGGATTAGTATGATGAAGTCAAAAAAATTAATATTTAATTAATTATAATACAATGAGGAGAAAATATTGTATTTTTCCTCTTCATATCCATACACATAGGAATTATGTAATTCTAATAGTTTTCTGACTTGCTCATTATTTTCCTTAGATAATTTAACTAAAAACTTTAATAAATAATGACTTTCTATAATTAATTTATCGGCTAATATTCTTTTATCTATATATACATATGTATTAAATAAATATTCCAACAAATTTCTAAATCGATCAACAGAACCATCAATATTTTTTTGTATATTATAATAATTTGTTAATAAATACTTATTGTTTAATATATCGTAAACACTATTATTAGCATACTTAGTATTAAAATTGTAATAATCAGGTATAAGTGACTTATAATATTTTTTTGTTAATTCTGATCCTGGGAAAAATTGAATTTTATTTATTTCATAAATAATTAAAGCATTATATTTATTGTTCTTTTCAATATTTTTTATTTTCCACATTAATTCTATTGTTTTATTTAAGTCACATTCTAATTCTCTTGGATCGGATATTATAAATGAACAAATAACATTTATTTTATTTTTAATTAAGTAATCAATATTATATAAAAGTTCCTTTGTATTTATTTGCTTTCTATAATATTTTCTAATCTTAGGACTACCACTTTCAATACCAAGAAAAATAGATTTACAGTTTCCTTTTCTCAATAAGTTAATTATTTCTTTATTTAATAGCTCCGCTCTAAGGCTACATGAGAACTCATAATTTAACTTATTTTTCGTCTTTATAAATTCCTTCACATCATTCTCATTTTTAAAAAATAATTCATTAGAAAAAAATACGGATTCTATATTAGATCCACTCAGGCACTCATTTATTTCTTTATAATCAACATCATAGTTCTCATAATTTCTATAAGGAATGTTCAAACTACAGTATTCACACTTATAAGGACACCCATTAAACGTATTCAAAGATAACTCTTTAGAGTTAACTTGACTTATTATTTTTTTACAATCAAATTCTTCCTGAAAGTTTATTATTACAAAATTCAAATCATCAAATTTATTAATCAGATTAGGATATATATAATTTAAGTAATTCCCAAAAAATACTATATTATTATCTGATTTGTAGTTAAAATATAGGTAAATCGCATCTAAAACGTTTCTATACGTAATATGTACATAGATATCATAATCAACAAATCCATACTTACTAAAAAAATCATCAAGAACTTCATCATTCTTGTATCTATTACAATATTCATTAACTGTATCTGAAACTCTTAGTACATTATCTATATTCAACTTATCTTTTAGAATGAAAATCTCACAATCCATTTGCTCTCTATTGTTCGGATTTAAGTCATCTATATCTATTATTATTGTCTTCATTTTAATTCTACTTTTTTGTCATACCTACCCTCAAATAACGCATTACTATTATGAGCTATGTGTATAACCATTCTTCCCTCTAAATTCAAAATTTCATCTTCGACTTTAATAGAGTTTTCATAATCTAATCCTGAAAGAATCTCATCTATTATTACTATTTTTTTATTTGATAATAGTACTTTTGCCATATATAACCTCGAAGCTTCTCCTCCAGAAATAGAGTTAATGTCCTGATTTATAACTCTATCAAGTCCTTCACCATTAAGTATATAGGAAAGATTCACCTTTTTTATTGCTTCAAGTATTGCTCTATCAGTATGCTCTAATAGAGGATCTATATTTTCTCTGATAGATTGATTGAATATAAATAGATTCTGGGGAACATATATTATTTGACTATTGATATCCTTATCCTCTAAATCCTTTAATTCTATGTTGTTAAATTTTATTGATCCTATGTAATTATCATTATATTTCATTAAAATTTTTACGAGAGTTGACTTTCCGCTTCCACTTTCACCTTTTATAAGATACTTTTTATTACTTTCAAAGTTTATATTTAAATTTTCTTCGTACACCTTTTCGAACTCGCTGTACTGATAATTTACATCTTCTAATTTTATACTTTCAATAATATTCATAGTACTTTTATAATTATCAGTATTTAATTCTAATACTTGAGACAAATTTTCATTTATTTCTTTAACTGTAGATATACCTACTAAGGAATTTATTATTGAAATCACCGGTTGCTGTATATAGACTGATAACTGTATAAATGTCATAAAAATGCCAAAATCTATATATCCCTTCATATAATAAATAAAACTTATAATTATTGAGGAAACCTGCGAAATAGTTACTCCTGTATTAGCGAAATAAGCAGATAAGTTTCCTAAAAATTGATCTTTTTTAGATGCTTTGTTAGCTCTATTTATAACATGGTCAACTTTTTCCATAGATCTTTCGTACGAAGTATTATTCTTTATAATCAAAATAGATTCTAAATATTCTCTCATAAATTCTAATAAACTTGTATTTTCTTCCATACTTTTAAGAGTTGTTTTTTTCATTTTTTTAGGAAATACTATATTGTTTATCACTAATGGTAGAATAAAAACTAATATGAATATATTTATTCTAATATCAATTGTTGAAATTAAAATAATAACCCATAGCAAAGATAAAACATCTGTTGCTATATTTATACAACTATCCAAATACCTAAATTTCCACATATCTATTTTGGCTAAAATTTCATTATAAAAATACCCTTTTGGTTTTTCAGATATATATGAAGATTTTGAGCTCATTATATTTTCAAATGATTTTTTTCTAATTTCCGCACATATATCTTCTCTTATTAAACCAACATATATATAATTAAAACCTGCAAATGATAGCGCAATTATTATTAATAAAATGATTTTTACAAGTTCAACCGAATTTATATTCCCATTTTCGGTAAAAATATTTGTAAGCAGTGAAAATGAATAAGCTATTGATACTTGAGATAATGATCCCAAAAAAATAGCTAGTATTAGTAATATCTTTTCTTTAAAACTAACTAACTTAGAAATATTTTTTAACATATGCCCTCTTTTTAAATTTTTATGCCGACCTATACTTATTAATTATTAATTAACTCTGCTTTTTTAAGATTAATTATATCAATTATCTTTCCTTGTGTCTGCCAATTATTACAAGCACAATTCCTCATTGGTGTTACTTTAATAATTTTCATCTTATTTTTATAATCTTCTTTTTGCTTATTTTTTTCTCTAATATTACTTCACTAGTCATAATTTCTCCTTATTTCTTCTTATAGGTCGGCATAAAAATTTATTAGAATGCTATATAATTGCTTGCAGTAAATAATCCATAATTAATTTTGAATGTATACAAAAACCTTCATCAATCTGTCTATCACTATATTGTTTATAACATCCCCCACCACATATTGGTAGAGCATAACATTCAATACAAATTCCGTTATATATAGGACTATTTCTTTTAATATTAAATTTTGTATTTTCTATTTGTATCAAATTATCAAAATTATTTTGTTTTATATTCCCAATGTAACTACCCTTGTCATTAAAATCACAGTTACATATAGACACATCTCCATTATATGAAACAGTAAGCTGTTCCCCAGCCATTGCAGAACAATCGGCATAGTTAAAATTATTATTATAGAAGGACTCTAACTTTCTATGAATTCTATCATCATATATATTTGAACTGTTAATATAACTCCTTATAATAAAATTAGTAGCATCTCTGTAATATTTTTTTATATAATCTAAATTATAATTATCACCCCAAAAATGTAGCATATTGTAATTGATACTGTTGACATCACGCCTAATATTCCAAGACATAACTTCCTTTTGTTTTTTTAGAACTTCATTTGTAATAGTAAGTGATAATCCATAATCTATTTTATTTTCATTCAACAAAGAAATCTTTTCTAATACACCATTATAAACTGAACCACCATGTTTTTTTCTGCCGTTAACTCCTACTGGACCATCTGCAGAGATACCTATACTCACATTCTTTTCAGAAAGAAATTTCACTGTTTCTTGATCCAAAAGCGTTCCATTAGTGATCATAGATATTTTATAAGCGAAACCTTTTTCTCTCAATGTTTTTACTATGTAAAAGAATTCTCTTTTATTAGTTAAAGGCTCCCCACCATAAAATATTAGTATGAATTCTTCAGAATTTGTATTAATATATTCAAATATCCTATCAATAAGCACATCTGACATTTCTCTATTCATCTTAAAAACATCATTATTTATGTAATTATTTTTGTAAACAAAACAATAATCACATTTCATATTGCATGTTGCTGATGGAATAACATATAGTGTCTTTAAATTTCTCTTTGTTTCAAAATTATTTAATAAAATTGTATATAGGTAATTATCTATATCGTCATCACTTACATAAATATATTTGTTAAGTAAATCATTCTTTTCGTCTAGATTAACTTGATATTTCATTATTCTTTTTAAATAACTTTTATCTACATATTTAATCTCAAAGTATATATTATTATACACAGCATAACAATCGTCATTAATTTCTATAATCTGAGTATATCTTGATAACTTCATATTTTTTCCCACGTTTAAAATTAACAATTTAATTTGATACTCTATATTTCGTATGCATTATGACATAAATAAATTGTTTCGCCATTCCTATCATTATATGTTAAAGTTAATAAAAAATTCAATACCAATATGAAACTTAATATAATTCTTCTTATTTGTTTTCTAGTCATATTCATCTCCATTTTTTAATAATGATAACAACTTAAAGACTTTTAATCTATATACAATTTTTCTATAGACAAAAAAATGTATATATTATATAATTGCTTAATGGGTTATTAATATGAATTCAGTAAACTATAATTTTGCTTATTTTTTAAAGAAAATTAGAAAATCTAGAAAGCTTACTCAACAAAAGCTATCAGAACTATCCTATATAAATGTAAAAACTATATCTGAGATGGAAACTGGTAAGGCCAATATTGATTTGGATAAATTAGAGATTCTTTCATCAGTTTTAAATGTTGATTTAGTAGAAGAATATTTTAATATATTATTTGAAGATTCAAATAATATTGAACAAATAGTTAATTCCCTAAATAGGAAAGATAGATTTCACGGAAGCAGTCAATCAAAAGAAATACATGCATTAGAAGATATAAAAAATAAAACTGATAGGGAAATAATAAAAATTAAAGCTCAGAAATTGATTTTGTATTTTAATAGTATAGAAGTGAAGGATGATTTAATTCTTAAAAGAAAGCTCTTATTGGATGCTTTAAATATCAGCTGTAATTTTGATTTAAAAAACTTAGAAAATAATAATTACAGTAATATAGATTATAGGATACTTATGAACTATGCTTACACAGATATGGAAGCAACTGAAAGACTAAGAATTTATAAATTTATTGAAGATTCTAATATTTATGATAATGATTTAAATTCTATTTTATTTCATAATATAGCTAACACATACTATATTTTAGAAGAAAGCGAAATAGCTTTAGACTATATAAACAAAGCTATTAATCTTAATTCTAGTAACCCAACATCAGCGGTTATGCTTTATACTAAAGCTCTTATCTTATATGATTTATCTAAACCTTACGAAAAGTACGCTAGAACAGCTCTAGAAGTTAGTAAGAAGACAGATGAAAAGCTTTATTCATACATATTAAAAAACTCAAAGGAAAAATTTAACATATCATATTGAATAATTATTAAACTTCCTAAGTTATATGCTTAGGAAATTTTTATTTGTTGCTTTTGCTAATAAAAAAGGGATGTTGCAAAATAGATAATCGTTCCTACATCATACGAGCACCCTACCAGAAAGGTCTCCGCCAGCCTACAGGCTATAGTTCAAACTTTCTGTTAGTGCAATCTAATGATAGGACGGTAAATATCTATCAATTTGCAACAATCCCTTAATATTAATAATTTGTTTTTTCTTTAACTTTAGTAGCCTTACCTTGACGGTCACGTAGGTAGTTTAGTTTAGCACGACGTACTTTACCATGTCTTGTTACTACTAATTTTTCAATTCTTGGTGAGTTGTATAGGAAGGTTCTTTCTACGCCTACACCGTAAGAAATTCTTCTTAATGTGAATGCCTTGTTGATGCCGCCTTCTTTGATTTTGATTACTGTTCCTTCAAAGTCTTGAAGTCTTGTTTTGTCACCTTCTTTGATTCTGTAAGATATTCTAACTGTATCACCTACGTTAAAGTCATATTGATCTTCGCGTAAGTTTTCTTGTTCAATTTTTTTAATTAAATCCATTTTCATTCTCCTCTCTTAGGAATTTTTCATATAAGTCTGGTCTAACTTTTTTTGTTTTTGCTATTGCAGATTTTCTATTCCACTCTTTGATCTTTTTGTGATCTCCACTAGTTAATTCATTTGGCACTATGTAACCATTAAACTCTCGTGGCTTGGTGTATTCATCTTGCTGCAATAATATATTGTAGTGGGAATCGGTCTTTAGTGATTCCTCCTTGCCAACTACTCCATCTATAAATCTTGCCATTGAGTCTATTAGTACCATAGCAGGTATTTCTCCTCCTGTTAGGACATAGTCTCCTATGGATATTTCGTAGTCGACATAGTGATTAGTTATCCTTGCATCTATACCCTCGTAGTGGCCACAAATGATTATAAGATCTTTAATCTCTGCAAAGTCGATTGCTAATTTCTGATTTAATACTCTCCCAGCAGCTGACATATAGGCTACTTTGGAGTTTGGTTTTTTTACAGACATTAATGCATCATATAATGGTTTTGGCTTCATTAGCATGCCCGCTGCTCCACCATAAACCGTATCATCAACGTGGTTGTGTTTATCATTCGAAAAATCTCTTATATTTACAAGTTCTAATTCTAATAAACCTTTTGATATAGCTTTACCTATTACTCCATAAGTTTTCAAAAACTCAAAACTTTCTGGAAATAGGGTAAGGATTGTTATTTTATTCATAATCACTAAAATTTTCTATTTCTATAATATTCTTTTCAAAGTCAATATTTTTAGTTGTAGCATTTAAAGCTGGAAAATAAATTTCATCTTTATCTGTCTTTATAACATAAACATCATTGGGATATACACCTGTGATTACGTCTATGATATTGCCGACTTTTTGCCCATTGTCGTAAACATCAAGACCTATTAGTTTATAAACGTAGTACTCATCTTCTCCTAGTTCGCCTAGGTCAGCTTCATCTATGGTTATATCTTTGCCAACAAATTTGATGACATCATTAATGTCGTCATATTCTTCAAATTTTATAACCTTAAGTCCTTTTTGGTCAAAGGATGATTCAACTGTTAGTTCTTCGTCATCGATAAGTACCTTTGCCCCAGTTTTAAACCTATTTTCATTATCACTTAGGCTTTTTATTTTAAGATTTCCTCTAATCCCATGAGTTGTTACAATCTCTGCTACACTTATCCTCATATTTTTATATTGACCTTAACATCTTCCTTTATAGCTGCTGATCTTGCTATGGTTCTGATAGAATTGATGATATTTCCTCTAACTCCTATAACACGACCCTTATCGCTATCTGCAACGTGGATTACTATATTTACTTCTCCATCGTTACGATTTTCTTCGATTTCTACAGCTTCTTTATCTTCTACTAGCTCTTTTACGATTGCTTCTACTAATTCTTTCATAATCTTATGCTAATACATCATTGTCATTGAATAGCTTTTCAACGATTGATGTTGGTTTTGCACCATTTTTAATCCATTGTTTTGCTTTTTCATTGTCTACTTTGAATTCTTTTGGTTCGCTTACTGGATTGTAGTAACCAATTTCTTCGATAAATTTACCATCACGTGGACTTCTTGAATCTGCAACTACTACTCTGTAAAATGGTTTTTTCTTTTGTCCCATTCTTTTTAATCTAATTTTTACTGCCATTTTTCTTCCTTTCCTTTTATAAAATTTGACCTATGATTACTTAGTTTCTACTAAAAAGGTAACTTAGGCATCCTAAATCCGCCTCTACCCTTTTTGCCTTTTGGATTCATATTAGAAACTTGTTTCATCATTTTCTTAAGTTCTTTAAATTGTTTTAACAGCTTGTTTAGCTCTCTGACATCTACACCGGATCCTTTTGATATACGCTCTTTTCGTCTTTTGCCTATGATTTCTGGCTTTTCACGCTCTTCTTTGGTCATAGAATTAATCAAAGCTTCGATTTTTACAAATCCTGTGTCATCTACATTGACTTGTTTGAGCATTTTATTATTTACACCAGGAATCATTGCAAGTAAGTCTTCCAGAGGCCCCATATTTCTAATTTGATTTATTTGATCCATAAAATCATCTAGGGTAAATGTTTGATTTCTTAGCTTTTCTTCCAAAGCCTTGGCATTTTCCATATCGATTTGCGCTTCAGCTTTTTCGATTAAAGATAAGACATCACCCATGCCTAGGATTCTATTCGCCATCCTATCTGGATAGAAGGCTTCTAGGTCTTCTAGTTTTTCGCCAACTCCAACAAATTTGATTGGCTTGCCAACTACTTGTCTTATTGATAAGGCTGCACCACCTCTTGCATCACCGTCAAGCTTGGTGAGTATAACACCTGTGATATCAAGGTAGTCGTCGAATGTTTTTGCCACATTAACTGCCTCTTGGCCAGTCATGGCATCTACTACTAGAAGAATCTCATCAGGCTTGGTTACTTCCTTGATTTTTTTAAGTTCATCCATAAGATCAGTATCAATTTGCAAACGACCAGCTGTATCAAGGATTACTGTGTCGTAATTGTTTGCCCTAGCATAATTTTTTGCTTCAAGGGCAATCTTTACTGGATCTTCCTTACCTTGTTCGAAAACAAAGGTATCTGCTTTTTTGCCGACAACTTTAAGTTGTTCTATTGCAGCTGGCCTATATATATCTAGGGCTGCTAGCATTGGATTTCTATTTTCGCCTTTAAGCTTATAAACAAGCTTACCTGAGTGAGTTGTTTTACCTGAACCTTGGAGTCCTACCATCATCACAACGTGTGGGGTAGAACCTTTTAAATCTAATCTAGAATTTTCTTTACCCATCAAATTGGTAAGTTCTTCATTTACAATCTTAACCACCATTTGACCAGGAGTAAGGGATGTCATTACATCTTCGCCTAGGGATCTTTCTTTGACAGTCTTTACAAAGTCTTTTACCACCTTGTAGTTAACGTCTGCTTCTAGAAGTGAAAGTCTAATCTCCCTCATAGCGTTGTCGATGTCTTTTTCTGTTAATTTTCCTTTTCCGGTAAGTTTTCCAAGACTTTCTTGGAGCCTATCGGCTAGGCCTTCAAACACCATATTATCACTCCCTAAATTCTCTCAATTGTCTCTGTTATTTTCTCAATTGCTTCTTTGTTTTTTGAATTTTCCATCAGCTCTCTTATACTCGTAAGAGCATCTTTGAGCTCATCTTTTTTTTCTAGTAAAGAAAGCTCATCTTCAAACTCAAATAGCTTATCAACTGTCCTTGTCATCATGTCGGAAATTGCTTGTTTACTTTTATTGTTGTTTTCTGCAATCTCTTGTAAGGACAAGTCTTCGTTATAATAACAATTGATAACATCTCTTTGCTTTTCATTTAGTAGCGGTCCATATATGTCGTATAATTCAGCCACCTTAACAATTTTTTCCATAATCGGTCCTTACTTTTTATATTAAATTTAATTTAATATAATTAGCCTGTCAAGATAATTTCTTGACCTGTATATTATACACCCCTATAAATATCATGTCAAGGTTTTTTCTTGACTTATTTAAACCTTGATTTTATAATGCTTTGTTTGATTCTTTCTACTAAAAAACTAGCAATATTATTACATACTGCTAGTTTTATTTTTACTCTTATGGTAGATTTTTGAATGGATTTAGTGATCTATCATTTTCTCCATTACTTTCTATTTGATTTTCTGGTTTTGCTTGTTTGTACTCATCTACATTTGATGAGTCTATTGAGAATGTAAAGTCAAGATCCATTGATTTGCCATCTCTTAATACTGTAATAGTTGCCTTATCACCTACCTTATAGCTTAGTAAGTTCTTTCTAAGTGAAAGCATATCAGTGACTTTGTTTCCGTCTATGGCTGTAATCAAATCACCCTTTTTGAGAGTTTCACTATCATCAAATACGCTTGTTACAAATACACCTTCTTTGCCTTCTAGGTCGCCTAGATTTACTTGAGGGTATTGTAAGAAGTAGTCTAATGATTGACCAGTTATTCCTAGGTATACTGAGTGGTATTCTCCACTTTCTTTGATTTGCTCAATAATTGGCTTTACTAGGTTTATTGGTATAGCAAATCCTATACCATCACTGTTACCAGCTTTTGCAGTATTGATTCCTATTTGCTCACCTTTTGAATTTAGTAGAGCTCCTCCAGAGTTGCCGGCATTTATAGCTGCATCTGTTTGCATCAAGCCGTCCATCTGAGCGCCTGTATTAAAGCTTACGCTCCTATTTAGGCCTGATATTATACCAGATGTTACTGTTGATTGGAGTTGCAAGCCTAGTGGGTTGCCTATGGCAACTACCCTATCGCCTACTCCCATCTTATCACTATCTCCTAGCTCCATAACTGGAAGATTGTCCTTTTTAACTTTTACTATGGCTAGGTCTAGTGTAGCATCATTCCATACGAGGTCAGCTTCTGCAGTTGAACCGTCGCTAAATAATACATTTATCTCGCTTACATCTCCATCGCTTACAACGTGAGAGTTTGTCACTATATAACCATCTGAACTTACTATTGATCCAGATCCTATACCTTCTGCATAACCAGATTGTGGGCCCCAGAAAGTTTGTTCTACAACCTTAGATACAGTAGTTATTCCTACTACACTATCTATAGATTTTTTTACTACTACTGATTCCATTGATGGGTCATCAGATATTTCTATTTTTTGTTTATTAGCTTTTGTATCAATCTCTTGTTTTTCTTCCACTTTATTACTGGCTACATCCGTATCTTGATTGTTGGATTTTACTGATATCGTCGTGGTTAATACATACACTAGTAAACCACCAACTATTGCTCCAAGTAAGGCACTTACAAATGATGGAAGGCCTTTTTTTCTGTTATCTTCTCTATTTGCCATAACTTTTCCTTTCTTTGTAGTTTACAATTCGTGTTTATGCTTATATATTACTTCTTTTATTGTTAAATTTACATAAAGAATAATAGCAAATACTATCCTTATTTGACTTAATATTAACTTATTAATATAATGAATGAAAAGATTAAGGAGGGTTTTATGACCAAATTTATCGCAGATTCATCCTTTTTCGAACTATTCCCAGATGCAAAAATCGGTGTAGTTATCGCAAAAGGTATTGAAAACAATGAATCTTCTAGTAGAGAAATTAAAGATATGCTTAATGAAGCAAACGAAAAAGCTTATGATTACTTAACTGAACCAGTTTTTTCTGAAAATAAAGTTATCAAAGTATGGAGAGATGCTTTCAAGAAATTCAAAACTAAAAAAGGTGCAAGATGTGCTATAGAAGCTCTACTTAAAAGAGTGGATAAGGGCAATCCAGTAGGTTCAATCAACCCATTAGTTGATATCTACAATGCTATTTCACTAACCTATGCTCTTCCAGTTGGATCAGAGGACTTTGACAAATTCGATGGTGATATGGTATTAAAAATCACCGAAGGAGGAGACAAATTCCAAGCTTTGGGAGATGATGACGAATCTGAAACTTATCCAGGCGAACTTGCATATGTAGATAATGCTGGAGCTATTTGCAGATGCTTTAACTGGAGAGATGGAGTTCGTACAATGATTACAGAAGATACAAAAAACGCTGTAGTTATCATGGAATCAGTAGATCCAGAAAGAGACGAAGACCAAAAAGAAGCGCTAAATGCTATGGCAGAAAATTTAGAAAAATACCTTAACTGCCAAACAGAAATAAAAATTCTTACAAAAGATGATTCAGAAGTAACTTTGAAATAAAAATAATAAAGTGGATGCAAAACTTTCAACATTTGTTGCATCCACATTTTTTATGCTTATTTTTATATAAAACCCGTGAAATTAATTTTCCATTATTTATATAGAAATCAAACTAATTTATTCTATCTATTATTTTCCATAAATAAAAACCACCAATTCACAAATGGAATTGATGGCTTAAAATTGTTACTTAGAATATCATCATACAAATTGATAGTATTACAATATTTAGAATCATTACTATAAAGAATGGTTTTTTAACCCATTTTAGGTATGTTGAGTATTCTACTCTTGCAGCTGCAAGTCCACCCATTACTACCCCTGATGTTGGAGTAACAAAGTTTATAAGACCACAAGCTCCACAGAATATCATAATCATAATGCTTGGGTTAAATCCAAGTGCATTTGCAAGTGATCCCATTACTGGAATAGAAAGTGCTGCAAGTCCTGATGTAGATGGTACTAAGAAACTTAGTAGCATGTATACTAGGTATGCAAGTGGTACAAATACAAATGCTGGTACACCTCTTAGTAATCCACTAGCTTTATCTAGGATAAAGAAGTCAAGGTGAGTTTGATTCATTACAACTGTAATACCACGAGCTACAGCTATGATTAAAGCTACAGATAATAGGTCTGCTGCACCAGCTATAAATGTATCAACAAATTCTTTTTCACTCATGCGAGCAACTATAGCAATTATGATACTTGCAAGGATAAACCAAGCACCTAGTTCAGCAAAATACCATTTACCTAAAGGTTGTCCTGTTAAGAATTTTGACCAACCAAAGGCATTCATATAAGCATCTTCATCACCAGCAAAGTTGATATCAACATATGAGATAAGAGATAGAATCATTACAACAAATGCAATTGCAAATACTATAAGTACGTGTTTGTGTTGTTTGGTAAATACAAGACCTTGGTCTTTTTCTTTACCATAAACTTCATCCATTTCAGCGAGTTCATCTGAGCTTAGAACTGTATTAGCTCTATTTTCTTGAACTTTTTTAGCATAAGAAATTACGAATTTTGCAACTACTGCTAGTGTTGTTAACCAAAGTATAACACCTACAATCATTATGGTTGTAGCATTTGGTTCAATACCTACAGATGATAGTGCACCCATAGCTGCACCTGTTGCAAATGGGTTGATTGTAGAACCTAATACACCAGCTCCAGCACCTAATAGTACGGTACCTGCTGCTACTGCTGTATCAAATCCTGCAGCAACCATTGCTGCTGTAATTAATGGATAGAAACCAATTGTTTCTTCTGCCATACCATAAGTTGTTCCACCGAGTGAGAATAAAAACATTAAAATGCCGATAAGTTTATTTTCTTTACCCTTCATTTTGCCAACTAGGTTATAAATTCCTGCTTCAAGAGCTCCTGTTGACATCATTGTTCCGATGAAACCACCTATACCAAAGATGAAGATGATAAGATCAGCTGCATCCATAAAACCATTTGGTATAGCCATAACAAAATCTGATAGATGTGCACTTTGAACTGCAACAGTTCCACCACTATTTACTGTATCTATCATTTCACCGTATTTTTCTGGATCTAGAGATTCTATAATGCTAGAACTGATTGGAGATCCATTCAAAAACAATGAAAATAGACAAACAACAGCAAGAACTATCATCAGTATTGAGAAAGCGCTAAGAGAACGTTTTTTCTTTTTCCCCTTATTTTCTGTCATTTTGCCCCTCCTTATATTTTATTTTGTTATTATTTTTTTATGATTGTTCCTGTTTGTCCTTTTAAAGCTTCAGCTGCTTTTTCTAAAGAAGTAATAAGAGCAATGCCATTTTCAGTGTTTTCAACAAATTCCATACAAGCTTCTACTTTTGGTAGCATTGATCCTTTTGCGAATTGTTCTTCACCGATATATTTTTTAGCTTCTTCTAGGGTCATTTCCTTGATAGCTTCTTCATTTTCTTTACCAAAGTTAATCATAACTTGGTCAACTGCTGTGAGTATTACAAGCATGTCAGCTTTTAATTCTTCAGCTAGTAGAGCAGAAGATCTATCTTTGTCGATTACTGCTGGGATTCCTTCTAATTTGTCATCTTTATCGATTACTGGAATTCCACCACCACCAACAGTGATTACTATATTGTCATTTTCTATTAAGCTATTTACAACATCAAGTTCTACAATTTCCTTTGGAATAGGGCTTGCTACAACTCTTCTGTATCCACGACCAGAATCTTCTACAAATGTATAACCTTTTTCCTTAGCTATTTGGTCAGCTTCTTCTTTAGTCATAAATGAACCAATTGGTTTTGTAGGATTTTTGAATGCTTCATCTTTTTCATCAACAAGGACTTGAGTTAATACAGTTGCAACATTTTTGTTGATGCCACGTTTTTTAAGCTCGTTTCTTACTGATTGTTGAAGGTGATATCCAATATATCCTTGGCTCATAGCGCCACATTCTGGGAAAGGCATAGCTGGTGTACCAGCGCCATTTAATGCTGCATATTCGAAAGCATTGTTAATCATACCAACTTGTGGACCATTACCATGACCTATTGCAAGATCATATTCTTCTGATAAATCTACAATTGATTCAGCTGTCTTTGTTACTAATTCTAATTGCTCTTCAGGGGTATTGCCTAAAGCATTACCCCCAAGAGCGATAACCAATCTTTTTTTGCTCATTTAGTTTCCTTATTTAAGTGTTGCATACATTACAGCTTTAATTGAGTGCATTCTGTTTTCAGCTTCATCAAATACTTTTGATTTGTTTGAAAGGAATACATCATCTGTAACTTCCATGCCGTTTAGTTCGTATTTGTCACCGAATTTTTCATAAACTTCTTCACCGATTGTTGTTTTTAAATCGTGGAATGATGGTAGGCAGTGCATAAAGATTGCGTCTTCATCAGCCATATCCATTACTGATTGATTTACTTGGTATGGGTGAAGTTGTTCAATTCTTTGTTCCCAAACTTCATCTGGTTCACCCATTGATACCCAAATATCTGTGTAGATTACGTGAGCTCCACTTACACCTTCTTTTACGTCTTCTGTGAAGTTTACTGTTGATCCGTGAACAGCTGCATATTCTTTTGCTTCTGCTATTAATTCTTCTGTTGGCCATAATTCTTTCGGACCACAACCTGTGTAATTTACACCAAGTTTAGCACAAGTGATTAATAGTGAGTTTGATACGTTGTTTCTGCAGTCACCCATGAATACAAAGTTTAGTCCTTTTAGGTATCCAAAGTTTTCTTTGATTGTCATCATGTCAGCAATCATTTGTGTTGGGTGGAAGTCATCTGTTAGACCATTCCATACTGGAACACCTGAGTTATCTGCTAGAGCTTGAACTAATTCTTGATCAAATCCTCTGTATTCGATACCATCATAGAATCTTCCAAGTACTTTTGCTGTATCTTCAATAGATTCTTTTTTACCCATTTGGCTTGAACCTGGATCTAGGTATGTTACACCCATTCCTAGGTCATAACCAGCTACTTCGAATGAGCAACGTGTTCTTGTAGATGTTTTTTCAAATAATAGAACGATGTTTTTACCTTCTAGGTATCTGTGTGGTGTTCTTGTTAATTTAAGATTTTTAAATTGAGCAGATAGGTCTAATAGATAGTTGATTTCTGCTTCTGTGTAATCACTTAATGTTAGGAAAGATCTTCCTTGTAAATTTACTGGCATATTTGTATCTCCTTATAGTTTTATTTATAGTTTTATTTTAATTTATTCTCTTTTATTTTGCAATATTAATTAGTCTAGGCTTCTTACAAATGGCATTGTCATACATCTTGGACCACCACGACCTACTGTTAGGTTTGATGCGTCTAGTTCATGTATTTTGATTCCTGCTTCTTTAAGTGCAGCATTTGTTACTGTATTTCTCTTATAAACAACTACTTCACCTGGAGCTATTGTTAGTGTGTTTGAACCGTCGTTCCATTGTTCACGTTCAGCAGCGATTGGATCACCATTACCACATGGGATTAGTCTAACTTTTTCAACTCCTGCAATTTCAGCTAAGATTTCTTCAAATTCACCAGATTTTTCTTCGATGTTTAGATCGTTGTCACCTTTTGTGATTTTGTAGATTTTTAGTGTTTGCATGATTCCTGGGTGGAATGTAAATGCATCATGGTCAATTCTTGTAAATACAGTATCTAAGTGCATGAATGCTCTATTTACAGGGATGTTTAACGCATAAATTTTTTCAATTTTGCTTTCTTCTTCCCCAAAGAATATATTTTTAGCTAATTCTTGGATAGCTTCATATTGTGTTCTTTGAGAAATACCAATTAATAGTGTTGTATCAGATATGATTAGTTCGTCTCCACCTTCGATGTGGTATTCTTTTCCTCTACCATAGTAGTTTGGAACTTGACCTTTATAATCATTGTGATATCTCATTACATAATCACCATAGATTGTTTCTCTGTTACGTGTTTCAGCATACATTGTGTTGATTGATACGCCATTACCAATTGTAGCAAATGGGTCTCTTGTGAAGTATAGGTTTGGCATTGGATTGATTGCAAGGTAGTTTCCTTTTTCACCCATTGTTTTAAGTTCTTCTTCACTAAAGTGGCCAATTTCTAGTAGTGTGATACCAGCCATAGTTTTTTCAACAAATTCTTTTGTATCAGAAATACCTTCTAGTAGTTCTCTAGATTTTTTAAGAATTTCTTCATCTGTAACACCTGTTTCTTCAAGGTATTGGTCTAAGAATTGTTCTCTGAGTCCTTCGTTTTGGTCAAGTGCTTCAGCAACTAAATCTTCAAGATAAAGTACTTCAACGCCGTTATCTCTAAGAATATCTGTGAATCTATCGTGTTCTTCTTGAGCAAGTTTTAAATCTGGAATATCATCAAATAATAATTCTTCCAATGTGTTTGGAGTTAAGTTTAATAATTCATCTCCTGGTCTGTGTACTAAAACTTTTTCAAGTTTATTAATTTCGCTTGTTACTTGTATAGCTGTCATTAAAATCCTCCTAAAAATTTTGGGAAACATTTTCCCTTACACATATATTATATGACATTCCAAAATTAAATGTAGGACATTTTCGAACTGATTAGTTGTAAAAAAAGGTATATTATATAGAACCTTTACTAAAATATGTGGTAAAATTGTAGTATACTTATTGTAAGGAGATAGAATGAGTAATACACGTTTAGAAGGAAAATTTGAATCCCACTTAGATTTATCCAGTCTTCTGACATATGAATATGAATTTGAAAGCTCCAATACAAAGCCAATGATTCACCAACAAGCACGCTTTCTACTTTGTACAAAAGGTTCTGGAAAAATAACATTGAACTCAAAAGAGTACGAAGTAAGAAAAAGATCTATAATTTTAATAGTGCCTTGGGACATAACAGAAATCACACAGGTTGATGAACAATTAGAATTTATTAAAATTGTATTTAATTACAGTGCTTTCACAGAATATTTATCAGACCTAGAGATATTTACAGAAAAAAACAGCTCTTTTTATTCAGTAATAGAAGATAATAGAATAAAATACTTAAATGATATCGAATTTAAGAGCATACTAAGAACAATGAAAAAATTTAGGGCTGAAGTTGGAGATATTTCAATATATCATACACCTAATAAAGATAATTTTTCTAGAATATACTTACTAGCCTTGCTAGTTGAATTAACGATTGAATTCCTTAGATCAATTAATGTAACAGAAGAAATTGATAGCAAAGAAAAATCTGTCAATATAAATGAAGTATTAAGCTACATGTACGCACATTTAGCCGATAAACTTACACTAGAAAAGGTATCATCGGTATTTTTTATGAGCAAATCTTCTATGGCCAAATATCTGAAAGAAAGTATCAACTATACATTCAAAGAATTATTAGATGATATGAAATTTTCAAAATCAGTAGACTTACTAGCCTATACATCACTGACACTTAGCGAAATTGCAAGCGAAGTTGGTTACAATGACGACTCTCACTTCATAAACTCCTTCCTACAAAGGGAGAAAGTTACACCAAGTGAATTTAGAGAAGATTATCTACACACAGAAAATAGACTAAAGCTTTTTGAATCTGACACTAAAAAAGATCTCATTAGATATATAGAAAATAATTTTAGAGACGAAGAATTGTCCATATCACTAGTATCTAAGAAATTTAATATGACAACTTCATCAGTAAACAAAATCCTAAACTTCCAATTCGAGAAAAACTTTACAGAGTATCTAAACTATCTTAGAGTAACAGAAGCGGTAAATTTACTAAAAACGACCGATGAGCCAATTGAAGATATAGCAATAAAAGTGGGATTTAACAACAGCAGAACATTTAGAAGAGCATTTAATCAAATAATACAAATTACCCCATCAAATTTTAGGAAAAATATAAACTTACAACAATACGATGGAACAATAATGTAATAGAAGTAAAAGCGTAATCTAAAGATATGACATCAAAAAATATTGAAATATATAAATTAAAACTCTTACAAGCAAAATAATTGTAAGAGTTTTTTATTGCATATTTAGATTTAAAAATGCTATGAAATTAAATAACAATTTTGTTTCAATTAAATTTTATACTAAGCTAATAGTTTCTACAGATACAGATCATTTTCTAAAGATGAAACAACCAATATCTATAGAAAGCATATAATAATAAAATGATTCAATGAATAAAAATAAAAAAATATTATAAATTGTAGAAAAATAATTTCAGAAATTTTATCTCGTCGTAACTAATTTCGTAACTAAAGAAATTAAAAAACCTTACAAACGTTGAAATTGCAAGGGTTAAATTTAAATGGCGTACCATTGAGGATTCGAACCCCAGGCCTTCTGGTCCGTAGCCAGACGCTCTATCCAGCTGAGCTAATGGTACATACTAAATATTCTACTTAAAATAAATGGCGCGCCTGGGAGGAATCGAACCCCCGACACACGGATTAGAAGTCCGTTGCTCTATCCAGCTGAGCTACAGGCGCATAACTTGATTTCTTTTATTATAACACCAATATAAAATTAATGCAAGAGAAATTTTAAATAAATATAAAACATTTAATTGGAGCGGATGACGAGATTCGAACTCGCGACCCTCGCCTTGGCAAGGCGATGCTCTACCACTGAGCCACATCCGCATATATATTTTAAAAATGTTAAATATGTAATATTAAATTTTATCTTGCTTCGAAAGACCATTTCATAGAGATTGCTCACAAGCCTCACGCGCTTTTCCCGCCCTTGTGGACTACAACCACTCCGTGGAGGTCTTCTAGCAGCCAGGCAGGCTAATTTGGAGCTGATGATAGGACTTGAACCTACAACCTATTGATTACAAATCAATTGCTCTGCCAATTGAGCTACATCAGCGCTTAATCGACCAAAAAATAAGCTAAATGCGACCTGGATGAGATTCGAACTTGTCCTTTGTAGGGTTTCAAATCTGAACGATTTGAAATCTTTGAGGCGAATCATTGCGATAGCTTTGATGAGTCCAAAGAACCCTCCGCCGTAACGGCGATTATTATCGATTTCTCCAGATAATTATTTTTTTATAGCGACCTGGATGAGATTTGAACTTGTCCCTCGTAGGGTTTCAAATCTGAAAGATTTGAAATCTTTGAGGCGAATCATTGCGATAGCTTTGATGAGTCCAAAGAACCCTCCGCCGTAACGGCGATTATAATCGATTTCTTCAGATAAATATTTTTTATGGCGACCTGGATGAGATTCGAACTCACGACCTCCGCCGTGACAGGGCGGCATTCTAACCAGCTGAACTACCAGGCCATAAATTAATAACAATTTTAAATATATCTTTTTATAATTCTATAGCCGCACGGGCTATTCTCGGGCTTGCCCTGCGAGTGCTCCGCACGGGTCCTCCCCTAGCCAGACGGGCTAGTTTCTTGCTTCGCAAGACCATTTCATGGAGAGTGCTCCTCTAGCCGCACGGGCTAGTTTTATGGTGGAAGTAACAGGGCTCGAACCTGTGACCCCCTGCTTGTAAGGCAGATGCTCTCCCAACTGAGCTATACTTCCAGATAAGCAATACCTATTTCATGACTTAATATTAGCCCTCGGACTCTCGTCCTGCGGTATTTCGCACTGTAGTGCGACTCCTCCAATAGCCGGAGGGGCTTGCTTGGTGACCCTACCGAGATTCGAACTCGGGATACCACCGTGAAAGGGTGGTGTCTTAACCGCTTGACCATAGGGCCTTATTACTTAAACTGTATATACTTTTTAGATATTTCTAGATTAATCATCAACAGATAATCAATAAAAACTACAAGCCGTGAACACGATGGCTCTCCTTCAAACGACGTCTTTCTTACTATTATATTATATAAGCAATATATGGTGACCCCATCGGGATTCGAACCCGAGAACCCGCCGTGAGAGGGCGATGTCTTAACCGCTTGACCATGGGGCCAAACAAAATTTCTTTTGAATATTGTTATGATATATTAAATTTATGTCAAAGCTTCGCTTTGATATGTCTTAGTCGGCTACAAAACGAAATCGTAGATTTCTATTTCGCGACATTTGACCTACCAGCCAAAACAAAGTTTTGGGGTTAGGATCAAGAAACCGCTTTAAAAACCTAACTTAGCGAACAATAGTGAGCTTTAGTAGGTTCCATGCAACTTATTTCCCAAGAGGCGTTAGCCGATTGGCAAGAAATAATCTGCTGACCATGGGGCCAAACAAAATCGTGGACAAAACACGATTATTATTTAATAAAAAAATGGTAGCGAAGAAGAGACTTGAACTCTTGACACTCCGGGTATGAACCGAATGCTCTAGCCAACTGAGCTACTTCGCCACATAAAATAGTGTTATAATTTATGATAGTATATAATCCACCATAAAGCAAAAGCTTTTGGTTGCGGGAGCTGGATTTGAACCAACGACCTCCGGGTTATGAGCCCGACGAGCTACCAGACTGCTCTATCCCGCGGCATTTTAGCATTACAAGAACTATACTATTTATTTGAGCAAATTCACACACTAATAAAAAAGCTTTTCTTGGCGCTCAGGGTGGGACTCGAACCCACAACCTACCGGTTAACAGCCGGGTGCTCCACCATTGAGCTACCTAAGCATATTTATACTTGATATTATTTCATCTATTACTAGTCTAGCCTTTTAGGCTAGCTTATATTCTCGGGCTAACGCCCTGCGACCATTTCATGGAGCCCCAATATGACGGGGATAATTTCCTCCATGAGCCGGCCGGGCTTGCCTTTGTTTAGCAACTTCCTACTCTACCGGGAGGTCACCCTCCGAGTACCATCGGCGTTAATGAGCTTAACTTCTGTGTTCGGTATGGGTACAGGTGTATCCTCATTGCTATCGTCACTATATATTATGACCTAACCCAAAAACTTGTTTTTGCTGGTAGGTCAGATGTCGCGCAGTCCAAATCTTTGATTTGGCTAACGGAGCCGACTTTTCCAAGCCAACAGTTTTGTTAGGTGTTTTTTGAACTTTCTAAATAGCTAGTCGAGTTAAAGGACTTAGCTTAAGCTTTTGTTATACTTACGACTTGTCCGTAAGTATCTTGCCAAGCTAGAGCTCTTCGAGCTCTACCGTTGGGACACTCTCGACTAGGACCTATCATACATTTGCTTGGCAAATGTGATTAGATCCGTAACAATATTTCCAGTCAAGATTTAAAGTTTAGTATCCTTTAGCTTAATACATTACTGTACTTACACCTTGGACCTATCTAAGGTATTTTCTTTACCTTCTTTTAGAAATCTTATCTTGAGGGTTGCTTCGTACTTAGATGCTTTCAGTACTTATCAATGCCATACTTAGCTACCCAGCTATGCTTCTGGCGAAACAACTGGTACACCAGTGGTATGTCCATCCCGGTCCTCTCGTACTAGGGACAGCTCCTCGCAAATTTCTTACGCCCACGCTGGATAGGGACCGAACTGTCTCACGACGTTCTGAACCCAGCTCGCGTGCCTCTTTAATGGGCGAACAGCCCAACCCTTGGGACCTACTTCAGCCCCAGGATGAGACGAGCCGACATCGAGGTGCCAAACCTCCCCGTCGATGTGGACTCTTGGGGGAGATAAGCCTGTTATCCCCGGGGTAGCTTTTATCCGTTGAGCGATGGCCCTTCCATGCGGTGCCACCGGATCACTAAGTCCGTATTTCTACTCTGCTTGAGCTGTGTCTCTCGCAGTTAAGCTCGCTTGTGCCTTTGTACTCTGCGAATGGTTTCCGTCCATTCTGAGCGAACCTTTGAACGCCTCCGTTACTTTTTGGGAGGCGACCGCCCCAGTCAAACTGCCAAACTGACAATGTCCATTGCCCAGATTCATGGGTCAATGTTAGAATTTTGATATTAGAGGGTTGGTATCCCAAGGGTGACTCTGTGTATACTGGCGTACACACTTCATTGTCTCCCAACTATCCTGTACGTCTAATCTCAAAATCCAATATCAGCCTACAGTAAAGCTCCACGGGGTCTTTCCGTCCTAGCGTGGGTAAGTCGCATCTTCACGACTACTACAATTTCACCGGATCCTTTGTTGAGACAGTGCCCAAATCGTTGCACCTTTCGTGCGGGTCGGAACTTACCCGACAAGGAATTTCGCTACCTTAGGACCGTTATAGTTACGGCCGCCGTTTACTGGGGCTTAAGTTCTAGCCTTCGCTTGCGCTAAGCCTTCCCCTTAACCTTCCAGCACCGGGCAGGTGTCAGCTCCTATACGTCATCTTTCGATTTTGCAGAAACTTGTGTTTTTGGTAAACAGTCGCTTGGGCCTGGTTTCTGTGGCCTGATCGCTCAGGCTCCCCTTCTCGCTAACTTACGGGGACATTTTGCCGAGTTCCTTAACAAAGGTTCTTCCGCGCGTCTTGGTATTCTCTACCTCCCTACCTGTGTCGGTTTTGGTACGGGCGCTTTGGTCTTGATAGTGACTTTTCTTGGCAATTTGAAGTCGGCTATTTCTCTACTTATGTTTTCGATGCCTATTACACATTAGCTTTTTGATTAGCGGATTTGCCTACTAATCAGCCTTTGTGCTTAGACTGCCATCCATCGGGCAGCTAGCTTATCCTCTTGCGTCATCACGTCTCTTTAGCGACTTTAAGCGGTACAGGAATCTAAACCTGTTGTCCATCGGCTACGCCTTTCGGCCTGGCCTTAGGGCCCGACTTTCCCTGAGGGGACGAGCCTTGCTCAGGAGTCCTTAGGGTTTCGACGGGAGAGATTCTCACTCTCCTTCTCGCTACTCATGCCAGCATTCTCTCTTGTATTAAGTCCACGCTTGCTTTCGCTTAGGCTTCTTCCCTAATACAATGCTCCTCTACCACTGATAGAGAGTTTAAATCTATACATAAGTAACCACTTTTTTGGTTTTTGAATACGCTTAACCAGGGTCATACTTTTTTGTATGTCTGTTTTTTTCGGTGATATCGTAGTTATCTTGTCATTGTTTTTTTTAGTATGACGATCTTACCTTTATCTTTGTTTGATATTTGCGTAATTTGTTTAGCTGACTCGTTCGTACCTCTGACGCCACTCCGTGGGTCTCATGATGTGGAGACACGAAATGTCCTCTATTGGCCGGACGGGCCTGCTTTTGATAACTCGTTTTATCTTGATTGTGTGTTTTAATATTTCCTAGTTAAGTTTTTTCTTTTTCCTTTTTTATGGTTTCCTTTATGTGATAGGTTTAAATTCTCTATCAATCCGAAGCTTCGGTACTGGATTTTAGCCCCGTTTATTTTCGGCGCAAACCCACTTGACCAGTGAGCTATTACGCATTCTTTGAATGTATGGCTGCTTCTAAGCCAACGTCCTGGTTGTCTTGGTAGGTTCACATCCTTTTCCACTTAATCCAGATTTTGGGACCTTAGCTGTCGGTCTGGGCTGTTTCCCTTTCGACTTAGGAGCTTATCCCTCTAAGTCTGACTCCATGACCTGATTTTTTGGCATTCGGAGTTTGATAGGCTTTGGTACGGTATGCCGCCCTAGGCCATTCAGTGCTCTACCTCCTAAAATCTTTAGTCATAGGCTAGCCCTAAAGCTATTTCGAGGAGAACCAGCTATCTCCGGGTTCGTTTGGTTTTTCGCCCCTATCCACAGTTCATCCGATGCGTTTTAAACCGCACCCGGTTCGAGCCTCCAGTGAATTTTACTTCACCTTCACTCTGACCATGGATAGATCACCCGGTTTCGGGTCTATCATATTAAACTACTCGCCCTGTTAAGACTCGCTTTCGCTTGGACTGCGTATCTTAAATACTTAATCTTGCTTGATATGATAACTCGCTGGCCCATTCTACAAAAGGTACGAGATCACTCTTTAGAGCTCTCTCTGCTTGTAGGCACTAGGTTTCAGGTTCTGTTTCACTCCCCTTGCGGGGTTCTTTTCACCTTTCCCTCACGGTACTTGTTCGCTATCGGTCACATGTTAGTATTTAGCCTTAGGGGATGGGCCCCCTGTCTTCACAGCAAATTCCTCGTGTTCACTGCTACTTGCTCCCAAAAATATTTGAGCTTTCATCTACAAGACTTTCACTTTCTTTGGTTCATTTTCCCAAATGATTCGACTTGCTCTTATATTTCTTATTGGGTTGGGCTGTTTTCTTTTCGCTCGCCGCTACTTGGAAAATCGAGTTTTCTTTCTTTTCCTCCTGCTACTTAGATGTTTCAGTTCGCAGGGTCTTACTTCATTAAGTTATGTATTCGCTTAATGATGACTGATTCTTCATCAGCCGGGTTTCCCCATTCGGAGTCCTAGGGGTTATGGCTTTTTGTGAGCTTGCCCTAGTTTTCGTTCACTTACGTCCTTCGTCGTCTTCATGTGCCAAGGCATCCACCTGGCGCCCTTTCTTTCTTGACTGGAAATATTGTTTGCTATTTAGTTTTTACTCATTGCTGAGTGGTTCATATTATTTTTTTAACATACGGATTTATTATCCATACGATTAGCGCCGTAGTTTTCTTGCAAACCCGCTTCTCGCGTTTGGAAAAACTACTGTTTAATGACTATATCCTTCAGTCAAACTCTTCGGCTTGCTGACAAAGTTTCTTCGAAACTTTGAAACGCCGCGAAGTCTGACCTTCCATCAATTTTGCTTTGCAAAATTGGGATAGGTCATTATGGTGGAGGTAAAGAGATTCGAACTCTTGACCCCCTGCGTGCAAGGCAGGTGCTCTCCCAGCTGAGCTATACCCCCATATATTTAATATCAATGAATACGTAGTTCTTTTCTCGGTGAGGAGCCAACGTGTCGGCTCCTCTACTCTTAGAAAGGAGGTGATCCAGCCGCACCTTCCGATACGGCTACCTTGTTACGACTT
>NZ_HG003686.1:468679-518519 GCF_000312365.2 Anaerococcus provencensis | reverse complement strand
TTCCCACTGCTGCCTCCCGTAGGAGTCTGGGCCGTGTCTCAGTCCCAATGTGGCCGTACACTCTCTCAAGCCGGCTACTGATCGTTGCCTTGGTGGGCTGTTATCTCACCAACTAGCTAATCAGACGCAAGTCCATCTTACACCGCTAACACTTTGATTAATGCTTCATGCGAAGTATTAATATCATAGGGTATTATTCTCCGTTTCCAGAGGCTATCCCCTTGTGTAAGGCAGGTTACTCACGCGTTACTCACCCGTTCGCCACTAATTCACTTAAGGTCATTCCGAAGAAATCTTTTAAGTTTCATCGTTCGACTTGCATGTGTTATGCACGCCGCCAGCGTTAATCCTGAGCCAGGATCAAACTCTCATGAAAAATTTATGAGAGCTCTTGATTCAAGCTCTGCTCATTTACACTGATCTAAAATCAATGCGTGATTTATTTTTTAATCATCCGTTCAAAGAATCAACTTGGATAAGTTGTCAATAACTTATTTAAAGTTTTTTTGATAGGTTGATTATGTTTTGTTTTTACATAATCATTGATATTAAATTTCATTGTAGATGTTTTTTTAAAACATCTGGTTCAGCGCGATTCTTATTGAATCGACTTTTATAGTCTACCATTTAATTTTTATCTTGTCAAATCTTTTTGTAAGTTTTTTACAATAAATTTACTTGACCTTTACAAATTAAGTGTATCGACTTTTTATAGTCTATCACCTTTTCGCTACTTTGTCAAGAGTTTTTTTACTTATTTTTAAAATTCTTGACTAGCCTTTTTGGTGTCGACTTGTACTAAGTATACACAGGTCATTTTTTTATGTCAAGTCTTTTTTATTTATTCTACTTGATAGTTTACTATTGATACCATTTTGCCGTCTTTGTCTTGGATTTTCCTTATCTTTTTGTCAAAATCTATTCTGGTTAACCATATATTTTTTTCACATCCAAGACATTTTAATTTAATATCAGCTCCTGTGCGTTCAATCTTCCATTTATTTTCTCCGCATGGATGCCCCTTTTTTAGACTTACTATATCTCCTATTTTATATTTCTTCATTTACATCCTTTCCTTTTGTTACTGCTACTACTTGCGTACTAGGATTTAGATTTCTTTGGTATATTTCCTCTATTATAATCTTTCTTTCTTCTCTAGCCAGTGCCCACTGATATCCAGGCATAGCTATACCAGTTGTTTTTGCCACATATGATCTTTCATTCATTTCCATGATACCAAATAGGCTAACGTCTTTTAATATATATTTAGCTAGATCTTTGTTTGCCTTTAATTTTTCTCCTACATTTTTTACAATCTCTTCTAGTTCTTGGTAAGAAACTTCGTAGGATAGATAAATATTGCATTCAAATTTGATTGGTCCGCTGTTCAAATTCTGTACATTTGTTATTTGTGAATTTGGTATGGTATGCAAGGATCCATCATAGTCTCTAATCTTGGTGTGGCGCATTCCAAGGGTTTCTACTGTGCCTTCAACTCCTGCTGCCTTTATCCAATCTCCTACTCTAAAGGTATCATCTACGATTATTATCGTGCCAGTTACTATATCTTTGACCAGCGTTTGTGCCCCAAATGCTATGGCACCCCCACCAATTCCTGCTGTGGCTATGATTGAGCGAGTGTTTACCCCAATCATATCTAGGATTATCATTACTATTATAAAGCCAAGTATAAATTTCACTACTGAATAGAGATTCTTAGTTAGTGTTTCTATTCTTACTTTTCTATAACCATCTTGGTCCATTTTGTCATCAAAGGCCTTCTTTATAATTCTAGATATGGCTTCTAATAACAGTTTACCTAGTACTATAACTATGACTACTAATATAAGATCTTTTATAACACCTGCTTTAGTTATTTTTTCTATGTTGTTCATCCAAACTCCCTTCTTATAGTATATAGTATATTATAGCCTTAATAATTAGCAAAATAAAAGCAGCTTAAAGCTGCTAAATAATTTCTATTGTTTTTATTATCTCATGGGCCAATCTTTGGTGAAAATCTTCTCTCATATGAAGGCCATCTATAAAATATGATGGTGGAATTTTTCTTGCGTCAAGAGTTGGATAAGGCAAACCCTCTAACATTTCCCCATAGGAATCTATGGTATTGTTGATAAGCTCATATATAGGGTAGGCTTCTTCCTCTTCTATATAGGGTGGAATTATAATAAGATTTTTATTTGCCTTTGACATTTTTAATATTTCTTTGATGTTTGCAAAGGCAATTTCTGCTGAAATACCCTGGTAGATGTCATTGGTTCCTGCAAATACTATTAACAAATCACACTTAATAGGTATAAATCTTCTAAGCACATCCGAGGTCATATCGCCGTTTCTGCCTAAGTTTGTTGTTTCATATCCTGCTTCTTTGAGGTAATCTACGTATGATTTTTCTACTAAATATCCTTCAGTGAAGGAATCTCCTAAGCAAGTGATTTTCATTTATTGCATTTCTCCAAAGCCAAAGCTGTTCTTGATGGGATATATATTTTGATTCCATCGTAGTCAGTTCCAGCTAATCTTTCTGTCTTATAAACATAGTCATGGGAAATTCTTCCAACCCCACCAAATCTTACCTCATCCGTATCCAAAACCGTCCTAAATTCTCCAAGATCGTGGATTGGCAAAGCAAATGATTCATAGGAATTTGTAGGATGGAAGTTAAACACATAAACTATATCCTTGTTTCTAAAGGCGATAACCTTTCTATCATTATCAAGCCACAATCTAAATGTAGTGTTGCCCAATTGCTCGTACTTTTTAATATGTTCAATCATAGCCTTATCAAAATCACCTAGATAATGATATTTAAGATAGTCTGCATCAAGAATAGACCATTTTCTTGTAGCGTGTGAAAATGAGTACCCATTACCTTCTCTTGGGAAATCAATCCATTCTGGGTGACCAGATTCGTTGCCCATAAAGTTTAGGTAGGCATCCGCTCCCATAGAAATGGTAATCCATCTAATCATCTTGTGAAGGGCTATAGCCCTGTCAATTATATAATTTGTGCTATCTTTGTCCATGGACCAATACATTTCCTTATCAGCTAAGGTAAAGATAGTTGTCTTTGATCCAACCAAAGCTTGGTCGTGACTTTCTACATAGGATATGCGTTTTTCTTCTGGTCTGTGAGTTGAAAGTTCGTACCACATATTGGATAAATCCCAATCTTCGTCTTGCTTTTCAAGAGTTTTTTCCCAAAAATCTGGCATACCCATAGCAAGCCTATAGTCGAAACCTATGCCAGCCTTAGATATTGGCAGGCACATGCCTGGCATACCCGACATATCTTCTACTATGGTGATAGCATCAGGCTTTACTTCCCTAGCCAATTCATTGGCCAATTGCAAGTAATTGATGGCTGCAATGTCTGTGTTCATGGAAAAATATTTGCTATAGTGGTCAAAATTTTCTCCACGACCATGGTTTTTATAAATCATAGATGTGACACCGTCAAATCTAAAACCATCGAAGTGAAATTCTTCTAGCCAATATTTGACATTAGATAACAAAAAGTGAAGCACTCCTGGCTTTGAGTAATCAAATAATTTACTATCCCAATCTGGGTGGTTGCCCTCAACTCCTGCATGGAAGAACTGGTAGTCAGTTCCATCAAATTCGTTGATGCCCTCTATAGTATTTTTGATAGCATGGGAATGAACCAAGTCCATAATCACATTTATCCCCATATTATGAGCAGTATTGACCAAAGATTTGAGGTCATTGATTTGTCCATACCAAGAACTTGGAGCATAAAAGTTGCTGACTTGATAGCCAAAAGATCCATAGTAAGGGTGCTCAGCTATGGCCATTAGTTGGACGGTATTATAACCATCCTTTTTAATTCTTGGCAAAATATTTTTTTCAAATTCTTTGTAAGTTGAAACTTTTTCTTCCTCACCAGCCATGCCTATGTGGGCTTCATATATCAACAAGTCATTTTTATTAATTTTGAAATCTTGGTCAGTCCACTTAAATTTGGAACGAGGGTTTTGCAATATAGCTGCAAAGTCATTTTTGTTATCTCTTTCCACCCTTGTGGCATAAAGAGGAATCCTATCTTTGATAGCTCCATTGGCATCAACTAGGGCCTTAATCCTAGATCCATGTGGGATGGTCCTTATTCCTTTTATGAAGATTTCCCAATCCTCGTCATTTATTTTAGTAAGTGGGTGGGCGTGCCTATCCCAATCGTTAAAATCACCTATTAAATATAGGCCATCGGCCTTAGGAGCCCATTCCCTGTATATCCAGCCATTTTTGACTTTGTGAAAGCCATAATAGTGGTGAGCATTGGCAAAGTCTTTTAAGCTTTTATTATCTTGTAAGATTCTTTCTTTTTGCTTTTCGTATTCATTCATTCTCAGATTTATGTCGTTTTCGTAGTCTTTTATCCAAGGATCAATTTCTAATATCTCCCACTTTGCCATTGCTACCTCCTGATATTATTCTGCTCTATCTGCTATTACTTTTTGAGTGATTTCTTTTGGTACTTCTTCATATCTATCAAATTCCATTGAGAAAGAGCCACGTGCTGATGTTTGACTTCTTAGGTCGATAGCGTAGTTTAATACCTCTGCTAATGGAGCTTCTGCTAAGATGATTTGGCTACCATCTTCTTGTGGTTCCATGCCAAGTATTTTGCCACGTCTCTTGTTCATATCGCCCATAACATCACCCATGTTGTCTTCTGGAACTTTGATTTCTAGTTTCATAACTGGTTCAAGCAATATTGGATTTGCTTCTTCTATACCCTTTTTGAAGGCTATCTTTGCAGCAGTTTTGAAAGCTTGTTCGTTAGAGTCTACTGGGTGGTAAGATCCATCGTATAAGGTTGCACGAATACCAGTAACTTTAAATCCTGCTAGTGGTCCTTCAGAAAGAGATTCTTCTAGTCCTTTTTCTACTGCTGGGAAATAGTTCTTTGGAACTGCTCCACCAAATACTTCTTCGTCAAATACAAATTCTTCTTCTGTTGGTTCAAATCTGATAAATACATCTCCGTATTGGCCAGCACCACCAGATTGTTTTTTGTGCTTGCCTTGTACGTCAGATTTGCCCTTGATAGTTTCTCTATATGGAATCTTGTAATCTACAACTTCTGTATTTACACCGTAGTTGTCACGTAGTTTATCCATGATAACTTCAAGTTGCATATTGCCAAGACCAGATAGGATTTGTTGGTGAGTTTCTATATTTCTATCGTCCACAAATGTTGGGTCTTCTTCTATAAGTTTTTGTAAAGCTTCAGATATTTTATCCTCGTCATTTTTACTTACTGCTTTGATTGCGTAGAATAAAACTGGTTTTGGATATTTGATTTTTTTGTATTCGATCTTATTGTCAGCTGTAGCAAGGCTGTCACCTGTTGATAGGTCGTCAAGTTTTGTAAAGGCGCCAATATCACCTGCTATTACCTTGTCAGATTTGATTTGTTCCTTACCTTTTAGGTAGAATAGGTTAGATACCTTTAATTCCTTACCCTTTGTCACGTCATAAATCTTGTCATCTTTGGAAACTGATCCAGATAAAACTTTAAATATTGAAATTTTACCTACAAATGGATCTGCAAGAGTTTTGAAAACTACAGCAGAGAACGGAGCATCTTCGTTTGACTCAAAAGCTTCATAGCCTTCTTTTACCCTAAATCCAATGTTTGCAGCTTCATCGTTGATAGATGGCATATATTTTGTAATTACTTCAAGAAGTTGAGTTAATCCTATTTCTTTTTCACTGGATCCTGCAATAAGTGGAACAACTGTTCCTTCAAGTATAGCTTCAGAAAGTCCATTTCTAAATTCACTTTCTGAGAATTCTTCGCCTTCAAAGAATTTTTCCATTAATGAATCATCAGTTTCTGCAACTGCTTCTATAATTTCTTCGTAAACGGCATCAACTTCTGCTAGACGAATTTCTGGAATTTCTACTTCCTTCTTCTCTCCATTTTCGTAAGTGTAGGCTTTTTTATCTAGGACGTCTATGACTCCTTCAAACTTATCGCCTTGGCCTAGCATTAGGGTTAGTGGAATAACTTTCTTGCCAAAGTTGATGTGTAGATCTGATACAACCTTGTTGAAGTTAGCATTTTCTTTGTCTAATTTGTTTACAAATATTATTGATGGTAGGTTAATCTCTTGGATATATTTCCAATATTTTTCTGTACCAACTTCGATTCCGCTTTCTCCATCTATTACAAAAAGTGCAGCTTCGCTTGCTCTTAGGGCTTGTAATACTTCACCTTCAAAGTCAAAAAATCCAGGAGAATCTATAAAGTTAATCTTAAAATCTTCGTATTCGACTGGAACGATTGAAGTTTGGATAGAAATACCTCTTTTTTTCTCTTGAGCTTCATAATCTGAAACTGTATTTTTATCTTCAACTCTTCCTTTTTTATCGATTGCACCTGTCTTATATAATAAAGCTTCTGCAAGTGATGTTTTACCACTTGCAGAGTGGCCGACTAAAGCTAAGTTTCTAATTTTAGATGTACTATAATTTTTCATAATTTCTCCTTTGTGAAAACATTTATAAGTAATGTTTGATTTTTAATCTATAAGTTAATTATATAGCAATTTGAAATATTTTTCCATATTTTAGAAAATGTTTTCATTTTTTCACATGAAAATAGGGCCCCTGCTAGGGCCCTATTTCTTAAATATTCGCTTTATATAGTCCTTTATGCCAAGAGACTTCCTAAGTTTATCACTTGGAATATACTTATTTATAGCTCTTAGAGTCTTCTTATTATCAACAGTTGTGAATATAAAATCTCCATTTTGCTTAGTGTGAATGGCAAATCTTGGGATTTTCTTTTTGAAAACCACCTCTGCTGTGATTAGCTTAACTTCTTTCCAAGGAATCTGTATATAGTCATTAGGGTTTCTCCTGTTGTAGTATTCAAAAGCCTTATCCCCAACCATAACTGACCCAGAGCTTGTAAAACCCTGGAGATGGTTGGCCTTTATGGTCAAATCAACAGTTTTATTTTGAGATTCAACCATAGCCTACATTATGTGGAAGTATCTTGCTACAATTCCTATTGCAAATAAAGCAAGGATAATTGTAATTGGTGAAACGTCTTTTTTGAGAAGTTTTGATACACCAAGAGTTAGTAATAGTGGCAATAATCCTGGTATAAGCATATCCAAGTTATCTTGTAGGGTTGTTACCTTTTCTGGACTAAAGGCAGTTGCGCCGTAGGTATTATATGTTTCTAGGGCTTGTTTGATTCCTTCTGCTCCAGCTGGAAGCTTTTCCCAATGGATATAGGTTTGGGTATTTTGGGCAACTCTTGTAATTTCTACAGGAATATTGACATTTACCCAACGTTGAACAAGAGCTCCTATGACAAACATTCCTAGTATAGATGCCATTAGGGTAACTTTGCCAAGTAGTCCACCAGAAAGGTCCTTTGTGATTTCATTTCCTGCCTTGTAGCCTGCTTCTTGGGTTTTCCATAGGAAGATGTATCTGATTAAGTTCCAAAATACGAAAAATATTAGTGGACCTAATATATTTCCAGTTAGAGCAAGAGATGCACCAAGGGCTCCCAATATAGGTCTAATTGTAAACCAGAATACTGGGTCGCCTACACCTGCAAGTGGTCCCATCATACCAACTTTTACACCGTTTATTGCAGCATCATCTATAGCTGTACCGTTAGCTCTTTCTTCTTCCATAGCTAGGGTAACTCCCATTACTGGTGCAGATACGTATGGGTGGGTGTTGTAAAATTCCAAGTGGCGCTTTAGTGCCGCTGCTTGGCTAGCTTTGTCGTGGTATAAGGCTTTGATGGCTGGAATAATGGCATATGCCCAACCACCATTTTGCATTCTCTCAAAGTTCCAAGTACCTTGCAAGAATTGGTGTCTGTTGCAGACTTTCTTTCTGACAGATTCGCTAAGTTCTATTCTTCCATTTTCACCTGTGATGACTTCAGCTTGTTCTTTTTTAATAGTTTTTTTGTTTTCAGTCATTAGATCCCTCCTTAATAGTCATTGATTATATCGCCAAGGGGATCTCCAGAGTTTGAAGATGATCCTCCGCTATTTTGAGCAAGGCCTTTAAGTTTCATATAGACTAGGGCAAGGGAAACAGCTATGACACCTAGTCCTATCAATGTGATTTGTGGGATTGCTGCAAGGACAAAACCAAGGGCAAAAAATGGCCAGGTTTCTTTGGTACTCATCATATTTAATACCATGGCATAACCAACAGCTGCAACCATACCGCCTCCTATAGCCATACCTTCTTTAAGCCATACTGGCATAGAGTTAAGAGCATCTGTTACAACCTTAGCAGGGATAAAGCAAAGGATTACTGCAGGAATTGCAATACGAAGTCCTTGCATAGCTATACCTGCCCATTGAAGTCTTTCGATTTTTGCAAAGTTTGCATCTTCTGCTGCGCTATCCATGGCATGAACCATTGGAATAGCTAAGGTTCTTGCAAGCATTGTCAGAAACAATCCAGCTACTGAAAGTGGGATTGCAAGGGTTATTGATGTTGATATAGCTTCTGTAGCATTGGCATCTCCTCCGTTTAAGGCCAAAGCCATGATTATTGCTGATGCAACTGAAGCTAGGGCTGCATCTGGAGCTATAGCCGCTCCTACATTTGACCAGCCTAAGGCTAGCATTTGTAGTGAACCACCTAGCATGACACCTTCTTTGAGGTGACCTGTCACAAGACCTATGAGGGTACAAGCAACTACTGGTTGGTGAAATTGGAATTGGTCTAGGACCCCTTCACAACCTGCTAGGAAAGCTACCACAAAGATTAAAATAATATTAATTGCAGACATTTTTCTCTCCTAATTCATTTTTAATTCAGATTTTGCTTTTTTGAGCATATTATCTAAGTTGTCAGATTTGTCAGATGGAACTTTTCTCACATCAAAACTTATGCCATAATCTTTTAGCTTTTCTATAGTTTCTACATCATCTTTGTTCATAGCTACTGCTGTGTTTAAGTTGACTTTACCTTCTGAATAAGCCATAGATCCGATATTTACTTTGTCAAGCTTGCCACCTAGTTCCATAAGTTCTAGAACATCTTGTGGTTTTTCAAACAAAAGCATAGCACGAGTTGCCCCAAATCTTGGGTCGTCTATAATTTCTTTCATCTTCCAAACTGGAACTACGTGAGCCTTTACTCCTGGCGGCTCAGCCTCCATTACCATAGATTTGCGAAGTGCATCCTTGCTTACTGCATCAGATACAACTATGATACGGTCTGGCTTGGTAGCCTTGGTCCAGCTAGTTGCAACTTGTCCATGCAAGAGCCTTGTGTCTATACGAGCTAGGGCAATGTCAATCTTGCCATCGCCAATAACAGTTCCTGGAGGAATTGATCCATCTGCCTTAGTCTTGGCATCTACTTCCTCTTGGGCCTTGTCAACTTCTTTGGCTTCTGCCTTTGCTTCTGTTTCGTTTAGACTTTCTGGTTTGATCTTTACACCTTCTCTTGCAGATCCTATAATAGCCTTTGCAATGCCGTGAGAAGATTCATTAGTAAATCTTTCTGATAGGGCTTCTATGACCATTGGTAGATTCATTCCAGCAACTATTGCCCATTTATCTTCGTGGCCATCGAGCAAGTTTGATGTTTGGTTAAATGGAGTGCCTCCCCATAGATCAACTAGAAATAAAATTTCATCGCTATCAACTTTTTTGATGCAAGCTTCAAGCTCATTTCTCAAGTCATCTGGTCCCATGGATGGCAAAAGAATTGCTGATTCAAACTTTTCTTGGTCGCCAAAAATCATTTGCGCAGATTCTTTGATGCCCTCGGCAAAGTGGCCGTGACTTGCAAGTATTATTCCTACCATCTTCTCTCCTTTCCTTAAAACAAATTTTATATAAATTCATAGATTATATAACTTTATTATAGCACAGTCTTAATTAATTGTATCTGCTGGATAGTAAATATTTGCATCAAATCTAGCACGAGTTAGGACATCCATATAATTTTGTGTTAGTTTTAATAGCTCGTTTACCCTCTTTTTATCCTTATTTCTCAAAATCTCTTCGATTTCTACAAATTCATAATATAGTCTGGATTTGTTTTCAAGGTTATAGTCAAAACTTTCCACACCACTTGCATGAGTTTTTGTAAGCTTATACTTATCAAAACTATTCAAAGCGTCCGAAATCTCAATAGTTGCTTCACTTCCTTGTATAGTGTTTATGATAGGAGCAGCAGAATCTTTTGATCCAATACATGAAACTTTGAAATCCTCATAATCAAGGATAACTATGCCAGAGGTATCTATGTCTTTTTCTATATTTGCAAAGTACTTAACGTCCTTTGGCAGACCAAAAGTATCGACAGCAAAGGCTACATTGTATAAGTTTAGGTCAACCAAGGCCCCACCGGAGTTCTCTAATCTAAAGACCGGCTCAATGATTCCTTCTTTGAACTTGTCATATCTTGATGAATATTGGGAGTAGTTAAAGGAAACAATCTTTATCTCTCCCAAGTCCCCTATAAGTTTTTTAACTTCATTTGCATTAGGGATAAATCTGTGGCTAATGGCCTCAACTATCATCACATCATTTGCCCTTGCCTTTTCGATAATTTTTTCTGTTTGGTAAGAGTTTGATGTAAAAGGCTTCTCACAAATTATATTTTTCCCTTTATCTATAGCCTTATTCATTACTTCAAAGTGTAAGTTGTTTGGCAAAGCTACATAAACTGTATCTATCTCATCATCGGCCAAGAGATCATCTATAGCTAGATAGTATCTCTTTATTCCAAAGTCTTGACATAAGTTTTGTAGTTTTTCTTCATTTCTTGCAGCTATGGCCACAAGGTCTATATTTTCTATATCTTTTATTACAGGCAAAACTTCATTGACAATTTTGCCAGAACCCAAAATTCCTAGTTTCATAATTTCCTCCATATTATTATTCTTAGCTATTTTACCCAATATCAGTAAAACTTTCTTGGAGTATAGTTAAACAAACGGAGGAAATATGACTTACAAATTAAAAGATAAAAAAACTTACGAAAAAATGGGCGTGGAAGTATTTTTGTACGTCCACGATAAAACTAAAGCTCAAGTTGTTTATGTAAAAACATCTGACAAAAATAAGACTTTTGGCATAGGTTTTAAGACCCCACCAACAAATTCCAAGGGTATGGCCCATATTATGGAACATTCTGTATTAAATGGTTCCAAGAAATACACAACTCGCGAACCTTTTATGGATATGGCTAGCTCATCATTACAAACTTTCCTAAATGCAATGACCTATCCAGACAAAACTGTCTACCCAGTTTCTAGTGAAAATGACAAGGACTTTTTTAACCTTACAGATGTTTACCTAGATGCTGTTTTTAATCCAGCTGTAGTAAACAAAAAAGAAATCCTTGACCAAGAGGGCTGGCACTATGAGATGGATGGAGATGAGATCACTGGTATATCTGGCGTTGTATATAACGAGATGAAGGGTGCGCTTACAGATCCTGATGAGCTTGTATATAACGATATAATCTCACATTTATATAAAAATAGTCCTTACCAATACGAATCTGGTGGAGATCCAGCAGAAATATATAAACTTTCTTATGATGAATTTGTAGATTTTTACAAAAACCACTACCATCCATCAAATGCCTACATTTATTTTTATGGGGACTTGGATATAGATCTTTACCTAGATCATCTGGATAAGGAATATTTGTCAAACTATGACTACAAGGATTTTGATTATGATATCAAGGTTCCTGATAATTACTTTGATGGCGTGATTGAATCTACTTATCCATCAAGTAAGGCTAGTGAAAATTCTGATTACTTGGCCTATGGATTTCTAACAAAGGCAAATCCAGACACAAAATACACTTTGACCCTTGCAATTTTGGTAAGTGTCCTCTTCCACATGGATTCATCTATTATCAAAAAACAAATCAACGAGGAAATTGACCCAGAGTCATTTTATGCAAGAGTCGGCTATGGAGTAAGAAGTTCATTAGTTCTACTAGCTCAAAAGACAGATGGTAAAAAACTTGATAGATTTGTAGAAATCATAGAAGAAGGTTTAAAAGAAGCAAGCCTTGGCCTTAACAAAGAAAGTCTAAAATCAGCATTTTCAATCTTCCAATATGGACAAAGAGACCAATTAAATTCAGTAAGCAGAGGATTAAACTACTTTTTGATGTGGTCTTTTAACAAGTCAATCTTTGAAAGTTTTGAAATTGTCAACTACCTAAACGAACTAGGAGAGCTTGTAGAAACTGATTATTATGAAAACTTCATCAAACAGAACTTTATAGATAATCCAACAAGACTAATCTACATTGCAAAGCCAAGTAGCACTTATAACAAGAAAAAGCAAGAAGACCTAGAAGCTTATATTGATAATCTAAATAAAAATATTAGCCAGGAAGAATTACAAAAAATCAAAAAAGATCTAGAAAAACTAGAAATCCACCAAAATACAGCTGACACCGAGGAACAAAAGGCAAGTATTCCAGTTTTAAACATTGACGATGTACCTACAAAAGTTGACCAAACTCCAAGAGATCTGATAGATGATAAGTTTATCTACCACGATATGGACACAGCTGGCCTTATCTACACTTCCCTTTACTTTAATATCGACCACTTAGATTTAAGAGAATTGCAATACCTATCTCTAATAAACGACTTTATGGGATCTGTCGATACAAGTAATATGGCCTATACACAAATTGATGACGTCTTGTTCCAACACTTAGCAAGTCCAAACTTTTCAAATTCATTTATAAATGTTAATGAAAATGACCTTGCAAGGCTAGAAAAAGTTTCCTTTATTAGTACATCCAAGTCTTTCGCAAAAGCTTTGGAACTGATGAATGAATTCATGTTAAATTCTAAATTTGACAACCAAAAGAGAATTCTTGAAATACTAAGGATGAAAAAGGCATATTTTGCATCAGGAATGTACGATCAAGGACACATACTTGCCATAAACAGAGCAAATGCCCACATTGATATGGCTACTATGTTAAGAGATGAGCTATCTGGCATAGGATCTTACCTATTTTTGGAAGAAGTGATTGACCAAGCAAAAAATAATTTTGATGACTTTCACGATAAGATTACGGAAATTTATGCTAAGTTATTTTCAAATGATTTTGAAATAAATATAACTTGTTCAAAAGATGAATTTATAAAAGTTAAAGAAATAATAAATACAAGTTTTGACAACCTTGAGGATAAAAAAGATAAGGTTGAAATTGAATTTTCTCCAAAATCTTACAAAGAAGCTGTCATGTCAGATGCCAATGTCAATTATGTAGGTCAAAGTGCTGATATCAAAAAATACGGTCATAACTTTGAAGGTAAGTTAGTTTTAGCAAGTTCTATACTATCAAACCCATACCTATATGAGCTAATCCGTGCCAAGGCAGGCGCATACGGTGGTGGTCTTACTATAAATAAGGCAGGACTTTTGTCAGCATATTCCTATAGAGACCCACACATCTTAAAAACCTTGGAAACTTATAGACAAATTCCATCCCTAACAGAAAACATAGCACTTAGCCATATAGACTTTGAAAACCAACAAATCTCTTCAATGGGTACATTTTTAAGACCGAAATCACCACAAGCTTTGGCCGACGAGGATTATGCAAGGTATAAAAAAGAAAATCCTGTAGACCATGAAAAAATCCTTGCTGATATCAAATACGCAAAGCTTGATGAAATCAAAGAATATAAAAAGCTCTTTAAAACCGCTATTGGCGAAGAGAATATATGTGTCTTTGGCAATAGAGAAAGTATATTAGAAGTAAAAGATAAATTTGATAAGATTATAGATTTGAAGAATTAAATTTAAAATAATTGATTTTCGTTTAAATATATCAAGCTTTAAGGTATAATTATGGTAAGTTTCTAAGGAGAGTGTATGAGTGATAACAAGAACAATTTTAAAATAAATGACATACTATCTGACATCGATTTTGATGAGATTGGAAATACAATAAAAGATTCTGTAAATGCAACTATCAGAAGCTTTACAAAATCAAAAGGGTCTAAAGAAAATTTGCCACAGACCAGAAACAATGAGGTTTGTGCCCAAAAACCACCAGAACTCGCCAAGGCTAAGACCTATAAGGTTTTTTCAATCCTATCGGCAATAGGCTTTGGTCTAGCAAGTTTTATTTTTTATGTGGATGAATTCGCTTTTATGGGTGGCTTTGATAGTTTTTTATTTTTAATATTTCTAATAATGATGACTATTGGACTTCCCTATGTATTTTGGAAAGCGTCTAAAGAATACTTTAGGCTAACCAATAACTACGTGAGATTTATAAGAGAACTCGGCAACAATACAGTTATTTCTATTAGAGATTTGGCAAGTTCCGTTGCCCAAAGCGAAGAAAAAACCGTCTCTGACCTTATGAAGATGATGAAAAGAGGATACTTTTACCAGGCTCGTATAGTAGAAGACGACTCCCTATTTATCCTAGATATCCCTACCTTTAGGCTTTACAAAGAAAAGAGCAAGGAGCTTCCTCAAGCTAGGACAAGTAATAAAGAAGAAGAAGACGAAGTCTTGGTAGAAGATCTATCCTTTGAAAGAGCAAAGGAAATCATAAACCAGGGTAAGAATTCTCTTGACAGGATAAAACTAAGTCAAGCTAGGACTAACGATGCTAATTTCAGAATCAATGTAGATAAACTTATCAAAAATTCAGTGGATATATTAAATATAGTAGAAAAGTATCCAGACAAGTCCTATGCCCTAAACAAGTTTTCTGACTACTACTTGCCTACAGCTGCAAAACTTGTCGAAACTTACAACGATTTTGAAATGATGCGCACAAATGATAAGAAAATCGTAAATTCAATGAATCAAATCAACGAATCAATACTGACAATAGCAGAAGCCTTTGACAAAATCAAAGTGGAACTATTAGCTGATAGAGCCATGGATGTAAAGACTGATATTGACACAATAAACTTACTTCTTAACCAAGAAGGTTACGCAGAAGATGATTGGGAGAGCTAATTAATTTAACTTGGGGAAATTATGAAAAAACGCAGATATAGCATTAGACTGGTAGATGAGTCTACAGAAAAAGATAATAAAATAGAAGAAAAACTCTTTAGACTTCCTGCAAAGGAAATCAATAGAGCTAATGGAATGCTAGCCCTTGGCATTATCTTTTCTGTTATTAGTTTCGTGATTATTCTATTAATGTTTATAGCTTGGATATTTGGTGACCTATCATCTTGGTTAATAATTTTTATAATTTCTCTTTTTATTTCTATAGTTTTTATGCTTACAGGATATAGAGGAAAATTGGAATACGAAAGAATTGAAAAAAACTATAGGAGATATATTAGAGAGCTTAATGGGAATAAAGTCATTTCCATTAACGATTTGGCAAACTCAGTAGACCAAGACATTGAAGAAACATATAGCGACTTAAGGCATATGATAAAAGAAGACTATTTCCCAGAGGCAAGAATAGTTGAAAATAAGTCTCTTTTTATCCTAGATATTCCAACCTATAGCTTGTACAAAGAACGAAAAAACGAGATATTATCTGAAGCTTCGGATATCAGGCAAATTTCAAATGAACAAAACTTAGAAGAAATTAATCTAGTGCGTTCTAAGGAAATAATCGATTCTGCAAATAAAGATTTAGTTGCCATAAACTTGGTTAAAAATAAAATTGAAAATAAAAACTTTATCGGCCACATAGAAGATTTAGAAAATTCAAGCAAAAATATCCTTAAAGTAATCGAAAACCATCCTGAAAGTTCTCATGGATTAAATAAATTTTCTGAATATTATTTACCAACAAGCGTAAAACTTATAAATGCATATTACGAGTTTGAGCAAATAACATCAAAGAACTCAAAAATATTAAAATCAATGGAACAAATAGATGAAACAATAGTTGATCTGACTAACGCTTTTGAAAGATTACAATTAGATTTTCTAAGCGATAGCACCATGGAGATTAAGGCCGATATTGACACAATAAACCTACTTTTAAATCAAGAAGGACTTAAATACAATGATTGGAGGAGTAAATGAGTGATATAAAACTAACCCTTGACGGCGATAATGAAAATGACAATAAGCTTGAAAGTATAACTAATGAAGGACCAGATCTAGTAGAAAACAATATTAAGTTTTCACCTGAAGAAGAAAAAATGATTGATGATTTCTCCAAGAAAATTGACTTGGATAATACAAATATCATCCTTCAATACGGGTCTGGAGCACAAAAGAAGATTTCAAACTTCTCCGAAAAAACTCTAGATACAGTAAGAAACAAGGACTTGGGAGAAATTGGGGACTTGCTCGATTCTGTTGTAATGGATATCAAATCAATGGATAGAGAAGAAACTAGTGGACCACTAGGATTTTTGAAAAAACAAGTCAATAAGATTGAGGATATGAAATACCGCTACCAATCAGCAGAAAAAAATATTGACGAAGTTGCAAAGACATTGGAAAACCATCAAATAACCTTGATGAAAGATATTTCTATGCTAGATCAAATGTATGATCTAAACGAAGAATACTACAAAGAAATCACCATGTACATCGAAGCTGGCAATAGAAAACTAAAGGAAACTTACGCTAGTGAAATTCCAGCCCTTGAATCCAAGGCTAACGAATCAAACTTGCCTTTGGATGCCCAGAAAGTAAACGACCTAAAGGCTCAAGCCAATAGATTTGAAAAAAAACTTCACGATCTTGATTTGACCCGTATGGTTTCTATACAAATGGCTCCACAAATCAGGATGGTTCAATCATCAAATTCAATTATGGCAGAAAAAATCCAAACCACAATTGTAAATACCATCCCACTTTGGAAAAACCAAATGGTCTTGGCCCTTGGCATGAACCACACCAATCAAGCCATCAGAAGCCAACAAAGGGTGACTGACCTTACAAACGAATTATTAAGAAAAAATGCTGATACTCTAAAACAAAATACTATAGAAACAGCAAAGGCAACTGAACGTGGTATAATTGACCTGGATACAATCAAGCACACCAACGATCAATTGATTTCAACTATAGAAGAAGTTAGAAATATACAAATTGAGGGCAAGAAAAACAGAAGCCTTGCCCAAGCTGAGATAGCAAGGCTAGAAGAAGAACTAAAGAGAAATTTAAAACAAGGAAATAGTAATTAGGAGGATTTATGGTAGACATAGGAGATTTTAAATTTGATACACAAATGCTAATAGCAGGAGAAGATCTAGACGAAGATGAGATTTTTGACCACATCACAGCAAACTTTGAGGGTGATAGCCTTCTTGCTGTAGGTGATGAAGAACTAATCAAAATCCATTTTCACACCAATAGACCTTGGGAAATCCTAGAATATGCAGCAAGCCTTGGCGAAATCCACGACATTGTTGTAGAAAACATGCTAAGACAAGCCGAGGGACTTCAAGGCTAATATTTAAAGTAAATAACGAATAATATTAAATTGAAAAAGCACAATTTACTACTCCAGAAATCAAGTAATTCCTTGCGATTTGGATACTTACTTTTGTGCCTTTCATTTTAACTATAGTTTGACTAGGGTATTGCCCTAGTTTTTTTATTGAAATTTCACCACTTATTAATATAATAATAAGAAGAGATAATATAAGGATAAAAGAGAGTATATTATGAAAATAAATAAATTTTTCGGAGCCCTAGCCTTTAGCTTATGCTTGGCTACAGTAAGCGATGCTAGTGCTCAAGAATTAGATGAAAATATAATAATCAGTGAAATTGATAATAAGCTGGAAGCTTTGCCAAACTTCGATAAGGCTTCTGCTAGAGAAATCAAAGAGTATGAAGCAAACAAAGACCTTATTAATTTTGGCCAAGAATATGAAGATAGGCTTAAATTAGCTGAAAATATTGAATTATTAAAAAAGGCTGATGATGCTTCTAACGATAAAATAATCGAAGAATCCACCCATATCTTAAATGCTGATGATATGGAAAGTATCAAAACACAAAGCGACAAGCTTTCTGAAATCATAAGCCTATATAATATAAAAGAAAAGTTATCATTAACTGATAGCGAAAAAGAAGATATAGACAAGCAATTGACGGCTTATCTTGATAAAGGCCTATTATTTGAATCCAATACAAAAGATTTGGATTTGTTCCAAAAAGCTATTCTTAATTCAAAGTCTTATGAACTTGCTGATGATAAAACAAAGGATAAGTATAAGGAAGTTATTTACGATGTAAAAAACAAGGATTTTGACCAAGAAGCTGCCTACAAGATTTTACAAGATTTCTTGCAAACAGAAGATAAGCTAAGCTTCGATGGGAACTTGATTTTGACTGAAGAAATTGCCCAAAACCAAAAATTCAATTCTTCAAATGATACAAGTATCACACAAGTTAATGAAAATGAAGTTATTGAAACTACAAGCATTGATAGCGATAATATGGAGTCTGAAAGTTCCGAAAGTGATTCTGCCTTTTTGACAAATGAAAAGACAAAAAATAAGTACAGCGAGCTTACAGATGACCAAAAAAAGGAATTGGACCTAATTGATACAGACAAGAATGGACAAATTTCTGAAAGCGAACTTGAAAGTTCAGAAAACTTTACTCCAAATCTAGACAAATCCTCATGGCTATATCCATTTACAGAAAAAGCTCTAAACGAGGCTAGTCAAGAGGGCGAAAGTTCTAGTCAAACTAGTGATTCTAGCAATGATGAAACAAGCTCTGAAGAAATAGAAACTCCAAAAACTGTTACAATTGATAACAAGTCTACAAAATCACCACAACTTGCTACTGAAACAAATAAGGATGATAAAAAAGAGGAAAAAGAAGAGTTCAAAGAATCTGAAGCTCAGCCAGATAAGACAAATACAAATGCTGGATCAGTTGTAAAAACAGGAATCAAAGGTCTAGGGACTGTTGCAATAATTCTCGTAATTGCAATTATTGCTTACTACTTTATGAAGAAAAATTCAAGAGATATGAGAAAATAAAAATAAAAGAGGATTGAATCAATCACAATCTTGATTGACAGTCCTCTTTTTCTTTGCCTAAAAATTCCCATTTTCTATTTCAATTATTGTATCAATAGTGTCCTTGTATGAGCTAGATTTTATATCTGGCTTTGTTTTTTCTTCTGCATTAATTGTTCCATCTGGAGCATAGCCTAGGGTGTTGGTGTAGGTGAATACTAAACCAGAGTTTGGCATAACGTCGTTTATCACTCCAAGTGTTAGCCCGTCTCCACCACTTTCTTCGCCTATTAAGGTTGCAGCATCCGAGAATTTCATAAAACTTGCCATGCCCTCTGCCGCAGAAAATACTGCCTTATCTATTAGCAAATATATATTGCCATCAAATCCATAGTCTTTTTCACTTTCGTCTGGACTGATGCTTATGGTATCTCTAATATAATAATCAAAATCTTTGATATCATTGGCATGATCCAATTTTATTGCCGATATATCCACGTTTTTTATGGATTCTACATTTAGGGTATCGTCAGCTAATATCAGCTTTGCCCTTGGTGAATCTTTAAAAAACAAATGATTTGTTACAGATTTTTGGCTAGGTAAAATCTTTGGCAATAAGAATTTTTGCCAATATTCTGCATTGCCCCCATAGTTTTGGCGGATATCAATTACTAGAGCCTTGTAAAGGTGTTTATCTTTTAAGAACTTGTCCAAAACAGCTTCATCTTCTTTGACACTTTGAGGATCGACCATTTGTTTTATTTTTAGTATGGCTATCCCCTCGTTTGTTGTGTCCAAGGTCATATTGGCAGATTTGTCTTGATTTAATATAGATCCGGAAGCTCTATTACTTATGCTTGTTTCACTAGCTGTCTGCTCACCCTTTAGTCCATATCTATTTCTGACAACTTGCTTGTTTAGCTTCAAAAACTCGTAATAAATTGATGGGCTGTTCCAGTTTTTGGCATAATATTTGACAGTCTTATCTACATAATTTTGATCGGCAATTCTAGCGTGGTGGTTGTTTAACTCTCCCATAATACCAGCCATTTCATCTATGAATTCCTGGTCATTTTTAGCCTCTTTGATTCTCTTTAGGTATTTGCCATAGTCACCTATGAAGTCTATGTTTTTCTCTCTTTTTAGGGCCTCAAAGAAAGGATAATTTTCTTTTAGTTCCTTAAAAACATAGTTGAAATCGTCGACCATTTCTTTATTAGTCATTGGCTTTGGAGCCTTGTTTGCTTCTAGGTCCAACTTTGGTGGATTTTCCAAATTCTTATACCATATGAGGTAGGAATCAACATCAAACTTGTCTATGTCATCAGGATTGAAGTTATCAGAAGAAGTTTTTACCTTGTTAGTAGAAACTCCTTTTCTCCTAGCTTCTAATTGGTCATATCTTCTTTTGACACAGCCTGTAGCCACAAGCATAAAAACAAGGATTAGACAAAAAATTTTAAAGTGTTTTTTCATCAAATCCTCCATTTATCACATAATCTCTCTTAAACAAGTCATAGATTACAGCTATATTGGCCAAGGGATTGACCAAGGAATATATTACTATGCAAAGAGCAAGAAAGCTAAGCTTGTTTTTTTCTATCCTATATACAGCTGTAAGGCTAGTAATTTTCGTTCTGTGATTATAAATGCCATAAATCACGCCAGCTATACCAAAGACAATTTCAAAAATTTCCCTAAAGTATATGCCAAAAACCAAGACGCCAAGACCTGTCAAAATCCACAGTATAGTAGAGATTTTTTTCATGCTATTATATTTTTTTAATGAATTGTCGCCATCGCGTTTTTTTCTTCTCATAAATCATATTTCCAGATTAGGATAAACTTTCATAAATTTATCACTAACTTCTCCTGCTTGATAGTGCAAATATCCTGTCATAGCAATCATTGCAGCATTGTCTGTGCAAAGTTCTATAGGTGGGTAATAAAATTTAATGTTATTTTCTCTGCACTCTTCTTCTAGTCTTCCTCTAAGTCTAGAGTTTGCAGCCACTCCCCCACTTAGGGCAAGTTTATCATAACCGCTTTCTTTAATAAGCCTCATTGATTTGTCTACCAAGACATCAACTACCGCATCTTGGAAACTTGCTGCAACATCAGCCTTATTAAAATCTATATTTTTTTGCTCCATTTGGTGGATATAGTTGATTACAGCTGTCTTTAGGCCAGAAAAAGAAAAATCATAGGAATCCTTTTCTAACATAACCCTTGGGAAATCTACAGCCTGAGGATTGCCCTCTTTGGCAAGCTTATCTATTTTGGGTCCACCAGGATAGCCTAAGCCCATCTTTCTCGCAACCTTGTCATAAGATTCACCAGCTGCATCATCACGGGTCTTTCCGACAACTTCATAGTCTGTGTAGGATTTGACCTTGACCAGATATGTATGGCCACCACTTACAACCAAGGTTACAAATGGTGGTTTCAAATCCTTGTGGGCAAGGTAGTTGGCACAAATATGGCCCTCCATGTGGTTGGCCCCAATCATTGGCTTATTTGCTGCAAGTGATAGAGCCTTTCCGGCAGATATTCCCACTAGCAAAGATCCCATAAGTCCAGGTCCCTTGGTGACAGAAACTAAATCAATATCACTATAGCTAAGATTAGCATCTGCTAGAGCCTTTTCTATAAGGGGATTTATAGCTTCAAGGTGCTTTCTACTTGCTATTTCTGGCACCACTCCCCCAAATAGAGTGTGGATATCTATTTGAGATGATATTAAATTTACTATAAGATCTCTCTCGTTTTTTAAAATTGCAACACAGCTGTCATCACAACTTGTTTCAATTCCAATAGTATAAAAATCGCTCATTGTATTTCCTTCATCATATTGTAGGCATCTTCGCCAAGTTTTTGGTAATAATTCTTCCTAAGACCCATGACCTTGAAATCAAATTTTTGGTAAAGACTTATTGCAGCTTGGTTTTTTGTAGAAACTTCTAGCCAAATTTTTTTGACTGATTCATCCTTTGCCCAAGCCACCAAATGGTCCAAAAGTTTTGAACCTATACCACAATTTTGGTAGTCCTTGTCAACAGCAATGGTAAAAATTTCAACCTCGTCTAGGACCTGGCTTGCTATGTAAAACCCTAGAATATTTCCCTCTTCTTCATAGACAAAGTGTTCTAAGAATGTGTTTGTTTCAAGGTCTTTGATGAGGTTTTTCTTAGACCATGGTTCAAAAAATGCCTGGTTTTCAATTTCGTAGACTCTGTCTATATCATTAGTTTGCATTTTTCTAATCATAAGCTTATGCCTTGTTCTTTTTTTCGTATTCTCTTTCAGCTTGAGATTTTCTTAGGTAGTTTGGCCTTATTTCAAAAAGCTTGTAGTCTTCGTTTATATTTATAAGTCCAAGTCTTATTAATGACTTGCCTATGCAATTGTTGAAGTTTATTGGAAGCCTTGTGGCATTTTTAAATCTATCACAATATTTGCCACTAATCTCCCCAATTAGTTCAACTTCTTCTTCTAAAGCATCTACAAGTTCTACAAAATCTTCTATCTCGTATAGGTTTTCTTTGATAATCTCCTTGTCATCTTTGTCATAGACTGCGGCATAGACTCTATTTCCCCTGGCATCTAGCATAGGAGCTTTTAAAGACTTGCTTGATGAGTTGTTAGCTAGGGCAAGAAGTGTGGATACAGGAATTAGTTTTTTGTCATTAACTTGGGCTAGGGTTTTGGCAACAGTCATGCCAATCCTAAGGCCTGTAAAAGATCCTGGGCCTTGCGAAATCACAAATGCGTCTATATCTTCCATGGTCATTCCAAGTAGGTCCAATAAACTTTCAATCATAGGCACCAAGGACTCGCTGTGAGTTTTTTGTTGGTTTACGTTAAAATCACCAATGATTTCATTATCACTTGCAATAGTCACAGTAGAAATCATAGTTGAAGTGTCAATTGCCAAGATATTCATTTATTTCACGCCCCCTTATAGAATCATTTGCTATGCTAACTTCTCTCTTTTCCCCATCAAGCTTCTTGATTTCTAGATTTATCATTCCATCCGGCAAGAAGTCGCCAGCGTTTTCTGCCCATTCTATGATGGTAATGGCATCTTGTGGATAAAAATAAGTTTCATAATCAATATCCAAAAGCTCATCTGGATCATCCAAACGATACAAATCCAAGTGGTAAATCAAAATATCACCCTCATAGATATTAACAAGGGCAAATGTTGGAGATGATGAATCGTAGATGGCAAAATTTTCACAAAGAAAACCAGTAAAAGTAGTTTTGCCAGCACCCATATCGCCTATTAAATTTATAAAATCATTTTTCCTAAGAGATGAAGAAAATTGCTTAGCAAAATCTCTCATCTCGTCCAAATTATTTATTATCATAAAACCTCTTTATCCATCTATTATACTATTAATAAGTAGATTTATAAACAAAAAAGGCCCCTAGCTTTATGAACTAACCCCTTAAAGTTGCTTGGTCCAACTCTAAGGGGTCATATTACTAGGGATCTAATTTAGTATGATTTGATTATCGGTGATATTCTCTTATATATTAGCTCAGTCACAATAGCTTCCACTGTTCCTTTTATTATATTAAATGGTGCTATAGAAAATACCATAAGTGTGAAATAGTTATTTACTAGGCCATTGCCTCCTACCATGCCAGCAAAAGCTTCAAGGTCCATATGCATTACTTTTCCATAAACTGGGAAAACTATAAAAGCATTTGATAGGGTTGCAAGGGCTGTCATTGCAAGTACACCAAAGGCTAAAGCTATTATAGAAGTTTTTTTAGTCTTTTTGTTTTTGTAGATATAAGCTGATACTAAAACATAGGTTGAGCCTACAATAAAGTTTGATAGTTCTCCAACTCCACCTGTCATAGTTTTTGATAGGTTAAGTACGTTTTTGATAAGTTGGATCAAAACTCCATACCAAGGACCCATGGCAAAGCCACCTATTAGTGCTGGCACATCAGCTAAGTCAAGTTTCATAAAAGGTGGCGCTATTGGAATCGGCATTTGCACAAACATCAAAACATAGGCAAGTGCTGCCAAAATACCTACTTTTACTAAACGGTCTAAAGAAAATGATTTACTAGAACTTCTACTTTGATTCATAAATACCTCCTAATTTGGGGCATAAAAATAACCCCGATTTCTCAGGGTAATATCCAAATTACTAGATTAAGTCTTTACACTCAAACAAATAATAAAGTATTATAAAGTATACTTCTCTCATCCAGACTATACTGTCGGTTTTGGAATTGCACCAAATCAACCATAAAGGCTCGCAGACTATAACTGCCGGTTTAGGAATTTCACCTTACCCCGAATCACGCCTGCCCGGCGTCCTGAGAGGGCCCGTGCCAACAAGCACGGAAAACCGCAGACGCGAAGCGTCGAGGACCAAAAAGTTTAAGCCTAGCAGTGCGCATAATTTATTAAGCTCTTAACATTATTATATCACAAGGAAAATGTTTTTCAAGTCTATCTTAAGTCAAACTTAACCAATGAAGTCATATTTTCTCCAGCTTCCCAACTTGCACTAACTTCTTTACCGTTATTTAAAGTATCTGATGTTCCAAGCTCTCCATCCTTACCTAGTACATACAAGGTATAATTATAGCTTGTATCCGAACTAAAATCCGCCTTAATATTATCACTATTTTTGCTCATATTCCAGTCTTTTATATCAGGTAAATCTAGTGCCTTTTTTTCTCCACTTGTTTGATTTTCTAAGATAAGCTCATCACCTTTAATGTTTATTATCTTTATCTTATCATTCTCTTTAATCTTTATTTCTCTACTAGTGTAAGTCTTGCTGTCTTTTTTGGCAACTATCCTAAAAGTTCCTCCATTAGCAAAAAGATTATTTGGTATCAGGTAATTATTATTTTCGTCTTTACAAATAAGGATTTGGCTATCATCAAAAATGCCTACAGCTTCAAGTGATTGACTTGTATCATTTTCTATTATAACTGATGATGGTTTATTATTTCCTTTTATAAAGTAGGATATAAGAACTACAATTATTAGGCCTATTAGTATAAATAAGGCTGGCTTAGTTTTACTTCTCTTCATTTAATAACCTCCAATTTTTTATCTATTATCTCATAAGTCTTATCACATATACTTGTGAAATCTTTATCATGGCTTACTACCACTATACTCTTTCCCTTACGATTTTCCTCTATAAGTACTTGCATTAAAATTCTCTTATTAAATTCATCTAAAGATCCTGTGGGTTCATCAGCTAGCAAAACATCATATGGTTTTAGCAAAACCCTTGCCATAGCAACCCTTTGTTGCTCTCCACCTGATAGCTCATAAACCTTGTTATTTAGTTTATCAGCTATACCTAACTTATCTAATGTTTTATTTATTTCTTTCTTATTATTTTTAAATTCACTATATTTTAAGGCTATATCTATATTTTCTTTAACTGTCATATTATCTACCAGGGCAAAATTTTGAAATAAATATGCTATATTCTCCCTTCTAATCATCATAGCCTTACTAACATTTTTGTAGGGGTCAGAATAACCGAAGCTTTCTATGCTACCACTATCATAACTTTCTAGAGTGCCTAGGATGTTTAACAAAGTAGACTTACCACTACCACTTTTCCCAAAAATAGTTATAAAGTCTTTAGGATATATATCAAGATTTACATCTTTAAGTACATTGTGGTCACCATAAGTTTTATTTATATTTTTTAAGCTTATTTGGGGTTTCATTATTTATCCTCCTTTAAACTTTTTAATCAAACTACCATCTTTTCTTAACATATCTACTTCAATAATGGTACATATTATAAATAGAAGAAAGCTAAGACCAAATCCAATTAAAACTATCCCATTAGTCCAACCTTCTCGAGGAGTATAAAAACCTAATCCGCCAAACATTACACTAAGTCTTAGTACTATATAATAAATAGCTAGGGCTAATAAATATGACAAAGCCATAGATCTTATCTTAGCCTTGTGGATATCCTTAAAAGGATAACCAAATAAGCTCTTTACTGCAGCTTCATCTCCGTAGTTTAAATAGTAATTTTTATGGTCTGTCTTTACTATAACCCAATAAATATATATTAGGATGATTGAAGCTATAATATAAATTATAGTTTCATTTTTGTATCTTTGAACCTGGTATTCTACATAGTCATAGGCTGTCTCTATCCAAAGAACATACTTACTAGCTGGTGTGGTGGATATTAGTTCCTTTAAGTCTCCTAGACTCTCATCACCCTTATCTAGATAAGGGTGTAGCTGCCAATTAACTAATCCCTTAGACAGTAAGCCTTCTTCTGAATTAAGTCCGTCCTCATTTATTAAAATGTAAACATAATTGTCTGCATAAGGCTGATCTATCCTAGCTCTGGAATCTAGGCTTGGTAGCTTTTGGTCACTTTTTATTTTTACAATATTCTCAACTAAATCATCACTATTTTTAGATTCAAATATTTGTTTTTCTTTGATATCCTCTAAATCTTGATCAGTAAGCTTGGTATCTTCCGGAACTAAAATAACCCATTCATTTTCCTTTGCTTTAGTATCTAAAGCACGCCCCTTATCGTCTAATATATCAAACTTTGTAAGGTAATTGTGGTTAATGAAAGCAAAGCTACCATTGTTTAACTTATATTCTCCAAACATATCATCATCAATATTTAATCCTTCAATATCTTGGTATGGATTTAGGAACAATACCGCCCCTCTATCTATCAAAAGTCTAGCCAAGTCTTCTGTAGGTTTTGCAACTAATTCTTTATATTTATAATCGTCCTCATCAACTACATATTGCCAAGGCGTACCAGTGGCTATGTTGGCGTATGATTTTGCATCGTCCCAATCACTTAAATATTCATTTACATCTTTATAGTCTTTTAAAGAAAAGAAAGTGATAGCTAATAAGTAAGCTAAAGAGCCTGCAAATATTATTTTGAATATAGATAAAAACTTAGCAGAAACCTTTCTCTCTCCCTTTAATACACTTAATATATCTTCATGATTTGTTTTATATAATAATAGGATAAATTCTAATAAAAATATTACTAAAGCAAATAATAAAATAAATATATACATAGGATTCATAGCTATCAAAAATCCACCAATGCTATCTGGACTAACTAAGCTAAAGAGCAAGGCCGAATCAATTATTAAAGTTATTAATATAGGAATCGCCATAAGACCTATAGACTTACTTGCGGAAATCTTCTTATCATCATATCCAAATAGGAGAGATATAGATAATTCCTTAACTAGGCTTCTATTATAAATAAGCAAAGCAAATATAGTAGCAAAAATACTAATCAAATTAATGACAAGTATTAAGAAAAATTCTTTCATAGTCATTTCAGAAGTACTCATATAATCAGGTGTCTGTACAATATCTGCATAAGCTTTCAAATCATCTATAAATGATTCAACATTATTTTGATTTCCACTTATAGCATAGTCTCCAGATATATTATCTATGTCGATATCTTCATACTTTTTTATATCTATATTGTTTTTAGTTAAAAGATTATTAGAACTTATGCTATCAAATTTATTAGAAGTATTGAAATCTTCATTTATCTTTAAGTCCTTATGGGACTTATTAAAACTACTCGGATCACTTAAAAATAAATAAGCATCTACATCCATATTTTCTTTTTTACCAACTCTAGACTTCTTGACAAACTTTATTAAATTGATATTATTATCTGATGCAGCTTTAGCAATGTCATCTCTAATATCCTCATCATTATAGTCGACAAGATTTACAAACTTATCAAAATCAGAAAATTTACCTATAGCCTGATTGCTATCTATGTAATAAAAATAAGTTAAGGAACTTAGGATGAATGTTATTGTTATTAGTATCTTTAGTATTTTTTTCATAGCTTTACTACCTTATAAAAACCAACTTGTATAAAATCAAAAGATTTTATACAAGTTGACTTAACAATACTTTATTCTACATTTGCATATGCTTCATTACCAAATAATGCTTTTTCCCAACTAGCATAAGCTCTTTTACCAGGAGCAGTTCTACCAGATTTTCCAAACCTTCCGCCTGCACCCTTTACCTTGGTATTATGATATTTACTTCCATGATAAAATTGTGACCACACATGGGAACTGTTAACTCCGTGTCTCCACTTTCCACCTAGCCAGTCCTTAACTCCACTGTCGTAGTTTTTTGATGAATAAGTGCTAACACTCTCTGACTCTACTGTAACCACATCATTGTTTAATGAATCAAAGCTATACTCTTGAGCCGCAAAAGAAACTGGCGTACTAAATAATATTAGTCCTGCTACCGCTAATGCTTTTATTTTATTTTTCATAATTAATCTTCCCATTTATATTTTTAGAATAGAAAGTGTACACTTATTCTATGTCTTTATTATAAAAGATTTTAAAATATTATTTAATAGCCTATGTGCATGATAAAAAAGCCAATACAAATGCTGATAAGTACACAAAAAGCCAGTTTTTATTAATTAATATCAAAAATGATTTGAATTTTTCTAATATTAACTTAATAAAAACCGGCTTTAAAGCATGGTTACTTATCTTTATAAATTAATTTATTAAATTTTTCTTTTAATTCTGGCCTATTTGTTAGTAAACATAAGTCCATAGATTTATTTAAATATGATAAAAACTCTGGGTTTTTCTCTTTAAAAAGAATATCTCCTCTCTGATAGTATGAATTAATCAAGTTAATAGTGTCATTATTTCTAATAGATGAATCGATAGATTTTTTATTCCACTCTAACGCTTTTTCAACATCACCATCATTGCTATATGACCTACTAATATTATAAGATATTTTCGGATATAAATTATTATTTTCACCTATATTATTTAATATAAATAGTAGTATGTCGTAGCTAAATCCAATGTCTCCATTCTCCCTATAATAAGGGACCATAGCAGATAATATCCTGTATTCGAAATTTGTATAGTTATAATTTTTATACTTTTTAATCTTAAAGTCTTTATGAGATATGACCATAGCCTCATTTAGACCTTTTATAAAACTTTTGCTACTTCTTTTCGGATTATAAATTATAGATTGGTAAAATTTAAGATACTGACTATATTTTTTTTGATAAAAATTAGGTAGAGTATCTTTATTTATCTTCTCAAATTCTCCTAATGTTTCCTCTACTTTTTCATAGTTAAATTCACCCATATAATAATCTAGATCAGTTATGTAATCATCTATATACGACCATGTAGATCCTTGAAAAGAATTGAATATAGTGTAAAATTCAAGACCCAGCTCTTCTAAAATAACCAATAAAGAGCTAAGCTTTATATCTACCTTTCCGCTTTCAAGCCTCCTTATTGTATCTACTGATAAGTCAGCAGCAAAGGCCAAATCCTCTTGGGTTAGTTTTTTTTCTTTTCTTATAGTCCTTATTTCATTACCTATATAGGCTAAATTATAATCCATTATTCACCCTTTCTAAGGTGTACAAGAATCAAGTACCCACCTATAGCCCTTACGATTTACAGTCTCAATTGGATTTAAGTCAGCTTTTTTAAATTCTAATCTTATCTTTCTTATATGCTCTCTTACAGATCTTTCTGTGGTTTTAAGACCCTTTTTTCCCATTTGCTCTACTATTTCATATTTTGAAAGAGTCTTACCCATATTTGAAATTAGTACTGCACATATTGCAATTTCAAACTTGGTCAAATCTAGAATATCATTTCCAATCCTAAAAATCCCATTGTCCTCTTCCATGGTGCAAAAACCTAGGTTTATAATATTTGTATCATTAATTTCTTGAACTTTTCTAAAGACGCTATCTATAAATTCTTCCCTAGTATTTGAATGAATTACAAAATCTTTATCGTCGATTTTCTGCTCATAGGGATTGTTGCTATGTCTATCAGTTAGGTATATTACTGGTATATTGGTGGTTTGTTTTATATAGTGAATAACTTGTAAACATTTGTTGTGGCTCATATCTACGAGGATTAGTTCATAGTCCGTTAGGTCCCTGTCAACCAAATCTTCCAATTTATCAAACTTATCAACAAGTACTTGATTCTTGTCATAATGAGCATTCAAAATTTGTGATACACCGTTTTCATATTCAACAGATGCTATTTTCATACATACTCCTTTTTCTTATATAATATTATAGGTTTTCAAGGAGATTTTGTAAAGATATCTTTATATAAATTTATTGTGCCGGCCAATATAATTTAAATATTCTTGTATATACCTACACAAAAAAAGACCTGCCTAAGCAAGTCTAATAATTTTTATAGATAATATTTATTTATCATTTTTAGGTCATCATCTAGTTCGTATACTAGTGGTTGGCCTGTTGGGATTTCTAGGTCCATGATGTCTTCATCTGAGATTGACTCGATATGCTTTGCCAATGCTCTTAGAGAGTTTCCGTGAGCTGCTACTAGGATTGTTTCATCTTTTAGTAGTTGTGGAGCTATGTGGTCAAAGAAATATGGTAGAGCTCTATCTAGTGTTACTTTTAGGTTTTCAGCTGTTGGAATTACATCTTTTGGAAGATTTTTGAACTGTCTCATATTTAATTGTTTTTCTTGATCTTCTTCAGATAGTTCTGGTGGTAGTGTATCGTAAGATCTTCTCCAAATGTGAACTTGTTCGTCACCGTATTTTTCAGCTGTTTCTGCTTTGTTTAGTCCTTGAAGGGCACCATAATGACGTTCGTTTAGTCTCCAAGATTTTTCTACTGGTACAAATAATTGTTCGCTGTATTCTAGGACATAGTTGCAAGTTTTAATAGCACGTTTAAGTATAGATGTGTGAGCGTGATCAAATACTATGCCTGCTTCTTTGATTTTTTTACCAGCTTCTATAGCTTCCTTGGTTCCTTGTTCTGATAGGTCAACGTCTACCCAACCTGTAAATTTGTTTGCTAGGTTCCATTCACTTTGGCCATGTCTTACCATTACTAATTTTTTTGTCATCATCTTCTCCTTAGTTTTTCCTTATCTTCAAGTTCTTTTTGCTTTGCTTTCCTACCATCATCAAGCCCCTTGTCAACTTCATCAAGCCATCCTAGGGCTTTGCCAGTTCCATTTATGACGCATTTAGCCGCATCTTCTGCTATTATTACATCAACTTGGAACTTTTCGCTTAGCCTATCCTTAAGGCCTAGAGTATAGGCTCCTCCACCTGTGAGTATTATGTGTTTTTCGTAAATATCACTTGCTAACTCAGGAGGTGTTAGCTCTAATACACTTTTTACCCCATCTACGATCAAATCCACAGAAGCCTTTAGGGCTGCATGAATTTCGCCAAGAGTTATGATAATTTTGTTTGGTAGTCCATCGTTAATTTGTCTACCAGATACTTCTATAGTTTGATTATCTTCAAGGCTATTTGCCTTTATCTTAATCTCTTCTGCCTTGTTATCACCAATTAATAAGCCATATCTTTTTCTGATGAAATCTTTTATGGCGTTATCAAAAGTGATTCCAGCTACTGGTATAGACTTACTTACTATGATTTCTCCGGAAGATATTACTGCTATATCTGTAGTTCCTCCACCAATATCTATTACCAAGTCTCCACTGGCTTCTGTTATGTCGACTCCAGCTCCAATGGCTGCGGCAAGTGGTTCTTCTATAAGATAAGTCCTATGAGCTCCAGCATTTTCGCTTGCTTGAAGGACTGCTCTTCTTTCCACTTGGGTTGACCTTGATGGCACGCAGATTAGGACATCTGGTTTTATGAGGGCCTTGCTAATGGTCTTATCTAGAAAATATTTTAGCATTTTCTCAGTTGATGGAAAGTCTGCTATAACCCCATCTTTCATAGGCTTAATGGCCTTTATATTGCCAGGAGTTCTGCCTACTAATTTTTTAGCTTCTTCTCCTACTGCAAGTATCTCATCTGTTAGTACATCAATGGCAATAACTGACGGTTCTTCTAGGACTATGCCCTTGTTGTTCAGATAAACCAATACTTCTGAGCTACCAAGGTCTATAGCCACACTTCTTCTAAATCTTGCCATTATCTCTCCTAGTAATTTTTTAGTTTGTCTACTTTATCCAATTTTTCCCATGTGAAATCTTCATTATCTCTGCCAAAGTGACCATAAGATGATGTTTGTTTGTAAATTGGTCTTTGTAAGTCTAGGTAATCAATTATAGCTTGTGGCCTAAAGTCAAAGTTTTCTTTTACTATTTCAAGTAGTTTTTCATCATCGTATTTGCCTGTGCCAAAACTATCTACGTATATTGATAGTGGGTGGGCTACACCTATGGCATAAGATATACCTATTTCAAGCTTGTCTGCAAGGCCTGCTGCAACCATGTTTTTTGCAGCATATCTAGCCATATAGGCAGCTGATCTGTCTACCTTTGTTGGGTCTTTTCCAGAGAATGCTCCACCACCAGATTTAGAATATCCACCATATGCATCTACGATAATCTTTCTACCTGTAAGACCACTGTCACCCTTTGGTCCACCTATGACAAATTTTCCTGTTGGATTTACATAAATTTTGGTATTTTCATCGATTAAACTCTCATCAATTACTTTTTTGATGACTTCATTTATGATATCTTCACGGATTTTTTCAAGGCTAACATCTGCTGTATGTTGGGCTGATATTACAATATTATCAATTCTTACTAATTTGTCATCATCATATTCTACAGTTACTTGGCTCTTGCCATCTGGTCTTAGGTAATCTAGAGTCCCATCTTTTCTAACTTCTGCTAGTCTATAGGCAAGCTTATGAGCGTAGTCTATAGATACTGGCATATATGATTCTGTTTCATTGTCTGCATAGCCAAAGATAATTCCTTGGTCTCCTGCACCAATTTTGTCGTATTTCTCACTTGTAGAATTATATTCTTGAGCTTGGTTAACACCTTGAGCTATGTCTACTGATTGTTCTATTAATGATGTTAATACAGCAACATTTGAGTAATCAAAGCCAACTTTTGGATCGTCATATCCAATTTCTTTTATAGTATCTCTTACAATTTGCTCAATAGGAGCATAGGCTGTAGTTGAAATTTCTCCTACAACTAAAACCAAACCAGTTGAAGTTACTGTTTCTACAGCAACTCTTGAATTTTTATCTTGTTTTAAACATTCATCTAAGATTGCATCAGAAATCCTATCGCAGACCTTGTCTGGATGGCCTTCTGTGACTGATTCGCTTGTTATTAATTTTCTCATTATTTCTCCTCCAAGATTACTACTGCCCTGGCCTCTATTCCTAAACCTTCACCAGTAAATCCTAGTCCTTCGCTTGTGGAGGCTTTTATAGACACATTTTCTATGTCAGTTCTTAGGTGAGTAGCCAATACTTTTTTAATTTTTTCTCTTTTAGGACTAATTTTGGGCAATTCACATATTACTATAGTATCTATATTACCGATTTTATAACCTTTATCATCCATTAATTTGACTATATCATCTAGTAAGATTAAGGACGATATATTTTTATACTTAGGATCAGTATCTGGGAACAATTTTCCAATGTCAGCTTCTCCCAAAGCTCCCAAAATCGCATCCATTATGGCATGAGTCAGAACATCCGCATCAGAGTGTCCCAATAGTCCCAATTCATAGTCAAATTCCACCCCTCCAAGGATTAATTTTCTATCCTCGGCTAGTCTGTGGACGTCATATCCTATTCCTATTCTCATTATATCCTCATATCCTTTTTTCTGCTAAATAGGCTTCTGCAAATAGTATATCTTCTCTTGTTGTGATTTTGATGTTGGAATATTCCCCACTTACAATTTTTACCGGAATATCTCTGTGGAAGAATTCAAAAAGTTGGCTGTCATCCGTAATCTTAAATTCACTTTTCACGTATTTTTCATACATGGAATAAAGGATTTTTTTGTCAAAGGCTTGAGGTGTTTGAATATTATATACATAGTCCCTATTTGGGGTAAAATCAACAACCATATCCTCATCTACGATTTTTATAGTATCCTTGGTCTTTGTTGCACTTATTACAGCCTTGTAGGATTTCAAATCTTCAAGAACCCTATAAAAAAGTTCCCTACTTGCAAAAGGCCTTACCCCATCATGGGTTAAGACCAGTTCACATTTGCTATTTAAGGCTTTGAGCCCTTCAAAGGTTGAAAGCTCCCTTGTAGTAGAGCCATAAACGTACTTTATGTCTCTATCATAGCCTTTTATAATTTTCTTTATATCATCCTCATCTTCTCTTCTTATGACAAGGATTATTTCATCAAAAACATCTATTTTTGTAAGTGTATCAAGAGTTAATTCAATGATTTTTTTGCCCCTTATATTCAGAAAAGGCTTGTTGATCTGGCTATTCATTCGTCTGCCAGAACCTGCAGCTGTAATAACAGCTGAGATAAACTTATTATCTAACATTTAATCCTCTTCGCTTCTAACAAAAATCATACGACCTGCAGATGTCTGCAAAACACTTGTTACAGTTGCTCGAATTTTCTGATCAAGGTACTTATCCCCATCTTCAACTACAACCATAGTACCATCTTCTAGGTAACCAACACCTTGGTTTCTGCCCTTACCAAGTTTTATTACTTCTATTTCCATAGATTCCCCAGGGATTACTATCGGTTTTAAGGCATTTGATAGGTCATTTATATTTAATACTGGTATTCCTTGAACATCAGCCACCTTATTTAAGTTGTAGTCATTGGTAAAAACTTTGCCGTTCATGTCAAGAGCTAGTTTTAGTAACTTGCTATCCACTTCTTTTATATCTGGATAGTCAGTATCGACAATGACGAGGTTAGTTTTGTTGTTATTTTTGATATCATTTACTATATCTAGACCCCTGCGTCCGCGCTCTCTTTTTAAATCGTCAGGACTGTCGGCTATATGTTGTAATTCTTCTAGGACAAACTCTGATATTATGAGGTCTCCCTCTATAAAGTCCGTTTCCAATATATCAACTATTCTTCCATCTATTATTACTGATGTGTCTAGAATCTTGGGGCTTGCAAGATTTTTATTCTTATCATGCCTTAAAGAAGACTTGCTTTCCTTATTATCTCTTATGCCTTTGAAAAGATTATAAAAATCGTCAGAATTTTTTGTAGAAACTCTCCATCCCAAGTAACCTAAACCGATATATAATAAAATAGATAATAGCACAAAAATTGAATTGCCTCCATATGGTAATTGTAGGCTGGTTAAAGGTCTTGATATTAGAGTTGCAACAAAAATTCCTATTATTGCTCCTATAGTTCCAACTATCAACTTACTTGCAGGTATTTCGCTAATTTGCCCTTCAATATTGGAAAAGTTTTCTATAAACTTACCTGCAAGCGACTTTGAAATTAAATAAAAAATTATTCCACCTATTAGACCCGCTAGGAAGTTTGCGATGATAAAGATAATGCCGCTTGTTTCCATCCACAAACTTGCGGCATTTACTACATTTAGTATCACAATACCAAGCACAGCTCCAATTAGTGTCATAACTAATTGAAATATTCGCTTCATCCATGCTCCTTATTAATTTTTCTTATAGACCGATTGACTCATCAATCATCTCTTCTGCTTTTTCTTTTTCTAGAGAACCTGCCATTACTAATTCGCTGGCCATTATTCTTCTTGCTCTGTTTAATAACTTTTTTTCTGTAGTAGATAGGCCTTTTTCCTTATCCAAAATCGCAAGGTTTCTAACCATTTCTGCAATTTTAAAGATATCACCAGTCTTTATAACTTCTTGATTTTCTCTATATCTGACATTCCAATTGTCAGGCATAGGTGTTGGGTCATCATCCAAAATCCTAAGAACTTCATCACCAGATTCCTTGTCAATAACATCTCTGACATTCATTTTATCTATATTTGAAATCGGGATTGAAATATCCATGGAACCAATTGGCATTTTTAGGATAAAGTATTCCTTTTCTTCTCCCAAAAACTCTTTCTTCTCAATAGAATCTATTACCCCAGCACCGTGGTTAGGGTATACGATTTTATCGCCTATTTTAAACATTTTTACCTCCTAGGTTCTCATTTATATTATATCAAATCCTGAGAAACTAGTAAAACATAAATGTTATATGCTATAAAATACAAATATTCTATTGATTATCTCTAATGCCTGTTCTCATCCTAACTTTTTCTTTCAATGCATCTATTTTGGCAAAAGTACTTGTGCCACCATATTCACCATCTAGGGACCAAGAAACTTTTTGGTTTGTCTTAACTTCAAAATGTGATCCCTGACGGAAGATTAACATATCGTTTTCTTCTCTATTGGTAAGACCTGATACGATTTTATTTACATCTGCTAAAGATTGAGGACGACGAACCATTGTTAGCTCAAAGATTCCATCAGATAAAGAGACATTATCGCCAGTTATCCCTGTAAATCCACCCACGGATACAGAATTTGTCACCATAAAGTGGATAAAATCACCGTTTATATTTTCATCATCTACTAACACATCCATTTTATAACTTGTCATGTTAGTTAGAGGTAAAGCTTGCTTTAAACCTTCAATAATATAAGCACTTCTGCCAAAAATATTCTTAGCATCTTGGTCTGTATTGAAGGAAACGTCAGATATTGATCCAAAGGCTGCAACATAGACAAAATACTTGTCATCTATTTGACCAATATCTATTCTTTTTTGATCTCCTCGACTTGCTAGTTTTACAGCTTTTTCTATATCTGTTGGGATTTCTAAGGACTTTGAGAAGTCATTTGTAGAACCAGTAGGAATATAGGAAATAAGTGGATCAATTTCCGCCTTTGAAATTGCTGCTATGGCTTCATCAAGAGTTCCATCTCCACCTGCTACAATGATTTCTTGAAAATTTTCCCCATATTTGCTAATTATCTTGCTAGCATCTCTTGGAGCTTGGGTTGCATATACACTTGTTAGATATTCTTTCTCGCTTAGATAGTCAATAATCCAAGACAATTGATCATTTATAGTTTTTTGACCGCTGTTTGGATTGTAGATAAATAGGGCATTTTTCATAAGCCCTCCTTATATAGTTTATTTAAGTAAAATATACGCTTTATTGGGATTTTGTAAATAAAAAAGGGGTGTATAAAACACCACCAAATTTATGCTACTGAAAGTTTTCTGTCGTGTAGATAGAAAGCTCCCCCAGCTAATGATAAACTTATCAATACATTGTATACCATTGGAGCTATGATAGCTCTATAACCATTGCTATTATCAGCTAACATTTCAATATTAGTACCACCTACAGTTACATATACCGATTCTTCATAATTAGATGCAGAAAGGACTTGAATTTTTGCAAATATTAAACCGACAATTAGTGAAATAATTATGAATATCAAAATTACTTTCCCTTTCGATGGTCTGCCAAATATTCCAGAAGATCCCGCTGTGATCGAGAATATAACTTGCATTATATTTGTAATTGTCAAAATAATCATATATAAAATTAATACAGCAAAATTTTTGCCACCTATGGAAGAAACAGCCTTAGCTATCTCCTGAAAAATATCACTCATATTCATATTTGATTCATATGAAAAATTTACTAATATAGAAAAATTGGCAAAGGCAAATAGGCCAGCTAATAAAAACATTAATAAGTAATTGATAAATCTAGCAGCATTTATTGAGCCAGTTTCAGCCGGAATAGCTGAATAAAATGCTGCATACTTGCCATAAAACCTTTCGTAATCATTTACAGCAACAGATATTAAAGCTATAAATGGTCCAGCAACAACTAGAACCATGGTTATAGCAATGCCAACTATTACTAGAGGATTTTCACCAAAAGTATTTAAAAGCCTAGTTAAAATCAAAGTAAAAATAAGGGGTAAAGTTAGCCAAAGTATATTATTTTTGATATCTTCCTTAAAAATTCTTCCTAATAATTTTCCCATTATAAGACCTCCGTAAAGTATTCTTCCACACCCATATGATGGTTTTCTCTTATATCATCGACACTTTCATTTACCACAAGCTTGCCATTATCCAAAAATAAGGCTCTGTCCAAGACTTTTTCAACTTCTAGGACAAGGTGAGTTGATATAATCATAAGACCTTGGTAGTCAAAATTATCTATTATTGTATTTAATACTATTTTTCTAGACTTTGGATCTATTCCACTCATAGGTTCATCAAGTATGTAGATTTTGGATTTTCTAGATAAAGTAAGGGCAATTTGAATCTTTTCTTTCATCCCCTTAGAGCATTCCTTAATCTTTAATTCCTTTGAAATTTCAAAGCTATTTAAAAGCCTATAAAACTTATTACTATCAAAGTCATCATAAAAAATACTATAAACACTGCAAACTTCTTCAATTTTTAAATTCTCATCCAAAGGCAAGTGGTCTGGCTGATAGGCAACTATGTCATTTGTAAGACTTCCAGGCCTATTACCACAAATACTTACAACTCCTTGGTAATTTCTCTCAAGACCAGCTAATATTCTTATAAGAGTAGTCTTCCCAGAACCATTTTCTCCCAAAAGTCCAACAATTTGCCCTTGATCTAGGCTTAAGTTTACATTATCAAGAACTGCCCTGCCACTATAAACCATTGTTAAATCCTTAATATCAATCATAATTTTTCTCCCAATAATTCCTTAAATCATCTATAGCTTCTTCTTTTCCTAGATTTAAATTCTTTGCACCTTCAATAAATTCATCGGCTATTTTTTTAAAGGAGTCATCCTCCAGGTCTGAAATCAAAGATGCATTATCAGTAACAAACCTACCAGCTGTCCTCCTAGTTTCTGTAAGCCCCTCTCTTTCAAGCTCAGATAGAGCCTTTTGAACAGTGTTGGGATTTACCTCATAAAAACTTGCAAGACTCCTCACCGAATCAATCTTCTCACCAGCTGGCCACTGGCCCGTGGAAATCTTTAACTTAAATTCTTCCAGAAGTTGCAAATAAATTGGCCTTTGATTATCAAATTCCATAGCTACCTCCAACTTGTATTATTGTATTACTATCTTAGTACAATAATATTATATCATGGATTTGAAAATATGCAATAGAAAATCGACGATATTTTAAAAATATCTTGGACTAAAATCATGTAATTTTTAAATGTGTGCTTATCTTGTGGGTTTTCGTTATTTAAGGTTAAACCTTCGACCTAAGGGGGTAGGGTCGAGGGGTAGCAATTGCCAGTCCGGCCGCTCTCGGACAGACCCCTACGTCGCTTCCCCCTTACACCCCCAAACCCTTTTTACCCCCACCGCCACTGCGTGGGGCAATGATTAGTAGAAGTTTGCTTCGCAAATTCTTTTATTTTGATTTTATTAACTAACTATATTTTTCTAGCACACCTGTCATCCTTGAGGGAACGAATGTGACCGAAGGATCTCATAGAGAAACACTACGCCAGGAGATTCTTCTTTCGCTAGCGCTCAATCAGAATGACAGGGGGCCGGGAAGTATAACTAAGCTTAGAGGTGGAAAAATTGGTGTTTTTAAATCTCATAATTTCGTATAAAAAATCGCACTGTTTGAGCGTAGCGAGTTTGCGATTTTTAGAAATTTGAGATTGATAAAACCCTATTTTTGGTGTTTATACCACAACATCGCCCCACGCGAGTGGCCGTTTCGAGGGGGTAGCAGAAAAGGGGGTATAAGGGGGAAAACCGGTTGGGGAGAATCGGAACTCCCCTGGGTTTTCCCCCTTAATACGAAGGCACAGCCTTAAAAAATATTTAAATAAAAGACACTGATTAGCTAAAAGTAAAGAAACATTTTTCTTTTTGATTTCTTTATAAAGATTCTCCGATTGTCTCTTGAAATACCCCTCGAGGATGACAAGTTCATTAAAACTATATAAGCAACAAAAATAGATTATTACTTTTTAAAATAAAATTTTTATAGAAAAAGACCACCATTTTTACTTGGTGGTCTTTTCCTATATTTTTGATATCCTTTGGTCCTCATAAAGCTTTCCTAAGCTCTTATAACTTATAACATAAACTATAAGTAGTATGGCCATATCTGCTAATAATACTGAATAGTTTAGTGCAATGTTATAGAATATAAAGTTATCAAAGCCTGCTTCTTTAGCTTTTGTCATGCTATAAAAGAAGATTTGACCGCTTATTACGTTAAATACTCCACTTGCTAGAAATGCAATTATTATTGATGGTATATAGCTTGTTAGCTTTCTCTCATCTCCAAATTTGATTCCAGCTAGACCTATCATTGATGCTGATAGGATGTAGTCTAGTATGGCTTGGGCTGGGTGGATTACATATCCACCTATCAACATATTTAAAAGTCCAAATAAAACTCCTTCGACCATACCAGCTTTTACTCCCCATCTAATGGCAAATATTACTAGTGGCAATTTACGTGCTAGTGTTACTGATCCGCCATATGGCATTCTAAAAAGGACAATTTTGTCTAATAAGAATGCTAGGGCAAGCATTATCCCACCTTCAACAACCATTCTGGTTGACCAATTTGTGTTTTTTTCCATAAAAAACCTCCTTATAATTCCTAACTAAAGGCTAGCCAATAAGCTAACAATTAAACCAGAATTACAAAGAGTTTACTTCACTTTCCAACGCAAGCATTACCTTGATCTGGTTTAAGGGTAAAATCTCAGCCATTTGGCACCCCTAGTGTGTAATTATTATAATCGACTTTTAAACATTTGTAAAATCTAAGTAAAATAATTCTATATTTCTTTTAAAAGTTCAACTTCAACATAACCCTCGTTTCCATTGTAATCTACCCAAACAAAACCATCTTCAGCTTCCCTTAAAATCTGTACTACAGATGATTTTTCTAATTTATCATATTTAGACCATTTTTCTGGAAATTCGTACATATATGTGTCTTCTTTAACTTCATAAAGGCCATTTATTTGAAGCTGATCATTTTCCTTAGTTTGTTTTGTATTTTCTCTTATTTCTATATCTTTTGCCTGGTAGGACTCAGATGAATTTGAACAAGAGGATAATATTATGATAGCGCATATTAAAAAAAACTTTTTAATAATAAATCACCCCTAAAAGCTTGATACCAAGTCTTTTGTATTCATCTACTTGGCCTAAAAGTTCATTTTTGTGGGATTTTTTGTCTACAAGTAGGATTTTGTAGTCCTCAAATTTTGCTAAATCGATACTTATAGGATCATTTGCTGATTTTTCTTCAAATATTACATTTCTATAATCTTTTAATTTTTCTGCCATCTCGCTTTCAAAATCAGCAAAATTTTCTCTAGGACTTCTTGCATCTATGACTTTTGCATCAAGAATATTTGCAAGATCATTTGCTATATCTAATTGATTCTTTGATACCTTCAAAGGAGTAAAGCCTATGATGTTTTCAAGGGATATATTGTCAATTTTTCTTTTTACCTTTGCTAGTTCTCCAGACCTTTCTTTTGATAAATCTGCCAATACTTCTATATCAAGCTCTCTAATATCATTTGCATCGTTTATTTTATCTGATAAGATTTCTTTAATAATGATGATGACAAGTCCGATAAGTCCTCCTACTATGAAGGCAGCTATAGTAAATATTAGATTACGAGTATTAGAAGCTTTTTTTACAAGAACATTTTGCAAATACTCTATATTTTCCATATTCAAATAGTCTTTGGCAAATTTTCTAAATTCCTCTGTGATTAGATTTAGGCTATCCTTTGCTCTTGCTTCATTTGAATCCTTGTAGGTAAAGGCAATGACCCCTCCTTGTGGATTTACAGTGTATTCCAAATTGTTTTCAATGTCAGAAGCTTTCATATCTGGGGAAATTTTAGAAGCCACCTTTTCGTAAAGGTCATTTGATTCTAAGAACTGGCCGTAGATATTGGATAATTTCTCATTTAAAATTAGCTTGTTGTAGGTGATTGGTTCGTCAGTATTGCTAGTTACAATCAAAACTGAGTTTGCTTCATAAGTCCCGCTTTTTACTACAGTAAAGAAAAAGCTAAGACCTGCTAGAACTATGGCAGGAATAAGTAATAGCAAGATATTTCTTTTTACTGCTTCTATAATTTGTTTGCTAGTTAATTTTTGCATATTATCTCCTATTTTAATGAATATATTGCATTTAAATTTGTAAAGAAAAAGTCATAGGCTGGAGCCTTTGCCATCAAAAAGATAGCATAGGGTATCAAAAATACCAAGACTGCAAGTATTATCAAAAATCTACCAAGTTTGTCTATATTTTTGATATGATCTAGGACAAGGGGAATGTATATTATCTGTAAAACTGTAAAAAACGTTGAAAATCTAAAGGCTATGGCAGTTGATGACCTAAAGATCAAAAGGACCAAGAGGCTAAACCACATGGCCTTGATAGATGTTTCTTCTATGGTGTTTTTGCCAAAAGACTTTTTATCAAAATACATAAGTGTTGTCACAAAAAGAGCCAGAGCAAATATAATCCTAGGATCATATAGGCTCATGGACTGGGCAAATTTACCAGTAAATGTATAGTTATTAATTTTTGTAGCCATTCTTGCAAGTCCTACACTTGATAGAAGAGTTGCTAGAAGTCTAAAAACTAAGGTTGAAAATACACTTACCAGCATGGCAAGTATTGCACTTACTATCTTAAAAGGTCTCCCCATTTCAAAGGCCATAAAAAACAAGAATGGCAAAAGTATAATTGCCGCCCTGTGAAAGGAAAATGAAAATAGGAAAAACAAAAGACTTTTTATGTGCTTTCTTTCAGCAAAAAAGTTAATACTTAAAAGTCCCAGTCCTATAGCCGATGCAGTTCTTGCTGTTTGCATATCAAATTGGATGAAAATCGGCAAGAAAATAATGGCCGACAAAAATGGATCTTTGGATTTTTTTATGGATATATAGGCTACAGGGAAAATGGATAGAGCATTCATTATAGCTATCACCCACTGGCGTGAAAGGCCCAGGATATTGATAATATAGGAAAAAAACCTAAAGCCGAATTCCACTGCATATGAAAAGTTAAAGACCTTGCCAAGATCAGTCCCTATGTCTTTTACAAACCATAAGTAATTGTAGTAATCTGCATCCCCAGATCCTCTTATGGCCGCAAAAACAATCATAATAAAGAACATAAGCCCTGCAAAGATTCTTTTTTTCTTTTCATCTTTAAACTTTATTAAGCTGTTAATTATAAATAAGCAAAACTCACTTATTGTAAATAAAGCAAATCCCATAATAATCCTCATAAATTCTTAAGCTTATTATAACAGATTATAAATGCAAAATAAAATAGATGATGGGCAAGAATAATGCCTATATTATTTAGAAATTTTTATTATTTAACACAAATTTTACAAAACTTTTATGCAAATAATACAATACTAGCTTAGTATATAAAGCGAGGAAACAGTTTAATGCTGACACTATTAATTTTCATCGCAAATGCGTACTCTTCCTTAAAAAAATTTATGTCAACTGTTTACCTTTTTGTACAAAACTAATTACCCTCATACTTTTGTACTAATCTCTCACAAAGAAAATATCAAACAAAGTGAGAACAAGGCAGTCAACTATACAATGCGTTGACTGTTTGTTATTTTCCCCACAAAAAAAGCACCCCATGGTGCCTTTTTTGTTATCTAAGACTAACTTTTCCAAAACCTGATTTTACATCAATATTTAAATCTTCCTTGTTTGCATTTGTTGATACTTCATAGCCATTTTCAATTTGCATCTTGTTTTTATATTTTTCTGAAAGATTTAAGTCACTAGCTTCAATCTTTGCCTTAATCTCACCTTCAAAACCTTCGCTGTCAATAATAATGTTACCAGAAGATGAGTCTAATGATATGGATTCAGCATCTTTGACGTGATAGATTCTGATATTGCCAGAGGTAGTATCTGCAGTAAATTTCTTTGAATTTAGTCCATCTATTCTAACATTGCCACTTACTGCTTCTACATTTGCTTCTTGGCCACTGATATTTGATAGGTAAACAGAACCGTTGACATTGTCTATATTTAAAGCACCGTTTGTGTTTTTTATGTCGATTTTTCCATTTACATTGTTAATATCAAGCTTTCCACAAGAATTTATTACAGTAATTCTAGCATTTACAGAATCTATGGTTGAATTTGTAAAATCAACATCTTCTACTTCTATAGAACCATTTACAAGGTCAATAGTTAGGCTATCATATATATTCTTTCCTAAAGATAGGTGGATGACTGGGGTTGCATCGTAGTTTCTGTGTTCGTCATTGATACTGATATTTAGTGAATCTCCAAGTACTTCTACATCCAAGAAATCGACTAAATTAGATTTTTTTGACCAAATATCTTGGCTTAGGGTTATGGCAGAATCGATAGATCTTTCTATATAGATTTTGCCACTAGGAATATCGATATTGATATTTTTGATATCATCGTCAATTCTCATCTCATCGTGAGTATTCATTTGACCTCTGATATTAAATTGGTTGATATCTATATTATCCAGGTCAAAATTGCCCAAGTTTTCAAAGGTTTCAGTTGTCTTTTTGATGACAGCTTCCATTGATTGGGTGAATTTAGAAACAAAGTCATTGTCATTTCTACTTTTCTTGCTACCGATTGCTTCTAGCAGATTGTTAGCTTCTTCAACAGTAATCTTGCCTTCTTTTAGCATTTCTAATATAAGTTGTTTTTCATCATTCATCTTTTAATTCCTCCAATAATTCGCGAGCTTGGTCAGCTGTAATCTCGCCATTATCTAACATATTTAGTATGTCTATGCGGCTAGCTTTTTTGTCAACTTTGCCGCCCAATTTTGCCACTAACTTATCTATTCTATTTCTAACTGTAGGATATGAAATGCCTATTTCTTCTCCTACATCTTTAATACTTCCTCTTTTTTGTAAAAATAATTCAATGAATTCTTTATCTTCTTTATCAAGTCTAGAGAAATTATCCATTTCAAATTCGCCGCTTACCTCTGTATAACAATTATTGCATCTATATGATGTGATGATCATCTCATCACCACAGTTTGGACATTTATTTATCATAGATAGCCTCCTTTTGATATAAGTATACTATGTTTTTAATATTTGTAAAGTCTAAATTAATATTTTTAATTATTATTTCATTATTTTTATGCTTTTTTTACTTCCAGTTGCGAGTCATTCAAATCAAAAAAAATAACCGCATGCTAAATATTTAGCATACAGTTATTATAGTTACTCTTTTTTAATTTATTTTAAATTATAAATAAAAAAAACTAATTAGCGCTGTTGATAGCAACCAGAATAATACTAAAAGAGGCAATCCTGACTTTAAAAAGTCTTTTATAGTATATCCACCAGCTTCCCAAACTAGTAGGTTTGGTCCTGTTCCAAATGGAGTTGTAAAAACACCACTAGCACAAATTGATACTGCCATAGCTCCAGCCAATGGGTTTACACCTGCGGCTTCACATAATAATAAAGCGATTGGCACCATAAGCACAGTAGCTGAGGAGTTAAGTAGAAATTGAGTTACAACTAATTGTACGAGGGCTATAGCTCCTATAAGAACTACTGGAGGTAGTCCTGTTAGTGCTGGACTTACTAAGTTGACTATGTATTCTGCTGCACCAGTATCAACAAGAGCCATTGATAGCGGAAATATACCACCCACTAAGAAAACAGTAGTTGTGGAAAATGAATTTATAGCTTCATCAACAGAAATACATCTAAATAATATAACCAATATAGCTCCCAATACTGAGGCAATATGTACAGGTATAAGATTAGCCGCCATTACAGCTACTATACTTACAAATATAATTCCAACAGTTATCATTTTCTTGCTATCACGTTTAGCTAATTTTACTTCTGATCCTGATTCTATATGTTTATCTGGTAGAAGTTTTGCACCAAAAAACATCATGTATAGCAAGCCAAATACTAATAGTGGTACACCTATTTTAGCATATTCAAAGAATCCAAATTCTCGTAAACCATTGTCTGCCAGAAGACCATTTACTACAATATGTGGTGTTGTTCCTATAAGTGTAATAGTTCCTCCCAATGATGCTGAAAAAGCTAAAGCCATAAGAAGCTTAGACTTATTAACTCCCGCTTTTTCACCCATAGATGATACAATAGGCATTAGACAAGCTGTTGAGCCTGTGTCATTCATAAAAGCTGAAAGACCACCAGCCACAACACCAGAGCCTAGGATTATGGATTTCTCACTCTTTCCAATAGCCCCTATAATCTTTTCTCCTATTAAGTCAGCAAGTCCTGTTTTAAATAGGGCCTGCCCAACGACTCCTAGACCTAGACATATTACTACAGTAGAATTAGTAAATTGTGAATAGGCAGTTTTAGGATCTATAATTCCTAATATAACTAAAAGTGTTGGTATAGCTGCGCCTACTAAAATCGGATGTATTGGTTGCCATATCAATAAAACTACGACAGCAACAAATATCAACAAAGTTATTATTGCTTCAGTTGTCATATCTTCTCCTTATATTTACTTTTATTACATTAAATATTAACACTATTTCTAAACGCCATCACTTCTTCATCTGTTGAATGGATTGATATTGAACAGTATGGAGCAAGTATAAATGGAACATCTTTGTTTTCATTAATCGCAAGTTCTGCTTGACGAGCAATCTCAACTTCTTCATTGTTCCCAAACAACATTTCATCAACTCCACCCATTGGAGTAGTATCTCCAAGGTATTCTGCTGCTTCTTTAATATCTGGATTATTTTCAGCACCTTGGTCCCAATGTAAGATGTCAATATTGTAGTTAACAAATCTCTGTGGGTTAGACTTTATACCACATGTGTGATACATTACAATGCCTCCATCAGCTCTTATAGCATCGCAAATTTTTTCATCAAAGTCTTTAACGTATTTTTCCCATTCTTCTTCTGTCGCGTAACCACTGCGCGCCCATGAAACACCTGCTAAAAACATTCCATCACATCCAGCTTCTTTTAAGCCCTTCCAATAGTTGATGTAGGTTTGAGTGATGTTTTCCAAAGCTTCTAATAGTTCACCTTCTCTATTTTCCATGATATCAAAGATTGGATCATCTGCTCTGTCCGCTGGGAAATGGCGACGCACCATTGGAAATCCAAATACTCCTGTAAGTATTGAAATTGGTGTAAATACTGTTTGAAGTACTGGAGCATCATCCTTCATTTTTTCCTTGATAATCTTTACCACTTCAATGTGATCTTTTAATACTGGAGTATCTATATCTTTTTCAGTAAAGATTGATAAATCACACTTTGAATCAGTTTCAGAAATACGAGTAGGGAATATTTCATTTTCATAATTTATATAATCAAATTCTTGACCCCAAACTTCTTGCATATATGTTGCAGCTGGGTGGATTTTTAATATATCCCAGTCATATTTTTCGTGGAACTCAAGCATTGTATTTGCCAGTTCTTCAGGGTTTCTTTCATGTCCAGGAAAGTGTCTATATGCGGTTATTGGTGGCCTATCTGCGAGCTTTCCATTTAGAACAGCATTAACTCTCTCTCTTTTTGTATATTTTCTCATAAAATCTCTCCTCCTATACAATCTTGCTTATCATTTCTATATAATGTCTATTACCGTTTCATCAACTTTTACAAATGATTCCCTAGATAATCTTCCGATATTGTTAATTGTATTTTCTATTGAATCACCAATAACTCCAACATTGCCTTCAACCACTACACCATTTAGTGACAAATATGCGTTGATTATTGACTCTACAGCACTTGTAGAAAGTTTTAATGAACAAGATTCTTTAGCCCCATCACAAATCATGCCTGTCAAGTTTGCGTAAATATTCGAACAAGCTCCTGCAATTTTTTCTGAATTTCCTCCTAGCATATAAACTATGCCTGCTGTTGATCCAATCGATGATGCTATCCCACATCCACACATACCAGATAGCTTTCCAGAATATTCTTTTACATATCTATTTAAGCAGTGGGCAAAGAATAATGACTTTGCCAGAAGCTCGTCATCCACTTTATTTTCTTGGGCAACAATATAGATAGGAAGTATAATTCCAATACCTTGATTTCCACTACCACCACTTGTCATTACCGGATATTGGCCTCCGCCCATTCTCATATCTGCAGCCGCTGCTGCTAAATATCTGGTTTTATTAAGAATATCGTTATCAGTCTTACTTTGTTCATACATTTGTCTAAGCGATTTACCTAGGCTCATTCCATAACCTTTAAGACCTTCTGAAGCCGCTTGCATATTTACGTCAATACCTTCAAGAGTAAAACTAATTTTATCAAAGTCAGCATTGTCAACTATTGTTTTTAATTGCTCAAATGATAAGCTTTTTATATCGAATATTCTATCAAATAATAATTTCTCTTCCGACTTATCCTTTATTATTTCATCATCAACTACGATTTTAGATACATTTGTATGTCCACCTGATATAACAGTCTTAGCTGTTTTATCAGCTTCAATTTCTACTTCTATGTATACGTCTTCTCTATTATCTAAAACTTCTATAGTTATGACTTCGCTATTGATTAAGGAGTCGGCAGCGTTAATAACAGAGTCATTCACCCCCCTAAATACAAGCATCGGATTTGTTACTGAATCGATAGATACTCCTAGAGCAACTGCAAGGTCAATTCCCGACCTGCCTGTTCCTGGTATTTTTACCGATTTTGCATTCTTATAGATGTTCTTACTCAACCTAACGTCAATTCGATTTATTTGTTTACGATTTACGTTTTGAACCGTTAAATTGGAACAATAGGCAATAGCTACAGGCTCGGTACACCCTATTGCTTTAGATGAATCACTTTTTACAATGGATATTAGCTCTTGTAATATCTCATCTTCATTCATACTTACCTCCTTCTGTTAATAAAATTTTACTTTGTATTGAATAATATTCATATTACTCAATCCGTAACTATGATAGCATCCAGGAAAACATTTGTCAATTATTTTTCAGCCAATTAAATTATATATATACACGACTTAATTAATAAGATTTATCATTTCAATATATCGATTACTTGATATTATTTATTCACTTATACTTGAAAGAATTATTTAAATTAGTAAATTTATATTGTTGAAGTATTGTGTTTAAAAAGGAGTTAAATTTGTTAAAAAATAAGAAAAACGCTATTATATTTAGTATTTTTGCCATGCTCTTGTGGGGCTCTGCTATTCCACTTATCAAATCTACTTATTTAGAATTAGGGATACTTAGATCAGAGACAGGCCTTAAAATATTGACTGCTGGCATAAGATTTTTTATGGCAGGTATTGTGACCCTGATTTTATATAGATTAACTGGTACAAACAAAAAAGACTATCCACCCATAAATATTAAGTTTGTAATCATTTTAGCCTTAGTCCAAACAGCTATACAGTATATATTTTACTATATAGGATTATCAAATACCGCAGGTGTTAAGTCAGCTATTATACAGGCAACGAATGCATTTATTGTGGTAATACTATCGGCTATACTTTTGCCTGGAGACCGCATCAATCCAAATATAATTATAGCTTTAATACTAGGTACTGCAGGTGTATTTATAACTAATACAGGCAAATCTTCTACTGGAAGCTCTATAAGTCTAACAGGCGAAGGTTTCATATTTATTGCAACATTCTTTAACGCCCTAGCAAGCATACTAATCAGAAAATATGGAAAGGGTCAAAATCCATTTAAACTTACAGCCTATCAATTTCTAATTGGTTCGGGGTTTCTGATAATTATTGGTATTATAACGGCTGAAAGAACAATACCAATGACGAGCAAGGGACTTTTAATGCTTAGCTATGGCGCATTTGTCTCAGCAGCTGCATTTTCTATATGGACTATAGTATTGCAATATCACTCAGCAAATGAATTTGGTGTATATAAATTATTTATACCAATATTTGGTTCAATCTTGTCTGTGATTTTTTTAGGTGAAATGTTTACTAAGAGATTGCTTATTGGAATGATATTGGTCCTTGCAGGATCT
>NZ_HG003686.1:309365-467442 GCF_000312365.2 Anaerococcus provencensis | reverse complement strand
ATAGCTTGTTAGACTTCTAACTATCCAAAGGATAGTATTTATCATAACTACCGCTAAAATTAGCATGCCCAAAAGTACATAGGATGCGTAAACAAATTCGCCCATTGGAACTTTATTGCTAATTAGGCTATAGATTATATAGAGTAAAAAGAAGAATCCTATCCATTTGCCACTTGTCTTTAGATTTCCTTTAAAGTCTGGATAAATCATGGCTTTTTTGCTGTAGCGGTTTAAGAAGTAATCACGTTTTTTTCTTATCTCATCTCGCTTTTCTTTTGTAGCATTATCGATGAGAGCCGAATAATAGTGTTCCATATCGCTTGGTCTAGTAGCGTATTTTTTTAGATTTGCTGCTTCTTCATCAGAAAACTCATTAGCTAAGATTTGATAAGTGATGGCTGCCTTTGATTGGTAGGTCTTGCGTTCATCTCTTAGTTTTTTTAGCTTCTCTATATCTTTTTGTCCGCTAATCAAATTTTCGGTGTCTATTTCATATTTTCTCTTATATTTCAAATATCTAGTGAAAATTAGGACAAATATCAAAATAATAAGCATTTGCCCAATTATAACTAATAAATCTCCTCCACCTATGAGGCTAACTATGGTCATCACAATGGCTGGGATAAGTATAGTTATAAGGGCTATTATAACAAATAATAAAATTGATCTCATAATTTAAGTACCTTTTCGTAGGAATCTACTAATTTTCTTCCTGTGTTTTCTATAGACTTTGCCTTGGCAATTTCATAAGCATTTTCAGCTAATGATGGCAAAGCTCCACTTAGTATGCCAGTGATTTTTTCCCTAAAGTCTTTTAAATCTTTGCCCTTGTAGATATTTTTTCCATCAACATAGTCTTTTTCAAATATTTCTATATCTCGAATTAATATATCTGCCTTTGTGGCGAGGGCTTCTAAAAGGACAATCCCCTCTGTCTCCTCGTGGGTCAAAAATACATATAAATCTGATCCGCTATAGGCGATTCTTAGTTCATCGCTAGATATGTATCCTGGGAAGTGGAGATTCTCTGGAGCTTTGTCAATAAGTTTTTTTATCTCTGCAGGCATTACCGAAGGATTTAGCTTACCAAACCAGACAAATTCGTATTCTGGCATTAGCTCTGCAAGTTTTATAAAATCATATATGCCCTTTCTTTTGATAGGTAGCCCAACAGAAATGATTGATTTCTTATTAGGATCCAAATTATAGGTCTTATAAAAATTTTCCCTATCATTTTCTCTCTTTTGCCAAAAATCTAGGTCTATACCATTTGATACAACTTCAATCTCTCTTTTTAAGCCATAAGTCTTGAGAATTCCCTTGGAATATTCGCTTGGAGTAAGGATTAAATCTCCCTTGTTGTAGCAATGAGTTAGCCAAGCTTTAAAAAGTGGGGCTATTTGATTTGACAAAATAAAGGAATTTTTGAAATCTTCCTTGGTAGAATGAGCGTGGTAGATGACTTTTTTGCCAGATCTTTTTGCCTTAGAGGCAAAGGCAGCAGATTTGGGAAAGACTGTGTTGATGTGAACTATATCAAAGTCTTCCTTCTCATCTAGGGTGAAGTCACATCCGACCTTTGTCAAAGCCTTGATTTGGTGGTCTATGGCCTTGCCGACTCCAGATTCTTTTACTGTTTCATAATCTCTTGTATATAAAAGGACTTTCATAATCGTACTCATTTACTGCTTTTTCGTATAAGGCTTCACATTTGCTACCAAAGCTTTGGACAGAAAAATTATCCAGGGCATAGGCTCTGGCATTTGCTCTAAGTTTATTTTTCAAATCTTCGTCATCCAAAACCTGGTAGATATAAGCCTTAAATTGGTCATAATCATCGTAGCAAAATCCATTGAAGCCATTTTCTATAACTCCCTTTAGGGAATCATCACTCCTACAAATAGCAACCGTAGCATTTGATAGGGCCTCGTAGTAGGTAAGTCCTTGGGTTTCTGATGTAGATGCTGTTGTAAAGATATCAGCAGCCTGGTAGTATTTGTTAACCTCGCTTGGATCTACCATACCTATGAAATTTGCCTTGTTTTTAAAGTTTTTGCTATAATCTATCAGTTTATTAAGGTGAGGTCCGCCACCAACTATTAGGAATTCTATACTTGGATCATCGAGTTTGTCATAGTATTCTATGATTTCTTCTATGTTTTTTTCTTCGGCAAGCCTTCCTAGATATAAAAGGATTTTTTTATCCTTATCTATTTTTAGTTCATCACGCAAACCTTCTTTGTCATATAAGTCTGGAATGTGAACACCTGTTGGTATGACCGCTATTTTTTCTTCCTCTATATTATAAGACTCCAATATTGCTGCTGTTTTTGCAGTTGGAGCTATAAAATAATCGCACATATCAGAAAGAGCCTTTGAAAATTTAGCCACAATCTTAACACCAGCTTTTTTGTTGGTTGTAAAATAATGGGTGTAGTCTTCATAGACTGTATGATAGGTGTGGATTAGGGGGATATTTAGCATCTTTGATAGGGTCTTTGCCATCATAAAGGTCGAAAATTCACACTGGCTGTGGATAATATCTGGCTCCCATTTCTTTATACTTCTAAGATAGGTATTGGCCAAAATATTTGTAATCCTAGCTTCAGGATAAATTTTCTTGGCAGAAAGAGAACCTATATAATATACATCATTAGTCTTATAGGACATAAGAGTGTTTGATAGGGTTAGGACCCTTACCTCGTGGCCCTTACTTTCTAGATATTCTTTTAAATTTAATACTGATCTTACCACCCCGTTTACTACAGGATAGTACCAATCGCTTGTTATAAGTATTTTCATAGTATCCTCAATATTACTATATGTTCTATTATTTCTTTTACAATTTGGAAAAATCCTCATCTTTCATTATCCACAAAAATTAGTATAATTTATGAGAAATGAGGTGAAATATGGGTCCTTTAATAGTATCAGACATAATTCTTTTAGTATTTACAATATATATAGGAATTTTTTTAAGAAATTTCTATTCCCCCTATCCCGAAATGAAAGTAGGCTTTCATATTTGGGAAGTTTGCTATGACAAAAACACTTGGGAATACGGCAATAAGTTTGCTGGCCTTACTTCCATAGTTCTTGGCCTTATTTTATTTGCTATTATTTTTCCCCTACTAATTTACTTAGAGCTTAAGAGGTCATATCTAGTAGGAATTATAACATTGTTTGCTATTATCTATTTTATCCTCTTATACTTTATAGTAAAAATAAGACTTAGAAAAAAATTCAATCTCAAAGATGACTAAAGCGGCCAAAAGGTCGCTTTATTTTCTTATTTTAAAGGTTTCTTGGCCATATTTATTCACTATAAATGGAAATGTTACAGTCAAAATACCCATAATAACTATTAGACCTATAAAAGCCACATTCATATCTCCATCAAATTTACCAATAATTGAAGGTATAATCAAAATATTGACATAGCCTATGAGGGAATTTACAAACTTATATAAGCCTCCCTTGGCAGATGCATCGTGGTTAAAGGGTTGGAAAACATAATAATTAAATAGGTTAAAGGCTGGGAAAAACAAGTAGGCAAATACTACATAACTTCCAGCTAGAAGCCCTGTTTTTACGTCAATGTTTTGGTATAAAAAGTAATAAGTAATAAGGCTTACAAGTCCTGAAAAAAGTCCTGCAAGATGTATCTTTAACAAGGTCTTATATCTTAACTTATACATTTCAAATATTGCTTTGGAGTCCCTATAAAATCCATATTGAATCAAAGACCTGTCACAGTTTAGGAAAAAAGCCCTAGCACTTTCAGTATCATTAAAAATAATCATAGCAATGATAGGTAAGGATAATAAAAAGATTCCTTCTATAAGATTTGCAAAGCGTGTAAAAATAAATTTTACACCAACGAGCAAAGCTATAATAATGGCAAATATTATTAATGCCTTTTTAAATACTGGCTTTACAAGAAGCCTACTATGCCTTTGAAAAAAAAGATTATTTAATAGTTCATAGCCCCTTCCCTTAGCTACTTGATCCTTTTCTATATCAGAATCTTTGAGGGCAAGGCTATCATTGGCAATCTTATCATAATCTAAATCAATATTTGCGCTATCTCTTTTTGCCACTTCCAAAAGCCTATCGTAACCATCAAAGCTAAACAAATATCTGCTAGATAAAATAAAGGCAATGAAGCTAATTGCAAATATAGCTACAAGAATGATAATAGAAATATCTTCCACTTGCATCAATAAGGCAAAAAGTATGACTTCCAAGATTATAATGAAGGCAAATCTCTCAGAGAGCCTTTTTTCTTTTTTAGAAAACTTATAAACACTGTAAGTATTGGAACTTATTCTTATAAATGCTAGACTTAAGCTTATTAGAAAAGCCTTTTTAAAGTCCAAGAGTATCCAAAATATTATAGTTCTCCCCAAAGAAATCCTCAAAGGATCAAAGACTCCAAGTATTAGTCCAGACTCTTTGGCCTCCATCCTGTATTGCTTATTTAGTTGGTGGATTTTAAACTTGCCGCCTTCAATAAAATTGGACACGAGAGCTGGTGTTAGATAAAAGCTCAAAAAAGCCAGATTTACTGCTCCATAATCCATCATGTCTTCAAATTCCTGAACTTTATATATACCAAGCTTATGTAAAGCCCAAATTATAGATCCACTTATGACAATTGATATGACAAAGGATAGCAAGCATTTGATAATTTGACCCAACAAAGAAAATATAGGGCCTAGTGTGTATACAAATTTTTTAAATCCAAATAGCCTATACTTATCCCCCGTATGTTTTCCAATTATAGGAAGCCTATGGAAGAAGTGTATTAGGCGGTTGATGGATTCTGCATGGGAAATATTTTGAATAATCCTATATTTTTTGTAATATTCCATCGGCTAATCCTCTCTTTGCAGCAAGTTTATTACTTCCTCTTCAAAATCAGGATTGTTTTTGATTTCCCTGTCAACCTCGCTTATTTTCCCCTTGTGGAGAAGGAGGATCTCATCTGCCATGTTTTTGGCGAGATCTAGAATGTGGGTTGAGAAAATTATTATGTGGTCATTTTTGATTGATTTTATCAAATCCTTCATCTCTTTTTGAACCACTACATCAAGGGAATTGAGTGGCTCGTCCATCAAAATCACCTTTGGCTTTGTGATAAGAAACATCATCATTTGAAGCTTATTTCTCATACCTGTCGAATATCCCTGGATAAGCCTATCCTTGTCATCTTCATCAAATTTAACTTGATCAAAGTAAATATCTGGATTTAAGTTTCCTTTTATTCTTTCCTTACTTACGTCTATGAAAAAATTTATAAATTCTCTACCTGTAAGAAAGCGTGGGAGTTCTGGCTCAGCCAGCATGAAAAATACATCTTTTATGTCAAGAGGGCTTTTGCTAGATTTATCAATGAGATAAATATCTCCAGAATTTTTTTCTAGTTCCTTGGCTATTAGGGAAAATAGAGTGGTCTTTCCTGCTCCATTTCTACCTAAGAGACCGTAGATTATCCCCTGGTCTAAAGTTATACTTAGTTTATCTAAAACTAGTTTTTCGTCAAAACTTTTAGATAAATTGTCTATTAATAATTGCATCAATCCCTCCAATAACTTATCATTTCACTAACTAGTGTATCAAAGTTTTATACTTATTGCCAAGGTCATTGATAGCCATTATATTTATATTAATTATGGATTATACATTTCTGATAGTTGTGATTTCACTTGGTTTATCTATAATTACATCTGGATTTTGATCTTCTAAAACTTTCCTAGCTCTAAAGCCCCAGGAGCATCCTACAGTGAAAATACTGGCATTTTTCCCGCACTTCATATCTACTTCGCTGTCTCCAAAGTATAGGATATCAGAAAAATTCACCCCAAATCTTTCTGCAATTATCATAATTCCTTCTGGCGATGGCTTTCTCTTATAATCCTCCCTATAACCTAGTATATAATCGAAGTAATCATTGCCAAATACGTCTTTAAGGACCTTATTTGATGTGGAATCAGGTTTGTTGGAAAAGGCAGCCACTATCTCTCCACGACTTTTGATTTCATCAAGAGCTTCTCTTATACCATCAAAGGGCTTGGTAAGGTATGATGGGTTGTTGTCGTAGGCTAGATTATAGGCATCATAAATTTCTTCTTTTAAAATATCATCTCCAGAAAAATCAACATAGTCCAAGGCAGAATCAACTAGGACTTTAGGTCCATTTCCCACAAATTCTCTAACCTTATCTTTTGGCACAGGATCTAGGCCATATTTTTTGAAAGTTGTATTCAAGTGATAATCTATAGCATCAATTGTATTTAGTAACGTTCCATCTATATCAAATATATACATAAAATCTCCTTTGTTTTCCTATTTGCTAATTTACCCTATTGTATTATAAATTTCTCATTTAATGAAATAGTAGCTAAGAATACCCTTTGTTTGATAAATAATATTCATTGTATATGCAATGGGGTAAAATATTAATAACTTAAAGAAAAGAGGGTATTATGACAGACAAAAGAAACTTATCCATGCTTAGTGATTTTTATGAATTTACTATGGCCAACGGATATTTTAATAACGGAATGAAGGATACTATTGCAGTATTCGATGCTTTTTATAGGTCAAATCCAGATGAGGGAGGATATTCTATCTTTGCAGGATTAAATGACATCATAGATTTTATAGAAAATCTACACTTTTCAAAAGAAGACATAGAATACCTAAGGTCTTATGGCAATTTTACTGATGATTTCCTTGACTATCTTGCTGATTTCAAATTTACAGGAGATGTGTGGGCCTTTCCAGAAGGGTCAGTTATGTTTCCAAATGAGCCAATAATTACAGTAAAGGCACCTATAATTGAATGTTCAATCCTTGAGACTTACCTATTATTATCCATGAACTTCAACTCCCTAGTTGCAACTAAGTCTAGCAGAATAGTTCGTGCTGCAGGGGATAGACTTGTTATGGAATTTGGAGCAAGACGTGCCCAAGGAGCCGACGCTTCCATAACTGGGGCAAGAGCTGCATACATTGCTGGCGTTCCAGTATCATCCAATACTTTATCAGCCCAAAAATATGGCTTCAAACCATCAGGCACTATGGCTCACTCCTGGATCCAAGCCTTTGACAATGAATACGAGGCTTTCAAAACCTATGCCGAAGCTTATCCAGACAATTGCATCCTGCTAATAGATACCTATGATACCATAAACAGCGGACTTCCAAATGCCATGAGAGTATTCAAGGAAGTTTTGGAGCCAAAGGGCCTTAGCGGAGGAGTGAGAATTGACTCAGGAGACCTTGCCTACCTTTCAAAAGAAGTGAGGAAAATCCTTGATGAAAACGGATTTACAGACACAAAAATTGTAGCAAGCAACTCCCTAGATGAGTTTAAAATTAATTCCCTAACAGCCCAAGAGGCTAGGATTGATTCCTTTGGTATAGGTGAAAGACTAATCACAAGTAAGTCTGATCCTGTATTTGGTGGCGTTTATAAGCTTGTTGGAATTTATAAAGATGATGAGCTAGTGTCAAAAATAAAGGTTTCAGAAAATGTCGAAAAAATCACAACACCAGGCTTCAAAAAAGTTTATAGACTCTATAGCAAGAAAAATAGGAAGGCAGAAGCCGACTACATCACCCTTAGAGAAGAAGAAGTAAACGACAATGAGCCTCTTGTAATCTTTGATCCACTCTTTACATGGAAGATGAAAAAAATGGAAAATTACCAGGCTCGCTTGATGCAAGAAAAGATTTTTGAAGATGGAAAGCTAATCTATGACCAACCTTCACTAGATGAAATTCAAAGCTATTGTAAAAGCGAAATTGATAGCTTGTGGGATGAGGTTAAAAGATTTGACCAACCTCACAACTACTATGTCGACCTTTCCCATGACTTGTGGAATCTAAAACAAAATCTAATACTTGAGGCAAAAAAAGGCCTATAAGATGAGTGAAAAAAGATATATTAATTTTATAAATTCAGATAGCAAACAAGATTTTAATAAAAATTGGAAGTTTTACCTAGGTGACCAACCTGGTGCGAATTTGCCAAACTTTGATGATAGTGATTTTACAAATATCAACCTTCCCCACGATTACTCTATAGACCAAGACTTTAGCCCATATTTTGAGGCAGAATCTGCCTATAAGCCCGGAGGAGTTGGCAATTATAGGAAAAGTTTCGTCATAGATGATATCAATCTTGAAGAAAAGCAAGTTTTTATCTACTTTGACGGTGTTTATCAAAACTCCACAACTTATATAAATGGGGAAAAATTGGGCTTTAATCCCTACGGCTACAATCCCTTTGCCTATGATCTTAGCCCATATTTGAAAAAGGATGAAGAAAATCTCCTAGCCATAAGATGTGACCACCAAGTCCCATCTTCCCGCTGGTATTCTGGCTCTGGCATCTACAGGTCTGTCGATATTTTGGTAAAAAACAGGCTAAACTTAGGTATTTATGGACCAAAGATTGACTATGAAATAGCGGACAAACTTGGCAAAATAAATGTAAAATCTGAAGTTTGCAACAATTACAAAGATCCAAAAACATTTAAACTTAAACATTCCTTATACTTTAAAAATAAGTTAATTAAAGATATTACAAACGAAGAAATCACCATAGATGCTAATTCTAAAGAAGATATAGATTTAAATTTCCAAGTAGAAAATATTTCTTTGTGGGATTTGGATAAGCCAAATTTATACCAACTTAGATCAGAAATTTTACTAGAGGATGAATCTATTGATGAATATGTGACTGATATTGGCTTTAGGGTTTTAGAAAAAAATCCACAAACAGGCATATCCTTAAATGGCAAAAATATAAAAATTAAGGGTGTTTGCCTCCACCACGACAACGGTGCCCTTGGGGCTTGTGATTATAGGTCAGCCCTAGAGTACAAGGTCGATATCTTAAAGGATATGGGCGCCAACACCATCAGACTTTCTCACAATCCAGCAAGCAGGACTCTGATTGATGTTTGCAACAAAAAGGGCATGCTTGTGGTAAGCGAGATATTTGACGGTTGGCTTTTGGACAAAAATAACAATTACAATGATTTTTCAGCCTATTTTGAAAAAGAAGTCGGCCAAAGCAAACTTTTAGGATCTAATCCTTCTATGACTTTCGCAGAATTTTCCCTAAAAGAAGTCCTCAAAAGAGACTACAATTCCCCAGCTATCTTTATGATATCCATAGGCAACGAAATAATGGAGGGAACTGATTGGTCAAGCTTATCCAGGTATCCAGATGTTTGCGATAAGCTCATAAAATGGGCCAGAGAGGTCAATGCCAATAGATGGCTCACTATCGGGGATAATATTATAAGATATGACTATGTCGACGAACTAATCGAAGTCGATGATAAGGTTAATAAAGCTTCTGGCATGGTTGGCCTTAATTATACAGAAGGCGGACGCTATGATAAAATCCACAAAGATCACCCAGATTGGGTACTTTGGGCAAGTGAAACAGCTTCAAATATCAATTCCAGGTCTGTCTATGACAGGTTTGAATTAGATTATCTACCTAAGGATAGGAAGCTATCTTCATATGACACATCAAAAGTTGCCTGGGGTAGCCATGCATCTGATGCTTGGTACGATATCATCACCAGAGACTATGTAGCTGGAGAAGCTGTGTGGACAGGTTTTGACTATCTTGGAGAACCCACGCCCTTTAACGGTGTAGACAGAGGCCCAGTTGATAATTGGCCAAGCCCTAGATCTTCATATTTTGGCATCCTAGACCTAGCAGGATTTCCAAAAGATGCCTACTATCTTTATAGGAGTTTGTGGAATGATAAGGATATCACCTGCCATCTCTTGCCAAGTTGGAATGAAGATGAAGTCATAGTAAATGATGGCAAAGTTAAGGTCATCTGCTATACAAATGCTAGTTCAGTTGAACTAGTCCATAAGGATCAAAATGGCAAAATCAAATCTTATGGCAAAGAATATTTTGTAAGTCAAATTACAAAGGCTGGCCATAAATATAAAGTCAATAATGCTAGAAAACGTGGATTTTCCCTATACTCCCAATGGGAAATCCCTTTTGAAGAAGGAAGCATCCAAGCTATAGCCTATGATGAAAAAGGCCGAGTAATAACCCAAACTATTGGTAGAAGCACTATAAGCACAAGTGGTAAGCCTGCCAAAATTATGGCGAGGGCAAATAAAGATACCATATGTAAAGACTCTTATGGCCTAGCTTATGTCACAATAGACATAGTTGATGAAAATGATAATCTCATTACAAATGCTGATAATTTGATTAATGTTGAATTATCAGAAAATGGAGTCCTCCTAGGCCTTGACAACGGCTTCCAAGAAGATATGGATTCTTTTAAAGTATGTCAGAAAAAAGCCTATGCTGGCAAGCTTCTTGCAATTATTGGTGGAAAGTCTGGACTTTACCCAATAGAAGTAAAAATTACAAGCCCTGGTCTTGAAGAAGCAATCCTTAAAATTGACCTTAAAGAAAATCCAAACACTTTTAATATCAGAGAAGAAATATATCAAGAGCCAAAAACTCCAGCTTTCATAGGAGAAAAGGGCTTAAGCATTTTAAATTATTCCACAACAACCTTGCCAAATATATATCCAAGGCTTCCACAAAAGTTGGAATTAGTAGATAAAAAGGGCAAGCTTAGCGGAAATTATATAGATATTGCTTGGGATGACATAGATAGTGACGACCTTAAAGAAGAAGGGCAAATCTTAGTCAAAGGCTATGGGAATGTTGGAGATGAAAGGCTAGAAGTAAGTGCCTTTATAAGAGTTGAAGGCGAGAAACAAATTATAAATGCTGATATAGCTAATCTTGCCTTGATCAAAGAAGTAGATGATAAGCAAATCACCCTAGGCTTTGCCACCCAGCAAGTTTTTGGTAAACTAGCCATTAGCAAGGCGAAAAATCCTGATATAAAAATTTATGTATCAGAATCGAAGGCTTACGATAAGGGAAATCTAGTTAATTACCAAATGACTAAAAACAAGGGCGAGTACACTTATGAATTTGACCCTGTTAAGGCAACTTATATAACAATTGTCTTTGAAGATAAGGCTTGTAAGCTAGAAAATCTATGTCTTTACAAGGTTAAAAAACTTGCACGAATATATAATTCTACTGAATTTGAGTCCTTGGAAGTAAATGATTACAAGCTTTCAGATGATGAACTTAAAGCTAACGAATACATCTGTGATGGCAAAATCGAAGTAGTTTCCATAAATCCAAAAGAAAACGCAGCTATAACTACAATCAGACGAAAGAAAAAATGGATAATATTATTGCAGGCTGAAGACTCATCAAAGATAAGAAAATTTACAATAAAAAGGGACTAAATGAGCAAAACCCCTCTATCCGTATTGCGGATTTTGGGGTTCAAGTCATAATAGTCCCTTTTTTATTCCCTTGCTATCTCTTTTGCAAGTACATAGCCACCTATAAGGCCTGCCTCGTTGCCTAGTTCTGGGAATACTATATATTCTTTACTATCTGGCAAGACAAGGTAGTCGCCCTTTATCTTGTCAAATTCTTCTCTGATCTTATCAATCATACCTTCCTTGTTACAAACTCCTCCACCAATTATTATGATATGCGGACGAAGAATTGCTGTGTAGGTATAAAGTGCTTTTGCTATATATTTTGCAGTAATAGCAAAGGCCGGATCTGAGATGTCGAGATTTTCTCCTTTTTCTCCTGCTCTTTTTTCTATAGCAGGTCCTGAACAAAGGCCCTCAAAGCAATTTTTGTGATAATCGCACACCCCTTCAAAGTCATCACCATCTTCTTTTGGAAGTTCAAAGTGGCCCATTTCTGGGTGGGAATAACCTTCAAGCAATTTGCCATTTTGTATGTAAGAACCGCCTATGCCTGTTCCTATGGTTAGATATAGTGAGCTTGTCTTATCTTTTGCTGCTCCCAATTCATATTCGCCAATGCCACTTGCTCCAACATCTGTTGTAAGTCCCATTGGTAGGTCTAAATTTTTCTTAAGCTCACCAAGTAAGTCAAAGTTTCTCCAAAGCCTTTTTGGTGTAGCTAAGATAGACCCATAAGTTTTGCTATTTTTGTCAACATCAACTGGTCCAAAAGCGCCAATGCCAATGGACTTTATGTCAGAGTCCTTGAAGAATTCTACAATCTCTTTTACATTGTCATATGGGTCAGCCGTCTTTATCCTATCTTCTGTGAGGAGTTTTCCCCCATCGTCAAAAATACCACACCTTATTTTTGTTCCACCTAGTTCTATTGAACCGTACATATACTGCTCCTTTCATAAAAAGCACAAATATTGATTTTAAAATTTCCTATAGTTCCATTATATCATTACTTGTAGGGGAAATATTACTTTTATACATAATAACTAATAAATTTTAAAATCGTTAATGTATAGCTTGCTTGCTCCATATAATGCAAGTCTTAGAGTCTTGATTTTTTCATAAGATCTTAGGTCCAAAATACGCCTATCCCCAATGGAGTCGATATTGAATCTTTCTCCATTTATGAATATATATCCATGGGTGAAACGTGAACCTTTTCTAATATCTTCTCTGACTAGAAGAAAGTTAATATCAAGGTCATTTGGATTTTCTACTTCTAGAAAATATTCATTACCAATATCAGTACAAGTTATAAATATGCCATCTTCTATGTTTTTTGAAAAAGATTCTTGGATTTTTACCTTGGTTTCCTTTAATCTTTCTATAATCTTATCATCTATTTTTCCGCTTTTGTTGGCAGGAATGTTTAATAACAAAACTCCCCCACGGCCGACAGATTTGAGGTATATTTCAAAAAGTTCTTCTACAGATTTTATCCTCTCATCCTTGTGAGAAAACCAACGGTCGGTAACTGATGTGTCGCACTCACTAAGAGAAAAAACATAGTCTTCATTATGACCCACAGATGACCTAAAGGCAGCATCGTAGTCTATTTCAAAAGTATCTTTTTTAAGTCTAGGAGCATTTTCACTTGGGGCATAGCCTAGTTCGTTACCAGCCCAGTGGATGCCACCCATAGGTCCCACTCCAAAAAATAGGATATGAGGATTATTTTTCCTAATCTCTGCCATAAAACTCTCAAAATCATATTCTTGGTCTGGGTAATTCTCATCCTTGGCATTGTCAAACCACCATTCCACAAAATGACCCTTGTTGCCGTATATAGGATTATTAACAATCTCTTTGATTTGTTTTAGGTAAAATTTGTTATAAGCTTCTCCGCTACCATAAGTAGGCTCGTGGACATCCCATGGGGAAAGATATATGCCCATATTCATGTCAAACTTGCTACAAGCCTTTGAAAGCTCAGCTAGAAAGTCCTTGCCGTAGCTAGTATTAGTAATCTTATGAGAGGTCTCTTTTGTATCCCACATACAAAAACCATCGTGGTGTTTGGCTGTAAAAATTAGTCTCCTAAAACCCAAATCCTTCAAGGTCTTCACATAGGATTCGTAGTCAAAGTTAGTCAAAGTAAAATCATCTAGATTTTCCTTGCCATTGCCCCATTCCACTTCTGTATAAGTATTCATGCCAAAGTGCAAGAAAGCCCCACACTCTTCTTCCAGATAATTAACTTGAAAGACACTTGGGATAGGCCCATGGTATTTTGGTATTAATCCATCAAAGGTCTCTTCAAATTCAAAGTATGGATCAGAGTTCAAATCCGTTGTTTTTTCTAAGTTCATAAAACCATTCCCCAGATTTCTTAATCTTTCGTTCTCCAGTTTTAAGGTCTAGTTCAACAAGTCCATAGCGATTTTTGTATGCATTTAGCCAGCTCCAGCAGTCTATAAAGGTCCACACTTGGTAGCCCTTACAGTTGGCTCCTTCTTCTATGGCCTTGTGAAGCCAGTATAGGTGTTCTTTGAAAAACTCTATTCTATAGTCATCTTGGATTTGCCCATCTTTTCTAAAACGTTCCTCATCTTCTACACCCATGCCATTTTCTGTGACTAACCATTCAATATTGCCGTAATTATCACGGATATTTATTGCAATGTCGTATAGAGCCCTTGGGTAGATTTCCCAACCTCGATATGGGTTCATCCTCTTACCCGGCATGTCATAGCCCATATAGTATTTGCTTTGGGAAAACATAGCATCTTCTTTGTAGACATATGGATTTTCCCTAACCCTAAGTGGTTGGTAATAATTTACTCCAAGGAAATCTATAGTGTTTTCTTTGATAATTTCTAAATCGTCATCTGTGTATTCTGGCAACAAATTTTCATTTGCTATGATTTCTACTAATTCTTTTGGATAATAGCCTTTGACAGATGGATCCAAAAATGAAGCTGTATTAAATAGCTCGCTAATTTCAGCAGCTTTCAAATCTCCACCATTGTCACTTCTTGGATATGATGGTGTAAGATTTAGTATTATTCCTATTTTTTTCTTTCCATTCATTTGCCTATATGCTTTTATAGCTGAGGCACTGGCAAGCTGAGTATAAAAAGCACTTTGGATGGCCTTTTGCGGATTTACTTCCGCCGGATAGTGGCAACCATTCATATATTGGCATTCTACATGGACTATAGGTTCATTAAAGGTAAACCAACCGTCAACTAAATCGTCAAAAAGTTCAAAGCATTTTTTGGCATAGGAAACATAGGCCTCGACAGTCTTTTTATTGGTCCATCCACCAATATCCATCAGATACATAGGCATATCAAAATGGAATAAGTTAATATATAAGGTGATATTTTTTTCTTTGATTTTTGAGAAATAATCCCTATAAAATTCGACCGCCTTTGGGTTGACCTCTCCATCTATAGCTGGTATTAGTCTTGTCCAACTAATGGATGTTCTAAATACTGAATGGCCAGTTTTTTCTAGTAAGTCTACATCTTTTTCATAATTATGGTAAATATCCGTTGTTTCTTCGGGTCCTATAAGATTGTGAAATTTATATGGGTCTTTTTTGTACCAAAAATCCCAAGTATTTTCACTTTTGCCATCAAGGCTTGCCGCTCCTTCAGATTGGCTAGCACTGGTGGCTGATCCATATAGGAAACCCTGTGGAAATTTAATCATCTTCACTCCTTTGTTTAAGACTCCTGCCTTCTTTTATTGTCTTCATTAAATTAGCATAGGCTCCGTAGAGATTGTTGTCATTAAAAAATGATACAGGTCTGATGTCGTATGCTTTGCTTGCAAAAATTCCACTTACAAGTTTTTTCTTTAACTCATTTATAAAACGCTCATCAGAAGAAATCCCTCCGCCTAGGTATATGATTTCTGGGTCAATGGTATAGGCAATGTTATAAATGCCCATGGCTAGGTAATCGAACATCAAGTCAACCTCAGAAAAATATGGTTCTTCTTTTTTAAAATACTTGTCAAAAATCTGATAAGTCGTCTCCTTGATTCCATACTTTTCTACCATCTTACGCCTTACATTCGGTAAAGTTGCAAGAGTTGAGAAGTTTTCATAATTACCATCTTCATTTTTTAATAGCATATAGCCAAATTCGCCACTCTCTAGCTTGGCGCCCCTGACTATCTCACCCTTGTTTACAACAGCTCCCCCAATTCCTGAACCAATTATAAGAAAAGCTATGTAATCTTTTTTGTGATTTCCGTAATAAACCTCGGCAAGAGCTGCACAGTTTGCATCATTTTCTATAGCTACTGGTAAATAAAATTTCTTTTCTAGATGGTAGGCAAAATTATATTCTGTGATAAATTCTACAGCTGATTGGCCTAAGATTTTGCCTGTGAGAGGATCCACTGTCCCCGGAGAAGACAAGCCTATGCCCTCGATTTTATATTTATTTTGGTAATATATTATTGTATCTTCAAAAAACTTAACAAAATCATCCATATTTCTTGCTTGAGCTTTTGAATATTTCTCGATAATCTTATCATTTTCTATTAAAGCGTACTTGGTGGATGTGCCACCTATATCAAATACTAAATACATTTTTTTCCTTTATGTTATAATAATCTAATAAGGAGTTATTATGTCAAACAGTTCATATGATTTTATAATGGATATAATCAGCAAAAATAATATAAAACTTTCCAGAAGTGAGCAAGCTATAGTAAAAAAATTAAAAAGTTTAGACTACGATATTTCAAATCTTTCTATAAATGAATTTGCCAAAACTTTTTATGTTTCTACGGCCACTGCCACTAGATTTTCCCAAAAACTTGGTTTCAACGGTTATCTTGAGTTCCGCTATGCCCTAAAATCACTAGGGGATAATAGGCCCTACAAGGCCTTGGGCATATATGAAGATATGATTTCTGGTATAGAATCAGTTGATTCTAAGCTTCGTGATTTTATCAGAAATTTTGACCAATTTCATAAAATTGCAATAATTGGCATAGGTACATCTGGCCTTGCCGCCAATGAATTTGTCTACAAATTAAATGAAATGAATATAATAAATTCTGACTATGCCAAGGAACCCTACGCCATTGATTTATTGACCAATAGTTTAAATAAGGAAGACTTACTAATAGCTCTTTCCCTTAGTGGAGAAAACACCAACCTTCTAGAAGGGGTAGATAATGCCCTAGAAAAAGGGGCAAAAATCCTATCCCTCACCAGAAGTCCTAAGTCTACCTTGGCCCAAAAATCAGACTTTGTTTTCCTAACTCCATCATATTCGACCTATGAGTTTAACATTTCAAAAATGGCCCCCCTTATTGTATCTATAGATATAATCTGTGAAATCTACCAAGCTACTAGGCCTTGATCATTTCAAGGCCGATGTATCTTAAAACAGCCTCACAGAACATAGAGTTTGACCATGAGAACCAATCTCTTGTGTATTCGCTTGGATTATCCTTATGGAAACCTTCATGCATCAAATACTTATTATCATGTGTTGTTTCAAAATAGTGTAGGATTTCTTCTTGTTCGCTTTTTTCTGTTGATGTCATCATTTGCATAGCTAGGGCTATATGCCATATATAATCTTTTGGAGTATGGTCACTTCCTATACCCTTAGCAGCGCATCCCTCATAATAAAGGTGGTTTTTATCTGACAAGATTGCCCTTCTAGTGTTTTTGTAAAGTTCATCGTCCTTATCCATATAATCTAGGTAAGCAATGGATAATAGGCTTGGAACATTGGCATCATCCATAAAATTGCTATTGCCAAGTCCATCAACTTCATAAGTTAGAATTTCACCAAATTCATCATCAGCAATTTTTCCGTGTTCTTTTATTCCTTTGTCAATCTCATCAGCAAGATTTTTCATCTTATTAGCAAGGTCATTATCTTTGCCGGCATCAATCAAGCAATCAGCAAGTCTTCTAAGGCTTACAACTGTAAAGGCGTTGGCAGGAACTAGGTATTGGTACATACAAGAATCGTCACTTGGCCTAAAACCTGACCAGCTCATGCCAGTATAGGATACTGGAGATCCTTTTTTGCCAGTTCTTAGAGTTTCTGTAACAGCTTCTGGATTTGGTCTTACAAATTCATATGGTGAGTTTTCGTGGTTTTGTTCAAGCTTAATTTGATCAACTACATTTGCTAAAATTCTCATAAATTCATCATCAAATATAGATGAATCTTTTGTCTTTTCATAGTACAAATGAGCAGTTTGCATAATATAAGCTAGACTATCAAGCTCATATTTTCTCTCCCAAACCCAGTCAGATTCAAAGTCTGTTATATCATCGTGGGTCCAAGCCCTGCCATTAGCCTCTTTATTGAAGGCGTTGGCATAGTAGTCCTTGTCAACTGAAAAGAACTGTCTTTGGATGACTTTTTTGATTAAATCATTTGCCTCATCCGAATCTATATAAAATAAGGGTCTAATCTGTCCTGCAGAGTCTCTTAGCCACATAGCTTCTATATCACCTGTGATTACAAAGACATCTCCCCTATCTGTAGTTTCCATGGTAGTTGTAAAGGTATTTTTAATAGCTTTTTCAAATATCTTTTTTATTTCATCTGTCACTTGATTGGAAGCATTAACTTTTTCTATCAAGCTTTCTACTATCTTTTCCATAAAACTCCTTTCAAAAATCAAGTTTTGTGGTTCTAATCTCAAACGGACTTAATCTATCTTTATCAATCTTGCGATTATCTGGATTTTGCCCTAGTATATCGTAATTTTCCCCATATAGCTTTGGTATTTGCTTATATTCATAGCTTGGATTGTAGGCCCTAAGTATAGGATCCCCATCATAATTTCTATATAAAACAGAATATAAGTTCTCACCAAGATCTAGGTCAGGGATCTCTGGACTAAAGGCAGTCGGGTCAGTGTTTTTATCTATTTGAACCTTAAAAAATGGAACTCTCTCTTTCAAAGCTTTTTGTATTGAAAGAGATGGATCTTTGTCAAATATATCAAAGTATAGGTCAAATTCCATATCAGCCAAATCTCCCAAAAGTTGAGCATCTGGCGTTGGGAAATAGCCCCAGTCTCCAAGCTCTCCAGTAGACCTAAATAGAGTTAGATATAGGCCTTCATCTTTTATTTGTTCATATTCTGCTATGCCTATAGTTGATACTGTAAAGCCTTTGTTAGATTCATCTTTTACTTGGATATATCTGTTCAAATTTTGTGAATAATCTGGGTTTTCCCAAGTCTTTGGAGGGTAAGCAGATCTTTTGACGGTTTCAAAGATACTTTCTGGATAAATAAAATCTGATTCTAATGAGTGGCCAAATAACAACCTCATTCTATGGTCCTTCGCCATATTTTTAAGTTTGATCTTAATATCCATTGTTGATTTTTCATCATAAACTATAATTTCTTTGTAAATTTTCATCTTTACATAATCTTTTGACCTTTTTGCCTGCCTAAATGGTAGACCTACTAGGGTAACTTGCTCTTCAAACAAGATCTGGTCTGCTGATTTTGGTATAGAAATTTCCTCTTTAAGCTTTATGATGTACTTGTCATTTTCCCTTAAAACTTCTTTATCTATGAGCTTGCCACCCAAAATCCTTAGATTATCGTAAGACTGCCTGTAGATGTACTCGTTTCCAATATCTCCGCTATCTTCAACCATCAAAACATTGGTGTAAGATTCACCTGTCCTCTTATCCTTGATGTCCAAAGAAGCGTTGTCATTTATTTTTATTTGGTAGAAGTCATTTTCAATCAAGTCCTTGTCATAAGACCTAACTAAATACTTGCTTTTTCCTTCTACTAGTCTAAATATTTTCTTTTCATATGGCTTAAGCTTTGCCAGAAATTTGACATTAACTTGCCTTGAAAAATATGGCTTGCGGAAGACATCTTCTGGCAGTTCATAGCCAAAGTTTGTGCCAATATCTGTGATTTGAGCTGGAATTTCATTGCCATCCTCATCGACTAAAGTTAGATCTGGCAGGTCAATTTCTTGAAGTTTTTTGACAACTTCTGGGAAATTCGCTCCAAAAAACTCCTTCATATAGTCTAAGTCTATTGATACACTCCTCATCCTTTCATATGGCAGGGTGTTTATCAGGCAAAAGCTCACATAATCTGAGTCATTGTAGGTGTTTTTTGCTATAAATTCTCCTTGCTTTTGGTCAAGGTAATCAAGTGCCTCAGCTGCATCTTTGAACCTTCTCTTGTTGCCATCGTGAACGGAATCTATAGAACATCCACAAATACTGTCATGTGGATGGTTGGAAATAAGCCTTTCGTAGATGTAGTCAATTCTATCATGAGGATAGTTTTCCTTTTTTCCAAAGATGGTTAGTAGGGGTTGAGTGACTTCTTCAAGTCTCATCTCTAAGTTTTTGTTCATGTGTTTGAGATAGTATCTAGATGAAGAAGTTCCTTGTAGGGTGTACCAGCCGTCTGTAGTCTGACTGCGAAGTTCACCAGTGATTTGGGCAAGATTTCCCCTATCTATCTCTTTATTTACAGCCTCAAAGTACAAGTCTAGGTTTGAGTGGACAAATTCATAGTCATCATACATGGTGTTTAGCTTTTCTATGATTTCTCCAATGTTTTTTTGTACTGGAGAGTGGTCGCAACCGTTCATCAAGAGTAGTTGATTGGTTGAAGCGTATTTTTCCATGTCAGCTATTTTTTGGTCCATGTATTTTCTAAGCTTGTCTTCTCTGCTAGGTATATCTACTCCATTGCAATACCAATTAGCAAAGAGTATCCCCAATACTTCTGACCCATCATTTGATTTCCAAATAAGCTCAGAATTTTTGGATGTGAAATCTTCTATAACTGCATTGTCAAAGCCTGTTGCCTTGACTCCACGCCCAAAGTAAGAGACATCAATGCCAGCCTTATTTAAAATCTGTGGAGCTTGGCCAATATTTCCAAAGGTATCTGGGAAATATCCAATGCTAGCAGGTTTTCCCCAACTACTAGATTTTTTGATACCTAGGCTTAAGTCTTTGACATTTGATTCACCACTGGTCAAAAATGCATCTTGTAAGATATACCAAGGACCAATTATTATCCTTCCAGATTTTATTAATTCTTTTAATATTTCCTTATTTTCTGGTCTAACTTTGAGGTAATCTTCTATGGGCAAATACTGGCCATCAAATTGGAAATACTTGAAACGAGGATCTTCACAAGCTTCAATAAGTCCATCAACTAGGTCGACCAGACGCATAGTATGATTTTCTAAAGGCAAATACCATTCCCTATCCCAATGGGTGTGGGATATGATGTGGACTGTTTTTTTCATATTATTCCTCTATCAATTTGTGGTAAATTTCATCAAGTGATTTTGATGTTATAACCTGCCTATCTATAAGCTCATCTTGGGTAAATTCTTTATAGATTTTTATAGTATAGGATTTGCTCTTATCATAAAGTTCTCTTGCTTTTTTATCTTCTCCATTTATAGCTTCTTTTACGGCTAATAATAGGTATTTTAAGCTTTCAAAGAAAGGAATCACTTCATCATATAATTTTTGATTAGAATAATTTTGCTCATAGGAATCTATTGCAGTAACTTTCTCATCTATAAGTCTTATGACTTCATCATTATCAGCCTTATCAAAAGCTTCATTGATTTTAGCTTCTTCTAGGTATTTTTTATTCTCTTCCCTCTTATAAATATCAGATCCATAGAAAGAGTCAGATATGATGAAAAGTTCTTTTGCAACACTCTTATCCAGATAGTCAAGTCCTCTTTTGAAGGCTTCTATTGGTTCATAGTTTTCTGGGTCTTTGTAAAGCTCTGCTGCTTGGTAGATGGAAAGTTTTGATAATTCAGCTTGATTCATTGGGTTTAGTACAATAGAGTCGTAGTTGAAATCTTTGCTATCAAAGAATTCAAAAACTTCCATAAATATTTCACCACGTTTGTAGTCATTAACTGGCCAATTAAACCAAATATATGGTTTTTTGTCCAAAAGTTTTATAAAGGCTTCATTTGCATCATGTCTTAAAGGAGTGACAACATCATATCCTGTCCACATAATGTTTAAATTATCAATATTTCTAAACATATCATAGTATTCTTTGCCTTTTTCATCTATCCACGCTTGGTTATACCATGGGTTAACAAATATCAAGTCCTTGTTATCATATTTAGAAATATGTTCTATTAGATCTTTAACAAGTCTTAAGTGATATTTCCTATCTTCATAGGCTTGATTGCGATCAACATCGTCCATACAAAGGCCAAAGCTATTTACTCCAACTTCATGCAATTGATCATATTTTTTGAATATTTTTTCAATTTCTTTATCATAATCAGCCCATTTTATTAAGTTTTGTCCTGGATGGATAGCCCAGACAAATTCTATATTTTTTTCTGTTGCGGTTTCTTGTAATTTTTTTAATTCATCAAGTTTTTCTGCTGTATATGGCTCTCTCCATTTAACATTGTGGTAAGGGTCATCTTTTGGCGCATAGAAGAACTGGTCCATACCTACTTCTGATAGAAATTCTATAAGGGATTTTCTTTCTTCAAAAGTCCAAGGTATGCTGTAAAATCCTTCTATAATACCTGTTTTGATTTTCGTCATTTTTACTCCTTTAGAAACTACTTTTCTTATTTTCTAAATATATTGATAAATATTGTAAGTTCTTACAAAAGTCCTTAGAAAACTAGAGACTTATACACAAAAGTGCATAAGTCCCTTTTTTATCTACTATTTTTCCCAAGCATCAAGTTGATTTTGAACTTCAGTTATTGCTTTTTCGATTCCTGCTGTTTTTAGTTGATCTAAAAATTCATTGTAGTAAGATTCGTCGAAAGCACCTGTTTTAAGGTTTATAAAGTATTTTGATGTTGTAGCTTCAATATTTTCAAGTTCACCTTGGATAGGTGTTTTGTCAATATTAAATCCAAGTGTTGGAGAAGCAACAAGTTTTGATTCAAATTCTTTTACTTCTTCATCAAATTCTGGATCACCAAGTCCTACGCCACCAGCCATTGGTGTTCTGTTAAACATTGATAGGTATTGGAATGCAGCTACATCGTATACTTCTGTAGATTCGCCAAGTCTTTTTACTTTGCCATCTTCAAGTTCATAGTCTTCACCTTCAACACCATATGATAATAAGTCTTGAAGTTTCTTATCTGTGAACATTCTGTTGATAAAGTCTAAAGCTTGTTCTTTGTTCTCAGTTTGGCTGTTTACAGATACTAATTTACCTGTTGCTTTACCATTGTCGATTACTATAGAATCACCGATTATTGAAGATAATTTTTCTTCACCTGGTTGTGACCATACTGCTTGAGATCCTGGTTCACCTTCAGCTTGGCCTACAAGGTTTGATTCATAGCTTCCGTCAGCTTCACCTGGTTGAAGTTGTGGAGCATCTGGATTGATTAGACCTTCGTCATAAAGTTTTTTCATTTGGTCAATTTCAGCTTTGAAATCTTCAGATTCATAGATGCTATAAGCTACTAATTTTCCATCTTCTTCCTTAACACCTATACCAGAAGCAACTTCAAATACTGGGTTTTCTCTAGCGAATAGGTAGTCAGAAGCTACTATATATGGATATGGAGCATCTGGTTCGTTTTCTTTAACTTCTTTTAAGTATGGTTCAATATCTGTTGTTGTTTTTAAATCTTCATATGGTACATCATATTTTTCAACATATTCTTTGTTCCATACGAATTGGTTAGCTGCTACAACTCCTGGATAAGCTGATGGCAAACCATAAAGTGGTCCATTTATTCTTGAACCTTCTAGCATTCTATCGTCGATTAGTTCTGCAGCATCTTTTAGTTCATTGTCTAGGTAGTCATTTAAGTCTAGTAGAGCGTTTTGATCTGCTAGAGTTTTGTATGGACCTGCCCAGTTAGCTGTGAATGCTAGGTCCCAATCTTCACCAGAGTTAATTGCTAGTTGAAGTTTTTGTTGGTAATCACCCCAGTCATAGTAAACTGTGTCTATGTGATAACCAGCATCTTGGCTATCAAGGTATTCGTTAATAGCAGCTACAACTTCAGCATGTCTTGTTGGTTCTCCACCTATATTGAAATAGGTAAGTGTTGGAACTTCACCATTAGTTTCTTCTGTAACTTCTTCATCTGTCTTTTCTTCAGTAGCTTTTTCTTCGTCAGCTGGAGCAGTTTCAGTTGTTTCTGCCGCATTGTCTTTTTCTTCTTCTGCAGGTTTAGCAGAATCATTGCCACATGCTGTGATACCTAGTGCTAATGCTAAAATTAGTGCACTTTTCTTAAATTTGTTGTTCATATTTCCCCCTAAAATTTTTTATAAAAACTTTTTATTAATAAAAAGTATTTACCTACTTGTCTTCCCAGCTGTCTAGTTGTTTTTGAACTTCTTCTACAAGTTTTTCAATACCAGCTGTGTGAAGTTTTTCTACAAATTCTTCGTAATATGCATCGTCAAATGCTCCTGTTTTGATATTACGTAGATATTGTTCTATGATTTGATATACATTTTCGTATTCTTTTTCGCTTCCAGCCTTATCAAAGTTAAATCCAAGTATTGGTGATGGTTTAACCCTTTCAAGATAAGTTTCTAGTAAAGCTTCTCTTTCAGCTTTATCTTCTTTTTCTGCTTTAACACTTGGTGTCATCATTTGTGATGCAAGGAAGGTAAAGCCTGGAACATCATATCCTGTATCTTCTATTGGTTCTATAGCATCATCTACTAGCTTGTAGTTGACTCCTTCGATACCATTTACTAGATATCTCATCAAAACCTTATCGCTATACATTCTGTTGATAAAGTCCATTGCAAGTTCTGGATATTCACTTTGAGAGTTTATAGCAAGAAGTGAACCTGTTGCTTTTTCATTAGTTACATATACCATATCACCTGCATATGATGAAACTACTGGTACACCAAAGTTTTTAGTCCAAATATCGTCAGATTTGACTCCGCCCTCACCTTTTCTTACTAGCCATGTTGGGCCATTGGCCAATTGACCAGCATCTATTTGTGGAGCTGATGGATCGATGTAGCCAGCGTCCATGTATTTTTTCATGGTGTAGGCTAGGTCTTTGTAGCCATCATCTTCCCAAACTGAGTAAGCAACAAGCTTTCCATCTTCTTCTCTAACTCCTACTCCAGGAGCTGCAGTAGATGTTGGAACTCTTGTTTGGAAGATAAAGTCATTTGCTATACCAAATGGATACTCTACTTCTGCTTCATTTTCTTTAACTTCTTTTAGGTATGGTTCTAAATCCTTTTCTTCTTTGATATCTTCTATTGGGATATCATATTTTTCTACAAGGTCTTTATTCCAAATGAAAAAGTCTGCTGGTGTGATATTATCAGCTGTTGCTGGTGCTCCGTAAAGTCTGCCATCTACTGAGGCCCCCTTTAGTACATCATCACTTACCAAATCAAGCATAGCTTGGCCTTTTTCCTTGGCAAGGTCTGTGATATCTAAGAATGCTCCCTTATCAACCATTTCCTTGTATGGACCTGCCCAGCTTGCTGTAAATGCTAGGTCCCAATCGTCACCAGCATTTGATGCTAGTTGGAGTTTTTGTTGGTAGTCACCCCAATCAAAGTATTGGAAGGCTATATGATAGCCAGCATCTTGGCTGTCAAGATATTCATTTAAAGCAGCTGCTACATCATCTGTTGCAGGTTGTGGTGTTCCTACATTGTAGTAAATAAGTGTTGGCACATCACCTTTTGCCAAATCTTTGTCTTCTGAATCTTTGTTATCCTCGCTAGCTTCTTTATTTTCTTCGCCAGCTTCTTCTACTTTTGTATCGTCTGTAGTTGTATTCTTTTCATCTGCATTTTGACAAGATGTTACTAATAGCAAGGAAGCTAATAGTATAGAAATTTTACTTTGAATTTTCATATTACCTCTTTTTGTCAAGCTTATTCCTTAACAGCACCAAGGGTTAGCCCTGATATAAAATATCTTTGGAAGAAAGGATAGGCTATAAGTATTGGTGCTGTTGTGATAACTACTATTGCCATCTTTAGAGATTCTTGAGGAAGAGTCTTTTTTATCTCTCCTGCAAGAGATCCTATGGCATCTTGCCTTATTGATAGGAAGTTTGTTGAGTTTTGGATTCTCATAAGCATGTATTGAACAGGCATCTTATCTTCGCTATCTATATAAAGCATGGCTTGGTACCAGTCATTCCAGTAACCTAAGGTTACAAAGAGTCCAACTGTCGCAAGTATTGGCAAGGATAGGGGCAGTATAATCTTAAAGAATATCTGCATTTCACTTGCCCCGTCTATGGTAGCAGCCTCTATTAGGGCTTTTGGTATAGACGTTTGGAAGTAGGTTCTCATCAAAATAATATTATATGGTCCAACTAGTAGTGGTAAGATTAGAGCCCACATACTATCTTTTAGACCTAGAAACTGTGTCATTATCAAATAGCTTGCTACAAGACCGCCAGAAAATAGCATTGGTATTGTAGAAACTTTTGTGAAAAATCCTTTATACTCATAATCATCACGGCTTAGGGCATATGCATACATGGTTGTAAGAACAAGGGCTATGACTACGCCGACAACTGTTATTATAACTGAGTTTTTGTAGGCAGTTGCTATCTGTCCGCCACCCTTAAATACATATTGGTAAGCTTCAGTAGAAAATTTTTCTGGTATCAGTTGGTAACCGTTTCTCCTGATAGAATCTTCATCTGTAAATGAAATCATAACTACAAAGAGGAATGGCAATATAGCAGAAATTGTCAAAAGTACTAGGATTATGTTTAAAACTACATTTGATCCCTTACTAATCTTTAGAGGATCATAATTGCTTTTCTTTACTTCTTTCATCAATCACCTCCCTAGAATAAGGACCTTTGTGGATCGTATCTTTTTACAATCTTATTTGAGAACAAGATCAAGATAGTACCGACAACAGATTGCAACAATGAAACTGCTGATGATAGTCCAATATCCCCTGATTCAAGTAAGGCTCTAAATACATATGTGTCAATAACGTTTGTTACATTGTACAAAGGACCTGAGTTTCTTGGAACTTGGAAGAATAGACCAAAGTCTGCTCTAAATATATTTGCCAAGGATGTGATAAATATGATTGTTACAACAGGCCTTAGTAGTGGTATGGTGATTGATTTTGTCATCTGCCACTTAGTAGCCCCATCCATGGCCGCAGCTTCGTAATAGGTCTTATCTATACCGGATAAGGCCGATAGATAAACTACAGTGTTATATCCTAGACCCTTCCATGAGTTAATCAAAACTAAAAATACTGGCCAAAATTTGGTATTTGTATACCAGTTCACACCCTTTCCGCCAAGAGATGTAATAAGTTTGTTTAAAAGACCCTTATCTGGTGATAGGAATGCAAATACTGCATAACTTATAACAACCCAGCTTAGAAAGTGTGGTAAAAACATTGAAGTTTGGTAAAACTTCGCTAATTTCTTGCTGAAAATTTCATGTAAGGCTATAGCTGTAAACATAGCAAGAACTATATTTACTATTATAAAAACAAAGTTATAGCCAATAGTATTTCTAATAATTATCCAAGCATCATTACTTCTAAAAAAGAACTTAAAGTTATCTAAACCTGACCATTCACTCATGTAGAGATTGTAGAAAAAATTCTTTGAGAAGATTTTATATCTCTTAAATGGAATAATAAGTCCAAACATTGGCAGGTAAGCAAAAATTACAAACCAAATAAAAGCTGGCAAGGAAAAAACTAATAAGGGTAGATTTGTCTTAAATCTTTCTTTAAAAGGTTTTTTCTTAGCCTTTTTCTTATTCTCAATGCCAGGTTGGTTGGATATGGCTGCATTTTCCATTTGTTTATTAACTGGTTCTTTTTCCATATCTTCCTCCTTATATCTTCTTTATGGCATATTCATTAACTGTATTGATTAGGGCAGCAAATATTATTATAAATATTAGCATCCAAACACTATTTACTATGTATAGATTCTCAAACACTTCCCAAACTACAAAAATTAGAATAGTAAAAATAAAATATTTGTAGCTTAGTATCAGTGAATTTTTAATACTAGTGATTATCCCAACATATTCACGGTGAGATGTTTGTAATATGGTATAAAAAATTATCCCCCTATAAAAATACAAAAGAATAATTCTCAAAATCCCAAAAACAGCACTAGTCTGTCCAATAATACTCAAAGATCCATTTCCATAGTAGTAAAGAGCAAATAATAGGGTGTAAAGTTCGTATTTTGAAAGCCAGTCCTTGTTAAATACTTCCTTGAAATAAGGTGGGTAGACTTTCTTATCATTTACAAAAGCTGCTGTAAATGATAGAGCTTGTCTTTCTAGGGCAAAGCCTAAAAGTCCAACTAAAGGTATGAAGATCATAATGTATGAACTTATCGGACCTTCTATCAAAAGATCTATAGCAAAGATTGGCAAAAGTATCAGTCCGCTATAAAAAAAGCTAACTATTGCATAGATTATGACTTCCCCTATCCTATAAAGCCCCCTAGTAAATGACTCCATTAATTTATTCTCATCTGTGTTTTGCTATCAAATAAGTGAATATCATCGAAGTTTACAAATAGCTTTATCATATCGCCAGTTTCAATGCCCTTGCACTTGCCTTGAACTTTGATAGCTACTTTATTGTCGCCTTCTTCTTCAATAGATATGCTGCTTTCCTTATCTTCTGCATAGATAATTGTTTCATCTCCAAGCATTTCTATGTTGATAACTTTCGCTTCGATATAGTTATCTGGATTGTCAAGATTATTTAAAGAAAATGCTTCTGGTCTGATGCCTATAATTAATTCATGGTCAGAATTCTCGTAAGTCTTTAAAATATCTTTGGTGTGTTCAGACATTTCTATGGTGTTTCTACCAAGTTTTAATTGTCCATCTTCAAGCTTTCCACTAAAGAAGTTCATTGGTGGAGCACCGATAAAGTTTGCAACAAATACATTTGCTGGATGATCATAAATTTCTTCTGGTGTCCCTACCTGTTGGATGTAACCATCTTTCATAACTACGATACGACTAGCCATGGACATGGCTTCTGTTTGGTCGTGAGTTACATAGATAGTTGTGGTATCCAGTTGGTCGTGGATACGAGCAATTTCAGTTCTCATTTGTCCACGAAGTTTGGCATCTAGGTTACTTAGTGGTTCGTCCATCAAGAATATTTCTGCTTCACGAACTATAGCACGTCCTAGGGCAACCCTCTGTCTTTGACCACCAGATAGGGCTGCTGGTTTTCTATCTAGGTATTCTTCTAGTTGGAGCATCTTTGCTGCTCTTTTTACCTTTTCATCTATGTCTTTTTTATCCTTTTTTTGGAGCTTTAGGCCAAAAGCCATATTTTCATAAACACTCATATGAGGATATAAGGCATAGTTTTGAAATACCATAGCAATATTTCTATCTTTTGGGCTAACATCATTCATTAGCTTGCCATCTATGTATAGTTCCCCATCAGATATTTCTTCAAGGCCAGCAATCATACGAAGTGTTGTAGACTTACCGCAACCTGACGGGCCAACGAATACTATAAATTCTCTATCGGCAATATCTAGATTAAAATCAAAAACAGCTTGAACGCCATTTGGATAGATTTTATCTACATTTTTTAAATTTAATGTTGCCAATTTTCCCTCCTTAACAATTTATATGAAATCTTTTAAAAGTATACTAAATATTTCTATTCTCTTCTAACACTCTAATTTTAATACATATTGGGAAATATAGCAACGTTTTCACATATTTAGATAAAAATTTTCACAAAATTTATATAAAAATCTGTCAAATATGTAAACATTTTCATTATTACTAAAAAATAAACTCCTATTAAGAGTCTTAATAAGAGTCTTAATAAGAGTTTATTTATTGTTAACTACATTTGATTCGACTATTGTCAAGTCGCCAGCAAATTCGTATGTTGAAACTAAGTTTGTCAATATGAAAAAGTCTCCCTTTTTGATTTGGTATTTTTCTCCATCGACATTTAATTCGCCTGCCCCATCGATTACTGATTCTATCAAATAATCACTGGCGCGGTTAAGGCTTTTGTTGCCCTTTATTTCATATTTTCTCACTTGGAAAAATTCATTATCGGTAAGTTTTGTAAGTCTTAGGTCGCCATCCACACTTGTTTCAGTTTTGTTGTCAATATCATTGAGCTTGATAGCTTCTATAGATTTTTCTATGTGAAGGTCTCTTAAATTGCCATCCTTATCTTTTCTATCATAGTCGTAGAGTCTATAGGTTATGTCACTTGCTTGTTGGATTTCTAGTATTAAACAGCCCTTTTTGATAGCATGAACTGTGCCTGCTGGTACAAAGAAAAAGTCTCCATTTTTTGCTGGAACTTCCTTTAAAACGTCCTTCCATTTTCTTTCATTTATAAGCTTTACTGCTTCGTCTTTGTCCTTAGCATTTAGTCCATATATTATGGAAGATTCATTGTCATTTAATATATACCAGCATTCTGTCTTTCCCAAAGAATTTTCAAGTCTTTTACCCATATCATCATCTGGGTGAACTTGAATGGATAAATCTTCTTTGGCGTCGATAATTTTTACCAAAAGTGGGAAAGTTTCCTCCTTAGGATTGCCAAAAAGTTCTCTACTGTTCTTATATACTTCTATGAGATCTTCCCCTGCCAATTCTCCATTTATGATAAGTGATGGGAATTCTTCCATGGCTGATACAGCCCAGTATTCTCCAACGCTATCAGATTCTATATCATAGGCAAATTCTTCTCTTAGGCGTTCCCCTCCCCAAATCTTATCTACAAACTTTCCTTCTAACATTAAAACTTTTTGCATTTTTTCTCCTTATAATCTTTCGAGTATATCCAGAGTATCTTTTATCTGTCCATCTTCTGGATTATCTATATCTTCATATGGGGACCCCATAACTACAATGATGTATTCTTTGCCATTTTTGACGCTAAGGGTTGCCCAACATTGGCCAGCTTTTTCTGTCGTGCCAGATTTACCACCGATTATTTCAAAGCCTTCTTCCTGGTATTGGTCAAGTTTTTCAAATACCGTACTTTGCATATATACCCCATAAGGGTGGTCTGCTGTTGAAGAAGAATTATAATCTTTTCTTGTAAAAATCGCCCTGTAGTCTTCATTCTGGAGGGCGTATTTTAATAGCATAGCCATATCCTTGGCTGATGAATAGTGGCCCAATTCATCCATTCCATCTGGATTTTGAAAGTGGGTGTTTGCTAATTCCAGTTCCTTTGCCTTGTCATTCATTAACTCTACAAAGCTTATTATTGATCCAGAAATATTTATGGCTATGGAATTGGCTGCCTCGCCTCCTGATGGGAGCATGGCTCCGTATAGTAGGTCCCTATAAGTAGTTTGTTCTGCTCCATAAAAACCTGCCATTGATGCATTTTCTGCTACTAGCTTTTGGTAAGTTTCTGTATCCACTGGAGCTATAGAGTTTAGGTCGCTTACTTTTTCTAGGCCCAGCAAAACAGTCATCATTTTTGTAAGAGATGCCATAGGAAGCTTCTCATTTTCATTTTCTGCCAATACTTCCCTATCATCAGTCAAATTGTATACATATATAGCCTTGGAATTGTAGGTATGAACTTCCCTGCTATTATTCCTAAGTATTATAAATAAGGCAATTATCACTAGTGGCAAGGCTAGTATGGCTATGGATTTCTTTTTCATTTTATACCCTCTATTAATTATTATCGTCAATAAAAGTATACAGTATCAAAAAGTTTTTTAAAGTATTACTAGTCGTCAAGATATATATAAATTTTTATATTATACCAGTTTCCCTTTTTTTCCTTTTCTTTAACCTTGCCATACAAAAGCTTGCCCGCATCCATTAGCCTTGCAAATACCGGGTTATCAGCCTTTGGTATGTATCCAATCTTAGATCCATCGTCTACTTCTACCTTGATGGCTCTTGGGTCATATTCATTAGACGCTTCCCTATAAAAAGAAACTCTAGTCCCAATTTCTATTTTTTCGGCAAGTTCATCCATATTTTAAATATGACTAGTTCCTGCAATGTGGGTTTCAAAAAGAAATATCTGTCTATTAAAAGGCTTTGGAATTACTAAGTCGCCACCTCCATGAAGTCCGTCTACGACCTTTCCCTTATCTACTTTTTCAATCTTTGACATTTTCAATAATTTCCTTTAATCTATCTTCCAAATACTTATTGGATGTTTTGTAGCTTTCTATCAAATCATCTAGTTCTTTCTTATGATTTTGGGTCTCTTGCGGACTATCTAGCAAGTCCTTGTAAATATAAGGATATGAATTTTTGATATCTGCAATAGAAGCCTTTATTTTTTCAATTTTTTCCTTAAGGCGTCCTATCTCAGCTTTATAGTTTAGCCTATCATCCTCTGCATTGTAATCATCTGCAAGGACTATTAGCTCGTAGTAAAGGTCTATTATCTCACTCCAGCCATTCTTATAAGCATCCACAACCTTATAGAAAATTTCAAGCAGCTTGGTATCTATGCCTGGGTTTAGGTCCGGGTGGAGCTTTTTCACTAGTTCTTTGTACTTTTTCTTAAAATCTATGAATTCTTGACCAGTTATTTTATCACTACTAAACCTATCTGCTGCCCAATTAATTTCTTCTAGCTTGGCATTTAATTCTTCCATATACTTTTGAAATTCTTTTTCTATGTCCCTATCAAGGCGGTTAAGAAAGTCTCTACTAATAGTCTCTTTCCTGTTAAGCTTTGCCTGGAGGATTTCTATTTTCCTGCGAAGTTTCTGATAGCTTAGAGATAATTTTAGAATTTTATATTCTTTTGATCCAAACTCTCTGATATATTTAGCTCTGATATTTTCACATTCTATATATATCAAGTTATCTTCTTCGAGTATTAGCCTTTCTAACTCTTCCCTAAACCTTTTTACTTCATTTCTATTTTCAGAAGAATTTGGAAATTTTATTATATCAGCCATAGATCCCCCCTTTACTTATTAATATAAGATTACCCAAATTTTAAAAATAGGCAATTTTAACTATATTGACAGTGACATTAGCCTAAAGTATATTTTTTTCATCTATAGTAGCAATTACAAACAATCTATTTTTGCAATTATAACAAAAGCAATTATTAAGGAAACTAGCAAATAATTATGCATACAAATTCAAATAAAAAGACGATTTTATATTTTTTTATAATCCTTCTTATCTTTTTATTCACCTTAAATGGAAATAAAATATTTACAATTAAATATGATGATTTAGAAGCCAAAAACTCACAAATACTAAAATCAGAAAATATAAAAAACTATACTTTAGACGACAAAAAAGAAGCTAATTACAGTGTTGTGTATGCCTATAGATTAAATGATAATAAAGAGTATGTATTTATTTATAGTAAATCATCAATATTTAATCTTTATCATTTGGATGATAGATTCATTTCTAATGAAGATGAAATAAATACCTTGGCAAGCAACTTTAAATATCACAATCTATTAAAGATTGATAGATATAAAGATAAAGCTATTATATCTCTGACTCCTAAGAAAAATGAAGATTTTATTTCAAATATTATTTATGCACTACTATCACTAGCTTTGATTATTTTAATAAACTACCAAATACAGATAAATCGATCTAAAATAAAATCCTAAATACGATATTAGTCTATAAAAATCAAGTCAAAAAAAGCAAGTCTCAAAATTATGTAAGACTTGCTTTGTTTTTTGCTTTTATTTACCTATATATTCACTAGCATTTTTTGCAGCATTTCTACCAAATACTACTATATCTGTGATTGCGTTGCCACCAAGTCTATTTGCTCCGTGAACTCCTCCTGTGACTTCACCTGCTGCATATAGGCCTGGGATTGGATTGCCATCTTTGTCTATCACTTCAGATTTTGTGTTTACTTCAACTCCGCCCATGGTGTGGTGGATACCTGGTGCTATTTGTACTGCATAGTATGGAGCCTTGGATAGGTCACTTGTTACTGTATCCATGCCTTCACGACCGAAGTCTGGGTCTTGGTTATTTTTTACAATCTCATTCCAGCCCTCTATAGTTTTTGCTATAGTTTCTTCATCACAACCTATTAGTTCAGCTAAGGCTTTCATATCACTTGCTTCTTCCATGTAGCCTTTTTCTACGTATTTTTGTATAGTTGCTGATTGGTCATACATACCTTGGTCAACTATTAGCCATGCGTTTTTGCCATCTTGGTCAAGGATAGCTGCTGATACATTATCTCTTGTTTCTAGTTCGTTGTAGAATCTTTCTCCCTTGCTATTTACAAGGATTGCTCCCTCTCCACGTAAGCCTTCAGAGATTAGTGAACCGTTTTTTTGGTAAACTGTTGGGTGGATTTGGATTTGGTCCATATCAATGAAATTTGCACCTATTTCTTCCAAAAATCCTATAGCATCACCTTCTATTGATTTTGCATTGGTTGATACATAGCCCTCTAGGTCAGGATTGTAGTGGGTGATTAAATCCATGTTGCCACCAAAACCACCACTTGCTATTACTACAGCATCAGCATTTACTGTGATAGAACCATCTTTTGTTTCTGCCTTTACTCCCTTTGCCTTACCATCTTCCATGATAACTTCATTTACCTTGGCATCATATACTATTTCAATACCAAGTTCATTGGCTTTTTGGGTCAATTTGTCTACCAAATATGAACCAACTGGTATAGATTTGCCCTCCTCATTTAGTGGAGCGTGGGTTCTCATCTCGCTTTGTCCACCTGAAAATTTCAATTGTTTGAACACTACTCCATTTTCTTCAAGCCAGTCTATGGCATCTGAAGATTCACTTGCCAATATATTTACTAGGTCAGGATTGTTTAAGTTTTTGCCACCTTCCATAGTATCTTTTACGAAAAGATCTACTGTATCTGGCACATTTTCTTCTTTTTGTAGGCGGGTTTCTGCGGCATTCATACCTGCAGATGCATAGGCAGTATTACCACCTGTAATGCCTGCTTTTTCAACAATCATTACATCTACACCCTTTTGAGCAAGCTCGATTGCTGTAGAAAGTCCAGCACCACCAGCTCCTACTACTACAACGCTTGTATCATAAGAATCTTTTTTCTCATCTTCAAGATCTTCTTTGGCAAGTTTATCAGCATCAATTCCTGCCGTTTGCAAAGCTTCGTCTATTGCTGATAAAAATGCTGCTGAGGAAATAGTTGCTCCAGATATCCTATCTACGTCTATGCTATTAGAGGTGATTACTCTTTCTCTCATCTTTTCAAGAGCTTGGGATCCTACTGCCTTTGTTTCGTTTTCTGTAGTTTTTATGTCAGTTATTACGCCATTTTCAATATCAACAGCCACTTCTATGTCTGATCCATAGCCAGTAGCCTTGCCATTATATGTACCTGTTATGTCTGAATAATCAGCTGTTTCTGTTTTATCTTCTGATGTTTCTTCTGTAGTTTCTTTTGAATCTTCGCTTTGTGTCTCTTCGCTTACTTGGCTATCGTTTTTTGTTTGATTCTGTGTTTGATTGCCACAAGATGCCAGGCTTAAAGTTAGGGCCAAGGCCATCGCTAAACTTTTAAATTTGTTCATTTATCCTCCTTATATTGATAATCCTATAACAAATAATGTCAAAAAAACAGCTACCTTTGGCTTAAAGGTCAAAGATAGCTAATCTTTTACTAATTATTTCGCGTTTGTGATTGCGTCATCAACTGCTGCTTTGAATGCTTCAGATGTTACTGTAGCTCCAGATACGTTGTCAACACCTTCTGTACCGTTAGCTTCGATAACAGCTTTTTCTAGTTCTGGAATAGCGTCTGCTCCTACACCTTCTGTTTCTGTTTGTTCTGTATCGATAGATTCGATTTTTCCATCTTTACCAAAGTGAACTGTTACTTTGATGTCTCCACCGTAACCTGCAGCTGTTCCTTCTCCTACTTTTGGTGCTGCTTCTTCTGCTGGAACTGTTTCTTCAGTTGTTTCTTCTGTCTTGTCTGCTTCATCAGCAGGTTTTGCTTCATTTGCATTGTTTCCACAAGCTGCAAATGTGAATGCCATAGCTGCTACTAGGGCAAACTTGTTTAAATTTTTCATTTTCCTCTCCTATATGTATACATTTAAAATGTATTTATTTTTACTTTAACAACGATGTTAATATCGCAGTTATTATACGACAATGTTGAATATTTGCAAGCTTTTCAGGCCTTTCGCCTTATAATTGACACAATATTTAACTAGTCGATATTTTGATCAATTCTTTTATATTCTAGTTTTCTTGTATAGGAAGTCTAAAGACCATCACTAACATAGTATCATCGCTAGAGTCCACAGATATTATCCATAGAATACGTCGCCAATCACATCCTTTATATTGGCCATTTGCATAACTTTTATACCAGCAAAGTCTTTAGGATCAAGGGAGTTTCTTGCCACATAGCATTTCTTATAACCAAGTCTTTCCAGTTCCTTTACTCTTTGTTTGATTTGGGGAACTTTTTTAAGCTCGCCAGTTAGACCTACTTCAGCTATAAATACTGTCTTGTCGTCAACTGGTTTTTTAAGTAGAGAAGATGCTATAGAAATCATTATGGCAAGATTCACTGATGGCTCGGAAAGCTTAAGACCACCAGTTGTCTTTATTATTACGTTGTAGTCAAAGAGATTTAGCCCTGCGCGCTCTTGGAGTATGGAAATCAGCGTATTAAGGTCATCCTTTCTTAGGGAATCCCCTATCCTTTGGGGATATGGCAAAAATGACTTGGAAACTAGGGATTCTATTTCTACTTCTAGAAGTCTAGAACCTTCCTTGGTGACAGAAATAGCTGACCCTTCGATTTCATTTTCCCTTTGGGTGATAAAGTACTCGCTAGGATTTGTTATCTCTACTAGTCCATCTTCTGTCATTGAGAATAGACCAATCTCGCCAGTTCTGCCAAATCTATTTTTAGTAGATGTGAGAACCCTTAAGTCCTCATCGCTTTGTCCATCTAGGACTAGAACTGTATCGACCAAGTGCTCCAAAGTACGAAGGCCTGCCATTTCGCCAGACTTAGTCATATGGCCAATCATTATAAGAGCTCTCTTCTTCTCCTCGTCCTTGGCGATTTCTACAGCCTTATTTGCTACTTCTATAGTTTGGGTAGGGCTACCCGCCTTGTTATCAAATTCTGCCAGGGTAAAAGTTTGTATAGAGTCTAGGAAAATTATATCTGCATCTATTTTTTTAATCTCACTAATTGCACTATCCATAGAATTTGTCGAAAGGACCCATACATTTTCAGGTAAATGTTCCATAATCCTATCAGCACGTGATTTGATTTGGCTTTCGGATTCCTCGCCAGAAACATAGAGAACCTTAAGCCCCCTATCGGCATAGGATTTGGAAAGTTGGAGCAAGAGGGTTGACTTACCAGCTCCCGGGCGGGCTGTTAGTATTGAAACGCTATCTGGAACAAGACCACCGCCCACAGCTCTGTCAAATTCTTCAAAATCAGACTTAATCCTAGAATTAGAATCAACCTTGATAGCCTTTAACTTTTTGGAAGTCTTATCATCGATAAGTCCACTAGAACTTGCCTTAGTTTCCTTTACGGTAACTTCAGCCAAAGTCCCCCACTTACCACAAGATGGACATTGGCCAGCCCAGTGAGCTTCCCTATGACCACAATTGGAGCACTCGTAAGCTTTCTTAATTTTTGCCATAATTATCCTTGATAAAACTATTTACAGAAAATTCATAGATAGCCTTTTGCGGATCTTTTTTGTATAAATTTTCATATATATCCCTCGGCGTCATTTGTTTTTCCATAAGTTCCTTTAGTGGATTTATAAATTTCCTGTCTTCTTTGATTTTCCCTATAATTTCTAGGACCCACTCATAGATTTTTTTATCCTTGTAAGTGGCATTGATGCCTTCTTTCGTTGCCATTTCTTTTAAGTTTTGAGCCTTTTCAAAGTCCATATCAGCAAATTCTTGGTAAAGGTAGCTTAGAATGTCCTTATCATAAAAAATATTTTTGATAAGGGCAATTCCTGCAAAATTATATGGATATGGGATGTTGTCAGGCATACGAATTTCTAGATATTTTTTGGCCCTAACATCTGGAAATACAATTGATAGGGCATGGTAGATCATCTCCTCAGACATATCATCATCAAAGATTTCAGCAAAAGGAATCTTGCCTGTATAAATATCAGCTCCATCCTTATTTATAAAGATGCTAGGAGTTTCCAATATTTTTCTTGTGTAGGTCTCATAAGATAGGTCCTTATCAAAGGAGAAAGGATATATCCCTGTTCTATCTTTGTCGCAGTTTTCCCATATTGTTTGGCGAAGATTTCTTTTCCCATAAACTTCCCCTTCAAAAATATAGGAATTGTCAAAAACACTATATAAAAATGCAGAAAGTGCATTTGCCACAAAATATTTCATCCTAAAATCTGCTTCATTGTCATAGTCTATGGCAATTTGCAAGCTTGTTGACCCCTTCATCATATTATGGGCCATAGATCCGCCGTAGTCAGCAAAATACTTGTACATATAGTCATAACGTTTTTTAGGAATAATTGGAATTTCATCAATCTTTGACTTTGGATGATAGCCAACTTCCGCCAACAAAAGTCCCCTATTTTCAAAAAGAGGAACTAGCTCAGTCATTATTTTCTTATAATTACAAAAAAGCTCATCAACTGACCTACTAGATTCAAAAGCCACTTCAAATTGGCTGGCAGGTTCTATAGAAATACTAAGACCATCGCCCCTTAAGCCCATAATGTTGCTATTTTCATAGATTCCCTCATAGCCCATTTCTACCATCTCTTCCATTATAGAAGCTATGTTAGCATCATAGGAAGTGCTTTCCAAACTATCTTTATCAACAACAAAGTGTTCAATCTCAAATCCCACTTTGAACTCATCTTCACTTTTTTCACCTGAGCGAATATAATCAGCTAATTTTTTAATCTTTTCTTCGTAGTCCATAACTACCTCACTTACTATATAATATATGTATACTATACGCCAAAAAAGAAATATTTAAGGGTGGTAAATAAATCAATGACAAATAAGACTGCATATTACAAAAATGAAATTGGGATAATAAAGATATCCTATCAAGAAAAAATACAATCAATTAAACTAGTGAATAAAGTTTGCTCCATTAACGAGAAAACAGAGATAAGTGATAAAATTTTTAATCAAATTGACAAATATTTAAAAGGAGAAATTAAAGACTTTCATATATATGACAAGCTAGAAATCACAGGTACAGATTTTCAACAGAGCGTCTGGCAAGAGCTAATAAATATCCCCTATGGAGAAACAAGAACCTACAAAGATATAGCCCAAAAAATAAATAATCCCAAGGCCCTACGAGCTGTAGGAACTGCCATAGGCAAAAATCCATTTTTAATAATAATCCCCTGCCACAGAGTCATAAGAAATGATGGCAAACTTGGCGGATTTGCCTACAGGATAAGTGTGAAAGAAAAATTATTGGATTTAGAAAAGAAATACTAAATCCAATCATAAAATGTGAAAACAACATTTTGGATAATAATGATAATAATCTCTTAAATAATAAAAAGAGGCTTATACTAAGCAACAGCTTGTTGACAAAGTAAAAATCCAAAAAAAAAGCGTGTCATACGGAAAAAATTGTCGAGTATTCAAATTAAAGAAATCGATTAAAAATTGCACTGTTTGAGCATATGAGAGTTTGCAATTTTTAGAATTTTTAAATTATGAATACTCCAATTTTTGTAGTCTGACTAAGCGTTTTTTTGGGTTTGTCGCGAGTCTCAGGCTTGTACTAAGCAAAGCTTTTGATTAATATCTTCATTTACTTAGTATTATAAGCCCCTTATACTTGATAAGTGAAAAATCCAAATTTAAATTTTCTATTTTTTCTTAGCTTTCTTGCCAGTTCTTATTATAAAAAGTATGAATAAAATTACCAAAAGGCTCAAGATAATATTGCTATATACCGTATGTGGGATGAATGAAAGCCAAGTCATGGTTTGTAAAGAAAAGCATATATAGCAGTTTAATATTTTATAAACCAAGCTAAATTTTTCCTTATTTATATTATAGATAGTATAGACAAAGAGTACCAATCCATATGCTATAAGAGTATTTTTAAATTCCCTTATCTTTGAAATGTATGTGCTATAATTTACATTGCTATAGCTAGTTAAAAACTTTTCATAGGCATCTGAATTTGATATATTTTTTGCATGAATACTCGCAAAAATTATTATTAATACCGAATTTAATAAAATTAGTATGCTTATTTTTCTTTCTTTACTCAAGTCTTTTATTTTTTGCATAAAGATATAGCTCCTTCCTTTAATCTACTTTTACCCTAAATCCTAACTTAATACTTCACGCATGTTTAGCTTGTGAAATTGACGGAAGTTTAAATCTACGATTTGGCTAAGGAAGTCTATCAAATATTCTTTTTCCATTTATTGTAGCTATCTCTAATATTATAATATAATGAATATGGCAAATATAAATAAGGAGTTTTTATAATGGTAAATTTAGGTAAAAAAGTCATATATCAAATATATCCAAAAAGTTTTAAAGATACAAAAGATACAGGAATTGGCGATTTAAATGGGATAAAATCAAAAGCCAAGTATTTAAATGACTTGGGCATAGATATGGTATGGATTAGCCCATTTTTTGTAAGTCCTCAAAATGATAATGGATATGATATAGCTGATTACTATACAGTTGATCCTATGTTTGGAAATAATGACGATCTTTATTCTTTAATTGAAGATCTTAATAAATATGGTATTGACGTAATGCTCGATATGGTATTAAATCATACATCAACTCAACACGAGTGGTTTAAAAAAGCTTTGGCTGGTGATAAAAAGTACCAAGATTATTACTATATTGTTGATGGAAAAAACGGAAATCCTTCAAATAACTGGGAGAGTGTGTTTAAAGGTCCTGCTTGGCATAAATTTGCTGACACTGATAAATACTATCTAGCACTGTTTGAAAAAACTCAAGCAGATCTTAACTGGCACAATGAAGACTTACGTAATGAACTATTTGATATGGTGAATTTTTGGCTAGATAAGGGTGTTAAAGGTTTTAGATTTGATGTATTAAATATGATCGGTAAAAGTTCAAATTATAGCGATTGGACTGATTGGTCAGAAAATAAAAAACAATTTAGCTACTATACAGATACTCCAGTAGTGCATGATTTCATAAAAGAGTTATCAGCCAAAACCTACGGAAAATATGGGGACATCATAACTGTAGGAGAAATGGGCAATGTAGATTGTAATAATGCCTTAAAGTATACAGATACTGGTGATGAATTAAGCATGATCTTTGCCTTTGATCAACTTGATGATGGAGAAAATAAGGCCAAATGGACTTTAACTAGATACAATCTAGATGTAACACGAAGAAATTTATTTACTTGGCAGGAAAAAATGCAAGAAGGCAATGGATGGTTGGGACTTTTCTGGAATAATCACGATAATCCTAGGTCCATATCAAGATTTGGAGATCCAGAAAAATATAGATATGAATCAGCTACAATGCTCGCTCAATCTATTCATCTTTTGAGAGGAACACCATATATCTACCAAGGTGAAGAATTTGCTATGACAAATCCTAAATTTTATGATATTTCTGAATATAATAATATAGAATCAATAAACGCTTATAAAGATATGCTAGAAAAAGGAATTGATAAGAATACTGCTTTAAGAATATTAAACAATAAATCTAGAGACAATTCTAGAACTCCCATGCAATGGGACAGTGAAAATGAATATGCATCATTCTCTAATGTTAAGCCTTGGTTAAGCTAGCTGATAATTACAAAGAAGTAAATGCGAAAGAAGACAAAAATTCAGAAAAATCAATATTTAACTATTACAAAAAACTAATAGCCCTAAGAAAAGAAGATGATTTAATATCAGATGGTAAATTTGAAGCTTTATTTATAGATCATGATTATTTATTAGCATATAAAAGAACATTGAATGATAAAGAGCTTATAAATATTAATAACTTCCCTGACCAAGAAGTTTCTTTAAATCTTAGTGAACTAATAGAAGATATTAAAGGCTATAAAATATTAATTTCAAACTATAATTTAGATGAACTAAGTGATCATATAAGATTAAGAGCATATGAATCTTTAGCTATAGAAAACTAGTGACTTATCCACTGTTTAATTAAAATCCCCCCCTCTAATCCATATTCGGATTAGAAGGGGTTACTACATATGCACTTAACTAAGTTTTTTACTATAGCAATGAATTAATAAGAATCTCCTCCAATTATATCGCCATTGTAGGCGTCAACGTATATTAATAAATCTTCAATCTCTACAACATAAGCTAAATGAAGAACACCAGTGTCGGCAACATCAATACTTTTTTTACTATCTCCTATAATTGATGGATCATTCAAAAAATCATTAGATTCAATTACCGTTAATGAAGTATTTAAAACATCTCCCCATTCTTTTTCATTAGATTCTGACAAGAAGTTCTTTGCAATATTACAAGCTCCCTTTTCATCTATTTTAGGCGGCTCTTTTATTGTAAAATCATCTATTTTATCATATAGAATGATAGCGTTCTTATCCTTATTAAATACCACTCTAATTTGATCGTGTGGATTAAAAATATTAGCAGGATTAGCTTTATAAAAAGAATACATCTTAAAATCTTCAGTGTAATATCCTATTTCTTCTTCTGTATAGTCAGATGGAATATATTTATCTTTGATAGATTTTACATAATCTTCTTTTGGATATTCCAAATCTTTTTCACTATCCTCATCCCACTTAAGAGTGGATAAAGCATCTACGTGAATCACATCACTTTTGTTATCAAAAATAAAAATGCCACCATTAGAAGACTCGATTTTTATACCCCCATCATCTAAATTTTCTCCTTCTTTATAGAGGGTTTCTCCATCTTCTTCATCATATCCAAAATCCTTAAATGTACTTATTATTTTATCTTTATCTAACTTATCGCTCGAATCATCTGATTTATTACTTAAATTATCTAAATTATCACTCGAATTTCTTTTATTGGAGCAAGCCATTAAAAGAAATATTAAACAAAGACATGTTATATATATTAATGATCTTTTATTTTTCATAATTACCTTCATAGTATTAACTAAACTCTACCTGATATATTTTTATCACCCCAAAAACGTATATAATAATATGTTCCTGGTTTATTAATAGCTCTTAATAAATTAGAATAGAAGGTTTTGCTTGGATTTGCTTTAACTTGATACTTTAAATTTCCAGTTAAATCTAACATAGTGCTTAGTTCAACCTTTTTATACCATCCCAAAAATATTTTCCCATTTGAAGATCCACTTATTCCAAAAGCATCTCTCCACCTTGTATCTTCTGCCGTACGACATCCATTTAAAAAAACAAACTTCCAACAACAATTAACATTATTTAAACCTAAATATCTTACATAACCATTATCTAATCCATTTCCTAAAGATGTTGGTGAGGCATGACCCGAAAATGCAAATGCATAATTGTTTCCATCTCCTCGAACAAACCTTCTTAAACTTGCCCCATTATCATTTGCAGCTGAAGCTGTATATGAATTATATCCCAATGAATTAAGGATAGAATTAATGTTAGATGCTGAACTAGTAAAATATTTTGTGTTTTTACCCTTATGTGTTCCATAATATGAAGCACCATCTTTTGATGCTGCAAATTCATCCCCGCCTATTATTTCACCAGTATAAGCATCAATCAAAACTGACAAATTATCAAATGTAACAACATATGAACAGTGCAGCGGTCTTTCTAACTGTCTATCGGCATATATTTCTAACTCATCATCGTTTAATACTTCAAGCGAATTATTTTCAAAATAGTCATTTTCTTTTCTAACTTCCAATTCTGTTGAAGGAGTCACAGAATAATCGCATTTTATATTATTATTTTCACAATAGTTAATTGCTATTTCCATTGCCTCATTGTTATTAATCTTTGGAAGACCATTCACAACATACTCATGGCACTGATTAAACCCTAAAACGGTATGCGTTTTAAAATCTACAGTTATTTTATATGCATCATAATAATTTGTTATATCGTATTGATTGTTTTTCAAACAGATAATCTGATGGAACCCGTCCATAATAGGTTTTACTTCAATTATATTGTAATCATTAGGTACATATTTAGATACTAATAAATTAACATATTCTTTATCTGTGTCAATAAAATACTTCTCACTTTCATCTGTTACAGATAAACTATCCGCAATATCATATTGATCGACAGAAACTACATCCAAACTTTCTGTTAAAGTAATTTCTCTTTTCCCTTGATCATGATATAAGACCATCATTTTCACTTATTTCTATATTTTCATCATTAATATCATTAGGATTTATACTAAAAAATTTTATATTAGTCTCTTGTGTTTTAAAATTAAAATCATTCAATATTTCATCTATTTTTGTTTCAATATCATTATCTAAATTGCTTTCCGCAAATGCAACAGTTGGTGCTGAAAGCGATATCAACACTAATAAGCATCCAATTAAATTTTTAATCTTTTTCATATTAACCTCTTGTAAATTATTTATTTATATATTTTATCCTTGTAATTTATGCACTGCAGTCTACATCTCCATTCTTATACCTCTGCGGATTTAAATATATCATTTAATTACCTCCTGACTCTAGCTCACAACGCTCACACTCAAACTTGTCAAAACCAAATAGTGTATAAATACACGTGTTTAGTTTATCTGCAATTTCTATTCCAACTGAAATCGTAGGTTGAGCCTCTCCTCGTTCTAAAAGACTAATGTATTGTCTTGTTACACTAAGTTCCTCAGCTAACTCTTGTTGAGTTAATCCTTTTTCTTTTCTGATCTGTTTTATTATATTTTCCAAATTATTTTAAACCCACCTATCTAACTTTCTTAATTTAATTTAAGTATAACATATTGTTTTTTACATTGCAAGTATATTTGCATAGATTGGCTGTTAAAAATATAAAACATATTCTACATGTATTGATATTTCTACATTTTTTACAAATTCTATATTTATATATTACTCAATGTGCTATAATGTTAGTATATTAGAAAAAAAGGTGAGGGATGAGATTACAGATTTCTAAGTCAAAAAATTCCGAGCCTTTTTTTATTATGGATTTGATTTATGTTGAATGTAAGATGAATAATAAAGAAATTGTGAATCTTGGCACTTCGGAGAATATTAAGAAAAATCATAAAAAAAGAAAATATTTTAGAAAATTTAAAGTCAAATACAAAGTATTGTAGCTTTGTTATTGTAGGTTTTACGGGACTTTTTATGTTGCTTCACTATTCAATTTGAGATTTTTATAGTTATAGAAATCTATATGTTTTTATTTGGGTCTTATTTTAAAAATTTAGGTTATAATAAAAATGGAACTGTTGCAAATTAATAGATAATTATCCTTCCATCTTTGGAGTGATTAGATGATTTGTTTAGGAATGATTTATCCATTTTACAACAGTTCCATATATTGTTAAATACTTACCTAGTTTATCCTCTCTGTAGTATTTCCATCAAAGAAGTGTAGGGCTTCTGGGTCTAGGGTGAAGTTGTGAGTTTCGCCTATGTTATATTCGAAATAGCCTGGTTGGCTTATTACTAGGTTTTGGCCGGCGCTTGTTTTGCCGTAGATTAGTTGTTCCTTGCCTAGCATTTCTATGACATCTATCTTGATTGTCGCAAGATTATAGTCTCTTTTTTCTGCTATAAATCTTTCCGATCTAATACCTAGGTAGACTTTTTTGCCTTCGTAGTTCTTTATTGCGGCTAGGTCTTTTTCTGCTGGTTTTATTACCACTTCTCCCTTATCGCTTACAAAGTTGGCATTTTCTATCTTTCCTTCTATGATATTCATGGTTGGAGATCCGATAAAGCCTGCTACAAAGAGGTTTTCTGGTCTCTCGTAGAATTCTGTTGGAGCTCCTACTTGTTGGATGACTCCCTTATCTAGGAGGACTATCTTTGTCGCCATGGTCATGGCTTCTGTTTGGTCGTGGGTTACATATATACTTGTGGTGTCTAGTTGGTTATGGAGTCTTACTATTTCCACACGCATGGACTCACGAAGTTTCGCATCTAGGTTTGATAGTGGTTCGTCCATGAGGAAAACTGCTGGATTTCTCACTATGGCTCGGCCTAGGGCTACCCTTTGTCTTTGACCACCGGATATGTCTGATGGCCTGTTGTAGAGGTAGTCTTCAAGTTGCAAGACATGGGCAGCGTTTTTTACTCGCTTGTCTATGACCTCTTTACTTTCGTTTTTCATATTTAGGGAAAAGGCCATATTATCATATACTGTCATATGTGGATATAGGGCATATGATTGGAATACCATGGCTATGTCCCTGTCCTTTGGTTCTACTTTATTCATTATCTTATCGTCAAAATAAAGTGTACCTTCTGTTATTGAGTTTAGCCCTGCTATCATTCGGATAAGGGTTGATTTACCACATCCTGATGGGCCAAGGATGACACAAAAGTCCTTATCATCTATGTCAAGGTCTATGTTTCTAAGGGTAAAGTTTTCTCTACCCTCGTATTTTTTACCAATATTTTCTAATTTTACTCTCATTTTCTTCTCCTATCCCTTAACTGCACCTGATGATAGTCCTGATACTAGCTCATCTTGTAGCATAAGGAATAACAACATTACTGGAACTGCTGAAAGGAAACCACCTGCTGCGAAGGCTGGTTGGTTCATATTTCTCATATCGTTGATTAGTGTAAACAAGCCTGTTGCCAATGTGTAGTCCATAGGGTTTGTCAAGAGGATTTTTGGCATCATATAGTCCAAAAATGGTCCTATGAAACATTGGAGTGCTATGATTGCTAGCATTGGACGGGCTAGGGGCATTATTATAAGCTTATAAACTTGGAAGTTGCTACAGCCGTCAATTCTTGCCGCCTCGTCAAGTTCTGGGGATATGCTATCTAGGTAACCTTTTAAGATAAAGGTATTGGTTGCTATAGCTCCACCAGAATAGATTAATATAAGCATGGCCGAACGGGAGAATGCTGGTATTATCCCAGATACTATGGAGTGAATTGCATAGTAGGCTGTGATTCCTGCAAAGGCTGGAATGATTTGCACTAGCATGATTGTTATAAGACTTGCTTTTTTGCCCTTAAATCTGAAACGTGAGTAGGCAAAGCCTGTAAATGACACGAAAATCAGAGTCAATATTGTAGTTGCTGCGGCAATCTTTAGGGTGTTTAGGACCCATCTTACAAAGTGAGTTTCTTCAAATAAATACTTAAAATTGTCAAAGCCAAAGACAAATTGTCCACTCATGGAAATGTATTGGCCTTGGTTGTTGTTAAAGGAACTAATAACCATAATCAGTAGTGGTAATAAGATTACAGCTGCCCACACCAAAAGAAGTATATATACTAAGCCAAGAGCAATCTTACCTCCAGTTGATAGGGGTTGGAGATCTGATAAGTATAGGTTATTATCTTTTTTATTTTTTCTCTTAAACATATTAATACTCCTTAAAGGCAGATGACTTTCTGTAGCCTAGGTAGCTTATAATTATAAGTATTATTGATATAAATACTGTAATTGCAGCTCCTATAGCCTGGTACTGACTTTCCATGGTCAACTTATATATATATGATATTAGGATATCAGAACTTCCCGCCAAGTTTCCATAAATCTCTGGGTTAAATGGTCCACCTTGGTTGTAGAGGTAGATGATGGAGAAGTTGTTAAAGTTAAATGTGTATTGGTTGATAAGCATAGGCGCAATTTGAAAAAGCACTAGTGGAATAGTGATTTTAAATGTTTGTTTCAAACCATTTGCCCCATCTATGCTTGCTGCTTCGTATAGGTCCTTTGGAATAGCCTGGAGTACTCCTGTAGTTAGTAGGAAAATATAGGAATGTCCCAGCCAACCTTGGATTAGTATGAGGGCAAGTCTAGTTTGGATAGTGTTATTTTTTATATCCAAACTTCTTCCTAGGATATTTGAGAAGAAATCTGCCAAAATTCCGCCACGGCTTGTCATAATTGAGAAAAACATGATGGTGATAAAGGCTGGTATTGCCCATGGTAATAGGTAAACTGTCCTAAAGAATTTCTTTCCTCGAACTCTCTCGTTATTTACAAGAAGAGCAAATACAAAGCCTAGAACTATGGCAAGGGTTGATGCTGCCAAGGTCCAAATTACTGTCCATCCAAATATAGACCAGAAGGCCTGGCCAGCTATACCCTCACCACGAGCTATAGTTACGTAGTTGTGGACGCCTATCCATTGGAACTTGTTTTGGTTTTGTGGATCCATATTTGTAAATGAAATCAAAACCGCGGTTATAATTGGTACCATTACTATGAAAATGATCACTAGCAAAGGTAGGATTGTGATAATGTATGGGAATCCATCAGTGCGCATAAATTTGCGTGTTTCAAACCAATTGTTTGGTCTGATGCCTAGTATTTCAGCTTTTTCAGTTTTTCTAGCATCTTTAAAGGCAGATACATAGATGAAAATTGAAATTAGAACAAAGACTACAGCCAAAATACCTTCGATCATAAATAGTATGGACCTATCAAGCCTACGTCCACCTTGGGCAAGGCTAATAAGACCAGATATACCCTCTCCTTGGTAATTGCCATAACCTAGAGCGTATGGGATAGCTATTAGGTAGATGAACAAGGTTCCTAGGAAAAATAGGAGGGCTTTTTGCCACTGGCCATTTAATAATTGTCCAAGACCTGGTATAGGAAGACCTACTATAGACCTCCATGCCGCTTTCTTTTCTGTTTCGACAGGAGTCCTACGTCTTACTTCTGCTATGTCTGAATCAAGGATTTTCATTGAATTCTTATAGTCTTGTTTTATCTTATAATTTATTGCTTTAATCTCTTCTTCTAAAGATTTTTTTGGATTTTTAAACTCGGCGGCTATAGAAGAGTCCTCAAAGCGTTTTTTGTATTTTTCTTTTTCACTCTTGTAAGCTTTCTTTGAGATTAGACCCTTGTTAAAGGATTCTTTGAGATTGGCTAAATCTTTGTCGTATTTTTCCTTAAGAAGGCCTTTGTCTTTTTCAACTTCTGCCTGGCCTTTTTTAATCTGATCATCACTTAGAGCTTCAAGCTTTGTGCTTTTAGCTTCCAGTTGGTTTTTTAGTGCCAAATCGTGCTCTATAATCTCTGGAATTTCTTTGATATATAAGTTTGCTTCTTTGTATTTTAGCTCTGCTTCATATGATAGGTCTTTGTTCTCTTCATAAAAGCTAAGCATCTTGTTTGCTATGTGATGTTTTTTGTTAAGATCTGCAAATTTCTTATCGGTTTGATGAGTATTTGCCCACTCATCTGCTTCTTTGCTAGCTAAATCTAAGAGTTCTTTTTCTTTTTTTTCATATTGGCTAAGTTTTTTGATGTATGGGTGGGAGTTTCTATCGGGATTTTTGCCAGCAATTTGATCTATAATATACTGGTTTTTCCTTGGATAAAGGTTGCCACGGTCATCAGCCAATTCTTTTTGGTATGCCATAAGCTAGTCGGTCCTTTCTTTTTTTACTATCACTATAAATAAAATTATATTTAAGATAATGACTAAATAATAAGTTATAGAGTTTAACCTAAATTGAAATAATGTATGCATAAGCGATATAAATGTTGAAAAGCAAAAAAATATCTTGTATATCTGGTTTATGCGAATTCTATCGATAGTAAAAAATGTGTATAGGGATATTATAATTGGATTTATTATAGCAAGTATCATGTTAAATAATACTAAATTTATATACTGGCTATAGGATAAGTCCTTGTAAACTTTGCTATAGTCTTCATAAAAATTGATATCTTTGGCATAAAAAAGTGCCTCAAGTGACACCACTACTATTATTGCCAGCGATACTGCCATAATTTTCTTTAAGAAGACTTGGTCTTCTTTTTTTCTTGTCGCTTTCATAAATGTAAGAAAAAGGCCAATTGCTTGGCCCCTTTTTCCTATCTTTAATTGAAGTTTGCCATCATTGATTCAAATGATGATTTTAGTTGGTTGTAAGCTTCTTCTTCGTTTGCAGGTTTTGTTGAGTTCCAAGATAGAATAGCGTTTTTGTATGTGTCCCAAACATCTCCCCATTCTCTAAATAGAGGTCTTGCTGGTGAGTTGTTGTAAGATTCGATTGTAGCTGAGATAATCTCTTTATCAGAATCTGGAAGATCGCTTTCTTCATATGTCTTAGCTTCAACATTTTCCAAAATCTTGCCTGTAGCTTTGAATAGGTCTACTGCGTATTCTGGGTTAACTATTTCTTTGATCATTTCTTCTGCTATAGCTGTTTTTGCTTCATCGCCTTCGATACGAGCATTCATTGATAGTCCCCATCCACCTTGCCAGTGAGCTAGTGGTTTGCCAGCTAGAGTAATGTGACCGATTGGGCTTATTTGTAGGTTGCCTTCGCCAGCTTGTTCGCTTATTGTAGCTGCATCCCATGCACCACCTATACGAGCAACACCACCGTTGCCAGTTGTAAATGTTTCGTCGATGTATGCCCAACCAGCATCTGGGTCAAATAGTGGTGTGTTAGCTTCGCTGTGTTTTTTCCAATATTCATATAGTCCCTTGAATGTTGCTTGTTTTTCTTCTTCTAGTTCTGAGAAGTCTTTGGTCATATCTGTAAATAATGCACCATCTTCACCCTTTCCAAGAAGTTCGATATTTGATGAGTTTGTTGCAGCTACACCATACCAAGCGTCAAATAGTGGGAATAGTACTGTAGATTCGTCAGCAACATCGTCAATTTCTATTGGATCGTCTGGGTTGATTCCTTTTTCTTCAGCATTTGCTGTGTTTACATAGGTGATTAGAGATTCGATATTGTATGGGAATGCAAAATATTCGCCATCGATATTGAAGTTTCCACCAATACCTTCATCAAAGTTGTCCCAACCACCGATCTCTTCTTGTAGTTTTTGAGAATCAACTGCAGCTAAGATATCATTGCCTACTAGACCATAAAGTCTATCAGCTGGAATAGCAAAAAGATCAGCTACATCTTCGTTTGTAGCATCTGTAGAATCTATGATGTCAAGGTGGTCAAAAGCACCAATTGTCTTAAATTCTATTTCAGCATTTGGATATTTTTCCTTAACTCTTTCAGCTGCTTTTTCATAGTGTGGAAGCCAAGCTTCTTCTACTTGTACAGAAAGTTTACCTGATATATCTTCGTTAACTTCAGCAGTTTCTGTTACTTCGGTGTTAGCACCGTCTCCTGTTTCCTTACTATCAGCTGGTGCGTCAGCTTTTTTGCCGCCACCGCAAGCTGTCAATACAAAGGCAAGGCTTAAAGCCATAAAGCCTTTAATAGCATTTTTCATATAATTCCTCCTTAAAATGAAAACGTTGTTATGCTAATATTATAAATAATATCGGGAAAATAGTCAACATCATATTTTAGCTTTGTTAATAAATTTTCATTTAAAAAACCGTCATTTAGACGGTTTTCCTAATTAAGAACTATTCTATTGTTTGGGTCGCCATGTTTTCTTCTATATCTTCTGCTGGCTTTTTTTCTATATTTTCAAAGTGAAGTTCTTCATCTTTTACACTAAGCTTTATTACAGCATCCCTATCTAGTTTGCCATCTAAGATATCTTCTGCAAGTCTATCTTCTATCATCTTTGTGATGTGGCGTTCTAGTGGTCGTGCTCCATATTCATCGTTGAATCCTTCTTTGGCAAGAAGTTTTACGACTTCTTTGTCGTATTCTATGTCTATGTCGATGTTATTTAGCCTATCACGAGTCTTATCTAGCATGAGACTTGTGATCTCTCCTATGTTTTCCTCGCTTAGTGGGTTAAACATTATCACTTCATCTAACCTATTTAGAAACTCTGGAGCAAAGGCTTCTTTTACTTCGCTTTCTATGATTTCTTTGGTTCTATCCTTATTTTTCTCTTCAACATTGCCAGTTTCAAAACCTATAGTTTGCTTTTGGTTAAGGCTTGATACGCCTACATTACTTGTCATAATTATGATAGTGTTTTTAAAGTCCACTGTGCGACCTTGGCCATCTGTAAGTCTACCATCATCTAGGATTTGTAGGAGTAGATTGAAAATATCTGGGTGGGCCTTTTCTATCTCGTCAAAGAGTATTACAGAATATGGATGGTTTCTAACTTGCTCTGTTAGTTGTCCACCTTCTTCATAGCCTACATATCCTGGAGGAGAACCCACAAGTCTGGATACGGCAAATTTTTCCATATATTCACTCATATCCATGCGGATTAGGTGGTCTTCTGATCCAAAGATACTAGCTGCTAGAGTCTTTGCCAGGTAGGTTTTCCCAACACCAGTTGGTCCCACAAATATGAATGAACCTATTGGTTTTGATGGATCTTTTAGGCCAACTCTTGCTCTTTTTATGGCATGGGCTACTGATTTTATAGCTTCATCTTGGCCTATGACAGTTCCTTTCATAGCTTTATCAAGATTTGCATATTTTTCTTTTTCATCTTCAGTAAGCTTTGTTACTGGAACTTTGGACCATGATGCAACTATGCTTGCTATGTCATCGTAGCCAATAAATTTGTTTGGCTTTTCCTTGTTTTTCTTTTCTCTTTCTGCCTCTAAGTCAAATTTGGCTTGGTTTATAATGTCCCTTAGTTCTGCAGCTTTCTCAAAATCTTGGTCTCTAACTGCTTGTTCCTTTTGACCTATGAGCTCATCAATCCTATCTTCTGGCTTTTTGTCAGTTTCTTCTTCTTGGTAGGTTGTTATCCTAACCTTACTCATGGCCTCGTCTATGACATCTATGGCCTTATCTGGCAGGTACCTATCGTTGATGTATCTATCTGTTAGCTCAACTGCCGCGTCTATAGCTTCATCGGTTATTTCCACCCCATGATGGTCTTCATACTTATCCTTGATACCACGAATGATCTTTCTACTATCTTCCAAAGATGGCTCGTCAACTTGGATTGGTTGCATACGGCGGGTTAGGGCTGAGTCTTTTTCTACGTATTTTCTGTATTCTTCTATAGTAGTTGCTCCAATTATTTGGATATCGCCCTTGGCAAGGATTGGTTTTAGGATATTTGCTGCATCCATTGATCCTTCTGCCGCACCTGCTCCAAGCACCATGTGGAATTCGTCTATGAATAATATAACATCATCGTGATGTTCTAGCTCGTCAAAGAGTTTTTTGAGCCTATCTTCAAAGTCACCACGATATTTGGTTCCTGCTATCATTGATGCCATATCTAGGGACAAGACCTCCTTATTTGCCATAATTCTTGGCACGAGACCTGTTACTATCCTTTGGGCCAAGCCTTCTGATATGGCTGTTTTGCCCACACCTGGTTCACCAATCAAAATAGGGTTGTTTTTTGTCCTACGCATTAGAATCTGGATAAGTCTTTCGATTTCCTTATCTCTACCTATTACTGGATCAATTTTGCTTTTTTCTGCTTCATTATTGAGGTTTACAGCATATTTGGTCACATTTTCTGACAAGTCTTCACTTTGTCCATCGTCCTTGTTTTCTTCTCTTAATAAAGCCTTTAAATTGTTTTTTACTTGTTCTTTTTCTACTCCTGATAGTAAAAACATTATATTTGTAAGGCTATCGTCATCAGAAAGTATTGCAAATAGAACATTTTCTTCTCCAGCAGATACTGAACCATACCTTGTGGCATTGATCCTTGCTAGTTCAAAAATTTCTCTGACTTTTTTGCTATATTCTGTAGCAGGCCTGATTGCCTGACCCTTGCCAATGTTATTTATCACAACTTGGCGAAGCAGGTCGTAATTTGCACCTGCTTTTTCTAGGGCCTTTGTAGCAACAGATCCTGTCTTCATTAGGGCAAGGAGCAAGTGTTCGCTACCTATATAATCGTGGTTTAAGGAGTAGCTTTCGCGCCTTGCCTGTTGGGTTAATTTGTTTAATCTGTTAGCTTCCATTGCCTCTCCTTCATATATGAGTTTAGAAACTCTATCCTTTGGGGGTCTTTCTTTCCCTTATATCTATCCTTAGTTAGGTTAAATATCAGATAATCTATCTCATTGTTGGTCAAATCTGTATTAAAACCTAAGTTGTTATATTTCTTTAGCCTATAAAGCTCCTTTGCAATAGTGTTAAGCGATATGAGCTTTTCACTATTTAAGTTATTTAAAGAAATATTTATCTCTTCTATAATATCGTCATCAGAAATCTTATTTAATATTTGATAATCTCTTCTAAATCTTCTTTCATTTCTGACTAGACTATCAATATTTTCTCCCATAGTTTCGATGTATTGGTCCATATCTGGCCTGTAGTTACCAAAGTTTTTGACCAAATATATGTCATTGACATAAGTGTCATAATATTTTGGTATATATCTTGTGGCATACATGGCTTGGGTCATCATAGCTTGCTTGAATCCAAAATATGATTCTTCTGGGTCAACTAGGCCAAATAGGAACATCTTAAGCCTTGCCTCGACCCCTGACCCAGCATTTCTGCCATCGCTTGTTAGGTAACCATATTCTGGAGAAAAGGCAAATTCTATCTTTTCGTCCAATTCTTTTTCTACTGCCAAGGCTATCTTATAAGCTTTTTTGATATTCATCTCAAAATTTCTTACATTGATCCCTATATGGTCCCTGTCATTTATTGTTAATATATAATCATCTTTAAAAACTAGGGCAATTTGAGCAAGTTTGCTATCGCAATCTTCTGACAATACCATATCATTTATAAGTTTATTTTTAGTATCATCGTCTATTTCTGCCAATAAAAGCACTTGGCCCGGGTAAATTTCCTTTAGCATATCCACTATCCTAAAGCTATCGTCATAGGTAATGGTTGTTGGAAAATCAAAGCCCTTTATATTTCTTCTGATAGATATATTAGAGTTTAAAATAATATCTTTTGCGTATTCTATCAACTTTTCACCTTCATATTCAAGTCATCTATGCGTTCTTTTAGATCAGCTGCTTGTTCGTAGTCTTCGGTCTCTACTGATTGTTTGAGTTTTTCTTGCAAAGTTTTAATCTCTAGGGCTACTTCCTTAAACTCCCTTTCTGCCTTTGGCATCTTGCCGGTATAGGTATCAAAGTTATTATAAGTTTTCAAAATCTTGTTGGTCAGTTTATCAGAAAGTTTGTAGCACTCGCTACAACCAAAGATTCCGGCCTTGATATTTGATTCTAAGTTACCACAATTTGGACAAGTATTTTGCTTTAAGCCTTCCATAAAGCTAAAGGCGTGGTTGTTCAAATTGTATTTATATTCATAATAATTATCTATAATATCATCTAAACCAGGCACAAATTGTTGGAGTAAGGACTCTAAATTTGCACTGTTAAGGTTGATTTTGTGAAATTTCCCATCAGAAACATCTTCTCCTGTAAATTCTGTATAGTGTTTTATACAGTCCTCACAAAGGTAGAAGTTGTGTTCATAGCCATTTACTATAGCCTTAACACTGAGACTGGCGTCTTTTCCGCATCTTTCACATTTCATAATTAACTCCTTGCTAGTACACTCAAAAGAATGTTTTTTATTATATCTGACCTAAGGTAATTTCTACTTTTTGCTTCTATCATAGAAAGTGCCTTGTCACTTGTGGCATATTTTGCCATCAAAAATTCATCCCTAGTAAAGTACTTTTTCTTATATAAGTCCATGAACAAAATATCAGCACTTGCTTCTGTCATTTGTTCATTTAAATTTTTTATCAAATAAGATATATAATCATCTTCTTCAACTATGGTAATGATCTTTATAAATCCATTGCCACCACGTTTGCTTTCTATTAGATACCCGTTATGAGGGGTAAATCTAGTAGATAAAACGTAATTTATTTGACTAGGTGCACAATCAAATTGCATGGCCAAATCATTTCTCCCAATCTCAAGCATACCGTCAGTTGATTCTTCCAGTAATGCCTTCAAAAATTTTTCTATATCAGATGTAAGACCTGCCATATATTCACCATCTTTCTTAAGTGTCTTATTCTACGTATTTAAAGGTCAATAAAAAAGCCTGACCTTTTGACTATCTCTGACCTTTTCTTTTTAAAAAATAGAATCAATAGATTCTTATTCTTATTTTACAATTCTCCATTAAATTTTCAAGCTAAAATTTTGCAAAAAAAGGCTCCAGGGTTTCTCCTGGAGTCTTTAGCTTATATTATTTGTCTTCTTTTTTATTTGTGTAAGCTAATGCGCTTGCTGAACTTGCTAATAGTAGAGCAAGACTAGAAATTCCCATAATACCTGTTTTTGGGTTCTTTGTACTAGCTTCTTTGTTTGTTACTGCAGCCTTTGTTTGTTTTTGTTGGCCTTGTTTAGTATTTTTTGCTTTTTCAGTAACTTCTTTTTCGATTTCTTTGATAGCTTCTTGTTGATCTTTGTCAAATTTGTAGTTTGGAAGCATAGCTAAAAGCTCTTCGCTTACTGCAAATGGCTTGCTGTGATCTCCATTTTCAATATAAGCTTTTACTTCGTCTCTAAATTTGGACATAATATTATATACTTGATCTGCAAGATTTATTGATATATCTGTTGCTTTTTGGCTAGCTAGTTCTGGATTTTCGTTTAGAAGTTTTAGCATTTGTGCATCAACATCTTTTTGTTGGTCGATTATTGATTGTTGAACTTTTTCTATATAAGCTTGCATACCAGAATCTAGGTCAAGGTCATAATTTGACATACCAAGAGTGTTTAGTTCGTTAAATAGGCCGTTAAAGTTGTCATCACCAACTTTTGTTACTTCTGGCTTATATTTTTCGTGAACATCGTTAATCATTGCTGCATAGTATGGAACATAGATTGTATATGATGCATCTGCGATTCCTAACCATTGAAGTGTTGCAAGTTCTTTTGGCATATTTTTACGTTGTTCTAGAACGTGAACTTCCATTTGATTTTTGTTGCCTATTGGATAAATATTTTTATCTTTTGTAGAGTCGTATTGTGTTCCGATTCCTCTTTGTTTTAGAATATTTAAAACTTCAAGAGTTGTAAGCTTTCTGTTAGCATCTCTAAACATATCTACGTTGCCAGAATCGTTTGTGATATCTTCTACTTTAAGATCTTTTGTAAGTTCAGGATCTATATAGTTTAGTCCTTGCCAATATCTTGTTGCGCTTCCTTTTGCAACTTCTGCTGCATAAGTTCTTGTAATATCAATATTGCCATTTTCATCTTTTACTAAGAAACCGTTTTTCTCAGCTAAGTTCATAAGGTCTTTTGAGTAGATAACATTTTCTGTATCGTTAAGGTCAACGCCTCTCATTACGAACATATTTGGTTGTACAACTACCTTATCTTTTGGCATTTTGATAGCTATATATTGGTGGCCAGATAGGATATCCATGTGCCAAACTTCATTTCCATCACCGATCATTAGGGAGTTGTTTTCGCCAGCTCCGTGTTCATCTATGATTTTTGCTATATTTTCTATACCTTCTCTAGCAGTTTTAGATTGACCAAGAGTTACACTTTGTAGAGAAACTTCTGTAAATCCACCTTCTACTAGTGGGTCAGCTTCTTTTGCTTTTTCGTTATAATATGTGGAAACTGTTGCTGTCATTCCAACACCGTGTTCGTTGACACCAACTTCTCCATAAGCTTGGCCAACTACATTTCCGTCTTGGTCAACTGGTTCTGGAGTTGCTTCGTTTGAGTCTCTTATATAGGTATATTTGTAAGTTTCTTCTGGCATTTCCATTTCAAAACCATCGGCATCCTTGTACATTGTGCCTTTATCGTATTTCTTTTCTTCGGAAATACCAAAGATTTTGGTTTGGTTGTCTGATAAGTCTTCACTTCTACCATAGTATGTACTACCGTTTTCAGACTCTTCACTTCCTACATATAGACCTGTACAAGCAAATACTGGTGTAGTCATTGAGAATACCAACATTGATGCTAGACCAATATTCATTATTTTATGAAACTTTTTCATTTTTCCTCCCTTAAAACTACTAATGATTTCGTTTTCATAGTTCTAATAAAAGTATAACAGTTGTATATTTTTTGTCAACACATTATGAAATATTTATTCCAAAATTTTCGCATAAATGTATAGTTAGTATCTTTTATTTATAAACATAAAAAAAGACTCCCAGGATAAGCCTGGAATTGAATCGAATTCAAATTTAAGATAAGCTCAAAAAATAGGATTTAACGCAGGGTTGTTTTTTGTTTGTTTAGGACGTATAATGTTATCGACTAAAAGAATAGAGTTCAATCATGTTGGACGCATAAAAAGACTGGAGTGGCTGCTCCAGTCTTTTTTTAGGCTAGTTATATTCACCGCTTCTATCTAGCCGTTTGCAGATGTAGTGACTAATTACTCCTGCCATGATAGAAACTGTAATAGAATAGAATAGGTCTATAAATAGATCCTTCATGCTGGACTCACCCCCTTTCTGTTACCAGATTTGGGGATAGTAACGAATATATTATACTATTTTCTAAATAAAAAAACTCCCAGGAATTTCCTGGAAGTCTTAATACTATTACCTAGTTTGCATCAGAAAAGTCTGATTGATATTGTGGTGCAAAAGCTTCAAGTTCTGCTTTAATATCTGCATCTGGATTTGATAGGATTTGTTCAAGTGTTGATCCTATGTCGTTATATGCTTGTTGACTGCCTGGTGCAAGTGGTCTAGAATATAAGTTTTTGGTTGCATCAGCTAGAATTTTTGCTATAGCTGAGTCACTATCTTTATACTTGCTATCTTCAACAGCACTTGTTCTTGCTGGCATATATCCAGTGTCAAGAGCAAATTGAATTTGACTTTCTTTTGATACTAAGAATTTCAAAAATTCAAAAGCAGCTTTCTTTTGATCATCGCTTGCATTTTCAAACATGTAGATATTTGTACCTTGTTGTACACTTGATTCTGCTGGATAAGGTGCAGCTGCGTATTCAAATTTGCCTTCTACCCCATCTTTTACATAAACTTCACCAGCGTTTGAACCGATGTAAGCTCCTACTTGTTCATTGGCAAATGGGCCAGACATATATTGGTCAGTTCCTGCTATCCTGAAGTATCCTTCCTTGATACCTTTTTGGTAGTATTCTACAGCTGCTACTGATTCGTCTCCCGCTACATCAAGATCTTGATCCATTTCCACGCCGTTATTGTGCATATATGTTGCATAGTAGTTAGGAAGTGAATCGAAACCAACTCCTGGTATGTCTTTTTCTTCCTTAATCTTTTTAGAAACTTCTTCTAGTTCTTCATAAGTTGTTGGTACTTCAAGTCCTAGTTCGTCAAACAAAGTTTTGTTGTACCATAAAACTTCTGTAGATTTGTTAAATGGAAGACCCATAATCTTGCCATCTTCTTCGATTTCTTCACGAACACCTGGAAGGATATCTTCGTAATCTTCGATGCCATTGTCACCCTTTACCATATCTGTAAGGTCTGTTACAAGGTCTGCACTTTGAAATTGTAACATCCAGTCAGGATATGCTTGAGTAATGGTTGGTAAGTCTTGTGGTGATTGCATAGTTGCAACTAAGATTTGGTTTAAATCTCCGTAGTTACCTTGGTTTTGTAGGTTAACTTTGATGTTTGGATTTTCATCTTCAAATTGTTTTACCAATTTTTCCAAAGCTTCACCTTGTCCACCACCCATTGCATGCCAGAATACTATTTCTGTAGCTTCGCCAGATGCGTTATCATCTGTCGCATCTTCTTCTTTGGCTTCTTCAGTATCAGCCTCTTGGTCAGTACTTTCTTCTTCTGTACTTTCTGCAGTTTCTTCTGTTTGTGTATTGGTTTCTGCAGGTTCTTTAGCTTCTTGGCCATTGTTGCCACAAGCAGTTAGAACAAATAGTGAGAGCATTAAGCTCATTAGTAATGAAGTAACTTTCTTTTTCATAAAATCTCCTTTTTTTCTTATCATTACACTTTTTTTATACCCATTAATTAAAATAATGCTAGCCTTTTAAACCTCCATAGGCAACTCCTTCCAATATTTGCTTTCTAAATATGAAATATAGGATCAATATAGGAAGTATTGTTATGGTAGATGCTGCCATCTGCAAGTGAATATAAGATCCTGCTTCGGTTGCAAAGGCTGATAAACCATTACTTATCATCCTCATATTTTTTGTATTTGTTACAAGTATTGGCCACAAGAAAGAATTCCAACCAGCTATGAAATTTAGTAGGCCAATGGTAAAGAGGGTTGATTTGGAAAGCGGAATCATAACTCTTCTTATAAATTCAAAATCACTTGCCCCGTCAACTTTAGCTGCATTGTAATAATCCATTGGTATAGACCTTAAAAACTGTCTTAGATATATTATATAGAAGACACTTGCCAAGAAAGGCAAGATCAAGGCCCAATAGCTATCCAAGAGTGAAAGCTTGGCAATGGTTCTAAAATTGGTAAAAACTATGATTTCAAAGGGAATCATAAGTAGGGATAGGAGAATATTTTCTATCCAATTTTTGTGTTTAAAGTTCAAAAAATTAATCGCAAAGGCTGCAAGCGTAGTAGTAGTAAGTGTTCCCAAAGTATTTATGACAGTTACAAAGACTGTATTTAGGAAATATCTGCCAAAAGGTGCCACCTTCATAGCTTCTTTGAAGTTTTCTAATTGTGGACTTTCTGGAATTAGCTTTGGAGGTATGGCTGTCACTTCTTGGAAAGTCATCAAAGCTGATGAAATCATATAAAAGAAAGGAAATAGGGTGACAATAGCCATTATTATAATAAAAATATATGAAATTACTTTTAAAACTTTATTCATAAGCCACCTATTTTGTTAACCTTTCTATGATCTTTCTCTGAGCAAAAGTTAAAACCAAAAGCATCAAGAACAGAATAACTGCTGCTGCCATGGCGTGCCCATATCGATATTCTACATAAAACTTATTGTAAATATAGAAAACTGCTGTAACAAGCCTGTTGCCAACACCTGCCTTGCCATTAAATAGGGCGAAGACTCCAGCGTATATCTTGAATGCTTGGATAAAGCTTGTCAAAAATAGGAAAGTTATAATTTCCTTAAGCTCTGGCAAGGTAATCCTAAAAAACTGCTCGCTCTTTGTTGCACCAAAAGTCTCAGCAACCCTATAATAGTTCTTATCGATCCCGCGAAGACCCGCCAAAATTACTATTATGTTAAAGGCAAGGGCATTCCATACTCCAAATATGATTAGAGCTGGCATATTATAGTCTCTATTGTTTAGGAAATCATAAGGCCCTACGCCAAAAAATCCCAAAAAATAATTTAAGAATCCATACTGGCCATTTAGTAGGTATCTAAAGACAATACCTATTGCTATGACACTTGTAAGGTAAGGGATAAAAAATATTGTTTCAAAAAACTTAGATCCTTTTACTTTCTCATAAAGTATCAGGGCAATTACCATTGAAATTATAAGTGATATCGGCACGACGGTTACTGCGTAGATAAAGGTGTTTTTCATAGCCAGCTTAAATTGCGGGTCCCTTAAAACTATGGGATAGTTTGAAAGACCTATAAATTTGGGATCTAGGATACTATTGGACTCAAGGGACATAAAAAAGGTCCTAAAAAGTGGGTAGATAGTAAAAATCCCTATGAAAATTATGGCTGGCAGTAGGTAGAGCCAAGCTCTAGGCGAGTTTTCCGCCCTGTAAGATCCTTTCCCTTTCATTAGTAAACTCTCTTTCCATCTTCTTCAAATAGGTAGACTGATGAATAATCTATGGCAATTTTTATAATATCATCCTTTTCAATTTTTAGCTTAGAATCGGCTATCATCCTTGATGGAATGCCATTTAAATTAAAGTGCAAGATCATATACCTACCTATCATTTCTATGTTTTCGACTTTTACACTTATGCCATTGTCATCAAATTTGAAATGCTCTGGTCTGATACCTATGGTATAAGTTTCCTTCTTAAGTTCTTCCTTGAATCTACCATGATCAAAGTCTAATATATCTAAGGAAAAATCTTTTGATATTAGCTTGCCATCTTGATATTTCATATCGTAGGTGTTTATAATTGGGTTCCCTATAAATTTGGCCACAAAAAGATTGGCAGGTTCCAAGTATAAGTTTTGTGGGATATCATATTGTTGGATGACTCCCTCATCTATTAGGGCTATATAATCAGAAATTGATAGGGCCTCTTCCTGGTCGTGAGTTACAAATATTGTTGTGACTCCAACATCTTTTACAATACTTCTAATCTCTTCACGAATAGATAACCTTAGTCTAGCATCGAGATTTGATAGGGGTTCGTCCATCAAAAGAGTCTTTGGATTTTGGACTAGGGCACGAGCAATGGCAACTCTTTGCTGTTGGCCACCAGAAAGTTGGGCTGGTTTTTTGTCCTTGTACTCCTTGATATAAGTAAGGTCCATGTATTTTTCAGCAACCTTGTTTGCTTCTTTTTGGCTAATCTTATTATCTCCAACTGTTAGGGGAAAAGTAATATTTTCCAGTACTGTCATATGGGGATATAGGGCGTAGTTTTGAAAGACCATGCCAATATTCCTATCTTTTGGGTGTTTGTTTATTATAGACTGGCCGTCAAATAAAATATCTCCGCCAGTTGGATCTAGGATTCCTGCTATAATATTTAAAATAGTAGATTTGCCACAACCCGAAGGACCAAGCAAGGTCACAAGGGCACCGTCAGGTATCTCTAGATCAATATCCTTTAAGGCTTCAAATCCATTTTCGTAAACTTTCTTCAAATCTTGAATCTCTATCATAATTTCCTCTGCTAATTTCCTTTATTTTTCTTTACTATATTCTATTTTATCAAACAAAGTAAAATGCTTGCAATAACTGGTCAAATATACCAATCCTGTTAAGATATACTTACCCTATATTAAGCTTAAAACCAAAAAACTGACCCTATAAAAGAGCCAGTTTTTACAAATTATTCTTTAGTTGTCACTATTTAAAAAGTCAATAGCATATTGGGCATATGTTCCTGCACCATTTGCAAGGGCAGATTCGTCGATATTGAATCTTTCATTATGATGTGGGTAGTCTGTGCCTAGGTCAGGATTTCTAGATCCTACAAAGCCAAAACAACCTGGTTTATTTTCAAGATAGTAAGAGAAGTCTTCTCCTCCAGTTGTCTTTTGCATATTTTTAAGTATGTCTTTACCAGCAAATTTTTCGATTGCATTTGTAGCTATAATTGAAGAAGCTTCATCGTTGATTGTTGGTCCTAGGATATATTGGTAATCAAGCTCGTATGTTGCCCCATAAGCATCACACACTCCCTTTATAACCCTTCTCATATCATCTTCTATTTTAGCGCCAATTTCTCTTGAGAAATATCTATTGGTTCCTTCCATAGTAGCTTCGCCTGCTATGATATTAAATCTATTGCCACTATGGAAAGATCCCACAGTTACTGTCACTGAATCAAGTGGAGAGTAGTTTCTCGCTACTAATTGTTGTAGGTTTTGAATAACTGCAGCTCCTACTACTACCGCATCTACAGTTTCATTTGGCAAGGAACCGTGGCCAGATTTTCCCTTTATAGTAATGGTAAATCTATCAGCAGCTGCCATCCTATCACCAGCTTCTACAGAAATCTTTCCTGTCTCTAGACCTGACCAGATGTGAGATCCGTAGATATTGTCAGTTTCTTCATACCAATTTCCTTGTCTTATCATATATTTGGCACCTAGACCAACTTCTTCAGCTGGTTGGAATATCAAATATACCTTGCCACAAAGCTCATCTTTAACTTCGTTTAGAATCTTTGCAGCGCCAAGAAGCATTGCCATGTGAGAATCGTGGCCACATGCGTGCATCTTGCCCTCGTTTTGTGACTTGTATTCCACATCATTTTTCTCGCTAACATTTAGGGCATCTATGTCTGCTCTTAGGGCAACAGTTTTGCCTGGCTTGCCGCCTTCTATCCGGCCAATTACACCAGTTCTTGGTTCTTCTTCTGGTATTTCATAAGGGATTCCCATTTTATCAAGCTCTTCTGCTATCCTTTTTGTAGTTTCAAATTCCTCAAAAGAAAGCTCAGGGTGCATATGGAAATATCTTCTCATTTCTACAATGTAAGCTTCATTTTTACTAACTAATTCTTTTATGTTCATTTTATCTCCTTATAATTTATCTTATATAGCAGGGCTAAGCATTGGTGCTAGGATTCCTGCTAATACAACAGAACCAATGGATACTGTAACAAATCCTGCTACTAACATTTTAGGCAAAATTTGCGATAATATCAACTCTCTATCTTCTTCGTTATCACTAACTCCCTTTGCAACTTCCTGGGAAACTATATAGGTTCCTGGAAAGCCAAAAAGGGCTGATAGGCCAATTCCAAAGGCCATCCAAGGTCTGATTTTTAGGATTTTGCCGACAATTATGGACATGATGCCTATGCCTATAGTTCCTATGATCAAACAAACAGCTATAGGGACTAATATTTCAAAGACATCTTGTGGGCTAGCACCAGCAAGGCCACCGTAGATAACTGACATGAGGGCGCCCATCAAAAATCCAAATGAATTTCCTTTGTTAAGTGGCTCTCTTTCCAAAAATCCAATTTCAGCAAAGATAATTCCAAACAAAAGTGCCATTACATTTTTGTCCACCCTTACAAGTGCATTTAAAATAAAGACTCCCGTGTCAATTCCCTTAAAGGAATCTGAAAGAATAGTCGCAACAAAGGCTATTAATATTGTTTTTGCCAAATAATAATTTGCTGTGACATATTTCTCCGGCAAATGGAAAAATGACTTTTTACTCTTTTCTTCCACTTCCTTATCTTCATCAAAGACATGGCCGGTCTTTTTTAGTTCCAATATACTATTGGCCTCTTTTCTAAGGCAAAAAGAGCAAAGTGGATAGCCGATAAAGCCTTGGAGCACAACCAGTAAAGTTGCCATCAATTTCAAATCACTTCTGCCAATAGCTTCAGCTGATTCCGACATTTGTAGGCCAGCTATAACCCCACCTGATATAGGAGGTGCTGCAACTATAGCAGTTTCCCTACCTACTATAGGGCTTCCAATAGAAAAAAGCAAAATAACAATGCCAACTATTCCTCCAAAGGAAATCAAGACTGTCTTCCATTGATTTGCCAGTTGTTTGGTGTTTAGCATAGATCCCATATGTACCAAAAGGCTTGTAATAGCTATGGCCCCTGTGTCGTATAATAAAGAATCTTTAAAGAGCGTCTCTGGGATTCCCAGCCAAAATCCGGCCAAAAATATAACTGAGCACACAAAAAGTGATGGAACTATACTTTTTGTAGCTGCAGCTACTATATCGCCAATCGTATAAACTATAAAAATAAATAATAATGCCAATAGAGCTTGCATATAATACTCCTTTCGTGCTTTTAATGGGTAAAGCAAAATAATATAAGGGTATTATATAGCTATGAATTTCTTTTGTCAATAATTATCAATTCTTTTGTATAAATTTTACTTTATTAAAACAAATAAAAACCTACCCCTAGGGTAGGTCGTGTATCTAGTCTCTATTTCTATTGCCAAAAAGTAGGAACAATCTTAAAAATTGTAGGGCTGTTGTAAGTGTGGCAGCAACATAGGTGTAGGCTGCAGCCTTTAGCATGGCTTTTGCGTGGGCGTTTTCTTCACCAATTAGCATGCCAGATTCTTCTAGGACTTGTAGGGCCCTAGCACTCGCATTAAATTCCACTGGAAGTGTCACTATTTGAAAAACTAGAGTCAGTGCAAATAGTACTAATCCTATATTTAGTAGATTTTGTTTTGACAAAATCATTCCCAAAAAAATCACTGGAAAGCTTAGCTTGGATCCAAAGTTAACTGCTGGGACCAACCAGGACTTTATTTGCAAAGGCATATAGCCTTCCTTGTATTGGATGACGTGGCCCAATTCGTGGGCAGCAACAGCAACTGATGCTATAGAAGTATCTTTCATAGATTCTGGGGATAGTGCAACTTCCTTGGTCGCAGGGTTAAAATAATCACCCATGGCATTATTTATTTGTTTGATTTTTATGTCATTATAACCACGAGTATCTATGATATAATCTGCAGCTTGTCTGCCTGTAATTTGTTTTTTGTTTTTATCTTTGAATATTTGGCAAAAGCCTTTTGTACATTTGCCTGAGCTAGCATACTTATAACTATGCCAATAAGTACTAAAATATATGTTCTATCAAATCCATAATAATAAGGCATAAAGTACCTCCTTAACTTTAATATAAATTATACCCTTTATTTTTAATAATTTAAATATAAAATTAATCTTTCTAATATTTTACACCAATTTTACAATTTAATTTAGTTTTACTATAAAATATAGGGTATTAATCAAATAAATATACTTAGGAGGAAAATTATGAACGCAGGATGGATTATTTTAATAATTGTTATATTACTAGCTCTTATTGTAGTTGGTATTTATAATTCACTAGTTAAACATAATGAAATGGTAGCAAATGCCATGAGCCAGATAGCAGCCCAACTTCAATCTAGGTGGGACGCCCTAAATAATCTTATAGATGCGACAAAAGATTATGCAAAATATGAGAGTGAAACTCTAGATAAAGTAACTAAAAACAGAACAGGAGTGAATAAAGATTCTAATCCAGCTGATGTAGCACGTGAAGAATCAGAATTCAAAAACGCCCTTACAAAGGTTTATGCTGTAGCAGAAAATTATCCAGAATTAAAGGCAAGTGAAGTTTATAGGTCTACTATGGATTCCATAAATAAATACGAAGACAATGTACGCCATTCTCGTATGATTTATAACGACACAGTTACAAAATTCAACAGATATATCAAAAGCTTCCCACAAAATATTTTTGCAGGAATGTTTGGCTATAGCGAAAAAACATATTTTGAAAATGAGGCCGAAACTAACCAAGTTCCACGTTGGAATAAATAATTAGTCCCTTTAGGAGGCTAATAATGAAAAAACTTAGAAAAAACCTAGCAAGGATTTTTATCCTTGCTCTAATATTATTCTTTCCTCATATTGCCCATGCTAATGAGCTTCATAGTATAGATATCAACGTTGAGATCGATCAAAATGGTATAGGCCATGTGAAAGAAACTTGGCAGACTAATGAGGAAAATGATGATGCGACAGAAAAATACAAGGTAATATCTGATTTAGGAGATATAAAAATCAGAAACTTCAAAGTAGAAAGCGACGATGGTTCATGGCAAGAAGTAAGTCCTTGGAATATCGACGCTAGCTTTGACGATAAGGCCTACAAGTATGGCATGGTAGAAGATGGAGATAGGGTTGAACTTTGCTGGGGAATCACAAACTTTGGCGAAAATACCTACCATCTTTCCTACGATATCGACCCCCTTGTAGTAGGCCTTAACGACTACGATATGGTCTATTTTAGATTTATAAAAGAAAACTTAGACCCCCTACCAGATAAGATTTCCATTACTATCAAAGGACCTAATAGCTTTGATGATGAAGTTTTGATGTGGGGCTTTGGTTTTGAGGGAGATGTCCACAATGTAGATGGTGAGATTGTTGCAAAAAGTGATGGAGATGTCCAATATGGCCAAGTTATGCTTCGCTTGCCTAAGGGAACTTTTGATACTTCCTACAATATAGACAAAGATTTTGATTTTTATGCAGATATGGCCCAAGAAGGATCTGATTATGGAAGCGCAGATGATGCTGGTGATTATGATGAGGATTATGAATATGGCGAATCGACACCCTTTAATCCTTTCCTATTTTTCTTAAGTGGAGCCTTATCTTTAATAGGACCTATTATTGGATTTATATTTTTTGGCCTAGCTTTTAAATCCTTAAAGGGATCTAGTGATTACAAGATAATAAACAAAAAAGTTCTAAAAAAAGCAAATAAGTTCAAAGACCAATACTACAGGGATATACCTTATGACGGACCTATAGAAGATACTTACCTTATAAGCCAAAACGCCAACGGTCTAAATATAAACTTCGAAAATTACATGACTGCATTTTTATTAAAGTGGGTTTATGGGGATGCTATAAGCTTTGGTGAAGAGGAAGAAAAAGTCTTGTTTTTTGATACAAAATCCTCATATATTACCATAAATCATGAGCCTACTAATATGAGCCAAGTGGAAAGTAAATTCTTTGATGTCCTACAAAGAAGTGAAGAATACACAGATGACGGGAAGATCAAACAAAAACACATAGAGAAATTTATCAAGAAAAACGAAAGTTTTATGGAAGATTATTTCGAAAGTTTTAGCGAAAATTCCCTAGACCAACTGGTAGACCGTGGATATTTAATAAATAACAAGAAAAAGAAAGCTTTATCAAGCAAATTCAACAACAAAATTACTATCACAGATACTGGTATCGACCTATACGAAAACTTTATTAAATTTAAGAACTACCTAGAGGACTATTCTCTAATCGAAGAAAGAGATATAAACGAAGTCAAACTTTGGGATGGCTTTATGATTTATGCAGCTATTTATGGCATAAGTAAAAAAGTTTACAGTAACTTTACTGAAATATACCCAGAATATGAAAATATGAGTGCCTTTGACTTCTATATGATATCAAATATTACTTCATACTCATCTGGAATTAGTTCAGCCGCATCAAGCAACCTCTCAAGCTTTGAGTCAGGTGGCTTTGGTGGATCATCATCCTTTGGCGGTGGTGGCGGAAGCTTCGGAGGAGGATCTGGAGGTTCTGGCGGAGGTAGTAGATAAAATAAACACAGAAAAAGAGCTAGGTGTCTAGCTCTTTTTCATTTAGAAAAGAATAAGTTAGTCCTAGTTTTCTAAGGGAAAACTATAAGGAATTAATAATGAAAAACCTAGCTATTTAATAGCTAACTATATTATAGCACAGATAAAAAAATATGCAAACATTTTCTTGAAATTTCTTTTCAATTAACTCCTCTTTGCATGAGCAAATTCAATACAGATTTTAAATATTCTTTTCTAGTTCTTTAGCGTTTTCACTAGTACCTATTAAAACTAGGATGTCATTTTCTTCGATTTCAAGGCTAGGATCAAAGTCTATTATCATTACCCCATCCCTTTCAAAAGCCACAACATTCATCTGATATTCTTTCCTAAAGTCTAAGTCTATCAAGTTTTTGCCTAACCATGATTTGTGAGCTTTGACTTCTATAATAGAAAACTCATCTGAAAACTCAATTACTTCTAATAAGTTAGGTCCTACAAGAGATCTTGCAAGCCTTTCGGCTGTATCTGCTTCCGGAAAAACAATATAGTCTGCCCCAATCTTTTCCAAAATTCTGGCATGAGATTCACTTGAAGCCTTTGCTATGACTTGGTTGATCCCGCTATCCTTACAAATTAGTGTAGCCTCAATGGACGCTTCTAGGTCTGACCCAGTTGCAATTATTGCTGCATCGTAATTATTGATACCAAGTGATCTAAGGGCTACCTCTTCTGTAATGTCGGCTTGAACAGCGCTTGATACCAAACTTGCTATTTTTTCTATTGTTTTATAGTTCAAATCAACTGCAGTAACATAGGCTCCTTTTTTGGCTAGTCTAGTTGCAACTGCATAGCCAAATCTGCCAAGGCCTAAAACAATTATATTTTTTTGCATAAATTCCTCCTAACCTATGCTTATAAACCCTTCTGGATATCTTATCAGTCTTACATCTGACTTTAAGCCAAATGATAGGGCCATAGTCATTGGACCTATTCTTCCCAAGTACATACAAAGCGTAATCAAAATCTTTGATACCGACGAGAGCTTATCTGTTATGCCAAGAGTCGCTCCTACTGTACCCAAAGCTGAAGCTGTTTCATACAAGATGTCTATAAAGGCAAAATCTTCTATAGCCGCAATCACAAAACTTACAAATATAACTATAGATAATGAAATGACAAATATAGACAAGGCTTTTTTTATTGTGTCATTGCTGATTCTGCGTTTAAATACTACTGGTTCTTTTTCATTTTTGATAACAGATATAACCGCTAGTAGCAAAACAGCAAAGGTAGTTGTCTTGATACCGCCAGCTGTCGATCCTGGAGATCCACCTATAAACATAAGGCTTATCAATAGTATTGCTGTAGAATCTTTAATCTTTGATAAATCTGCCGAATAAAATCCTGCTGTCCTTGCAGAAACAGATTGAAAAAACGACATCAATACCCCATCTCCTATACTTTCATTGTTCAAAACTCCACCCTTTAGTGATTCAAGTACGAAAAATCCCAAGGCACCAACTAATATTAGCCCTGCATTTGTCAATAACACTAATTTAGAATGAGTGGAAATATTTTTAAAATGTCTCTTATAGTAAATTTCACTTGTAACCATAAAGCCCAAACCACCGATTATAATTAGGCACATGATAGTTATATTAACTAGGTAATCACCCCTAAGTGGGTATATGGAATCTCCTAGTATGTCAAAGCCTGCATTACAAAAAGCAGATATGGAGTGAAAAACAGAAAACCAAATCCCCTTGCCAAGACCGTATGTTGGTACAAATCTTATAGAAAGAAAAAGAGCACCAAGCATTTCTACTGCCAGGGTAAAACCTAGTACGTATCTAAAAAGTCGGATTACCCCTTCCATACTCTCTATATTTAGTTGTTCCTTTAGTATGAGCCTAGATTTGATTCCAATCTTTTTTCTAAGTATCAAAGGAATAATAGAAGCAAGTGTCATTATACCTAGACCACCGATTTGTATTAGGATTATTATTACAACTTGACCTAAGCTATTCCAGTGCTCTGCAGTATTTACTGGGCTAAGGCCAGTAACGCAAGATGCACTAGCTGCTATAAATAACGCATCTATTGGATTTGTAGGATTGCCTGACCTTGTTACAAAAGGGGTTGATAAGATCAAAGCACCAATGCTAATTAGAATAAAAAATCCTAGAGTTAAAATCAAGGGTGGGCTCTCACTTAACCTATCTAAGAATTTTCCGTTAAACTTATTTTTCATTTACACGCCTTTCTTAAACAATAAAAGTCCCCCAAATAAGTTTTGAGGGCTTAAGTCTAATGAAATTTTACACCTCGTTTATCCAAAGTCAATAGATATTGATAAATGTTTTTTAATTTCTTCAAGCATTGAAATTTAGAGCTTATTTGTAGGTGAAAATCACTTTATTTTTCGAAAAAACATCAGCCAATTCGCTTTTCTTTTCCTTTTTATATCTTTGGATATCTATAGTCATTTTACCCTTTATTTTTATAGGATATTGGAGGTAGTCGCCATCATCCATTACCTTGATCGGATTTATCTTATCAAAATCAAATTCACGCACTAACATATAGGTGTTGCCAATAACATTTATACCATTTTTTGTAATGCCCCTGGCCCATCTAGAAGTGAAAATATAAAATAATATGCATATAGCCATGATTATTGAATTTCTAAGATCTGACTTCATCAAACGAGATACTATCATGAATAAAGCTCCAACAAATATAAGTATGCTTATATCCATCTTATTAATTCCAGGCCTTATTATAACCTTCTTACCTATGTATAAATTTACAAATCCAAGGGCTATCAAAATTCCCATAATTATGTATACCATAAATTCCTCCTTAATCATCAAAGCTTTTTACCATTATATAATAAATTATCCTAAGAGGGTATAAAAGTAGTGAAATAAGTTCTTTAAAAGGAGATAAAATGAAAAAAATCAAAAGAATATTTAGCTTTATCTTGCTAACTATAATAATACTTTTACCAAAATCAGTCCTTGCGGATGGCTTTAAGTACATAAATTTAGATGTAAATATAGATAAAAGTGGCAAGGCTTCTGTAAGCGAAGAATGGCAAATAGACGAAAGAGACAATGATTATAGTGAAAGATACAAGAGAATAGAAAATCTTAAGGGCATAAAAATCGAAAATTTCAAGGCAAGCCTCAACGGTGAAAATTTTAGCGAAAAAGATCCTTGGAATGTAGATGAAAATTTTGATCAAAAGACCTTTTACTATGGCAGAAACGATACTGATGATGGAGTTGAACTTTGCTGGGGGATTTCAGAGCGTGGTGAAAACAATACATATAAAATCTCCTATGACATAAATCCCATAATCATAGGCCTTAATGATAGCGATATGCTATTTTTCAAATTTGTAGGTTCAGACTTTGACCCCAAACCAGAAAAGGTAAATGTCAAGATTAATTCATACGAGCCTATAAGTAAAGATGTAAAGATGTGGGGATTTGGATTTGAAGGCGACATAAAGAATAATAATGGGTCTATTATAGCAAATTCTACTGGTGAAGTTGACAATGTAAATATAATGTTAAAATTCCCTAAGGGAACATTTGCCACAAGCTACACAGAAGATAAGTCCTTCAAAGACTATGCCAACCAAGCTGTCGAAGGAAGTGATTGGGAAGATAATGAAGGCGCAGTTCAAAAAGATGATTTCGGTCCAAAAGAATTCCTACTTGTCCTCCTAGGTATAGGGATAATGATTGGGATAGTAGTTGCAATAGTTAGTAAAATCGCAAAAAACAGCCCAACATACATAGCCAATCTAAAAGAGCTTCCAAAAAAGAAGGCTCTTAAAGACTATAGATATAGTGATATACCATATGATGGCAACTTGGAAGACTTGTATTTGATTGCTGTTAATGCCTATCCATTTAGTCAAAATGTCGATACTTTTATCAACGCTTTCTTTCTAAAGTGGATAAATGATGGGGCAATTACTTATTTTGAACGCGATAACGGATCAATCTTAAAAGATACTTTAAAGAAAGATAAAACTGGCGAGATTATAATAAATCACAGGCCAGAAAATATGGGTCAAACTGAAGAAAAAGTATTTGCCGTCCTAGAAAATATAGGCAAAGAAAACTCCCAAGGAAAAATCACAGAAAAGTCTCTCAAGAGATACTTGAAAGATCACGACAAAGAGCTTGATAAGTTGGCAGAAGAATTAGGAGAAAACTCAAAAAAAGCCTTGGAAAAATCAGGCTACCTAGAAATTATAAGAGGAAATAAACATGACCAAACAATCCTAAGTCAAAAAGGTAAAGATTTATACAAAAATTACATCGGCTTTAATAATTACCTTGAAAACTACAATGACATAGAAAATATAAATGATACAAAAACTTTGGATACTTTCTTAATCTATGCAGGTCTTTTTGGCATCACCAAAAAAGTGTATGAAGGTTTTAATAAAGCATATTCTGACTACAGCTTTAACAATTTCTACACCTACACCTATTTGAATAATATCCACTCATTTTCATCCTATGCTTCTGGCAATGGAGAGAGCTTTAGCTCAGCTGGAGGTGGAGGGTCAACTTCCTTCGCCGGTGGAGGCGGAGGTTTTGGTGGAGGAGGTGGCGGTGGCCGCTAAATTTGCCAATTTTTGAAATGCAATAATAGCTTGCATTATAGAATCTAAAAAATATTATATAATAAGTAAGGCTTTTAAGAGAAAAGGATAATATATGAAAAGGTTATATTTTAAGGAAAAATTCTTCAAAATTACAGACCACTATCCCATCTTGGATGAAGACGGACGTGAAGCTTACTATCTAGACCAAGACTTTACATTTTTGGGTTATGAGTCTAAGGTTACCGACCTAAATGCAAAGACTATTTTACAGATTAGTAGACAGATTCTTACTTTCCTACCAAGGTATACTGTAAGTATGCACGATGGAACTAGTATGATTGTTCAGAAAAAATTCGAGTTTTTCAAACACCGTGTAGACGTAAGTCTAGATGATGATGCCCTTTACTTGGAAGGGGATATATTCCATTTGAATTTTACTGTTACAAACAAAAACGGACAAACTGTTGGAGCTGTTAACAAGAAGTTTTTTGCCCTAACTGACAATTACGAACTCATAGTTTATGACCAAGATTACATCGAAGAGCTAATAGGCCTTGTCATTTGCTTAAATAATATGATCGATTTAGAAGAAGCTGCAAATTCTGGCAACTAAGGAGGAGAAATGAACCAAGAAATTATAAAATATATCGAAGAATTGTGCAAGACCCCATCCCCTACAGGATATACAAAAAGAGCAGAAAAATACCTTATAGACGAATTTACAAAAATGGGCTATGAGCCCTATCAAACAAATAAGGGCAATGTCATAGTTCCTATAAATCCAGGAGAGGAAAACGGCCTACTCCTATCTGCCCACGTCGATACCCTAGGACTTATGGTAAGGTCTATCAAGTCTAACGGTAGACTTAGGGTTACGACACTTGGTGGTTTCCCACTTTCTTATGTAGAGCAAGAAAATGTCACAATTATTACTCGTGATGGCAAAGAATTTACTGGCGTTATGAGACTAAACAATCCAGCAGTTCATGGATCAAACGACCCAAGAGAGGCCAAACGTGATGATGAACACATGGAAGTAGTTATAGATGAAATCACAAATTCTGCCGAAGAAACAGAAGCTCTTGGCATTGCTGCTGGTGATTTTATAGCCCTTGACCCAAGATTTAGGGTAGATAATGGCTTTGTGAAATCTCGCCACCTAGATGATAAGGCAAGTGCAGGTGTTTTGATGGCGCTCGCCAAAACTATCAAAGAAGAAAATATCACTATAAATCGTCCACTCTACCTAGCCTTTACAATCTATGAAGAAGTAGGCCATGGTGCAGCTAGTGGTCATCCAAAAGGCATCACAGATATGATTGCAGTTGATATGGGTGTCGTATACGATGACCTTAAGACAGATGAAACCAAAGTTTCAATTTGCGCCAAAGACTCATCAGGCCCATACAATTTTGATTTGACCAACGAGCTTATAGCAACAGCAAAAGCTTGTGACATAGACTACGCCATAGACATCTATCCGTTCTACGGATCTGATGCATCAGCAGCAGTAGCAAGTGCCAACGACTTCCGCCATGCCTTGGTTGGTGCTGGAGTTGCAGCAAGCCACGGCTATGAAAGAACTCACGAAAATGGTCTAAATGGACTATTTAAACTCTTAAAGACATATATCAGCAAATAAATTTATATCAATCATTGCTATTTACCTGTATTATTGGTATATTTATCATAGCAGAAAGGGAGTAGCCCAATTATTTAATCGTCAGAACGAATTTATTTCCGGTTAAATAAACCCTAAAAAGGTGGCAAGACTTTTGGCGAATCCGCCAAAAGTCTTTTTTATTACCATTTTGCAAATTATATTATAGGAGGAATTATGGACTACCAAGGTTCTAAAAAGGATTTATTAGAAAAAATTGGCGTAGACCAAAAAACTGGACTAAGCTCTAGCGAAGCAAAAACTCGTCTAGAAAAATACGGTCCAAATAGTATTGAATCATCAAACAAAAAATCTATGCTGCAAAAAATCCTAGACCAAATCATAGATCCCATGGTAATTTTGCTTATAGTTGCATCAATCATCTCAGCTTTTACAGGTGATAAGATTGAAGCTATTATTATCATTGCAATTGTTGTTGTCAATGCTATTATGAGTATTTACCAGGAGGGTCAGGCTGAAGACTCTGTAGCAGCTCTTCAAAAAATGTCAAGCCCCGAGGCGACCGTCCTTCGTGATGGCAAACGTGGCAATGTCAAGGCAGAAGAGCTTGTGCCTGGAGATATTGTAATACTTGAAACAGGAGATATAATCCCAGCTGATATCAGACTACTTGATTCTAGAAACTTAAAAATCGACGAATCATCTCTTACAGGTGAGTCAGTTGCAGTAGAAAAAGATGCCGAAGAAGAATACACTGAAGAAGTTGGTATAGGAGATCGTAAAAACTCTGCCTACTCATCTTCAATAGTAACATACGGCCACGGTGAAGGTGTTGTAACAAGCACCGGAAGTGAATCAGAAATAGGAAAGATTGCAACAAGCCTAGACTCAGTTGAGGAAAAGCAAACACCACTGCAAAAACAGCTAAATGAACTTTCTAAAAAACTTGCCATTCTTGTAATTATAGTTTGTGCCCTAGTTTTCATAGTTGGTTACTTTAGATCCAATATGACATGGCTAGAAAACTTCATGGTAGCCGTATCTCTTGCAGTTGCAGCTATACCTGAAGGACTTACAGCAGTTGTAACAATTGTTCTATCAATTGGTATGAACCGCATGGTTGAGAAAAAGGCCATTGTAAAAAACCTTGTTTCTGTAGAGACACTTGGTTCTACAACAGCAATTTGTTCAGATAAAACTGGTACTCTAACCCAAAATGAGATGACCATCACCAAGGTCTTCACAGATTTTAAAGAATTTGATGTTGATGGCTCTGGTTATGCTCCAGAAGGTAAGATCTCTCACGAGGATAAAGTTATAGATAGCCACGATCAAATCGAGCTATTAATGACAATAGCATCCCTATCAAACGATGCAAATCTAATAGAAAGATCTGGAACTTACGAAATCACAGGTGACCCAACAGAAGGCGCTATGCTTACCCTTTCCGAAAAATGGGACATAGTTCAAGAAGACTTAAACGAAGCACATCCTAGAATTGACGAAATACCATTTGATTCCGATAGAAAGATGATGACAACCTTCCATAAAATAGAAGACAGCTTCTATGCCATGACCAAGGGTGCACCAGATATCATCATCAAAAACTCTAGCAAGATCATGATTGATGGCAAGCTAGAAGACTTTACAGAAGATAAGAAAAACAAGGTTCTAGAAGAAAACACTAAACTTGCTAAACAAGCCCTTCGTGTAATGGCCTATGCCTTCAAACCATATGAAACTCTGGAAGGTGAAGAACTTACAACCGAAAATATCGAACGCGAGATGGTTTTTGTTGGTCTAACAGGAATGATTGACCCACCAAGACCAGAAGCAAAGGCAGCCGTAGAAGAATGTCACAGATCTGGCATCGATGTAATAATGATTACAGGCGACTACTTTGAGACAGCTCTTGCTATAGCAAAAGACCTTGGCATAGCCCAAAGAGAAGACCAAGCTATGCAAGGAAGCGAACTAAATGGCAAATCTGAAGAAGAAATCAGAGAAATCGTAAAAACCAAACGCATCTTTGCAAGAGTATCACCACAAAATAAGGTCCAACTTGTAAATGCCCTCCAAGCCAATGGCAACATAGTAGCCATGACAGGTGATGGAGTAAACGATGCACCAGCTATCAAAAACGCCGATATTGGTATATCTATGGGTATTACAGGAACAGACGTTGCAAAAGATACTGCAGATATGATCCTAGTTGATGATAACTTTGCGACAATAGTAAACGCAGTTGAAGAAGGAAGAGTAATATTCTCAAACATCAAAAAGTTTGTATCATTCCTTCTATCATGTAACATCGCCGAAGTATTGATAGTATTCTTATCAATCCTATTTGGACTTCCAAGCCCACTTACACCAATCCAACTATTATGGCTAAACCTTGTAACAGACGCATTCCCAGCCCTAGCCATAGGTGTTGAGCCTGCAGAAGCTGACATCATGGAACGTGCTCCACGTGACCCTAACCAAGGAATATTATCTGGTGAAACAGGACGCGGAGTAATCTTCCAATCAATAGCAATTACAATTGCAGTCCTAGCTTCTTATGTCATAGGACTTAAATACATCTTCCCAGGAAATATCGAAGGAGCTCACACAATGGTATTTGCAACACTTATCACAAGTGAACTTTTAAGAGCATTTTCTGTACGAAGTGAAAAATACACCCTAAAAGAACTAGGATGGTTCTCAAACAAGAACCTAGTAAAGGCAAACCTATTATCCTTTGCCCTACTACTTCTTGTAATGTATGTCCCTGTACTAAGAGACCTATTTGAACTAGAATTCATAAGCTGGCAATGGTGGGTAATCTTATTACTATCATTATTACCACTATTAATAGGTGAAATTAGAAAAAGAATAAGAAGATAGAAAACAAAACTATCATTAAAACTGACCAATTTAGATTTTTAAGCATCTAAAGAGGTCAGTTTTTATTTATCAATAAGAACTTGTTAATTAATTTTTAAAATATTATAATACCAGTGGAGATGGTATTTCTAGTGAAAACTATACTCTTTTACACCATTATATTTTACAAATGAGCTTATATAGGTAATGAGACTCAACATATTTATTAGTTACTTAGTCAAGGCCATTGATTTTTATTGTTAAAAAATAAATTATTAGTGTGCCTTGTTTTTTTAAGGGGAGATTATGGAAATAGAAATGTTACAAGCAAAGATACACAGGGCAACAGTGACTGAGGCCAATCTTAACTACGTTGGATCAATCACTGTTGATGAAGTATTGCTTGAAAAATCTGGTATAAGAGAATACCAAAAAGTACAGGTTGTCGATATTAATAACGGTGCAAGGCTAGATACCTACACCATAGCAGGAGAAAGAAATTCTGGTGTCATCTGCCTAAATGGAGCTGCTGCAAGACTAGCTTCTGCTGGTGATAAGGTGATAATTATGGCCTATGCCAATTATAGTGAAAATGAATTAGAAAAGTATAGTCCTAAAGTTGTTTTCGTGGATGATAAGAATAAAGTAGAAAAAGTTTCTACTTACGAAAAACACGGGACTTTGTCATAAATAATATATAATTTAGTGGTGTATGAGGCTATCTCTAATATATTTTAGAGGAGAATTATATGAAAATTGTCAAAAGTATTGACGAATTAAGAGAAGATTTGAAAAGATACAAATTGGAGAACAAAAGCATTGGCCTTGTTCCTACCATGGGATATTTGCATGAGGGACATGCAAGTCTTATAAGAAGGGCACGCAAGGAAAACGACATAGTTGTAGTGTCAGACTTTGTAAATCCTATCCAATTTGGTCCTAAGGAAGACCTCAATACTTATCCTAGGGACTTAGAAGCTGATAGCAAAATATGCGAAGAAATTGGTGTTGATTTTATATTCGCACCAGAATCTAGCGAGATGTATCACGATAGAAAAACTTTTGTGGATATAGAAGAAATGTCTGATAACTTATGTGGAGCAAAAAGACCAGGACATTTTAGAGGAGTTTGCACAGTTTGCACAAAATTATTTAACATTACTGGAGCTAATAAAGCCTATTTTGGCCAAAAAGATGCCCAACAAGTAGCTATTATTAAAAAGGTCGTAGAAGATTTAAATATTCCTATTGAAATCATCGCTTGCCCTATTGTAAGAGAAGATGATGGCCTTGCCCTATCTTCTAGAAACACTTATCTATCCAAAGAAGAAAGAAAAGCTGCTCTTTGCCTATCAAAGGCGATTTTTAAGGGAGAAGAATTAGCCAAAGCTGGTGCTAGCCTTGATGAAGTTTTAGGCAAAATGGAAGAAATAATATCTGCTGAAGATCTTGCCAAAATTGATTATATAAGTGCAGTAGACTTAGAAACTATGGAAGATGCAAAAGATATCGATGGAGATAGACTTATTGCCATAGCAGTGTATATTGGCAAAACTAGACTAATAGATAACTTCATTTACCGAGCTTAATATAAATAAACCATCAATTCTATCCGGATTTTTCATGGTTAATCAATACACTACTACGTTTTTGGCCTTAGCTGTAGAATTCGAGATGCAAAATACCAACCTAGCACCAATTTGAAATTGCAAAATTCGCCCTAAATCCAGGAGCAATATTCTCTATATGGCATAATATATCTGGATTCATATTTGCATCTATTAGAAGAAAAAATTAGCTGAAGTTAAATTAGCTTATTAACAATAAAAGGAGCTATCGTTTTATAGAATAGCTCCTTTATTTCCTTACTTTAACCCATCTTTATATTTCAAAAAAGCAAAGACTAGTTCCAAAATGCCAAAAACTATAAGAAGTCCAGGCCAAAAACTTATTTTCCCTTCATAGGAAATATTATAAATCCCTTGGAATATAAATAGTATGCCAAGTAATAGATTTATTATCGCCTGTATTTTCTTTTTATTCATAAAACTCCCACTAAACCAATACTTCCATAAATATTTCTTCAAATTTTTCTGTATCAATATCTGTCACAAAATTTACATTTTTACAAGCCTTGGATACGGCTCTCATGTCAGCTACGGTCATACCCCTTGTAAATTCTCCCTTTGTTTCCACGTCCATGTGAACCATGGTACTTTCAAAGATTTCTGGATTAGTATGATACATTACAGTAAGGGTGTCGTGCATATAGGTTGTATAATTTTCTTCAGCTCCAGTTTTTGCTATGCGTCGATCCATTATATCTGCTAGGATTTTATTTATTTTCTTATCTGACTTTTTAAACTTTTCGTGCATGGCAGTATTGTAGTAAGTCTTTGTTGTCACATTGAGGCCTACCATATTGACCCTGATTCCAGATTCAAAAACTATTTTTGCCGCCTCAGGGTCGGCGTAAATATTAAATTCTGCTACTGGTGTAGTGTTGCCTGTGCCTACTACTCCACCCATAATTGTAATCTCTGATATTTTCCCCTTTAGCTCAGGGTGAGCAAGTATAAGGGACCCTATATTTGTAAGAGGCCCAACAGCGATGATTAGAACCTGGTCATTTGCCCTTAGTACATCTGCCATAGCATCTATGGCTGGCTTATCTGATATGTCTGCTAAGGCATTCTCATCAAACAAATATCCTGAAAGTCCATCCACCCCATGGAATTCTTCTGCTAGCACTTGTGGACCAAAAAGCGGCTTAGCAAGTCCCCTATGTATTGGTATATCCCAATCCATGGCCTTTACTAGTCCTCTAAGATTTCTTGTAGTATTTGCAAGCTTTACATTGCCAGCAACAGATGAGACCATCTTTACATCAAAAATCTCACTTTCATGCAAATAGCTAAGGGCAAAGGCATCGTCTATACCTGGGTCTGTATCAAATATCGTAATAATTTTTCTCATCACAAGTCCACCTTATTTTCTTTTGCATATGCTTCAACTTCTTTTAGGCTCGGAATAGAAGCAGCTGCTCCTTCTTTGCTACAAGCAAGACCTGCTGCAAGGCTTGCTAGCTTTAGTGACTTTTTAATCTCTTCTCCCTTGGAGATATTTGCAAGAAAATATCCTAGGAAAGTATCACCAGCTCCTGTAGTATCAATGGCATTTGTCTTAAAGCCATCAAATTTAATCTTAGTATCTTTGGAAGAATAAATACCTCCATCTTTTCCAAGTGTTAGTAGAAGATTTAAATCCTGATATCCCTCCCTAAAATAATCTATTATATTATCTGGATCCTCACAGCCACTTATATCATAGGCTTCCGTTTCGTTTAGGATTAGGGTATCAATTTTGCTAAAATCAGTTGTCTTTAGTGATTCATCTACTGGTGATGGATTTAATACTATTTTCATTTTTCTTTTGCTAGCCACTTCAACTATGTATGGCAAGTTAGATATCTCATTTTGCAAAAGTAGAAAATCATCTTCATCAAATTCGGCCAATACTTGGTCTATATAGGACTTATCAATCTTTTTATTAGCCCCAGCTTCTACGATGATAGAGTTGTTGGCGTTTTTATCAACTTGGATTATGGCATGGCCGGATTCTCCAGAAACTTTTTCAACTAAAAAATTAACCTTATTTTCAGCCATATAATCTAGTAGTATATCTCCATCATCTTCTCCTACAAAACCCGCATGGATAAGGTCTGCACCAGCTCTCTTAAGAGCTATGGATTGGTTTAGTCCCTTGCCACCCATTCCTTCATTATAAGATATGGCAGATATAGTCTCACCTTCATTTACTATGTGATCTAGTGAATAAACTTTATCAATATTTAGTGATCCAAAGTTTAAAATTTGTGTCATATGTCCTCCCTACAAGGCAAAAACCACACCCAGAATTGCAGAAATTGCAATAATTGCAAGCGGGTGAATTTTCTTAAATTTTATCAAGGCAAATAAAAATACTGCAAACAAGACTATAGGAATAGGTCTTAATAAGTCTATAATATTTCCACTTGCCCTAAACAAATCAATATCAAAAAGGGTTAGAACCATAACAGAACTCATGGCTCCAAGAATAAGGCCGGCTGTAGCAGGTCTGATGGTAGTAAACATATTTTCTATAGTTTGTGAGTTCTTAAACTTAGCCATCATTCTAGATATGATAAGAACTATAATGATGGGTGCACTTATAAGCGATATGGTCGCGAGTATTGAACCAGGAATACCATAGGATTTGTAGCCTGCAAAAGTCGCAATATTTATCCCAATGGCCCCAGGCGTTGACTCAGAAACTGCAATCATGTCTAGTAGATCTGCTTCGCTAAACCATCCATAGTTTTTTGCCATTTCTTGCAAAAAAGGAATAGTTGCCATTCCTCCACCTATGGCAAAAAGTCCAGTCTTAAAAAATTCCCAGATCAATCTAAGCATCTTTCTTACCTCCTCTATTGCCAAGCAAAATCCCAAAAACTCCAACAGCAATGACAATTATAACTGGAGATATGGATAAAAATGCAACTGCTGCAAAAGTTAGCAAAAATATAGCAAATTTGAGAGGCGTGTTGGCATTTGACTTTATCATCTTAAGTACCGAATAAAAAACAAGGGCCGAAACTCCCACCCTAATTCCAGCAAAGGCATGTTTGATAAAAGAAAGATGAGAAAAGTTCTCCAAAAAGTTGGCAATAATCAAAATAATAATTATAGAAGGTGTGATAAATCCAAGGCTTGCAACAATACCTCCCAAGTCTCCAGCCTGGGAATAACCACAGAAAGTAGCAGTATTTACTGCAATAATTCCTGGTGTAGACTGGCCTATGGCATAGTAGTCCAAAATCTCATCACGGCTAGCCCACTTTTTATTATCGACAACTTCACGCTCCAAAAGCGGCAACATAGCATAGCCCCCACCAAAAGTAAATAATCCTATCTTGGCAAAAGTTATATATAAATCCCCTAATATATTCAAAACAAACTCCTTACATTAATCTAGTAATAGTATATCACAGCTGATATAAAATAGTATTTTATAATATTTATTAAATTAATTTTACAAAATTATAATTTTTTATATATTTGCTTTAATTAAACTTTACAAATAAAAAATATATAGCTAATAATTTGTTGCTATACTTCTAAATATCAGAGAAGAAAGGAGTAAATTATTGTTTAAATTACTAAATCCAAAGCGTTTTTATCATACAGTTGGTAAAAATAAGTTTTTTGAATTTATCTTATCGATAGTATTTTTTTTATTCTTTTATTTACCACTCTTAAACGCTGCTATGCTTGCTTTCGCAAACAAGTATCAATTTCCTTATATTTTCCCTAATGAATGGGGATTTAACTGGTGGAATTTTATTATTGATAGGGATAATCTTATATCATCTATACTTTCATCAGTTATAATAGCTATTTTAGTTACCATTTTTTCACTTTTGATTTGCTTACCAGCTGCTTATGCACTGGCTCGTTACGAATTTAAAGGCAAAAGTCTTGTACTTTTTTCTTATCTTTTGACAAATGCATTTCCTAAAATGGGACTATATGTTTCTATAGCTATCATTTACTACAAACTTGGCCTTATGGGTACTTATACAGGAGTTATAATTATACATATTATTAATACAATTATGTATATGGTTTGGCTACCTTTGGGTTCATTTAGGTCTGTTAGAAAAGAGCAAGAAGAAGCCGCCAGAGACGTTGGAGCATCTCCTTTGAGAACTTTTAAGGATATAACTTTACCTCTCGCAATGCCTGGTATTGCGGTTGCATCTGTATTTACCTTTCTAGCAAGTATGGATGAAGCTCAGGGAACTTTAGTTGTAGGTTTCCCACAAATTTCAACCATGGCAACAGAAATGTATGCAGTAATTATGGATTTCCCAATAACTGCCGGCGCCGTTTTTTCTCTGTTACTAATGATTCCTTCTATTATAGTTATTTTCTTATTTAGAAAATACATAACAGCAGATGCTATACAAATCAAATAGGTAATTATATGAGTGAAATAACAGTAAAAATCGAAGATCTTTCCGTTATCTACGATAATGGAGATGGTGTAAAAAACATCAATTTAAATATCCATAATAATGAAATCGTAACTCTTCTAGGGCCCTCAGGTTGTGGGAAATCTACAATTCTTCGTGCATTAGGTGGCTTCAATCCAGTTTCCAGTGGTCATATCTATATCGAAGGAATTGATGTTACTAATATCGCGCCAGAAAATCGACCTACATCAATGGTTTTTCAAGGGTATAACCTTTGGCCTCATATGACAGTTTATGAAAATCTAGCTTATGGATTAAAACTTAGAAAAGTTGATAAAAAAATTATTGATTCTGAAATAGAAAATATCTTAAAGCTTTTAAAAATGGTAGGCTTTGAGAAAAAATACCCATCTCAAATGTCAGGTGGGCAACAGCAAAGAATTGCCATAGGTAGGTCTTTGTTATTAAAACCAGCTGTGCTCTTACTAGATGAACCTTTCTCGGCACTTGATGCAAAAATCCGCCAGCAAATGAGAGCTGAACTTAGGCGCATCCAACAAGAATTGGGAATCAGCGTTGTATTTGTAACTCACGATCAGGAAGAAGCTATATCAATTTCTGATAGAATTGTTGTTATGGATAAAGGGGTTATATCTCAAATAGATACACCCGAAAACATCTACGAAAACCCAATAAATCCATATGTTGCATCCTTTATCGGTGAAATGAACTTTATAGATGATGGTAACGAAGTAAAAGCTTTTAGGCCAGAAGAAACTCATGTTTACACCGATAATACAGGTAAATACCTGGGCGAAGTTACTCAAATTATGCTAATGGGGCATTACTATCAACTTAGAATTTTAGTAAATGATAAAGAGTTTCTATCATTTGTACCAAAGAACTTAATAAGCGATATCAAACTTAAAGATAAAGTAAGTTTTGATATAACAAACTATAGAATATATAATAAGGAGAACTAATATGAATTTCAAAAAAATTATTTCAAGTGTATTGTCTATAGCACTACTTTCAACTACTCTTTCTGCCTGTGGAAACAACAATGGAACAGCAAATAATAGCGGAGAGAAGCAACAAATAACAGTCTGGACAAGTGGATCAGAGAATGTAAAAACAAGCTGGGAAAAATTAGCAGCAGGCTTCAATGCAAATGAAGAATATAATCAAGGTAAATACCAAATGAATCTACAACACGTTTCATCTGGTACAGGTGCAACCAGCTTATCTGATAGGGTTATATCCCAATATAAATCTGGTCAAGAAAATTCAGAATTTGACTTAATTGAAGTTAACGGAGGAGAATTTGAAATCTACACCAAAGAAGGTGGTGAAGACATATTCCAAAAAATAGATAACAATAAATTAAAAAATTCTGATAGAAATATCTCTTCACAGCTTGCTACAGGTGGAGATTACCAAGTGCCTTATAGAGGAACAACTGTAGTTTTAGCTTATAACGAAGATATGGTTAAAAATCCTCCAAAAACAGCTGAAGAACTTTACAAATGGATTGAAGAAAATGACGGACAATTTGCTTATTGCACTCCAGGTACAGGTGGATCAGGAGATTCTTTTGTAGCAACCGCTATATATAACAAACTACCGGAAGAAGCACTTCATAGCTCTGATGAAAAATGGAAAGATGATTGGGATGAAGGATTTGATTTGCTAAAAGAACTTCATCCACACCTATACCAATCTGGAGGCAAAGTTGTATATCCTCATAAAAATCAGGGATCATTAGACTTATTAGCTAACCAACAAATAGCTATGACACCTGCTTGGGTAGATATGCTTATATCTCAACTACAGCAAGGAACTTTACCTGAATCAATTAAAATGACTCAAATTGATCCAGGATTTACTGGAAGCCTAGTAAATCTTGCAATACCTGGTAACACAAAAAATGCTGATGGTGCTTATGCAATAATAGACTATATACTATCAGATGAAGCACAATCAATACTACTTGATGAGATGGGAGCTTTTCCAGTAGTAGATATGACAGGATTAACGTCTGAAAATAAAGATTTAATGAGCACATTCGATATTAAAAATTTCAGAACTATAGATATTGGCGAACTAGGAACTGATATTACTGAAAAATGGGATAAAGAAATAGGCACTCTTAACTAGGAGGTTTCCTTGAACAAGAAAGAAAATAAATTTCTACCTTACTTGATGGTCTTACCATCACTTATAATGACTATCGGATTTGTACTAATCCCTATAATAAACTCAATCGCTAGATCTTTTAATAATCCCGAAGGTATTGGTTTTACACTTGATAACTACACTTACTTTTTTACCGATCCTTTAATGAAAGCTAACATATTATATACACTAGAAATAGCACTAATAACAGTAGTATTATCAATTATTTTTGCATATCCATTTGCCATATATGTAAGATTTTCAAACTCAACAATAAGCAAAAAATTATACAACTTGACACTTATGCCGAGATTTATCCCAGGCATAGTTGCTGTCTATGCAATTATGCAAATCATAGGTGATGCTGGTCTTATAGCAAGAATTGGTAAAGTTTTTGGTCAGACTTGGCAATTAGGGCTAATGTATAATAAAAGTGGTATTATATTTACTAACCTATGGTTTAATATTCCTTTTGCTACACTTATAATAGCTCCCTCACTATCTGCAATTTCTTGGGAATCCTTAAACTCAGCTAGAGATATAGGGGCAAATAAGTGGAGTATATTTAAAAATATAATTTGGCCCTTAAGCTATAGAGAGGTACTTGTAGCTGCAACATTCGTATTTATGTCAAATGTAGGATCATTTACAACCCCATACCTAATTGGAGCAAACAATCCAAAAATGCTAGGAGTTACACTAAATGATATCTTCAGCGTATATAGAAATTTTGAACAAGCCGCTGCACTTTCTGTAATCATGTTTTTAATATGTGCAATATCAGCTGTTGCCTATATCCTTTCAAATATGAAGAAAAAAGAACGGGAGATAAAATGATAATACTTGATGAAAAACTTAAGCTAGATGACAAAGATACTTTGACACATTTAAGATATCCTTTTAGCCTGGATAGGGACTATAAAGCAATAAAGATCAACTTAGACTATGATCCAACCAATGTTCCAAAGGAATATAGCTTGGAAAAACTAAGGGAATGTGCCGATAAATATATGCCAAAAGAAGACTACAGCCAAGAAGATCGAGATGACATCCTAAATAGTGAGATAGCAAATCTTATCACTACTTCACTTTTGTATGAAGGAAAATTTGTAGGAGCCTACCACAACAAGGATAACCACCAAGAGATAATAGTTTCAAAAGACAAATCCTCTCCTGGTTACAAGAAATTTGCGGTAAAAAAGGGCGACTACGAATTTATCCTAAGTATGCACAGCTCAAATTCGAAAATTAATGCACATTTTTCACTGGAGGCCATAGATGACTAAGCTAACTTATAGACCAATAGAACTTCACACCCACACTATAAATTCTGATGCCAAGTTCTCACCAAGAGAACTACTTGAAGCAGCCAAAGACTTTGGATACGAGGCAATTTTTGTAACAGACCACAACACAAACGCAGCCCTTGAGCAAATTTATGAGGCAAAACTTGATGAGGAAATCCTACCAGCCTTTAAGGGGAGCGAGTGGACAACCTTCTATGGCCATATGGTAATCCTTGGCAACGAAGAGATGGGAGATTATACCAAGGCAACAATTGACAATATTTCAGAATGCATAGATGAGATTAGGGCAGATGATAGTAATATAGTAATCGGCATAGCCCACCCATATGATATAGGTAATCCTTTCTGTACAGGCTGCCATTGGGAGTTTGAAGTCGATGACTGGTCCAAATTTAATTATATAGAGCTAGCCAATAGTGGCAACCCTCAAGATAGTATTGCTAATGAAAAAGCCTACCAAAAATGGATTGAATTAATCGGCAAAGGCTATAGGCTTGCCGCCCTAGCTGGTCGTGATTGGCACAGCCCTTCTTCCAAAGACAAAAACTTTGCTATCAATATGCTAGGATTTGAAGGTGATCTTTGTGAGGAAAACGCCCTTGCTGCCATAAGAAACCTTAACACCTACATCACTTACGGCCCTATAATGGATTTAGACCTTGAAAATATGAACTTAGGCGATGAAATCAGTGAAAATGACCATGTCAAAGGCTCTGTAAAACTTGCTAAGCCGAAATTTAAAAACTACGAAAACTTCAAAATCGACCCAAAAAGATTTGTAATTTACAACAACGAAGAAATAATATTTGACAGTCAAATATCTTACCAAGAATCAATTAACTTTGATATTAAGGGAAAATCTGGGTATATTAGATTTGAAGTGATAGGAGATTTGAAGGAAAAACATGACTACCATTTAGTGGTAACTTCTCCTATTTTTGTAAGATAAGGATATGTGACACCCCTTAGTGTCACTTTTTTATTAGGAGGATAAATGAAATTACTTTTTGACTGCGATGGCACAATACTTGATTCCATGCACATATGGAGCGAACCAATTAATGGAATTTTTGAAAAATACGGCTTTAGCTTCGAAGGGCTTGATAAGGAAGAAAAGGGCAAAATTGAAGCCCTTCCAATGGGTGGAATGATTGATTATATAGCAGAAAATATAGCCAAAGATATGAGCCGAGCAGAAGTTAGTAAGTATTTTGAAGATGTTATCGAAGATGGCTACAAAAATCACCTGATGCCAAAAAAAGGCGCCTTGGAAATATTAACAAAGCTCAAAGAGGCAGGTTATGAGATGGCCATAGCTTCTTCAACTGATTCAATATACCTTAAACTTGCCTTCGAAAGACTTGGTATCAGCGATTACTTTAGCTTCTTTACCACCCCAGATTTGACGGACCTAAACAAGGCAGAAGACGCTTACTGGCAATACGCTATAGACAAATTTGCTGTGCCTGCAGATCAAATCATCCTCTTTGATGATGCCCTCTATGCCATAAATGCAGCAAAAAAACTTGGTATCAAGACCTGTGGGCTAAAAGATTTCCCTTACAATGAGAGAGAATGGGAATATATCATAGAAAGCGCAGACCAAGTTCTAGATACAATTGCTGATATAAATATTGAAGAATTGGAAGGTTAATTATGTTTTCATATAATGATTTAATTTGGAATACCCACGGAAATACCAACTACAGATTTAGCCTACTTGTATTTTATGTTTTACAAATAATAGTATGGTGGAGACTTTTTGAAAAAGCTGGAGAAGAGGGCTGGAAATCTATTATACCAATCTACAATGTATGGATAGCCTATAACATTGCCAATCCAGGTAGTTCAAATAACATACTTTGGTTTATAGGATCCTTTATTCCCCATATCCAAGTATTAGTCTTTATCTTTATGGGCTATAAATTCGCATCAAAGTTTACAGACAATATTATAATAAGAATTTTATACATGGTATTCCCATTTTTTACAGGCTTCCTACTAGCATTTTCAGACCAATTCCAATACTCACCATATGACCAATAAACATTAAAATCCCCAAATCCGTATTATAGATTTGGGGATATCTTTTAGCATATTTATAATTTTTGCATTATATTATTTATCCATTTTGTGGTATAGGTATATTCTTAATAGCCTTACTTTATATCAGTTTATAAATCGCTTAGATCTACTTTCTTATTAAAGGAATATTCTTCACTTGGAAAGGCTCCGCTGACAGATTCATCGTGGTAGGCATTGAGGCCTTTTAGCATTTCTTCTCTAACATTTGCAAAGATTTTTACAAATTTTGGTTTAAAGTCAGGATACATCCCTAGGACATCTTGCAATACTATAACTTGACAATCCACGTCTTTACCCGCGCCTATTCCTAATATTGGAACCGATACGCTTTCAGCAATTTTTTTGCCGACAACGCTTGGAACACACTCTAGTACTATAGAAAAACATCCAGCTTCTTCGAGAGCCTTAGCGTCTTCAATTAATTTTTTAGCAGATTCAGTAGTTGTCCCTTGAACTTTAAATCCTCCTAACATAGTAGAAGATTGAGGTGTAAGCCCAATATGGCCCATTACAGGCACACCTGCTTTTATGATAGCCTTGATTGTATCTACATATTCACTTCCACCCTCAAGCTTTACGCAATCACAACCTGTTTCTTTAAAAATTCTCACCGCATTTTTAACAGCTTCTTTTTCAGAAATTTCATAAGATCCAAATGGCATATCCACTGTTATAAAAGTGTTTTTGGCTCCTCTAACAACAGCTTTCCCATGATGAATCATATCATCAACAGTTACTGGCACTGTGGAATCATACCCTAACATAGTCATCCCCAATGAATCCCCAACTAGGATAACTTCAACATCACTCTCATCTACAATTGAAGCCATTGTATAGTCATAAGCAGTCACATAAGCAAATTTTCTTTTTTCTTCTTTATACTTTTTAAAGTCTAGTATAGACATTTTCTTTTTCATATTTCTCCCTCTTTTGCCTTTATAAGCAAGCTTACAGCTTCATTATAAGGACTTTTTTTACCTTTAGCTTTAGCTTTTTCTACAATAATTTTGTTTATCTTATCGATTTCGCTCTCGTTTCCTTTTAGTAAATCAGCTCTCATAGACGAAGTATTTTTTCCTGTTTTTTCTGAGGTTAGAATAACCTTTTCAAATATTTTCTCTTTATCAAAATCAAAACCATAAAGATTAAAAATGTCACAAGCTTCATAGACAAGATTTTTTGCCATCTCTTTTGCGTATTTATTTTTATAAATACAAGAATTTTCCTTATCCAAAAGTGCTGTAATAGCATTTATACCAATATTTATAAATAGTTTTTCAATAACAAGCTTGTTAATATCATAACTTACTTCCAATTGTAAACCTGATTTAATAAGTATATCTTTTACTACATCAACACTTTCTTTATTAAAATCATTTTGGCCCAAATAAGTCATTCCACTTCCTGCATGGAAAATTTTCCCATAAGATTTCTGAGTTGCACCATGTGTGGTAGATCCTATCACAATCTTGCTTTTATCCTGGAATTTCTCCAAGTCCTTATCATTCCCATATCCATTTTGTAAGCTCACCAAAATGGTTTCATCAGCAATTAAATTAGAAATATTTTCTAATGCTTCTAAGTTTTTGATAGATTTTACAAATACAAAAATGATATCAGGCTTTGGCAACTTTTCACTATACAAATAGCAAGGCACTTTATAAGTATGGATCTTCCCGGTATTTTCGATAAGTTCTATACCACATTTATTAATCTTATCTACCTTATCTTTCCTATGATCAATGAGGAAAACATCATCACAAGCGGATAAAAAACTTGCAAACAAAGACCCCATAGCACCTGCACCAAGTAAGGCTATTTTCAAAACATCCTCCATAAATCTATAAAATATTTAATAGAAAACAAATCAAAACAATAATTTTAAAAAAACTTTATGTAGTTTTTATCAAATGTCAACTCCTTAACCATATACATAAAAACGTTGTAAATTTAGTTAATTTTTAGTCTATCTTTATTAATTATAACAAGAAATCCTTATTTTTCAAAAATAAAAGTACAATTTTCAAAAAAATCTTCTGAGTGTATTATTAACTAGCCTACCTTTGACTTTAGATTTGATTGATTTGCGAAAAATAGTGTCTTTATTTGAGTATTTTTATATAAAAACCCCCGTCAATTGAACTGACCCCTTAAAGTTGTACCAAGCAACTTAAGGAGGTCAGTTTTTTTATGGCAAAATATAGTACTGAATTCAAGTATGAAGTAGTTAAAAGATATTTAGAAGGTAATGAAAGCTATAGATCTTTAGCCAAATCATTTAATATCTCAGATAGAAAATTAATAAGAGTGTGGGTTAATGCATATCAAACACTGGGTTATGAAGGATTAAAAAGATCTAGAGAAAAACAATCATATTCTTCAGAATTTAAAAGAAATGTAGTAAAGTTGTACTTAACAGGGGAACGGTCCTATCAAGAACTAGCCAATAATTTAGGCATTTCAAATCCATCTATGATATGTACTTGGGTTAGCAAATATAGGAAGTATGGTATTGAAGGACTAGAACCCAAAAAACGAGGAAGGCCTTCAAGTATGACTAAAGAAGATAAAAAAGCTATTAAATTAACAGATAAACAATATACCCAAGAAGAAAAAGATAGAATCAAAGAACTAGAAGATCAAGTATATTGGCTACAAATGGAAGTAGATTTCTTAAAAAAAAAGAGAGAATTGAGACAAAGGGACAAACTCAGAAAGAAGAAATAGCCAGGATAATACATGAACTTAGATCAACATACAAATTGAAAGATTTACTAAAGAAATTCAACTTCCCAAAATCAACATATATGTATTGGCAAAAAAGATTCGATAGAATTAACAAAGATGCTGATTTAGAAGAAAAAATAATAGATATTAGAGCTAATCATAAAAATTATGGCTATCGTAGAATATATGGTCATTTAAGAAACCAAGGAATAATAATAAACAAAAAGAAGGGACAAAGATTAGTCCAAAAGCTCAAACTACAAGTTACAAGCTTTGGAAGAAAATCTAAGTATTCATCATATAAAGGAAATATAGGAAAGTTATCAGACAACCTAGTAAATCGTAATTTTAAATCAGAACTACCGCATCAAAAGATAACAACAGATACATCAGAATTTAAATATTACACCACTGATGATAAAGGTAATATGAGAGTAGGTAAACTGTACCTAAATGCATTTCTAGATATGTATAATAGTGAGATAATATCATATTCCATAAGTAAAAGACCAACAATGCAAGCAATCTTAACTCCACTAGAAGAAGCCATCAATATAACAAGCGACTGCAAAGAAAGAAGAATATTTCATTCAGATCAAGGATGGGGATATCAAATAAATCAATACACACAAAGACTAAAACAATATGGAATAAGTCAAAGTATGTCAAGAAAAGGTAATTGCTTAGATAATGCTCCTATGGAAAACTTCTTTGGAATACTAAAACAAGAAATATATTATGGTCAAACTTACAAATCCTATGAACAACTAAAACAATCCTTAGAAATGTATATCAAATACTACAATGAAGAAAGAATAAAAGAAAAATTAGGATACTTATCACCAGTAGAATATAGAAGAAAGAATGCTGTTTAAAAAATCGACTTTCCCCTAGGGGAAAGTACAAACAAAAAACATCAGACACAGATATAAATCTACGTCTGATGTTAAGTCCAACTTTTTGGGGTCACCTTAAATCCGTATTCTGGATTTCGGGGGTGATATAGACTAATATATTTTTATACCATATTTTCTGGATTTACGTATTTGTCAAATTCTTCTTCGCTTGCAAAGCCTAGTTCTCTGTTGGCTTCTCTAAGGGTTAGTTTATTTTCATAGGCGTATTTGGCTATTTGGCTGGCCTTGTCATAGCCTATGTGTGGAGAAAGGCTCGTTACTAGCATTAGTGAATTTTCAAGATTGTTTTCTATTTCTTCTTTGTTTGCCACAAGTCCTACTAGTAGATGTTCTCTAAAGCAAGCTAGGGACTTGCTCATGAGGCTTACAGTTTGGTCCATATTATAGATTATTAGTGGCATGTAGGCATTTAATTGGAGTTGTCCTTGGCTGTTGGCCATGCTTATTGCCATATCATTTGCCATAATTTGAATGCTTACCATGGTGATTGATTCCACTTGTGTTGGGTTTACTTTGCCTGGCATAATTGATGAGCCTGGCTCATTGGCTGGTATGATTAGTTCTCCTATACCGCATCTTGGGCCACATGATAAGAATCTTATGTCGTTTGCAATCTTATACATATCGCTTGCAAGAGCTTTTATACTTCCATGGACATTTACTAGGGCTGACTTGCTTGCTAGTTGGTAGAACTTGTTTGTATCGCTTTCAAATTCTAGGTCCAATTGCTTTGTTAGCTCACTTGCTACTTCACTGCCAAAATCTTTTGATGCATTGATTCCAGTTCCTACGGCTGTTCCACCTATGGCAAGTTTTCTTAGAGCTTGGCTTGCATTGTGTATGGATTCCAAATCTCTTTCTACCATAGTTCTCCATCCAGAAATTTCTTGGGAAAGCTTTAGTGGTGTGGCATCTTGCAAGTGGGTTCTTCCTGTCTTGATGATGTCATTTTTTTCTTCCAAATCTTTTAAGACTTCAATTATTTGTCGGATTTCTGGCAAGAGCTTTTCTTTAATTTTTAATATTGTTGAGATGTGCATAGCTGTTGGAAAGACATCATTTGATGATTGGCTCATATTTACATCATCGTTTGGGTGGATGATATCTTCTCCTGCTTTTTTGTTAGCTATGTGGGCTATAACTTCGTTGACATTCATATTTGTCTGGGTGCCAGATCCTGTTTGCCACACTGTTAGTGGGAATTGATCGTCATAGTAGCCTAACAATATTTTATTGCAGGCAAAGACAATGAGTTCTCTTTTTTCTTCATTTAGCTTTCCTTGCCTGTTATTTACTATGGCTGCAGCTTTTTTTATATTAACTAGGGCATAAATTACTGATTTTGGCATAAGTTCAGCATCTTGTGGGAAGTTTTCAAAAGATCTTTGACTTTGTGCTCCCCATAATTTGTCAGCTGGAACTCTTACCTCTCCAATACTATCCTTTTCTATTCTATAATCCATTTTTATTCCTTCTTAAGGGCATCTTCGTCCAAGATACCTGGTTTTATCATTTCTTTGAAATCTAATATTTTTTCAAGTTCTTCTTTGCTCAATAATCCATCAGAAAGAACCAATTCTCTAATTGATTTGCCAGTTTCTAGGGCCTTGTGAGCTATATCACTTGCCTTTGCATAGCCTATGTGTGGAGCAAGGGCTGTAACTAGTCCGATTGATTTTTCTACTTGTTCTGATAGCTCACTTCTATCAGCTGTGATATGGTCTATACAATTAACTCTTAGTGTATAGATAGCATTTTTGAGTGTCTTTAGCGACTCAAAAAGATTGTAGAAAATAATTGGCTCAAAAGCATTTAGCTCAAGTTGTCCTGCCTCAACAGCCATAGTTACAGTCATATCATTGCCTATAACATTGAAGGCAACTTGGTTTACAACCTCTGGTATTACAGGGTTTACCTTACCTGGCATGATTGATGAACCAGCTTGGGTTGGTTTTAATTTTATATCGCCAATACCTACTTGTGGGCCAGAGCTCATAAGTCTTAGGTCATTTGATATTTTTGATAAGTTTGCTGCAAAGGTTTTTAAAATACCTGAAACATACAAAAATCCATCCAAGTTTTGAGTTCCATCTATCAAGTCTTCATTTTGTTTCAATTTCAAATCAGTTACTTCGCTTAGTACTCCAACTATTTCTTCAACATAGGTTGGATCTGCGTTTAAGCCTGTACCAATAGCTGTACCACCTAGGTTTACATGGCTTAGACTATCAACAGCAAGGTCAAATCTTTCCAAATCACGGGTGATTACCCTAGCATAGGCCCTAAATTCTTGGCCAAGGCTTATTGGAATCGCATCTTGAAGTTGGGTACGTCCCATTTTGTAAACGTCTTTAAATTCTTCAGCCTTTTTCTCAATAGATCTGATTAATAAAATTGTTTCATCAATTAGTTCATTAAAATATCTGATAAGGGCTATCTTACCACTAGTTGGTATAACGTCATTGGTAGATTGGCCCAAGTTTACATGGTCGTTTGGGTGAACATTTTCATATGTACCTAAACCGCCACCCATGGCAGTATTTGCAACATTTGCAATTACTTCATTGGCATTCATATTAAAACTTGTACCAGCCCCACCTTGGATTGGATCAACTATAAAATTATCCCTGTGTTGGCCAGCCAAAATCTGGTTACAAGCTGCAACAATTGCATTTTCTTGAGTTCTTGTCAAAAGACCAATCTTCTCATTTTCAATAGCACAGGCTTTCTTAACCTCAACGATTGCATTTATCATCTCACTATCCATTGATAAAGATGTAATATTAAAATTATTTCTAGCTCTTAGAGAATTTGCCCCATACAAGGCATCATAAGGCACTTCAATTTCGCCTATAGAATCGCGTTCTTTTCTATAATCTGTCATCACTATCCCTCCTAGTACCATTATAGTTAATACTAATGATACTTACAAGTTTTATAAAAACGTTTTACAAAATAAATGCTATTTCTTCAACTATTGATGATTTTTATATAAAACAACCAAATAAAAAAAACAATTTGATGCTGTTTTAAAATATAAAAAGGCTCCCTTTCGGGAGCCAACTATAAGAGAGTTATTCACTTCTATTTTAATCTTGTACAAATCTCTATTATTCGCTTAACATAAGTCCAGCTAAATAAAAGATTAAGATTACTAAAACTCTTACTTCCATTGAATAAGAATTCATTTTGATTTATTTCTCTTTGTTATTCTTACTTAAATATAATCCTACTGCTGACAAAGCTGCTAATGCCAATACATTTTCTAGTCCACTAATTCCTGTTTTTGGGCTATGTGAATTACCAAATTTATTGTCATTTTTTTTCTTTTCCACTTGTTTAATTTCCTTAGGCTTATTTGTTTTATGGTCAGTGTTAGTATTATTTGGCTTATTTGGCTTTTTCGGTTCATTCGGTGTTTTTTGTTTGTCTGGTGATTTTGGCTCTTGTTTGTTAGTTACTTTGAAACCGTCTTTTGAGTTTCCGTCGTAGCTTACTTGGTATTTGTTGTCACCAATTGTTATTTTACCAGTTTCTTCTCCGACTTCTTTTACTGTATATTCGTAGGCTTTTTCTGAGTCTACTTTTTCCAATACATCTAAGTCTTTGAATTCTCCACTCCACTTGTTGGTTTTGTTTAGTTCTAACTTTTTGCCTGTAGCTTTTCCATCTCTGTATAGTTCTACTTCGATCTTGTCTTCTGGAGCGTCTATAACTTTGCCATCTTTTCCTTGCCAGATTTTTTCTACTTTGATGTCTGTCTTTGATGGTGTTAATGGTGTCCATGGTTTGTCTGGATCTTTTGGTTTATCTGGTGTTTTTGGCTCTTCTTTGTTGATTACCTTCAAACCATCTTTTGCGTTTCCTTCATAGCTTACTTGGTATTTATTCGTACCAATTGCTATTTTGCCATTTTCTTCGCCGACTTCTTTTACTGTGTATTCATAGGCTTTTTCTGAGTCTGTTTTTTCTACTATATCTAAGTCTTTGAATTCTCCGCGCCACTTATTTTCTGCATTTAAAGTTAACTTCTTATTTGTGGCTTTTCCATCTCTATAGAGTTCTACTTCTATTTTTTCTTCTGGAGCGTCTATAACTTTGCCATCTTTATCTTGCCAGATCTTTTCTACTTTAATGTCTTCTTTTGATGGTGTTAGTGGTGTCAATGGTTTATCTGGTTCTTCTGGCTCATCTGGTGTTTTTGGTTCTTCTTTTTTGTTAGTTACTTTGAAACCGTCTTTTGAGTTTCCTTCGTAGCTTACTTGATATTTGTTATCACCAATTGTTATTTTACCAGTTTCTTCTCCGACTTCTTTTACTGTATATTCGTAGGCTTTTTCTGAGTCTACTTTTTCCAATACATCTAAGTCTTTGAATTCTCCACTCCACTTGTTTTCTGCATTTAAAGTTAACTTCTTATTTGTGGCTTTTCCATCTCTATAGAGTTCAACTTCAATTTCTTTTACTGGGGCTGTTATTTCTTTACCCTCTTTGTCTTGCCAATTTTTTTCTACTTTGATGTCTGTCTTTGATGGTGTTAGTGGTGTCAATGGTTTGTCTGGATCTTTTGGTTTATCTGGTGTTCCTGGCTCTTCTTTGTTGGTTATGCTAAAGCCTTTTTCTTCTGTTCCAGCGTAGCTTACTTGGTATTTGTTGTTGCCAATTGCTATTTTACCATTTTCTTCGCCGACTTCTTTGACTGTGTATTCATAGGATTTTTCTGAGTCTACTTTTTCTAATGTGTCTAAGTCTTTGAATTCTCCACTCCATTTGTTAGACTTGTTTAGTTCTAGTTTCTTATCTGTCTTTTCTCCATCTCTGTATAGTTCTACTTCGACCTTGTCTACTGGTGCGGATATTTCTTTTCCATCTTTTCCTTGCCAAATTTTTTCTACTTTTATATCTGTTTTTGATGGTGTTAGTGGTGTCCATGGTTTATCTGGTGTTTCTGGCTCTTCTTTGTTGATTACTTTGAAACCATCTTTAGTGTTTCCTTCATAAGTTACTTTGTACTTATTATCACCAATTTCTATTTTATTATCTTTGTCTCCAACTTCTTTGACAGAATAATTTGATTTTAAATCTTCTTGATCTTCTACAAACGTTAAAAAATTAGTCCAATTATTAGATTGGCTTAACTCTACTATCCTGCCAGTTGGTTTATTATTTTTATAGAGTTCTACTTTTACACTTTCTTCAGGACTCTCTATATTTTTTCCATCTGCATCTTGCCACTTTTTACTTATACTTATAAGATCTGGTAATTTATTATATACAGAATTTGACTCTCCAAATTTATCTTTCGTACTATAACTTACATAAGATTTATTAATAACTTTCTTTTTTGCTAAGCTTTTATCTAATGCTGGAGCTCTAACTGGAACGTCAAATGCAACGCTCTCATATGGATTAAGAAATTTTCCTTCGACCAACTCTATATAAAATGCAGTCACTTTACTAAAATCGCTTGGATTGTCTATCCACTTTAATTTTGAAAACTCAGTATTCGGATTATTTCCATCTACAGAATCAGTCGTATAATAGATTTTAAACCTATCTTTTCCCTCACCTTCAACTTGAATTGGTCCAGCAAGTTCATTGCGTTTATTAGTTCCTTCATAAAACTCTAATCGATCAAAAACATATAGTCTACCAATATTTTTATTAGTATTATTAAAAGTCTTTAATTGATATTCGAAATACTCTCCAAAATTAGTATCAATGCCTGTCTTTAACCAAGCAGTATCATGTGCACCAGGATCATATATTTCATTATCCTTATTCTTTTCATTAGCTTTAGTTCTCTTAATATATTTATAAGATTTTAGTTCTGCAGCCAATTTTGCCATAAAAGTAGAATTAGCACTTATTAGTTCATTTGTAGTCGAATCATCATCTACATCCCAAGTATCAGCTCCTTTATTATTATCTGAAGCAAGATTTACAAAGTCTTTATTATTCTTTTCATATAAAAAAGCCGTATTTTTATTTTTTTCTTCATGACCTTGGACGGCTGTCGTCGTAGCATTTTCGTTAATTTTAGCCTTAATATTTATCCAAGGATTTTTGAATTCACTTACTTGCATATCTTTAAAGTGGATCAAAACTGCTGTTCTTCCAGTATCTTTGTAATTATCAATGGTTTCTACATTTTTAATAGGAGTATCTCCTACAATATTTTCGGTAGCATAACCTGTATAAGTAACTCCAACTGGCAGTAAATCAAAGGCTACTAAATCTTTTAAAGATCTAGCTTTGCTTAAACCATCAGTATTAATTTTTAGGGTAAATAATATTTCTTCTCCAAGCGAACCAGTATTGTTGTATCTAGTATCTTTAGTAAATAGGATTTTCTCTTTTTTCTTTTTTAAAAGTCCTATATCACTAGAATCGAAGTCAAAATGTTCAAGGTTATTATTTAGAGCAACATCTCCTCTTATTGATGCATTATTATAAGTTTGATCTTTTACCTCTTCGCCTGTAATAATAATATTATATGGATCAGTCAATTTCATTTCAACCAGTAGATTTAATTTCCTACCGGGTTCTAAAATAAAATCATCTTTCATAACAATTTCAATTTTTTTATATTTTGCTGGAACATTTGGCACCTTGCTTTTATCCATATCCCCAGATTCTACTTTTTTGACATATTCTTCTATTTTTTCTGTTGTTGGCTTATCAAGATCTATAGATAAATTGTTTGAATTAGGATCAAAAGCAATCTTTTCTTTGTTTCCATTTTCTAAAATCCCATTGATTTCTTTGATTTGACTTGGTGGTATATTAGACTGAGTAATTTTGCTCGCATATACCCTTTTATCAAAATTACCTTCAGTTATAACGATATTCTTGATTGGATGATTCAAATTATTACTTACAGCAATATTATAAGAATCACATGAATGATATGGTGCATCATTATCATATACAAAAGTTCTCTTTGTATTCGATGTCTTTTTAAAAATTCCTGCTCCATAAAATAAATCACCACTTAAATAAAAGTCTATATCATCTGTTAAATTGGGTGATTGTTCATCTGAAGTTTGATTTTTATAAGTTGGTATCAAGCTAACATTATTTTTTATTAAATTTCCATTATCATAATCACTCGTTGGTGCTCCTGGAAATTTTAATTTTAATCTTACAGAATCTCGAAGATTTACATCTGCACCATTTTCATTATCTCTTTCTCTTACAAGATATGAAACGCTTTTGCCATCTTCTGACAATTTCCATCCTGGATTAGAATTAAGATCAAAATAAGCTGTTCTTTTTTTCCCATTTTTATCAGTATATATTGGTAAAGTATCTACAATTTTTATAGATTCTATCTGTCTTATTTTGTTAATACCTGGATTATAGGAAGCCGGATCTCTATCTTTCACAGTATTTGTTAAATAGGTGAAAATAACTTCATCAAGTTTAGATGTATCGTCTGTTAAATATTTTGCATTATTTGGATCAAGTTCTCCACCATATTCGTACTTCTTATTTCCGAAATAGTGACCTTCTCCTAGAGTTTTATAGGCTATTGGATCATCATAGATAATTTTTAATTCACTTTTGTCTTCGGGATTTGCAGTGGAAACTTTCACTTGTTCTTCATTGTGCAAAGTAACATGTGGCAATATCTTATAACCATTGGGTGTTACCCTCTTTTTTACAGTCATATTTATTGGAAAAGAAATATGTGTAACTGAGTTGATTTCAGTGTCAAGATAAACTCTTAATATTATCGTATTATCGTTATTATTAATAATTTCATGTGACTTAACGCTTTCGGATTTTAAGACATTAATCGATTCAAAATACTCACTAGGTACAGCAATGTCAATATATCCATTTTCTAAATAGCTTTTATCTTTAATACCAGTTCCATCAATATTTATATCCCAACTTAGGACTTCATAAGAATAATACTCCGTCTTCTTACTAAATTGGTTGTTTGAAATCGAAAATTTTAAGCCTTCTAGGCTAGATTGAGTATTGTTAGAAGCGTCAAGTAAATTTGGTTTTATCTCTGAATCTGCACCTTCTTTGTCAGCAGGAGTCTCTTCAGATGATTTTTTTTCATCGTTCGTATTAATAGCATTGGTTGTACTATTATCAACAGTAGCCTTTGTTACATCCTTTTTATTAAGAGTAGCATCTTCACGCTTGCTATTATCTTTTTCAGTAGTTGGATTTTCTTTTTTCTTATCGGTAGGCTTGCTATCGACATTATCATTTTCCAAACTTACACTCGTGTCTGATGATATTTCCTTTGTTTCATTTGAAGAAGTAAGAGGCTCAGAATTTGTATATCCTGATCTTTCCATATTCAAATTATCAGCACTTGCAAAGCTTACAGGAACAAGTGCGTTTAGTATCATTAGCAGAGAGAGTAAGATGGAAGAAACTTTTCTTAAAATTTTATTAGACATTTAATTTCTCCTCGTCCTTTAATTTTTACTTAACTTGTTTTTTTTATATATTTATTTAAGCTAATACATGATAGTTACCTTACATTGTATTGAATATTCCCAACAATTGATTTACCTCCTTTCCCTTATCACTCATATATATTATAGATAATTTTTTAAAAAATGTAAAAATTATGTTACTTATGAAAAATATAATCTACTTAATGTTAAATATTAACAGTGTTAAAGTTTTTCAGCTAGCAAATTAGTAAATGTGTAGTAGTTTAGTTCTATAAAAATACCTGGAGTAAAATCATTAGTAATATATGATATCTTGTATAGATAAAAGCTTATAAGGGCAAGCATTACATTCAATAATATAATATTTATTGTATTTACAATTATAAGATATAGTGAAATTTGCGATACTTTTTTGAGAGTCAATTCTGAGTACATGTCATTATTAAAAAGTTTAATCCCATAGCATTTACTATTATAAAGCTTAGTATAATCATTAGATAAAAAAACTGTATATAATGGGCTTATCCTAGTTAAAAAGTAAAACAAATATATTCCAAACATTGGTATAATGCATATACAAGTACAACTTGCTCTTATATAATTGCATATACAAGCAAATAAATTTTCCTTAGTAACTTTTTATTTATATTTTTTATTTAGAATATATATTAATTTATATAGTAGAAAATAATTTTCTCCAAAATTCAAAAACACTAGCCCTAAATCCAAGGATTTTATATACTCAAGAAGAATCTAGATAAAAATATATTTTACCAAATCTTTAATAATCGATTTTTAAATATAATATTCATTTTCTCTCTCAATACAATCAATCCATTTACCTTTTTTAAATCTATTTGCGAACATAATTCTTCTTAAAGTTTCATCTATTATAAAGACTATCCGAACAGAATTTAAATCTAGGCCAAGTTTTGTTACAAAGAGGTATGCTAAGGGGATTACTAGTAAATATGTTGTTGCTATGCCAACTATTACTGGATACCTCACGTCTTTTACTACATTTAAGGAATTTACCAAAATTTCATTTGCTACTCGCATCGGATCGTGGAATATTTGTAAAAATAGCAAGACTGTTACTATACTTATTATTTGTGGATTATCTGTAAAAATCCTCACCAAATATTTGCCAAAAACAGCCACAAGCAAGTTGATTGCCCCTGCTATTAGGCTTATTTTATTGGCATTTAAAACTCCAAAATTTTTGATACCTTCATAATCTTTATTCCTATACAAGTCCCCGATGATAAGATTGCCAGTAACTCCTGCAGCTACCCCAATTGAAAATATAAAAGAAGTTATGGTCGTTGTATATATCATGGAAGATACTGCTATGGTTCCAAGGCTTGCAATAATAGCAGTTATGATTGTCTGGCTAAAGTTATAGGAGATTTGCTCCATGGCTGATGGTATGCCTAGGGAAAGAATTTCTTTTTTTAGTCTGATATTTTTAATCTTACCCCCAGCAAATAAGATTGGTATTTTCTTTTTTATAGTAATAAATGTTATTAGCATAGAAATAAGTCTAGTAAAAAGCGTTGCGATGGCTATATAGCTGATTCCTCCAAGTTTTGCTAAAACTATTATGCTATTGGCAATTATTACAAGTATTGTATTGGCTACTGATATCCTTACAGCAATTTTCACAAAGCCAAAAGCCCTAAGGGTCGCCAGCATCAGGCTTGTCATTGCAGTAAAGACTATGGATATAGAGACTATCTTTATATAGGCCGAAGCTTCCTCCACTAGTTCGCTTGGAGTTTGCATAAGGATTAGCAAATCTCTATTAAAGGCAAAAACTGCAATTATGATTAGCCCTGCTATAAATAAATTTAGAAAAATCGACTCTTTAAAAATCGATTTGACATATTCAATCCTCGACTCATCAGCATTTTGAATGATTAGTATGCTTGCACCTAGGACCACGACATTTGTTACCATGGCAAATATAGTCAATAATCGGTCAGAAATTCCTATTGTCGCAACCATTTGGTCATTAAAAAGTGAAAATAAAAACACATTGAAATTACCAATTAAGGTCAGGAAAATCTGCTCAATTATTAGTGGTATAAAGATATCATTGTATTTTTTTGTGAATAATTTGCCTTCTCTATTCATCAATTTGTATATTTCTTATCTTTATAGCAAAGGGATCTTTGGATACTTCTATGACTGTAGCTCCCTTATCCAAATCTCCATAGGCCTGGTAGCCAGAGGTATTTGCATAGGCGAGGTGGATGTCAAAAAGAGTGCTATCAAAGTTATTTTCGTGGTCATGACCTACAATCATCCCCCAAGTTTCACCGTTTAAGACCATATTGGCAAAAAATCCCGTGTTGATTTTTGGAGCTGATATAGCTTCGTTTGTTTCTCTTTGTTCTCCAGAAATGATGTTATTCATGCTCTCCCAATATTCTGGCAATGGCATATGTTGGAAGATTATATTGCGTTTGATCCCATCATTTTTCTTATATTTTGCCGAAGTCTTTCTAAACCAGTCTACTTGGTCTGGCAAAAGCCACTCGTAGGTTCCTATGCCAGATCTGTCATCTTCTCCCGAATCTATAAGATATAAATATGCAAGGTCTTCGTCCTTATCTATTATGGGGATGACGAAATTTTCCCTATCATTAACTATAAAGACATCTTCTTTATCTGCCTTGTTTCTTATGATCTTATCGTAGATTGCTCTAAGCTCTTTTCTACTAGTTCCCTCCTCGCTGTCGTGATTGCCAAAGGTTATAGCAAAAGGAATGTCATATTTATCAAAATATTTCATTACATTTTCAAATACCTTGTCAGGGTCTTTTACTCCATGTGAAAATATGATGTCCCCTGTGTGAACTATGAGGTCTGGCTTTTCACCTTTTATAATTTTATCGATTAGATTAAAAGTTTTGATATCCTCATGGCATGCTGGCAAATTGCCAAAGTGAGTGTCTGTAAATTGTACAATTTTAAATGTGTTGTTCTTAAATTCCATTTCTTTCCTTTCTCTAGCCTTAGCCAAGCTTATATTTTGCCTGTCTTCTGATTAGAATTCCTACAAATAGACCCTTTAGTATTGATGTGATAGTCATAGCCGTCCATACACCAGCAACCCCAAGAACTGGCATAAGCAAGATAGATAGAGGTATCCTCATTGTATCAAAAAACATGGCTATTCTTGCTGGGATTTTGGTTTCGCCTAGGCCGTTGAAGGCACCTGTTAGACCAATTTCCGTTGCCATAAATATTTGCGATAGGGATAGGATGGCTAAGTATCTGGTTCCAAGTTCTATTGTTTCCCTATCATTTGGTATAAATATCTTAAATAAAGGATATCTAAAGGCAAAAAGAACTATTGTCGATATCGACCCTATTATTACTAAAATATGAAAAGATTTCTTTATACTTTCTCTTACCCTATCAAAAAGTCCAGCCCCATAATTTTGCCCAACCATGGCTGCAATACCGACTTGGAGACCTTCTGTTGTATTCCAAGTGATTGCCTCTAGCTGGCTACCAACTGTGTAGGCTGCCACAGCTGCTTCACCAAATCTTGCCATAAATTTGTTCAATATAATACTTATAAAGGCCATATATGCGCTCATCAAAGCAGAGGGCAAACCCATCTTAAAGATACTTTTAATCCATCGTCTCTGGTAATCTATCCTAGTTAAGGCACTTCTTAAAATCTCATTTTTTCTAAAAATTACTCCTATAAAAATCAGGCTGACAAATACCTGAGCTAGAAGGGTTGCAATGGCAGCTCCTTTTGCTTCAAGACGTGGTATAGGTCCAAGGCCAAAAATAAAAATCGGATCCATTATAATATTTGCCACAAGACCCACAGTATTTATCTTAAAGGGGGTGAGACTGTTGCCTAAAGATTGGAAACTTTGGGAAAAAACTGGATTTATAAAGAAAAATACCATACCAAAACTTATAATGTGCAAATAATCTCTAGCATAAGAACTTGCCTTAGTAGTTAATCCATAGAAATTTACATAAGCATTGGAAAATAATAGCATCAATATAGAATAAACTAAAGCTACGATAAGGGTTAGAATATAACCATTATTTAAAACTCTAATAGTTTCTTTCTTAGCACCCCTACCAAAGGCTTGGGATACGTAAACCCCTGTACCAATCTTAGGGATAAGGGTAATAGCATTGGCAATCCAAAACAAAAATCCAGCAATACCAACGCCAGCTATTGCATCTTTTCCAAGTCTGCCAAGGAAAAATATATCCACAAAGTTATATGTAATCTGTATAAAAGCCGTCAAAGCCAAAGGAATTGACAGTTTGAAAAGGGATGAAGTGATATCACCCTTGGTTAAATCAACATTTTGATCCATAAATCCTCCTATGATGATAATACTTTACAACTTATATTTAAAATTATCATTTATAAAAGAAAAAAGTAGGCAAAATACCTACTTTTGTTAATATTATTTACCTATCTGCTAGAAGAAAATATGAGCAAAGACTACTATTATTGGCAGGCTTATGATTGTTCTTTCCAAAAATATGATAAACAAATCTAAAAGTGAAACTGGCAAGTTAGAACCTAGTATCACAGCTCCTGTTTCTGACATATATATTAGCTGTGATACTGATACCGCTGCTATGATAAATCTTGTCATAGGATTTGCTATTTCTGCTGCAAGTATAGATGGTACAACCATATCTGCAAAGCCAACTACCATTGTCGTACTTGCTACTTCAGCTTCTGGAATTTGGAGAAGTTTGAGTAATGGCAAGAATGGCTTGCCCATAATTTGGAAAAATGGTGTCGCCTCTGAAACTATAAGAGCAATAGTACCTGCCGCCATTATTATTGGCACAACACCTAGCCATAGGCCTAGTACTGTCTTTGTTGCACTTATAAAATAATTTTTTACACTAGTATTTGATTCAGCCTTTTTTACTGCAAGTTGTAAGGCCCATTCTTTTTTGCTAAAACCGTCAGGTATATTTTCTGCTTGAGCTTTGACTTCTTTGGTCTTGTACTTATCTTCTTTGCCAGCTAGAGGGTGTATCCTTGGCACTATCAAAGCTGCGACTATTCCTGCCACTGCAACTGTCAAATAAAACTTGCCAAAATAGTCTGTTAGACCAACATTTTCCAATACAACCAAGCAAAATGTGATTGATACTGCAGAAAAAGTTGTTGATATAACAGCTGCCTCTCTAGCTGTATAATATCCCTCTTCGTACTGCTTATTGGTTAGGGTAACTCCAATAGTGCCATCCCCAATCCAGCTAGCCAAGCAATCTATGGCAGATCTACCCGGTAGATTAAATACAGGTCTCATCACAGAGGTCAAAAACACCCCTATGTATTCCAACAGACCAAATTCTGTCAAGAAAGGTAGGATAAATCCAGCAACTAAAAATATTGTAAATAGACCACCTATCAAATCAAACAAGATAAGTCCACCAGTATCCGGACTATAAATTATCTCAGGGCCTACTTTAAAGGCTGTCATAAGACCAAGGGCTAGGCCAATAAATCTTACTAATAGCCAAAAATTAGATATATCTGCTGCATTTTTTAAAACTTCATTATTTTCTATAAAACTTGGTTTAGAAATCTTATACATAAGAGCAAGTATGCAAGAAATGAATATGCATATCAAAACTAAAATATATATAGGAACAATAGAATCGATACCACTATTAACAGCCTTAGAAAGCACTGAAGCCATAACAGTTGATGATCCATCTTTTTCAAAAGGAGTCATTAGAAGTAGCACTCCTATAATAGAAGGAATTATAAACTTCAAAATCCTCTTTAGTGTCAACTTTTCCTTTTTGATCCCTTTACCATTAGGGTTATCCACGTAAATTACCGCCTTTCAAATTTCGCTTTATATATTTATTCCCAATTTGCAAACAATTTAATAATTTGCAAACTTATCTTCAACAGGAAAAATATAAGGTCTTCAAATTCGTTAAATTTTGGACCTGCTATTGTAAGTTTACTCGAATTAGATAAAAATGCTTCTGTTTTTATAAATTTTTTATGTATATATTCTAAAATTTGGTGAAATATGATAATAAAAGTCTTGACATATTAAAATAGAGAAGATATACTATAAGTGTAATGTAAGCGCTTACAAATATATGGAAGGTGATTCTATGGATATTTATGATATTGCAAAAAAATCTGGATATTCTATTGCTACTGTTTCTAGAGTCTTAAATGATTCTAATAAGGTAAGTGATAAGGCTAAAGCAAAGATTTTAAAGGTCATAGAAGAAAATGACTACAGCCCAAATAGGGTTGCAAGATCTCTTGCCAAAAAACAAACGTCTCTTGTTGGAATTATGGTTCCAGATATAAGAAAATACTTTGAATCTCAATCAGCTTACCAGCTAGAGCAAAGACTCAATGCCAACGGCTATCTTACTCTTCTTGGAGATAGTACAGATGACTTGGATGAAAAAATAGCCTACCTTAACCTTCTAAAGGAAAATAAGGTGGATGCTATAGTATGTGTTGGCTCTACCTATGAGCAAGAAGATTTTTATGAGGAAATATTAAAGCTATCAAAAGATATTCCCTTTGCCATGTTAAATGCTAATCCGCTTAATAAAAGCAAAGACATAAGTTATGTATATATTGATGAAATTGACGCTATGAGACAAGCTATGGACCATCTTCATAAAAGAGGCTACAAGCAACCCATATTTGTTTCCTACCATGGAAATAAATATATTACCAGATCTTATATAGCAAAAAAAGCAGGATTTATAGAAGCTCTTGACGAGTTTTACCAAAGTACTGACTTTATAGAAGTTAAAATCAATGATATAGATAAGGATATGAGAAAATTGTATGATTTCCTAAAATCCAACCCAAGGGTAGATGCCATATGCTTTGAGCTTGATCTTTTGGCCATACCAGCATTTAAGTACCTAGTAAATTGTGGAGTTAATATACCAGAAGATATAGCAATCATAGGATTTGATAACATTGATGCAACCAACTATCCAAGCAAAAAAATAACTTCAATAGATCAAAATATAGCTTTGCAAGCTGACATAGCAACTAAGAGCCTTTTTAGATTGATAAATAATGAAAAATTAGAGAATAATGACAACATGATAAAAGCCAAATTAATAGTAAAAGAAACTAGTTAATATAATTTATCGACTCGAATATCAAATTCTATATAACAAACAGAAAAAATACTTTATCTAGCCACGATTTTTATAAATTTGTGGCTGGATAGACTAAAGATGGCTACATATTTTTTTAAAGCAAAATGTAAGCCCTTACATAATATAAGAAAAACTTCTAGGAGGGTATATGAAAAGTAGAGACGTTTCAAATGTGCGTGCTTTTAGCATGAGAGATAAGATTGGATACATGTTTGGTGATTTTGGTAACGATTTTACCTTTATCCTTTCAGTAATGTTTTTGACAAAGTTTTATACTGATGTTATGGGTGTAAACCCAGCCTTAGTAGGAACTATGATGATGTTGGCAAGGTTCTTAGATGCTTTTACCGATATTGGTATGGGGCAAATACTAGATAGGTCGCTTGCAGGTCCAAAGGGAAAATACAAACCTTGGATCAAAAGAATAGCAATCCCCGTTGCCTTTGTTTCTCTCTTAATGTATGCCAACTGGTTTTCTGATAAATCAATGGGTTTTAAGATTTTCTGGATGTATATGACTTACATACTTTGGGGTTCAATCTTTTATACCATGATTAACATCCCTTATGGATCTATGGCTTCAGTAATATCTGACGACCCTGTCCATAGATCAGAACTATCCACCTTTAGAACTATAGGCGCTACTTTAGCTGGCCTTGTTATTGGCGTAGTTGGTCCAATGATTGTAATGGTGAAAAACGACCTAGGACAAACAGTAATGGACGGTTCAAAGATGAGCCTATTTGCCTTGGTTTGTTCAGTTCTTGCTGTTATTTGCTACATGGTTTGCTACGTAAACGTTGAAGAACGAGTTGTAACAGAGCCTAAAGGTGAAAGTGTTAGCCTAGGACAAACCTTAAAAGGTATGTTTACATCAAAGTCCCTTATAGGAATAATCCTTGCAGCCCTAATGCTATTACTAGGTCAACTATCTATGAGCCAAATGGCCGGCTATATCTTCCCAAATTATTTTGGAGATGCTAAGGGACAATCAATAGCTGCTGCTTTGCAGGTAGTTGTGATTTTAGCTATGGCTCCTTTTGTGAAAAAAGGCGTTTTAAAATACGGTAAGAAAGAAATGTCAATAGTTGGTGGTTTAGTCGGTGGCATCGCTCTGATCATAGGCTATTTATTAAAAACAACTAATCTTACATTGTTTTTAATAATAATAGCTTTGGCAAATGTTGGTGTTGGTATATTTAACCTTTCTATCTGGGCTATGATAACGGATGTTATTGATGATATAGAGGTTAGAACAAATAAAAGAGATGAAGGAACAATCTACGGCTCATACTCTTTTGCAAGAAAATTAGGCCAAGCTTTATCAGCTGGCATCATTGGATTTGTGATGAATGCTATAGGATATTCACAAGCTACAGCCTTTGATCCAGATGTATTAAGCGGAATATATAGCATATCTACATTGCTTCCAGGCCTAGCAATGATTGGTCTAGTGCTTGTATTAAAATTTATCTATCCATTAGATAGAAAGACCGTTGAAGCAAACGCTCTTGAGCTAAAACGTAGACGTGAAATCAGTAACTAAGTATTAATTTATAAAGGAGAAAAAATGTTATATCCAATTCAAACAAAATCTAGAATAGTATCAAGCCTTGACGGCATGTGGGAGTTTGTACTCGGTGATAGTAAGCTTAATGAAAGTTTAGCAGAAAAAAGATTAAATGAATCTCGCCCTATGCCAGTTCCATCTTCATATAATGATATTTATGAAGACAAAGAACTCCGCGATCATTTTGGATGGGTCTACTACCAAAGACACTTTGATATTCCAGCAAAGCTTACAGAAGATAGACTTGTATTAAGATTTGATGCTGTAACCCACTTTGCAAAGGTATATATCAACGGAAAAGAAGTATGTAAACACAAGGGTGGTTTCCTTCCTTTTGAAGTTGATATCACAGATAAGGTAAAAGATTGTAATAACCTACTTACAGTTGCTGTTAGTAACGTAGTAAATTATGAAACCCTGCCTATAGGCGGTCTTGGTGGTGGTGGCATGCTCGATGCTCTTTCTATGGGATCCGAGAAAGCAGACTTGGCCGAAGATTTTGTCCAAACGAAAAACTCACCAAACTTTGATTTCTTTAACTATGCAGGCATCACCAGACACGTTAGACTATATACAACTCCAAAAGCATACATCTCTGATATAACAATGACAAATGATGAAGTTAGCGAAAATGAAGCAGTATTAGGATATAAGCTTGATGTTTGTGGCAAGGCCGATGCAAAAATTTATGTTTACGACGAAGACGGAAACTGTGTAGCCCAAAGTGAAGGCTTAGAAGGAAAGCTAAGTATCAAAGATGTTAAACTTTGGTGGCCACTAAATGCTTATCTTTACGATATCGTAGCAGTATATGGTGAAGATGAATACCATCTACCATATGGAATCAGAACTGTTAGAGTTGATGGCAATAAGTTCTTGATTAATGAAAAGCCATTCTATTTCAAGGGCTACGGCAAACATGAAGACACCTTCCCTAATGGACGTGGCATAAATGAAGTAATGAATTACAAGGACCTATCACTAATGTCTTGGCAAGGTGCCAACTCATATAGAACAAGCCACTACCCATATTCAGAAGAAATGATGAGACTTTCAGATAGACTTGGCTTTGTAGTTATAGATGAAACTCCTGCTGTAGGAATAAATGGAATGTTCGGTGGTGGTGCAAACTTTGGCGGACAGCCGCTTCCAACATTTGGTCACGAAAAGTCAATTGGAACATTAGTATTTGACCACCACAAAGAAGTGATACACGAATGGATAGCTCGTGACAAGAACTACGCATCAGTTGTGATGTGGTCAGTAGCTAACGAACCTGATTCTTATAGCGAGGGTGCTTATGAATATTTCAAACCTCTGTTTGACCTAACACGTGAACTCGACCCACAAAACAGACCAGTAACTCTTGTGTCCGTACAAATGGGAGGTGGCCCAAGAGCAGATGTATCTTCAAAACTTTCTGATGTAATTTGTATCAACAGATACTATGGATGGTATTTTGGAGGTCCTGACCTTGTTGGCCCTATGCAAGCTTTCAGAGAAGAGCTTGATATTTGGGAAGAAATAGGAAAACCAGTCATAATCACAGAGTACGGTGCAGATACGGTAGCTGGCATGCATGATACAGCAGATAACCCAGTAATGTATACAGAGGAATACCAAGTAGCCTATTACAAAGCAAACAACCAAGTAATAGACGAATATGACTGTGTAGTTGGTGAACACCCATGGAACTTTGCTGATTTTGCAACCGATCAGAACCTGCTTAGGGTCCAAGGAAACAAAAAAGGCATATTTACAAGAGATAGAAAACCAAAGCTTGCAGCACACTACTTTAAGGAAAGATGGAACTCAATACCTCACTTCAATTGGGAGAAAAGAAAATAAGTAGTTCTAAGCCTAGCCTAGCCAGGTTGGGCTTTTAAATATATTTTTAAATAAGAAAGGAATAAAAATGGACTTAACACTTCAAAATTTTGATCAATACAAGGAAAAAATCGACCACACACCAAGCTATGATATCAAAAAGCTACGTGATGATTCAATCAAAGACCCAAAATGGTTGGCCTTTGGTTCAGGAAATATCTTCCGTGGATTCATTGCAAGGGTTGGTCAAGATATGATTGAATCCGGCAAATTTGACAGAGGAATTTCTGTTGTTGAAACATTTGATACAGAAATCATCGACAGAATCTATAAACCATATGATAACCTAGCCCTCTCAGTAACCCTCCACAAAGATGGAAACTTTGATACAAACTTAATAGCAAACCTTGCTGAAGCCCTAACTCTTGCTGACAAAGATAGGATCAAGGAAATAGCCCTAAATAAAAATTTGGAACTTATGAGCTTTACAATCACTGAAAAAGGTTACAATCTTTATGCATCAAATGGCGAGCTTATGGATGTAGTAAAGGCTGATATGGAAGGCGATCCAAAGGATGCAAAGCACCTAATGAGTATAGTTACAAATCTTCTTTACGAAAGATACAAGGATAGCAAGGCTCCACTAACCCTCCTTAGCCTTGATAATGCAAGCCACAATGGGGACTTGGTCAAAAAATCTGTCATGATGATAGGACAAGCTTGGAAGGATAATGGCAAAGTAGATGAAGGATTTATTGATTATCTTAATAATGATATTTCATTCCCTCTTTCAATGATTGACAAAATCACACCAAGGCCAGCTGATGTAGTTAAAGATTATGTTGAAGAGCTTGGATTTACTAATATGGACACAGTCATAACAGGCAAAAACACTTACATCGCCCCATTTGTAAACTCTGAAGAAGCAGAATATTTGGTAATTGAAGACAATTTCAAAAATGGTCGCCCTCCATTTGAAGAAGGTGGAGTTTACATGGCTGACCGTGACACAGTCAACAATGTTGAGACTATGAAAGTTACAACTTGCCTAAACCCACTCCATACAACCCTTGCAACCTATGGCTGCATATTAGATTACCAATCAATAGCTGAAGAAATGAAAGATGAAGAGTTGGTAAAGCTCATCAAGAAAATAGGTTATGAAGAAGGACTTCCCGTTGTAATTAACCCAGGCATCATCAACCCACAAGACTTCATAGATGAGGTAATAAATATAAGACTTCCAAACCCATATATGCCAGATACCCCACAAAGAATAGCTACAGATACAAGCCAAAAAATGTCTGTAAGATTTGGACAAACCATCAAAGGCTACATGAATGATGAGGGTAAAGATGCTGCAAGCTTAACATATATACCACTTGCCATAGCTGGTTGGCTCAGATACCTCATGGCAATTGATGATAAGGGCAATGAATTTGAACTATCTCCAGATCCATTAATGGACGAACTAGAAGAGATATTTTCATCAATGAAACTTGGAGAAATAGAAGATATATCAGCTATCAAGGAACTTTTATCAAATGAAAAAATATTTGGTGTAAACCTCATAGAAGCTGACCTTGATGACAAAATCATCAAGTTCTTTAGAGAACTATCTGCTGGTCCAGGTGCTGTAAGAGCAACCCTAGAAAAATACCTAAATTATAGAAAGGAAATATGCTTATGAAAATGACTTTTAGACACTATGGTAACGACGATCCAATTAGCCTAGAATACATCGGCCAAATCCCTGGGGTTGATGGCGTAATGGCTATGATGAACGAATTTGAAGCTGGTGAAGTTTGGGATAAGGAAATCTTCCAAAAGTATGTCGATGATTGCCATGCAGCAGGACTAAAGTGCGAAGTAATCGAATCAATCAACGTTCATGAAGATATTAAAATGGGTCTAGATAGCCGTGACAAATACATCGAAAACTACAAACAATCTCTAAGAAATGTAGCAGAATGTGGAGTTAAAGTTGTCATTTATAACTTCATGCCAGTATTTGACTGGGTCAAAACAGAATTGAAACACCAACTTCCTGACGGATCAAATACCCTTGCCTTCGACCAAAAAATGGTAGAAGGCCTTACACCACGTGATATGGTAGATGGGATTCTTGAAGGAGCTGGAGACTTTGAACTTCCTGGATGGGAGCCAGAAAGATTAGAGCTATTAGAAGAAGTTTTAAAACAATACGAGTCAATCGATGAAGATAAACTACGCGAAAACTACAAGTATTTCCTAGAAGCAATATTGCCAACTTGTGAAGAAGTAGGTATCAAAATGGCTGTTCACCCAGATGATCCAGCTTGGCCAATCTTTGATATTCCAAGAATCACATCAACTGTAGAAGATCTAGAAAAAATAGTAAACTTGGTAGATAGTCCAGCAAACACCCTTTGTGTATGTACAGGTTCTCTAGGTAGTCGCAAGGAAAATGATGTAGCATCTATCCTATACGATTTTGCAAAAAGAGGCAAAATCGGAGCGGTTCACGCTAGAAACATCAAATTTACAGGAGATAAAAAATTCTACGAAGCAGCTCATAAGAGCGACTGCGGATCATTAGATATGTATGAAATAATGAAATCCCTATCCGATGCAGGCTTTGATGGATACATCAGGCCAGACCATGGACGTATGATCTGGGGCGAAGAAGGAAGAGCTGGATATGGCTTATACGACAGAGCCCTAGGGGTAACTTACCTAAACGGCCTATGGGAAGCTATAGAAAAAGATAAAGAAAGATACGGCGCAAAAGAAAAAAATGAATAATGTAAAGATAGCCTGGCTTATCCCAGGCTTCTTGCCAAATATAGAGGATAAAATATGAAATTTAAAAAACATTTTTTAGCTGTATGCATGCTTTTAATCCTTGTCCTAACAGGATGTGGATCAAACAATAGTCAAGCAGATAGCAATAAAACAATAATAAGAGTGGGTCACAACCAATCCCAAAAGCACCCTACTCATATTGGTCTATTAGCATTTGAAAAATACATAGAAGAAAACTTGGGCGACAAATACGATGTGCAAGTTTTCCCATCAGAACTTTTGGGCTCACAAACCGATATGGTTCAACTTACACAAACTGGCGCAATCAATATTTGTGTAGCAAGTAATGCCATACTTGAAACATTTGATGACGTTTACGAGATATTTAATCTACCATACTTATTTGCATCAGCTGAGTCATACCACCATGTAATGGACGATCCCGAAATTACTAATCCAATTTTTACATCCACTAAGGATGCAGGTTTCCAAGCTGTTACTTGGTTAGATGCCGGAAGTAGGTCTTTTTATACAAAAGATCGTCCAATAAAATCAGCTGATGACCTCAAAGGGCTAAAAATCAGAGTCCAACAATCTCCTACAAATGTAAAAATGATGAGTTTGTTAGGAGGTTCAGCTTCTCCTATGGGATTTGGAGAGGTTTATACAGCCCTTCAAGCAGGAATTATAGATGGAGCTGAGAATAACGAAATGTCTCTAACTGACAATGGCCACGGCGATATTTGTAAATACTACTCATACGATATGCACCAAATGGTTCCAGATATAGTAATTGCAAACTACGAATGGCTAAATGATTTGCCAGAAGATGAAAAAGCTATATTTGAAGAAGGATTTAAAATATTAAGTGAGGAGCAAAGAAAAGAATGGGTCACTGCAGTTGAAAATGCCAAAGAAAAGGCAGCCAATGACCAAGGAGTAGAATTCATCTACCCAGATCAAAGTGAATTTGTAGAAAAAGTTGCCCCACTAACAAAAGAGGTTTTACAAAGAAATACTAAACTTCAACCTTACTATGATAAAATTCAAGAATATAACAAAGAATTCCCAGCACAAAAGGAGGCCAAACAATGAGAAAAGTTTTAGATAAAACAATGAAATTTTTATCAGCTGTAACTCTATTTGTCATGCTTATCTTAGTTGTTTGGCAAGTCTTTACAAGATATATTTTGAAAAATCCATCAACTTGGTCTGAAGAACTAGTTGGTTATCTATTTGCTTGGTCCACCCTATTTGGTGCAAGTCTTATAGTTAGCGAGCGTGGTCATATGAATATTCCAGTATTTGTTGACACAAAGAGTCCAAACGTCCAAAAGAAAGCCGCGATATTTTCTGAAGTAATAATCTTCTTATTCTCTCTTGCAGTATTAACTTATGGAGGAATCAGAATAACCCGCCTTGCCCTAAATCAAATGACTTCGTCACTAGGACTTCCAATAGGTCTGTTCTATATTCCACTTCCTCTTACTGGAATTATAAATATGATATATTCAGTATACAATATCCGTATGATAATAAACGGAGAAGTTGAATTTATCAAAGCTGAATCTGCAAGCGAATCCTCAACTCGCGAGGTAAACAAGGCAGGTGAAGTTGCAAAATATGAAAACCTTACAGAAAATGTAGCTGGTCCAAAAAAAACCACTAATTATTCTATTTCAAATAGCGAAACGGATGATAATAAAGTGGTTATTGAAAGCGATAAAGGAGAGTAAAAATGGGTGGACAAGCATTAGCAGTAATATTAATAGTTTTGGCGGCTCTTTTGATCCTGGGCGTTCCAATCGCCTTTTCAATAGGACTAGCAAGTATAGTAACAATCCTAGCTACTGTGCCACTCAAGGTTGCAGTGCTAACAGCAGCTCAAAGAACCTTTGTAGGAATGAGTTCCTTTACCCTTACAGCTATTCCGTTTTTTATCCTAGCTGGTAACCTCATGAATGAGGGTGGTATAGCAAAAAGGTTAGTAGATTTCGTAATGGCAATACTTGGAAAACTTCCAGGTGCCTTACTAGTTACAAATATTGGCGCCAATGCCCTATTTGGAGCAATTTCTGGATCAGCATCTGCTGCTGCAGCAGCTGTTGGTTCTATGGTAAAACAAGGTGAAGAAGAAATGGGCTATGACAAAGCCCTATCAGCTGCAGCAAATGGTGCAAGTGCTCCAGCTGGTTTACTAATCCCACCAAGCAATGCTCTAATCACATATTCCCTAGTTTCAGGTGGTACTTCAATAGCAGCCTTATTCCTAGCTGGATATTTACCAGGATTTTTATGGGCCTTGGGTTGTACAATAGTTGCAGTTATTGTTTCCCACAAAAAAGGCTATACAGGAGTTGAGGGTAAGTTCTCTTGGTCAAATCTTGGGCTAGCTACCCTACGTGCTCTTCCAGCCCTTGGACTTATCTTTGTAGTAATAGGTGGTATCGTAGCTGGTGTATTCACTGCTACAGAAGGTTCAGCTATATCTGTAATTTACGCTCTAATCTTAGGTTTAATTTATAAAAACCTTAATTTTAATAAGATTATAGATATCTTGATAGAATCTGCAAAAATGAGCGCTATTGTAGTGTTTTTGATTGGTGTCAGTAATATTCTTTCCTGGGTAATGGCCTTTACAGGTATCCCACAAATGATAGGTAATGCTCTATTATCCGTAACTAGTTCACCAATAGTCCTACTATTAATAATGAATATAATCTTATTAATTTCCGGAACTTTTATGGATGTTACACCAGCTATCTTAATATTTACACCATTATTTTTGCCAATCGTGGAATCATTTGGTATGAACCCTGTACAATTTGGTATCATCATTGTTTACAACCTATGTATTGGTAACATCACACCACCAGTTGGTAACACACTTTTCGTTGCAATTAAAGTTGGAGATACAAAGTTACAAAAAGTTATGCCATATATGCTAAGATTCTATGCTTTCATATTAATTGGTTTGATTCTTGTAACCTATGTCCCTGCCATTTCCTTACACCTACCACAAAGCGCAGGACTATTATAAAGGAGCTATAACATGAAACAATTTTTGACAGATGATTTTTTATTAAACACTGAATACGCCAAGACTTTATATCATAATTACGCAAAAGATATGCCCATTTTTGACTGGCACTGCCACCTTGAAGCTGAAGAAATTTATAAAAACGAAAAAATCGAATCAATTACAAAGGCTTGGCTTGGCGGAGACCACTACAAGTGGAGAGTTATGAGGGCCGTTGGTGTAGACGAAGAACTTATAACAGGAGATGCGGATGACTTTGATAAATTCAAAGCTTACGCTGCTACTATGCCATACCTAATAGGCAACCCTATCTACCACTGGACTCATTTGGAACTTAAAAACTACTTTGGCATAGATTATTGCCTAGAAAAAGATACTGCCGAAGAGATTTATAAGATTGCCAATGAAAAATTATCCACAGATGATTTTAGACCACGTGGCCTTATAAAAATGAGCAATGTTGCTGCAGTATGCACAACAAATGATCCAATTGATGACCTCCACTACCACGATTTACTTGAAGAAGATGAGTCTTTTGAAACTATAGTAAAACCAGCCTTTAGACCAGATAAGGCCATTGCCATAGAAAAGGAAGACTATGGTGCCTACATCAAAAAGCTTTCAGAAGCATCTGGAGTGGATATCAAGTGCTTCAAAACTTTGAAAGATGCCCTCTACAAGAGAATGGAATTCTTCAAAGAAAAAGGATGTGGAGCAAGCGATCAAGCCTTTAAATACGTCCCATTTGAAAAAGCAAGCGATGAGGAAATTGACAATATTATCAAGAAAAAACTTTCAGGCCAAATACTTTCTATCAAAGAAGAAGACGCCTACAAAACTAGTCTTATGATTTGGCTAGGCAAAAATTATAAGGACTTTGACTGGGCTATGGAACTTCACCTAGGAGTTATCCGCGATAATTCTACCAAGCTAGAAGAAGAACTAGGCCACGATGTTGGCGGAGATGCTACAAACGACCAATACTATGCAGAAAATCTAGCCAATCTCCTAAATGAGATTGAAAAGATAAATGGCTTGCCAAGAACTATTATTTTCCCACTAAATGAAGCTGAATTTTACCCTGTATCAACAATAGCAGGTTCATTTAATAGAGGAAATGATGAAGGTGTTCTAACTGCTCAACTTGGACCAAGTTGGTGGCATCTTGACCACAAAGAAGGAATGCTTGGACAAATGAAAATAATGTCAGCAACTAGCGCCTTTGCAAAATCAATCGGTATGATTACAGATTCAAGATCCTTCCTATCATATCCTAGACACGAATATTACAGAAGATTATTATGTAGGTTCGTAGGTCAAATCGTTGCTGACGGCGAATATCCATGGGATGAACAATTCCTTGGACAAATGATAGAAGATATCTGCTTTAATAACGCCAAAAATATTATTAAATTATAGGAGGCTATTTTGTTAAAATATCAAGTACTAAACAGAGTTCACGAGTTAGGAATTGTTCCTGTAATTAGGGGCAATTCCAAAGATGAAGCCTTAGGATATTGCAAGGCCCTCATCGATGGTGGCATTGATATCCTAGAAGTAACCTTTACAATACCAAACGCCCTAGATGTATTCAAGGAACTTAAGGACCAACTCCCAGACACAGCAACTCTTGGAGCCGGAACTGTGATGGATGCCACAACAGCAAGACTAGCTATATTAAATGGCGCAAAATTTATAGTATCTCCAGGTTTTAGTGAAGAAGTTGCTAAAATGTGCAATCTTTACCAAGTACCTTATATGCCTGGATGCATGACATTTACAGAAATGACAAAAGCCCTAGAATACGGAGTTGATCTAATCAAACTATTCCCAGGTTCTCTTCCAGGCCCTAGTTATGTAAAAGCTATTCACGGCCCACTTCCACAAGCTAATATTATGCCCACAGGTGGAGTAAGCCTAGATAATATTGCAGATTGGTTTGCTGCTGGAGTATTTGCCGTAGGCGCTGGATCAAATCTTGTTAAAGGTAGCCACGATGAAATAGTAGAGCAGGCCAAAAAATATCTAGCAAAAATAGCAGAATGTAGGGAATAGATGAAAAAAATTGTAGCATTTGGGGAAGCTCTAATGAGGCTATCCCCTCCAAATTACCAAAGATTTTTACAAGCAAGAAATTTTGACATAAACTACGGAGGTGCAGAAGCAAATGTTGCTTTGGCTCTAGCAAATCTCGGATATGATCCATATTATGTCACAAAAGTTCCAGATAATGCCCTAGGTCATGCAGCAATAAATTCTATACGTCAATTTGGAGTAAACACCAAGTACGTAGTATATGGTGGAGACAAACTAGGCTTATATTTCCTAGAAACAGGTTCATCAGTCAGAGCAAGTAATGTTATATATGACAGGAAAAATTCTGCTATTTCATCAGCCAAATCCGAAGAATTTGATTGGGATGAGATTTTTACAGGTAAGGATATCTTCCTAGTGACAGGAATCACACCTGCTATAAGTGATAATCTTCCCCAAATAACAGAAGAAGCTCTAAAAAAAGCCAAAGAAAAAAATCTTGAAATTGTTATAGATGTAAACTATAGGGCAAAAATGTGGGATTTGAAAAAAGCAAATCAAGTAATGGCAAAACTATTGCCTTATGCCGATATTGTTATAGGATTTACCCCAGATATTCTACTAGAAATCGACCAAAACTTAGCCCCAGATGAACATGTAAATCTGCTAAAGAGAATGGTAGAAACATATGATTTAAAAATTGCAGCATCTACCTTTAGAACAAGCCACTCAGCAAACCATAACAGTCTAAAAGCCAAACTTTACGATGGCAAAAATCTCTACACTAGCAAAGAATATGAATTTGACATAGTAGATAGGGTTGGTGGCGGAGACTCCTTTACCACAGGACTTATAAGCGGAATATTGGACGAAAAACCTATCCAAGAAGCTCTAGAATTTGCCACAGCTACAAGCGTATGGAAACACACTATTCCTGGAGATGCAAATATAGTAAGTAAAGAAGAAATAGAAAATCTAGCAAAGGGTGGGTCTACTTTGGTGCAAAGATAATATTTATAAAAATCCAGAGATAAGTATTAATACTGTCTCTGTTTTTTTATATTCAAAATATTATGCACTTTTCCTAATAAACGTTATAATATAGGTAAATTAATAACAATCTAAAATCAATCTTATGATAAAGCATAAAAGGGGATAATATAAGAAAATGAATAAAGAAATTTTAAATAATATTTCTTTTTATTCTAAACAAAGAGAAAATCAATTTTTTGATAGAAAAAGTGCTAGAATAAAACCATTATATATTCTAAAACATTTAGTTGCATTTGCAAACGCTGAAGGTGGTCAGTTAGTAATTGGTATAGAAGATGATGGTGATATTACAGGTTTTAATTATAATAAAGCTCATAAAATAGATGAGTTCAGAAATATTGCCATTACAGAATTAAGAGAAACGCCTATTAAAGTTAAGTTTAATTTACTTGATGTAAAAAATAATAAAGGTAAAGAGGATAAAATTCTTATAATTTCTATTGATCCTTCAACAGATAGAGTCATAAAATCTTATGATGGTAAAGTATATTTAAGACAAAATGACAAATCAAAAGAACTAAATTTCGAACAAATTTTACAGCTACAATATGATAGAGGGCAAAGATTCTTCGAAGATGAGATTGTTTCTGGAGCAACTATAGAAGATATTGATAAAGACCTTATTAACGAATATAAGAAAATAATGAATTCTACCGATTTAACAAACGAAGAAGTACTAAAGGCTAGGAATTTTATTATCAATGGTAATATCACTAATGCAGGAATCTTGCTCTTTGGTAAAAATCCAAGCAAATTTTTACCACAAGCTAGGCTTAGAGTTATAAAGTATAATGGCATGCATCAAAATGTAGGTACTGAAATAAATATTATTAAAGAAAAAACTTTTGATAGTGCAATTCCAAATATTATAAGAGATTCAAGAGAATTTATAAATACTCAGCTCCGTGATTTTCAATATCTTGATAAAGATGGGAAATTCAAATCAATGCCAGAATACCCGGAATTTGCATGGTTTGAAGGTATAGTAAATGCTCTAACTCACAGAAATTATTCAATAAGAGGAGAACATATAAAAGTATTAATATTTGATGATAGATTAGAAATTATTAGTCCAGGATTATTGCCTAATATAGTTACAATAGAAAATATACTACACCAAAGATATTCAAGAAATCCGAGGATAGCTAGAGTGCTAAGTGAATTCGGTTGGGTCAAAGAGATGAATGAAGGAGTAAAAAGAATATATTCTGAAATGGAACGATTCTTTTTAAAAGATCCATCGTATTCTGAACCAAATGATAATGTATTATTAATTTTAGAAAATAATATTTTAAATAGAAATTTAAGAGTAGAAGATAATATTAAAAGATCTATTTCGGATGAACTTTTTGATAATTTACGTGATGAAGAAAAATTGGTATTACACTTCATGTACAATAGTGGGAGTACAATTAATACTAGCAAAGCCTCCGAATTAGTTAATAGGAGCAAGTCCTTTTGTAGACAAATGCTAAAAGATTTAGAAAGTAAAGGTTTGCTAATTTGGCATGGAACTTCTGTCACAGATAGTAATCAATATTACTCACTTAATATTAGTTTTGAATAATATTTTGATTTGGTGAGCAATGTTGAGCTGTGGTGAGCAATGTTGAGCTGTGGTGAGCAATGTTGAGCTGTGGTGAGCAATGTTGAGCTGTGGTGAGTAAAATGTAAAAATAAGAGGAAAAAAATATCTCCGGTGATTTATTTATATCTACCTAGAAATAAAATAGGGGCTGTTGCAAAATAGATAAATCGTTCCTATATCATTCGAGCACCCTACCAGAAAGGTCTCTGTCAGCCGACTGGCTAAAGTTCAAACTTTCTGATAGTGCACTCCAGTGATGGAACTATATATACATATCAATTTGCAACATCCCCATTTCTATTTAATGAGTGATTTACTAGAAATCTATCTTTTCTCCGTAATAAGCTGCTTTATATATTTTCTTTATATCTTCAGCTGATGTTTCTCTTGGGTTTGTTAGTGTACAAGCATCGGCAAAGGCATTTTTGCTCATTTCATCTAATACTTCTTCGAAGTCTTTTTCTTCAATTACGGTATTTTTTCCATCTTTGATATTTGCTGAAATTCCTACTGATGCATTTAATTTTCTGATTTCTTCTGCTATATCATCAATACCAAGTAGTTTTTCTAATTCATCGTATTTATCAGTTGATTTTCTATTGTAATCAATGATATAAGGTAGCATAATAGCATTGGCCTCTCCGTGGGTTAGGTGGAAAATACCGCCAATTTTATGAGCCATGGAGTGAACTATACCAAGAGATGCATTTGAAAATGCCATACCTGCAAGGGTTGAAGCGTCGTGCATCTTTTCTCTCGCTTCTAGGTCTTCTCCATTATCATAGGCTTTCTTTAGGTTTTCAAATACAAGTTCTATTGCCTTTAGGGCATGAGGTGATGTGTAGTCATCGGCACTTGTTGAAACATATGCTTCAACTGCATGGGTCATAACATCCATACCTGTTTGAGCTGTGATAAGTGGAGGCATCTTAGCTGGGATTTCTGGATCAACTATAGCTACATCAGGAACAAAGTCTGCGTGAACTAGTGGGTATTTGATCTTGTTTTCTGTATCTGTGATTACAGAAAATGCTGTTATTTCTGATGCTGTACCAGATGTTGATGCAATACAAGCCATCTTTGCCTTATTTCTTAGTGGTGGATTTTCGAAATTAGCAAGTTTAGCAAAGTCATAGTCAGGATGTTCGTAATAAACCCACATTACCTTAGCAGCGTCCATAGCAGATCCACCGCCTAGGGCAATTATCCAATCTGGATTAAATTCTAACATCTTTGCTCCGCCGTCCTTGCAAGTTTGTATAGAAGGATCTGGCTCAACTCCATCTATTATTTGAACTTCCATACCACCTTCTTCAAGGATTTCTTTGGCCTTGTCCAAAAAACCAAACCTTTTCATAGAAGAGCCACCAGTAACTATAGTAGCTTTTTTGCCATCAAGTTCTTTTAGATAATCTAGGGAATTTTCACCGTGAACAATAACTCTTGGTACACTGTAAGCTTTCATTGTCATAATTTTTCTCCTTTTGTTAATTTATTATTTATCATTATTTTATGCTAAGATACTTTGTTTGTCAATCAATAGACCAATTTAAAATTGGGCAAAAAAAGAGCAAGCCATACTTGGCTCACTCACAAATTTTACATTGTACCGTCAATATATTTTGCTCTTAGTTTTAGGGCAGATGGGCATACTGCTATACCACCTTCTCCTGTTTCTCTAAGTCCGTGTGGTAGGCTATCTCCTACTCTCTTCATAGCTTCTACTGCTTCATCAAATGTTACATACATAGTTACTCCGGCCATAGCCATGTCAGCACTTGCTAGGGCATTCATTACGCCGTTTGCATTTCTAAGGTTACATGGGAATTCTACCATGCCACCGATTGGGTCACATACTAGGCCCATGATGTTTAGTAGGGCACAAGTTGCAGCTTTTCCTTGAGTTTCTATATCATATCCACGAAGATACACTGCTGCAGCTGCTGCCATTGCTGCTGCTGATCCTGTTTCTGCTTGGCATCCACCTTCTGCTCCTGCAAAGGTTGCATTGTCAAATATTACTTGGCCAATTTGGGTTGCTACTAGCATGGCTTCCATTAGTTTTCTATCGTCATAACCGTATTTGTGATACATGGTCATAAGTGTTGCAGGAAGGATTCCTGATGCTCCTGCTGTTGGAGCTGCTACTATCCTACCCATAGCTGCGTTTACTTCACTTGTTGATAGGGCCATAGCCATAGCTTTTGCTGCAGTTTCCCCAAGTATTGATTCTCCTCCCAAGAAATAATCATTCATGGTCTTTGCATTGCCACCTGTCATACCTGTTACTGATGTTACAGCTACATCAAGGGCTTGATGTGAAGATTCTTTCATTATATCAAGTGTTCTTTGAAGTCTATCAAATATTTCTTCTTCAGTTTTTTTTGTATTTTCTATTTCATCTTTTATGGATAGTTCCCACAAAGTTAAGTTTTCTTCTTGGCATCTTTCTTTTAATAATTCAAATTTTGTAAGCATAATTCTTCCTATTGTAAATATTTAATGAAGGTAAAGTCTTTACCTTTTCTAATTAATTCCAATACATCTTCTGTTAGTGGCTCGTCTAGTTCGCAAACAAGCATCACATTATCCCCTTCTTTGATGGTTTTCATTAGGTGAATATTGTAACCATGGTCAAAGAGTATGTTTGAAACAAAGGCAATTATGCCCTTTTGCTCTCCATATGACATAAATAAAGTTGGTTTGTTTGCATAATATTCTATCTTGTTGCCATAAATTTTTGTGATAACTATTGCTCCACCACCGATTGAGGATCCTTCTATATCAATTGGTTCTCTTCCATCAGGGTATTTGAAGATGATTCTTACAGTGTTTGGATGAACATCGCCAAGGTCTGTTTCTATGAAGTCATAAGCTATGCCTTGTTCTTTTGCATATTCAAAAGCATTGATGATTCTATCATCTTCTGGTCCAAAGCCCAAAACTCCACCAACCAAGGCTCTATTTGTACCATGACCCTTGTAGGTTGCTGCGAAAGATCCGTGCAAGTAGAAATCAACTTCATTGAAACCTGGCTCAACAATCTTTCTTGCTACATTTGCTATTTTACAAGCTCCTGCAGTATGCGAAGAGCTTGGCCCAACCATTACTGGGCCTATGATATCGAAAATTGACGCATTAACTGTCATATAATCTCCTTTATGTTTTGATAAAGAAAGGTAGCAAACATAGTTGTGCTACCTTCTTTTAATTTGCAAAGGCTAATTTATTCTATCTTGGATTTTCAACAACTGGTGCTGGTGTCCAATCCTTATTGCCTAAGATTTTTCTATTATAAAATTTATCTACTGCTGCTGCTATTGCAACGTCCCCTGAAATGTTAGCTGCTGTACCAAATGAGTCTTGGGTTAGATATAGAGAAATCAACAAACTTGCCATTGCTGATTCTGGTGAAATACCTACTATTGGTAAGAATGGCAATGCACTCATTACAGCCCCGCCTGGTGCTCCTGGTGCTGCTACCATAGCTACACCCAATGTTGCGATTAATGAAAGCATTAATCCAAATGAGTGTGGAAGGTTGTACATGTATAAAATTGTAAATACACAACCTGTGATTGTAATCATAGATCCTGGCATGTGTACTGTTGCTCCAAGAGGTACAACGAAGTCTGCAATCTCACGGCTAACACCGTTGTTTGCTGCACATTGTAAGTTTACTGGAATTGTTGCAGCAGATGATTGTGTACCAACGGCTGTCATATATCCCTTTACTTCATTTTTAATCATAGCAAATGGGTTTTTACCTGTGTAAGAACCTGAAATTATGAACATTAGTGTTACATAAAGTAGGTGTAGGATTACTATGCATAGGAATATTCTCCAGAATATGCTTAGTACTGCAAACACTGTTCCAGAATGTGCCATATCTGCGAAGTTACCTAAGATGAAAAATGGTAGTATTGGTACAATTGCAACTTCAAGAACTCTTACAATAATTAAGTTAAATTCAGAAACCGCATTATAAAGTACTTCACCCTTGTTATTCTTACGTAACCAAGAAATAGCAATACCCATCATAAATGCAAAAATTAATGCACTAGTTACATCAAAAAATGGTGTTATTGGAACTGTGAAATATGCTTCAAGTCCACTTCCCTCTGAAGCTGTAATAGCATCTACTTGAGCTGAAGTAATGAATTTTGGAAATATATTGCTAGCCATGACATATGATAAGCTTCCAGCTACTAATGTAGAACAATATGCTATTAATACTGTTATACCCAATAATTTTCCTGCCCCTTCACCAAGATCTGCGATACCCTTGGTAACGAAAGCTAAAATCATTAATGGAATAATGAATGATAAGAATGATCCAAAGATCTTAGAAAATGTTACAAATATTCTTGTAAACCAAGCTGGCATATATGTGCCTATTAGGATACCAAGAATGATTGCAACGATTAGTTTTGGAACAAGTCCAATGTTTTTTAAACGTCCCATAAAATTCTCCTATATATATTATTATGTAAACCTTTGCAACTAAATTATAACCTATTTTTGGCAAAATTAAAACAGTAAAACATAAATTTTTTCAAATTTATATTTTATTGTTCATTTCCCCAACAAATCTTAGAATCTATCTAGTCTTCAGTTATAATCTAGAACTACATTATATAGTATAAAAACGTTTTTTGCAAGACTTGATATTAAAATTTTACAAAATTTTAACTATTTATTCCTAATCGCATAATAATAAAACAATAAAAGCTTATCCTTAATGGCATCTCAATATTTGAGAACTAGGATAAGCTTTTTACATTTATTTGATTTTTAAGTCAAAATATTATTTGCAATTTTTTTGGTATCTTTCTTCAACCACATCCCAATTTACAACCTTCCACCATTCTTCTAAGTATTTAGGCCTTGCATTTTGGTAGTCTAGGTAGTATGCATGTTCCCAAACATCGTTGCCTAGAAGTGGTGTTTTGCCGCAAAGAATTGGGTTATCTTGATTTTTTGTAGAGATAACTTCAAGACCTTCTTCACTTACAACAAGCCATGCCCAACCTGAACCAAATTGACCCTTGCCTGCTTCTTCAAATTCTTTTTTGAATGCATCAAATGATCCAAATTTTTCATCAATTGCTTTTTTCAATTCACCAACAGGTTCACTTGATCCACCTGGAGTCATTGTATCCCAAAATAGGTTGTGGTTTAATACCCCGCCAAGATTGTTGATAAGTTTTTGTTTTTTGTCAGCATCATCTGTTATATTTTCTATATCCTTTAATAGGCACTTTGGACAAGATTTTTCTTCATAGCCTGTGCCTTCCAAAAGTTTATTTGCTGTATCAACATAAGCTTGATGGTGCTTATCGTGGTGGAATGTCATTGTTTCTTTTGAGATAACTGGCTCTAGTGCATCATATTCGTAAGGTAATTTCTTAAGTTCTAGCATTATATAAAACCTCCTAATGGTTTAATTTTTATTTTAATTTACACTTAATATATACCCACAATTGATAATGAAAATCATTATTTATTATTATAATTTACTAGACCTGTAGCTTCGTAGTACACAACTGGTTCTTGATCTGGATCGTAGGCCGTCATTTTATAGGTCACAAATCCATCAACACCTTCACGTCTTACTTTCTTTTCAGTGATTTCTACCTTTATATCATAAAGAGTATCTGCATATACTGGCTTTATCCACTGGCCACCATCTAGCCATGCGCCAGCAACAAGTCCATCCATATCTATGCCTGTTTTGACCCATTGCCCCCAAAAGGCCATATTTGCAAAAGAACCGGGAGCAATGATTTTCCCAAATCTGGATTTCGCCGCAGCCTCTTTGTCTATATGAATAGGTCTTGGATCGTATTTTTTGCCATATTCTATAATTTCTTCTTCTGTAAATGATATAGGCTCGATTTCGTCATCAAAAACCATACCTACTTTATAATCTTCAAAATACATATCTTCACCTCTTAGGAAATTTTATACCCAATTTGCAAATAAATATCTATATGTTTTTGCAAACTAAAAGCACCCATAAAGGGTGCTAAAGTTAAATATATTGACTTAATACTATAGTCATTATTATAGGGCCGAGAATGACAGTTGCTACAAGGCAAAATACAAATGAATTTTGAGAGAGCCAAAAGGACCTATAAGCAATTGCTTCTAAAAATAATAAAATGGCTAATATTATGTAAGCTTTACCCACATTTTTTCCTAATTTTACAGGGTCATCTATTTTTTCAATATTGATACCATTTAATAAGTGAAGCATTTTTGTATTATAGAATTTTATTCCAAGTATCAAATAGGTAAGACCCAATATCACTGTCATAGCTACCATATCAAACCTCCTTATGATTAACCATATTTACCTAATTAAAGATTTAATAAATTATTATTTTATCTCCCAGGCCACAGTAACTTCTTGTTTTAATCTCCAAAAGTCGTGAGCTTCCATAGTATTTTTCTTTGAATAAAATGGATCGTTAATGTAGAACTTGCCATCTTTGTAGGAGTCAATAACCATATAGTGCCCAGCATTTATAAAGTAACCATTGCCAACTCTTACTATGATTGGGTTCTTCTTTAGGGCTTGGATGAAGGCTTTTTCATTTACTGGTACTGGGTAAGATTTTAATCCATAATTTTCCGGGCCTTCGATTAGATATTGCCAATCTGTTCCATTCCATGCTGTATAAGGTCTGGCATCTATTGCTGTAGTTGTTGGATAAATGTCGTTTCTGTTTAATTTTCTATTTAAAACCATAGCCATGACTGTTGGTCCACAAGCGTATCCACCAAAATTGCCTGAAGCATATGGCTTGTACCTCCATCTAGGGTCGTTTTGGGTAAAGTATGGGGTCTTGCGATTTAAATACTTACTAAATCCTGGTCTAAATTGTCCTCTAGTTCCAGCTTGAGCTGGATACTGGTTGACTTCCCCAATATATCTTGCCACTCCGTTACCATCTGTTCTATATCTTTTGTGGTTGAATACTTTTTCTACGTTTCTTTGTTTTCTTAGGGTTAATTCATCAAAAATATATGTTTTGCCATTAATGGTTTGAATTCCTTCAGCTGGTTTTCCATCAGAAAAATAATACCTATCTCCTACCCATCCTCTTGGGAAGTTGCCGTTTGATTTGGAAGCTTCGCCATATTTGTTAAAATACCACCATTGGTTGTCGATTTTTTTGTATTGGCGATTATAGATTTTACCAGCGTTATCAAAACCATAAGTCATACCATCAATTTTTTTAAGACCCTTAGAATATGTACCGTTGGAATTAAAATATCCTAATTTTCCATTGTAATAATCCCAACCCACATAGTGGGCTACTCCATTATCTCCTGTATGGATTTTGTCAAAACCTTCATTTATTATCTGATTTCTAAGCATGAGTCCATCGATTTTATCAAAGTAGAACCTATTGGTGCCTAAATCTTGTAGACCTCTTAGCAATTTCCCTTTTTCATCAAAATAATATGATTTTTCTCCTAGGCCAGCCCAGCCTTTTTTGGCATTTTCCCTAAGTTTGACTGTAGCATCTTGCCCTGCATAGTATTTGCCGCCATCAGCTATAAAGGCTTGATCGACAGTTAATTTGTACTCTTTATCAAAGTAGTATTGATTGCCTGAAATTTTTTGTAGGCCCTGGTAGGCTTTGCCATCTTTGCCAGCAAAGTACACATGACCCCCAATATTGGCCCAAGTATTCTTTGCTTTTTCTTCCTTGCTGTCTGTTAAATGGTATATGGTGTCATTTTTTAGCTTGTAGGTACTTTGACTTTCCTTTTTTTCTTCGGCTATTTCATTATTTTCTTCTTTGTCTGGTTTTGTATCTGGGCTTTGGTAATCCTCTTTAAATAAAGGCAAAAGCTCATCTAGATTTATGTCTTTATAATATACAAGCGGAGCATTTTCAGATGAATCTTTCGAGAATGTACTTATTTGATCTTTGCTATTTAATTCTTCTAATTTAGGATCAGAAACTTTATTAGTAATCTCCTCATTTGCAGATTTTTCTGTATCATTATCTGTGATTTCTATATTTTCATTTATATAATTATTATCTTTGGGAGATGTGTCAGCTGCATTTGCTACATTTGTATTCAAAAATGTAGATAAGGATATCACCGCACATAAAGTAAGAATTTTTTTATTAGCCATTATTAGCTCCTTTACAATAATCTCCTTCAATTATATAATGCTTTATTCCATTAATCAACATATAAAAAATGCACATATAAATGTGCACCTCTTAGCTATTTTTTGAAGATTCAACAGCTTTTTTAATATTTTCTTTTAGTTTGGCTACTTGTTCTTCTGGAATAAGTGCGCCTTCTATTGGATCTCCTATGATATTGCCATTTTTGTCTACAACTATAGTTGTTGGATAGGCAAATATGTTTTCTAGGTAGTCTTTCATGTCGCCCTCATAGTCAACTGCAAGTGTCTTGTATGTCGGCTTTTTGTCAGCTACGATTCTATCAAAAGCTTCCTTGGTAGATTCGTCGTAATTTACATCTGTACACATTGATAGGAATTCTACTCCATCTTCCTTGTTTAGCTCATCTGCAAGGTCGTTTAGCTCGTCCATTTCGTCTATACAAGCTGAACATCCTGTAAACCACAAGTTTATTACTGTAGCATCATTTTTTGCAATATCTTCGTTAGTAAAATCCTTGCCATCTTGGTCTTTTGATGTGAAGTTTGGTAATTTTGTGATTTTTTCGCCATTTGTTTCTGGTTCATCTATAGGCAAGTTTTCTTTTACTACATTTGCTCCTTCAGGCATAGATTCCATGGCCTCAGCTGGTGCAGTTTCTTCTTTTGTTTCAGTTTTATCTTCAGTTTCTGCTTTAGCTTCAGTTTTAGTTTCATTTTCAGTTTTTTCAGCTTTTTGGTTGCCACAAGCTGTAAGCATTAGAGCTGCTAATAAAATAGCATTAAATTTTTTAATTTTCATCAATTTCTCTCCTTTTTATCATTGAGGTTGATATGGCCTTAGTAGGGCAAGCTTTGACACAGTCATTGCATCTTATACATTCGCTATGGCAGGAATTTTTCCTAATGTCAACGTCCATCTTGCAAACTCTAGCGCACTTGCCACAGTCTATGCATTTTGATTTTTTTACTTCCATTTGGTAAAAACTATACTTATTAAAGAAAGCATAAAATGCACCTAGTGGACAAATCCACTTACAAAAAGGTCTATAAAATATGGTCGATAAGATTATGGTTACTATCAAAATTCCTAGTTTCCAATTAAATAAGGCTCCCATACCAAGTCTTAGTGAAGGATTTTTAAGCGCTAAGGGAAATGCACCTTCTAGAATCCCTTGTGGACAGATGTACTTACAAAAATAGGGAGGAATTACTTCGTACACATCTCTTAAGACTAGGCCTAGGGCTATGATTAAGGAAAACAGAATCCCATATTTGATATAGCGGAGGGGCCAAAGTTTCTTAGTGGACAATTTTGGGCTTGGGATTTTGTGGATCAAATCTTGGAAGAAACCAAAAGGGCAAAGAAAGCCACATATGAGTCTTCCAAACATTACTCCAAAAAATGCCATTACGCCAAAAACATAGTAGGAAAATCTATATTTCTTGCTGCCCATAACAGCCTGCAGGGAACCAATAGGACAGGCTCCAGCAGCACCTGGGCATGAATAACAATTTAATCCAGGCAGGCAAATTTTCTTCGTTGGCCCAGTATAGATTTTCCCTTTGAAAAAGTTTGGTATATGTATGTTATAAACTAGTGTCGCTAGAGCTTGTATAATATGTCTGGGATTTTTCTTATCCAATTCCTATACACTCCAAACATAGTTTTACTGCCTTGTGAAAAACAGTGTCTACTTCGCCACGACTTGCCCCATATACCATAAAGACTAGAGAAGTGACAAATATTAAATTTCTTATTACTTTTTTGTCAATTTTTTTCATATCATTACCTCTACAACAATATTAGCAAATGAATTGTTAAATCCTTGTTAAGATTGTTTGAAGTTGATCAAAAACTTACTTCCCATGGGCTCATTGTCCAAAACCTCAATCTTTGCTCCCAAAGAATCTGCTATTTGTTTTGATAAGGATAGGCCAATTCCAAAGCCTTCACCATTTCTTGATTTGTCAGCCTGGTAGAAGAGATCAAATATTTTCCTTTTTTGTTCATCGGTCATACCAATGCCAGAATCTGCTATCTCTATTGTTAATTTATCATTATCAACTTTTGTTTCTATATTTATAAATCCATCTTGGATGTTGTATTTTATAGAATTTTCTATTATATTAAATAACAATCTTTGCAAGAGCGCATCATCTGACTTGATGCATAGATCCGCATCATTATCAAAATTCACCTTGATACCCTTATCTGCAATTTTATCTTCTAGGTCAAACAATATCTCTTCTATTAATGAATTTATGCAAACCTTACTTATATGAGGCTCCTGATTTTTGGAAAACATAAGGACTAAATTTATAAGGTTTGTTAGTTTTTCTAGAGACTTATCCATTTTCTCAACAAAAACTGAAGTTTCATCATCCATCTCTTTTCTCTTAAAAACATCGACTTGGGCCTTCATAACAGCAACTGGTGTGCGCAGTTCATGGGCCACATTTGCTGAAAAGTCCTTTTGTTTTTTGTAGTCTTTGTAGACCCTATCCATGAGATTGTTAAAACTTTCTGACAAATCGACTATCTCACTTGACCCATCTTCTATCAATAGTTTTTCAGAAAAAGTTTCTGGCCTATCGATATCAACCTTTGCGATGTTTTTTTGAAGTTCCTTTAGGGGATCCAAAATTTTTGTAATGATAAAGGCAAAAATCAAAGACCCGGTCAATATCACAATTCCTGTTACTATAAAGGTGTATATTTTAAAATCTGCTGACGATTGTAAGTGGGCGTTGTTTACTGTTACAACTATGGAATTCTTATAATTAGGCATCCATTCTTCAATTTGCTTAAGCATTAGCTCTGTCATCTCTATTTGCTTTTGATTAATCAAGTAATTTGTAATGGTAATCATGGCTATAAAAATGATTACAACTGCAAAAATCAACTTAAAGACAATAGATTGATAAAATTTCTCAGTTTTCATAAATTCTATAGCCCTTGCCAATTATGTTTTCTATTTTGTTCTCTCCGCTAGCTTCTTTGATTTTCTTCCTAAGGGAGGACATATGGACTCTTACAGAGTTTGAGAAGCTATCAGCATTTGAATCCCAAACGTGATCTATGAGCTCCTCGCTGGATACATATTTTTCCTTGTTCAAAAATAGATATTCTAAAATACCAGTCTCTTTTTGGGTTAGATTTAGTTTCCTGTCTCCTACAAAGGCTTCACGGGTGGTCGTATCAAAAGTCATGCCTCCAGCTTCCAAAATAGGATTTTCTGTAACAGATTTTCTTCTCAAAAGCGCCCTCATTCTGGCATCAAGCTCCTTTAGATCAAAAGGCTTTACCATATAATCATTTGCTCCAAAATCAAGACCCTTGACCCTATCATCTATGTCAGAACGTGCTGTAAGCATTATGATATTTACTTCTTTGTTAAAGTCACGGATTTCCTCAAGAACCTCAAAGCCGTCCTTTTTTGGCAAATTGATATCCAAAACAATCACATCATAAGTCTCAACATAAGCCATATCAATGGCTTCTTCTCCATCTGTCGCCTTATCAACAGCATAACCATACATGGTCAAACCTTCAGCTAGTAATTCTATTAAATCTAAATCATCTTCTACAACTAATACACGCATACTTACCTCCATTTTACAGATATTATATAATATCTTTTGTTAAATTTACATAAAAAAAGACTAGCTTTCTAGTCAATTCTAATAATATTAATTTAATTCAATGTATCCACGAAACCCTCTTGAAGCATAGTAGGAATCAGCTCCGTTGTGGAAGGTGAAGATTCTGCCATATCTCTTCTCACAAAAGCAAGCTCCACCCCTAGTCCTTAAGTCATCTTCAGTCAAATCCAAGACGATGTTTTTAAATCAAATTCAAAAAGCTCTTGAAGGGAGTAGTATTGATTTTCATTTAGAACTTTGATTCCCATATTTTCTGCTTCTTCCATTACCGATGAATCTGGGGCATTTTTCTTTCTCTTTATTCTGGCTTCCTTGTCATAGCAGAGACTCCTGCGTCCCTTGGGAGATTCCTTGGCACAATCTAGGAAAACTGGCCCAGAAAATATTGGTAAGTCAACAAAATTTATCTCCCCACCAGTTTCTTCCATTATACACAAAGTTTCTAATAACTTCTTGTCATTTAATAATTTCTCCTCAATTTCATCCCAATTTGCCTTTGAGTGGAGGTCTAAAGTCTTATCGAATCTTTCTTTTAGTGTAGATATTAATTTTTCTTTCATAATTATCCTTTGTAATCTCTTTGAATTGAGAGTAAATCATATTTTTAATATAATTAATCTAAGCTACTTTGCTTCTCAGGTAGGTACTTCCAGTATTTTTTTGGCATATTGGATATCATCAGCTTGTGGTTTTTTCTTTCCTCTATTCCTATGGCCTTATAAAATCCCTGCCAGGCGTCTTTAAATATTTCTTCTTCTTTACTATCTACCCCATTCATTTCTAGTATCTCTACTATTTCCCAAGATCCCTTCTCGCAAAGACTTGACTTCTTACGATTCTTATCATAGATTATAAACTTTTCCTTTGGCATCCTTCTTAGAAAATGCGGAGTCAAGTGTTCTATGATGTCATTTTCCGGCTCTATTTCTCCTAGTAAATAATTATCTTGGATTTCCCTAAATCTTACTAGGCCCTTGTAAGTGTGAACTTCATGGTTGAAATTTCTTAGTATTTGTCTAAATCTTATAGCGGCTTTTTTGGATGATCCCAGGTAGATTCTGCCATATATAAGACATGATTTGACTGTGATAGCTATGGTTTCCTCTTTCGTGTCATCTTTTGACTTAAATACCTTGTAGGCATCGGTTAGGAATTCATCTCCTATATTATCTTTTATAGACCTGATGACTCTTTGAGCTTCTATTAGATTTGTTTCTACAAATTCACTTGCTAGAAAGTTTACTTGGTCACTTTCCTTTGATATCTCACACTTCCCTATATCTTTGTATTTTTCAAATATTACAGTCATTAAGCCGTCAAAGGTCCCATCGTAATTATAAATCATGGAAGCTGCCTATCAAACATTGATAATTGTTGGTAATTCGAATTGTCTGGTGCACTCATCATATCCCTAAGGGTCTTTTTATTTTTAAAACGTAGACCTCTATAAACTCCATTTACTAAGATGAAATGCTGGGCGCGTTTGGTTGATATTTTCATCTGCCTTAGATTATCATAGGATATTCTGTGGAATTTTCGAGCAGCGATAATCCTATTAGCATATGTCCTGCCGAAACCAGGAACTTTCATCAACTGGTCATAAGTTGCCGTATTTATCTCTATGGGGAATCTTTCGATATTGTTGATAGCCCAATTAGTTTTGGGATCTATTCTTAAATCAAAGTTAGAATTCACAGCTGATAATATATCATCAGCGGAAAATTTATATCCACGCATGAGAAAGTCAGCTTGGTAGAGCCTATGTTCACGCAAAAGCGGAGCTTTGTCAATTCCTTGGGTCCATTTTGATTTGACAACTGGTACAAAACCCGAATAATAAACTCTCTTTAAAGAGTAATTATTGTATAAATCCTCACTAGCTTTGATGATTTCGTAATCACTTTCCCTATTTGCTCCAATTATCATTTGAGTAGTCTGCCCTGCTGGTAGAAACTTAGGTGTGTGATGAAATTTCATCCTATCAGCTCCATAAACCATTAGTTCATTTTTTACATCAGCCATTGGGCGGGTAATGTCTGCTATTTTCTTTTCTGGTGCAAGTTCTGATAGGGCTTTTTGGGTTGGAAGTTCAATATTTATAGACATTCTATCTACAAGCAGGCCCATTTTTCTTACCAAGTCATAGCTTGCCCCAGGAATTGCCTTCATGTGTATGTATCCATTGAATTTGTAGGTGTTTCTCAGCAAATCAGCAACTCTTATCAATTGTTCCATGGTATGGTCTGGATTTCTAATTATGCCAGATGAAAGAAACAAGCCTTCTATATAATTTCTGCGGTAAAAATTCATAGTGAGAGTTGCCACTTCTTCTGGGCTAAATGTGGCTCTTCTAGTTTCATTGTCCCTACGATTTATGCAATATTCACAATTATATATACAAGAATTGGTCATTAAGATTTTGAGCAGAGAAATACATCTACCATCTTCAGACCACGAATGGCATATGCCACCCATTGACCCATTACCTAGTCCTTTATTATGATTTTTTCTATTAGATCCACTAGATGAGCAAGACACATCATACTTGGCTGCATCAGCTAGAATCTCAAGTTTATCTCTCAAATCCATTCTATATTTCCCCTAAACTTATATACTTTCAAAGACATTTTCTAGTGGATTCACTATACTATACCAGTCACTAATTGTCTAGTAATTATCGGTAATTATCATTTAATTTCACTTGTGCAAATAAGTTGTTAATAATTTTTGCAATCGGGTATAAAATGTAGAAACAAAAGGAGGTTTTATGAATAAAAAGAATTTACAAAAGACCTTGTTAGCCCTACTAGCAATCCTTACTTTTTCTGCTTGTTCAAAAGATTCAGAGGAATCTGCCGATACTTCTACAGAATTTGTAAGTGAAAATAATGATGAACGTTCAAAGGAAACAAATAAAGAAACCAATACAAACGATGAAGGAAAAGAAGATACAGCCGATGGAATCAATATTATTGATGATGGGACTTACACTTCTAGTCTCGAGCCGGGCAGAAATGGAGAAAGAGAAGCTGACGGGTCTTGGGCCAATGTTTATGATATAGCTATAGATGGCGATAAACTAATTGTTAAGGGAAGCTTAGACTTTTTCTCAGATGATGATACCAGCAGCGAGGCAAAGCCTTTAGAAAATCAGGTTAATGTCTTTAAAATAGACGATGCCACTCAATTTACAACACAAAGTAATTCAAGTTCCGAGACAAATACCCATTCCCAAGAAGAATTCTTAAATATGTACAATGAAACTAAGGACCAGCAACTTGCTTTATTTGTACAAGTTGCCAATGGAACTGTGATGGAAGTTCACATGGGATTGAAATAAAATCACTATAGAAAAAGGAGAAAATAATGAAAAAGAAAATATTAATGACAGCAGTTCTAGCACTTGCTCTAGCTAGTTGTGGCAATGCAACAGAAGCAGAACCTACAAGCGAAGACAATCAAACAAGTGTGGAAACAGAAGAAAAAGCCTCTGAAGTGGCAGAAAACGAAGCTATGGCAGATAGTGAAAAACCAGAAGAAAATATAGAAGAAGATACCAATGATGAAGCTAATGATGATGCAAAAGAAGAATCAGATCCAAGCGATGAGATGATTATAGAAGAACGTGATGGAAGATATTTCTCAACACTGATGGCTTCAAAAAATGGAGAACGTAGCGAAGACTTCAACGCTGGATTTGTATCAAATCTAACAATAGAAGATGATGTTCTCACCGTAGATGGGACTATAGATTATTTAGTAGATCTAGAAAATACAGAAGATGACGAAAAATATGATAAGGGGTCCTTCCACTTTAACTTAAGCCCTGATGTTAAACTCCAATCAGCAGGCGGAGACCAAGAACCTACCGTCTATACTAAAGAAGAATTCTTGAAATTCTATGAAGAAGTAAAAGACTCAGGCCTAGCCCTATTTATCGATGTAAAAGATGGACTAGTGACTCTAGTATCAATATCTTCATAAGATATATTCTCTTTAAATATTTTCTTATCTGTAAACAGAGGGTAAAATATATAACAAGGAGAATATTATGAAAATTAGTAATAAAATTTTATTAACTGCAATCTTAGCAGTAAGCCTAGCATCTTGCACAAACTCTGATTCAGGAGAAAACATTAGTGAAGATGTAGTTGCTAGTATGGAAGACGAATCAACAGATAAGCCAAAAGATGAGCTAATCGAAGATGTATCTGAGGATGCCAATACCGAAGTTAGTGAAAACGAAGATAAAGCAGAAACTGACAAAAAAGTCGAAGAATCAAAAGCAGAAGAAAAGACAGTAATAAATGTCAAAAATCAAAATAAGGAAGAAAACAAAGAAGATTCTAACAAAGAAAATGCTGATGATTCACAAAATACGAGCGAAAGTGAAAAAGATATGGACTACCAAGACCAAGACGGAGTTTATTTTTCAAGCCTAGTTGCATCAAAGGGTGGAGAACGCGATAGCGACATGGGTCTTGCTACAATTTCTAGTATCAAAATCGAAGAAGATACACTAATAGTTGAAGGCACCATGGACTACAGAGAAGATCCAAATTCTGAAGCTAGTCCAAAAGAGCTTGAAAAAAAGACATACAAATTCAAATTCAACTCTGACACTAAGTTCCAAGCAGTTGGTGGCCTAGCTGAACCAGAAATATTTACTCCAGCAGAATTCATAGAATACTACCAAGGTATAACAGATTCTGGTTTAGGATTAAATATCGAAGTAAAAGACGGAATAGCAAACACAGTTTCCTTTGCTTCATAAGTTAGTAATTTAAAAAAATCCAGGGATTTATTCCTTGGATTTTTTAAATTCTATTATAAAAGCATTATCATAATGTATTTTCCAACCGTGCAAATCACAAATTCTCTTGACATTAGAAAGGCCCATGCCACGAAGTTTGTCACCAGTTCTACTTTCCTCCCCTGTATATAGAGGATTGAAGATTTTGCTAGCCTTATCTTTACTAATGCCCTTGCCAGAATCTTTAAATATAAGTTTATCTTGCCTGTAATCTATAAATATTTTGACATCATTTTCATTGTGATCAATGGAATTTTGCAATATATTTTGTAAGAGTCTTTTTAATAGTTTTTCATCAACAGGGATAATTTCCTGGTCTGACTCAGCAAATAAAATTTCAATTTCCCCGCCATTATCCAAAAAATACATATAGTTATCGCCGACATACCTTCTTATAATCTCTAGTATATCTTTGGATTCTTTGTCAATATTCCTGCTGCCAAGACTTGCAAATTCCAATAATTCATCTACCCTATCATTTAAAATATTAGCATTTTTCTCTATTGATTCTAAGTATACTTCCTTCTTATCATTGTCTATAATTTCATCGTTAAGGGCCTTGGAATAAGAAATTATCACAGAAAGCGGAGTCTTTACATCATGGGCTATGCCCCTGAAAAGCATGTCTTTTTCCTCTTCTTCCTTACTATATATTTCGCTCATCTCTTTGTTGATGCGCCTTGAAAGCCATCTGACTATGGCATAAATAATGCTAAGGTAGATAAGGACAATAAGAATGGCTATTGCAATAATTTCAGTTTTTAGGGGAACTTTTTCATGGTTTATATCAACTTGCCAGATGTATTTGACAGCCTCATTATCATATTCTAAAAAAAGCTTGTTGCCATCTTTTGTATTGTAGACCATCCTGGTCTCTGATCCAGAATTTACTGCAAGCATATCAAGGAGTTCATTTTCTGAGTACTTGTCCTTGAAGTCCTTGTTATAGGACCTTATAACATGCCCATCCTTTAGGACAAAGCCCGAACCACCATAAGCGTCGATTGCCTGCCAATCTATAGCTGTGTCATCTACAGTTTCTGTAGTTGGAAAATACTTTGAAACGTAATTTTCAACATTGTTTTGGTTAAAAACTATGCCAAGGCTTAGCAGAAAAATAAGACTTACAATGATGAAAACTATTATAAAAATCACTGTATTTTTTAAGATATTTTTCCTAGTATTCATCAATCTTTCCTCATCATATAGCCAAGTCCTCGTATGGTTATGATTCTAGTTGGATTTTTGGGATTATCCTCAATCTTATCTCTTAAATTTGAAATATGAACCATGATTGTATTATCATCGTTTATAAAGTCTCCACCCCACAAGTATTCATAAATCTCACCCTTGGTAAAAACCTTGCCTGGAGTTGTCATAAACATGGTAAGAAGTTCATATTCCTTGGCCCTAAGCCTTAGGATTTTATCATTTTTATAAACTTGTCTGTTATCCTTATCCCAGCTAAGATTTCCCACCCTTTTAATCTCTTCAGTATTGGCTCTTTTTTGCCTACGCAAAAGAGCTATAGAGCGTGCAAGTAATTCTCCTGGATCAAAGGGCTTGGCTAGGTAGTCATCAGCTCCTAGGTATAGGCCCTCGATTCTTTCTTTGACAGTTGATTTGGCTGATAGAAATATTATTGGAAAATCCCTATCTTGACCGATTTTTTTTAGGACTTCAATCCCATCCATTTCTGGCATCATGATATCTAAAATTATGAGATCCACAGAATTTTTATCCAAAAGTTCAAGAGCCTCAACGCCATTTCCAGCTTCCATTACTTCAAAGCCAAAATTAGTCAGATATAGCCTTACAATATCTCTTATTTCCTTGTTATCATCTACTACCATTACTAGTTCGTTCACAAAATTCGTCCTCTTTCCATCATCAAGTCAAGGTTGTTCTTCTCATCAAAACTCAAATTTTCTCGCCATTGCTTGTAATATTTATCCAAAATCCTAGCCTTTAGTTCTCCCTCTGTATAGAAAGTCTTTTCCAATTTATAAAAGACTCTATCTTCGAATTTAATCTCATCAACACCAGTTTGATCTGCCATGTACTTGTCTTGAACTAATTGGGCCGTACCTTCTATAAATTGCTTGTAGTTTATATGAAAGATCAAATCTTCAAATAGTGAAGGGAAGTTCTTTTTGATATAGGCCTCTTTTTCAGCCTTTGCTTTTTTGTAGTTATCAGCATCTCCTGAATCATAAAGATCCAAAAGTCCCATATATTCTGCTTCCCACAGTTTTTTAAATTCTGGGTCCTTGTCCATTTTTTCAATAGCTTCCATGAATTCATCGTAGTCTTCCTCTTCTTCACTTTGGCCATCACTTACATCATGGACCATATCTAGCCCATGTTGCATCTGATAGCAATGGAAGCTCTCGTGAACAAAGACTGACTTGTAGTTTTCTTCTTGATTAGTAACGCCACCCATTCCCCCGTAAATATTTTTGAATTTATCAAAGGAAATAGCCTTAATAAGTGGCTTGCCATCAAGTTTCAATGCCTCAATCCCTACTACTGGATCATCTGGTTGCTTTTCTATAATCTTGCCATTTTGATACCTAAATTCCTTATTAAAATTATACCAAATATCCTTGGTATATGAAGACATCTCAAAGCCTTTCCAAAGTTTTGTGGTATCATAGGTCTCTACTTCATCAATAAGTGCAAGACTAACTGAATCAATTGTAGTTATTCTCATAGAAAAACTTGCAAGCAAAAGTCCAAGACCAGCTAAAAAATAAATGATTTTACTTTTCACGACCTAGCCTCCATCTTTTTACAAGATACAAAATACCAAGCAAAAGCCACAAATAGATTAGGCTATGAACAAGGGACCTATAGTTTGTGAAGTTGCCGAAAAATAAATCACTCTCTATCTCTCCAAAAACACTTATAGGCGGAAAGATATTTAAAATATGAGTCATAACTTGGCCAAAGACTCCACCTGTCATCTCTACTATTAGCCTAAAAATTTCTCTCATAGCACCAACAATTACAAAAAACACCCCAAAAAGTGCTGCAGGAGCCGGTGGCAAAATCAAGTTGAAAACTGACATTAATAGGCTACTTGTAAGAATTGCTATTAGATAGACTATGATAGCTAAGATAAAACCAAGAAAGGTAATGCTTGGACGATTTATAATAACATTTATAACCATACCAACTAGCAAGATCAAACCCATGGCAATACTAATTATCACATCGGCTCTTATAATCTCAGAAACTTGCTTATCCAAGGATTTGCCATGGACTTTCAAAATATCAACCAAACCACTGGCTAAGTGTTTCCTAAAAGAACCCATAGAAAGTGTAATAGCAGCAAGAGCAGCAAGCATATTGGTTAAGGTCCAAGCAGTGGAGTATTGGCCAAATTCTGAATTGCTGTTAACACCAGGTGCCGAAAGACTAATACTTGATGAAACAAAAGCTGTAATAAGTATTCCTATTATGGCAAAGATTACAAATGAAGACTTAGACAGATTTTCCCTTATATGTAGTTTAACGAGGGTCATAATTTACCTCCCTTCCAAAATCTATAAAAATATCAGCCAAGGACTTCTCCCTAAAATCATTTCTAGTAAAATACTTAAAACTATCAGGACCCATAATTATAACCCCCCTATCACATATACGTTCCACATCCCAAAGTAGGTGGGAATTTAGAACTATTGCCTTATCAGAAGATTTGAGCGATTTTATCAAATCTTGCATAGCCATTTGCCCAAAAAAATCTAAACCACTTGATGGTTCATCAAGGAGAATGATATCAGGATTGCCAATAAGGCTTTGAGCTACAGCAAGTCGTTGGATCATACCTTTGGAATACTTAGAAAGCTTAGTTTTATTAGCAGGATCAAGGCCTACTTTTCTCATCAAATCTTCTAAATCATCACTAGTTCCATGAGCATTTTTAATAAGTTCCAAAAGCTCCATAGCAGTCAAAATATCTGGAAAATTAGGAGTTTCTGGAGAATATCCAATGTTAAAACCATTGTAGTCAATATTGCCAGAATAATCCTTATCTAGACCCAAAATCATACGAATGAGACTAGTCTTGCCAATCCCATTAGGTCCAATCAGCGCAAAAATCTCTCCTTTATTAATATCTAAATTAAAACCATTATAAATAATATGATCATCAAAATTCTTATGTAAATTACTTACTTTTAGCATATTGCTTACCTCCTAATAATAGGATAAATCATTATGCTAAGAATAAACTTAAAGAACCTTAAATTAAGCTTAAATATAAAAGCCTCTTAAAAGTTGTACTAATAATACTTTTAAGAGGCTGTACTTATAAATTTATACTTATGTATCTCCCAGCAGAAGATTTAACATAAAGAATTCTTTCTTTCGATTGATTTAGTTCAAGTCATTTAAACTGGAAATTAAAAGTGATGGTAGATAAAAATCCACCACCACTTTTCTAATCTAAATCTTCTCCATTTGATGCAATTACTTTTTTGTACCAATCAAATGATTTCTTTTTGCTTCTTTTTAGGCTTCCATTGCCAAAATCATCTCTATCAACATATATAAAGCCATATCTTTTCTTCATTTGTCCAGTTCCTGCTGAAACCAAGTCTATTGGACCCCATGTTGTATAGCCCAACAAATCCACACCATCAATTTCCACAGCATTTTTCATCACTTTTATATGCTCTCTTAGATAATCAATCCTATAATCATCTTCAACATATCCATTTTCATCAGGTGTATCTATAGCGCCAAGACCATTTTCAACTATAAATAATGGTTTTTGATACCTATCGTAGATATCATTCATGGTAATGCGTAGGCCTAGTGGATCTATTGCCCAGCCCCATTCTGATTCTTTAAGGTATGGGTTCTTTTCAGATTCAAAGATATTTGATTCTTTTTTATCACCGTTTTTATCGCTAGATACCATCCTTGATGAATAGTATGAGAATGATATGAAATCTACCGTATTATTCTTTAATATCTCTTCATCACCATCTTCCATAATAGGCATAAGATCTTTTTTCTTTAATTCCTCTAGCTTATAGGATGGATAATAACCTCTTGATTGAACATCAGTGAAGAAATAATTCTCTCTATTTTTCTTCTGTGCTTCAAACACGTCTTCTGGTTTTGGACTTGCTGGGTAATACAATCCTGCCGCTAGCATACAGCCAATTTTTATTTCAGGATCTATTTCTCTGGCAATTTTTGTAGCTAAGGCACTGGCAACAAGCTCATGATGTACAGCTTGATATCTGATTTTTTCTATATCATCATCTTCTTCAAAAACTAAACCTGCTCCCAAGAAAGATGCATGCATTATCATATTTATTTCATTGAATGTAAGATAATATTTAACCTTACCCTTATATCTAGTAAAGATAGATCTAACTAGATTTTCATAGAAAGTTATGATTTCTCTATTTTTCCATCCTCCATATTCTTTTACCAAATGCATTGGTATGTCGAAGTGAGTTATGGTAATTAAAGGTTCTATATTGTATTTTAAACACTCATCTATTAAATCTTCATAGAATTTCAAACCAGCTTCATTTGGTGATTTTTCATCTCCATTTGGGAATATTCTTGACCATGCTATAGAAAATCTATAAGTTTTAAAACCCATCTCTGCAAAAAGAGCGATATCTTCTTTATAATGATGGTACATATCAATAGCTTCTTGAGCTGGATAAAAATGATCGTCATCAAAATCTAACATTTTAGTAAAGCCGGTAATGACCCCTCGTCTATCCTCTCCAACTGGACAAAGGTCTACATTAGCAAGACCTCTACCATCTTCGTTATAAGCACCTTCACATTGATTTGCTGCAGTTGCTCCACCCCATAAAAAATCTTCTCTAAATGGCATTTGACCTCCTATAATATTATTTTTATTATTTCATCTTCTGCTTTTACATCTAAATTTTCTAGTGGTAAAACATCTAAAAATTCATCAGTGTTTGTTATCACAATTGGTGTTGTTGTTGAGAATCCCTCACTCTTTAGTAAATCTAAGTCTACATTTAGTATAGGTTGACCTATTGCTACTTTCTCACCTTCTTTGATAAGAGGAGTAAATCCTCTTCCTTCTGCATTAACAGTATCCATACCAACATGGATAAGCACTTCAACTCCAGAGTCAGATGTTATTCCAATAGCGTGATTTGTATTAAATAATGTTGTTATTGTGCCTGTCACTGGTGATACAAATGTTCTATCCTCTGGTATAATAGCTACCCCATTTCCAAGAACTCCAGATTTGAAAGCATCATCTTCTATGTCAGATAATTTAACAAGTTTACCATTTACAGGAGCTGTAACAATTTCTACTTTGTTTACATCTTTTGCTGCTTTATTAATATTTGTATTATCTTCTGATTTTCTTTCCTCTTTTGGTTTCCAGAAAAAGTATGTTAGGAGAAAGCCAATAAGTGTAGCTAATAGCATTAGTATAAGTGTCTTGATTGTATCAGCCTTGAAGTCTCCATTTGGGTTTGATAAGTTTATAGCATAGAATATTCCAAGTCCACCTTGATTATATCTAGTTTGTCCAAGAAGCATTGATACTGCACCAATTATTCCTCCACCTATCATTGAATAATAGAACGGTTTTTTCTCTGGTAGTGTAAAACCATAAATTGAAGGTTCAGTTATACCAAAAATACCTGAAATTATAGCAGGAACAGCCAAAGCTTTTTTATTTTTATCTCTCATCTTTAGATACATAGCAATTAATGCACCTGTTTGTGCAAATGATGGATATGCATTAGCAACCATGATCCTATCAAAACCATTAGCCTGAAATGCTGCTATTCCAATAGGTATGATTGCCCAATGCAAGCCAAATATAACTAAGACTTGCCAGAAAAATCCCATTAAGGCCCCAAATACTACAGGTGAAAAAGCAATCATAGTTTCAAAGAATCCCATTAATAAATTGGTTAGCAGGCTCATAACTGGACCAATGACCAAATATCCGAATGTTAGTGATATCAATAGGGTGAAAAATGGAACAAAGAAGCCTTGAAACACATTAGGAATTATGTCTTTAGCTTTTTTCTCAACAATACTTGCAAATGCTACTAATGCTAACGCTGGCACAACTGATCCAGTATAGTTTGCTGGTACAAAAGGAATTCCTAAAAATTTAGAATAATAATCTCCTATTACTGGTATAGTTCCCATTGCTCCAGCTTCTTTTAAAGCACTTAGTTGTATAGTTGGATACATTAATCCAGCTCCAAGTGTTATTGCGACAATAGGATTTAGCTTAAACTTTTTAGATGTGGAATAAGCAACTACTATTGGTAGGAAATTGAAAAAAGTATCCCCTATTGCTACTAAGAAAAGGTAAGTTCCTCCATCCTTAAAACCTGGGATTAGTGCTGCAAATAATGCTGCCAAACCCTTTAATATACCTGATGCTGCCAAAACGCCCAAAATAGGTTGGAAAACAGCACTCATTAAGTCTATAAATCTATCAAAGATATTTTTATCCTCATTTGTGTCACTTACAGCATTCTCGTCAAAATCTAGTTGTTCCATAACATCTTCATAGACTCTTGGAACATGGTTACCTATAACTACTTGATATTGACCACCACTTTTCATAACTGTAACAATGCCATCGTTGTTTTTTAAAGCTTCATCATTAGCTTTAGATTCATCTTTTAGTTTAAATCTAAGTCTTGTAATACAGTGTGTTAGACTATTAATATTTTCTTTACCACCTACATTATCAATAATAAATGTAGCTAGGTCTGCATACTTGCCCATATATTCTCCTTTTAAATCATTTATTTGTTTTATTTATTATATTTTCTATATGAACTGTTAAATAAAGCAGTTCATCATTGCTAACTTCGTATCCATAAGTTTCTTCAATAAATTTCTTTACCTTAAGGGAAACTTCATATGCTAGCTTATATTTGGTTTTAACTAATTCAAATAAATCAAAATCTATTGCACCTTCATACTTTTCGTTAGAAATAACTCTCTTAGCAAAAAACTTTAAATGAGTTATAAATCTATCGTAGTGAATACTAGATTCTCTCAAATCTTGGTTAAATTCATATTTTATAATTTTTAAAACCGCGTTTATTATTGAAGTTATTTCCTCAACTTCACTGTTTCCTGTGTTATCAGAATAAGAATTAATAATGTGAAGTGCAATGAAGCTAGCTTCATCTTCATTCAAATCTAAATTGTATTTTTCATTTAAAGTATTTATTGCACCAATACCTATATTATAATGTTCCGGATAATACCTTCTGATATCAGATGTTAGAACGTTTTTTATTGTAATATTGTCTCTATTCCTCTTAACACTATTGTAGATATGATCTGCCAAACTTATATGTATGGAAGAATTCATCTTTTTGCCAAATTTTTCATCTGCTTCGCTTATAATCTCTTCGCTAAATATAAAATATTCTACAGGTATTTCTTTGAGTAACTGAAGATATTTATCGACATCTTCATTCTTTTCTATAATAAAGATTTTTTCAATTTTGGACTCGTCAAGCCTATCTCCAGGCTTCTTAGCAAATCCTAATCCCTTACCCATCACTATCTTTTCGATACCATCTTCATTAATACTAACAATGTTATTATTAATCAGTCTATTAATTTTCATATCATCGAATCACCCCACTTTCTTGCAATAAAAAAACCTATTTGCTCATCAAAAAAGATAAGCAAATAGGTTTAGCTTGACTTAACAATAACTATCCATCTAAGTATCTTATTAAATTATAACACTTTATAATAATATTACAAGTCTTTACTTAATATCTCCCGCAAGAAACGAAAAAGCAAAGTCGTATCCTGCTCTTGCTGCCACATTCATGGACTTTACATGGGAAAATTGGGTGGAGTATATTACTGTTATTTCTGGGTTTTCTTCTCTTGCTATGTCTGCTAGATTATTTACTAAATGTGAAGTCACATTTTTATATCTAGGAGGCTTGTCAAATTTTTCTACTCCTATTTCCCACAAGTATTTTGAGTTTTGATTGGCACCTACTATGGCTATAAGTTTTTCTTTATCATAGTAAGCTAGGGCGAGTCTATCCTTCCAAATACCATCATCAAAGCTAAAGGCGTGCTTAGTAACGCCCTTAAATTTCGAAAAGTCTTCTTCTTTTATTCTAGTAAATTCATAGAGACTATCTATTTTCTTAAAACTTCTACTAGGTCCCATAAGAGGACCCATATTTTTTAGGGTCATATTGTGGTTATTAAGGATATTTTGTAATTTTATAAGATTCGGCGTTTCCATAAACCATTCTGCAGGATAATCACTATACTCTTTTTCTAATTCTTCTAATAAATTTTTATCAGAGGAGCGAACCAATAAGGAAGTGCCCACGCAATTTATGGCAAGATGATGGCGATTATAGGATAGGAAACTATCATCGTAGTCATTTAATATAAAATGATTTTTACCATCTAGTAAATTTTTATTGCCAAAATCATTTTCCAATTGTTTTACTATATTTTTATCCATAGTTTAATCCCTCACATAAAAAATGGCTGGGATAGTAGGACTCGAACCTACGCTCTCCAGAGTCAGAATCTGGTGCCTTCCCAACTTGGCTATATCCCAACAAGTATTATAATTATATCACTTATTTCCCAAGTAATAAAGCCTTTTAAAGATTCAGTTACTCTAACTTTTTAAAAATATCCATCATGCTTTCATTCTAGCTTTGTAAAAGCTTTTGATCAGTAGTTTTTCATGGATCATCCTCGCTTTTTATAAATTATTATAAAATTTAAAGTTTTCTTATTTTTTACCTTATCATGGGTAATTTTAACTCTTAATTTAATAAAAATCTTCTAATATATGATAATGAAAATCATTATTGACTATATGTCAAATTAATGTTATTATTATTTAGTAAATAGATAAAAAATAACTGCTATAAGAGGAGAGTTTATATGAAAAATAAAAATAGATTAGTTATTGCCAGTGTTCTATCACTTGGATTAGTTTTTAGCGCTTGTGGAAATGATCAAGCTAAAGAAGATAAGGCTTCCGAGGATACTAGTCAACAAGTAGAAGAATCTAAAGATAATTCTGCTGAAAATGATGACGCAAACAAAACAGATGATGAGTCTACAAAAACTGATGATAATAAAGCAGAAGAAAAAGAAGAAAGTGAAGAATCAGATGATGATGTAAGTTTGTCTGATTGGGATGGCAAATGGAATAGTATGTACGAATATTTAGAGGATGATGATATCCAACCAGCTTACGCAACTCTAGCTGAAAAAGATGGTGTTGAAGAAAGCAAGGCAAAGGATGATTATCTAGAAAAAAGAAAGACTAATTTTGCAGGTCTAGTTGTTGACGGCGATAAGATAACATTCTTGGATAATTTTCCAGATAAAGATGGAAAAACTATAGGTGAAGGAACTTACGAATTCTCTAAAACAGAAAATCAAATGGTAGGCGAACACAAAATAACTTGGAATATATTCGAAGCTACAAATGATGATGCCCCATATAAATATATGATCTTGATGGCTATAAATCCTGACGAAGATCTTGTACATTTCCACTTTAGATATGGTGATGATTTAGATGAAATACTAAATAAAGAAGGATGGTTCCCAACAGTAGTATCTCCAGAAACTACTAATGAACAATTGATAGAAGAAATTACAGAATAATTTAATTTTCACTTTCAAAATTTATGTTTTATCTCTACTAAGTAAGGTGTATGCTTGGAGCAAGCCTATAGGATTTCTCCAAGCTCTTACTTTTACTTATAATTGTATTCTTTTTTGATCAAGCTTAAATCCAAACATCCTACTAAATTAACATCCACTTCTACTAACCCTCTAAGTCAAATCTAACTTATTATCTAAATTAAAATTATATAGAAGACCTTAAAAGTAAAAAAGGTAAAATTATTATAATGGACTATTTTTGTTAGGTCTTAATCTTCAACAGAGTAATTAAGTGAGCATTAATTAGTTACTAAAAAATTTAATAAATTAAGATAAAAATAATAAATGATAATGGAGGGTATATGTCAATTAATTATTTTATCGAATTATTGGGTGGTCTTGCCCTGTTTTTATATGGGATGGCTATGATGAGTAAGGGCCTAGAGCTTGCAGCTGGGGATAAGCTTCGTGTTATAATAGAAAAAATGACTTCTAATTTTTTCAAGGCTATCTTGGTCGGTATCATAGTTACTGGTATTATCCAATCTTCATCCGCAACCACAGTTATGGTTGTTGGCTTTGTAAACGCAGGACTGATGAATATCTACCAAGCTGTTGGGATAATAATGGGGGCAAATATTGGTACAACCATTACAGGACAGCTTGTTGCTTTAAATATTTCTGCCATAGCTCCTATAATTGCATTTATTGGCTTCGTATTGAATACTTTTGCTAAAAAAGAAAGGAAGACTTTTTTAGGACAAGCTATAATGGGACTTGGATTTTTATTTATGGGCATGGATTTTATGAGCACAGCTATGCAACCACTTAGGGATTATCCTGGTTTTGTCACACTTATGACCAAATTTCAAAATCCTTTGTTAGGAGTATTGGCTGGAACAATTATTACTGCCATTATTCAATCGTCATCAGCATCTCTGGGTATCTTACAAGCTATTGCTAACCAAGGTGTGATACCACTAAAATCATCTATGTACATAGTGTTTGGCTTTAATATAGGAACTTGTATTACATCAGTCCTATCTGCGCTTGGATCATCCAAAAATGCAAAGAGGACAGCCCTTGCCCACGTACTTTTTAACATCATAGGAACAATCATATTCATTATTTTGGCTATGTTTGTGCCAATAGATGAAATTGTATTAAGGCATTCTAGGGACTTGCCAGCTGCACAAATAGCAAATCTGCACACCTTGTTTAACCTTGTAACAACCATTATTCTAATTCCTTTTTCAAGAAAACTTGCAGACTTATCTGTAAGTCTTATTCCTGGCAAAGACAAAGAACAAGAAGAAATGAGCTTGCAATATATCAACAAGAATATAACAAAAGATGTAAATGCTACATTTACAGATGTTAGGGCGGAAATAAATAGACTATTGACCATAGTAGATCTTAATTACGAAGATTCAATGGACATCTTGGTAAACTTTGATGAGGATAAATACCACGATATTTTCCACAGAGAAAGAATTATCAACCACTTAAATAAAGAAATATCTGCTTTCATTATAGATGCTTTATCCATGTCTATGGATGAAGATACATCAGCAAATTTCGTTTCTTATTTGAGAATATCAAGAAATCTAGAAAGAGTTGGCGATCATGCCAAAAATGTTGCAGATGTTGCAAAACTTAAAGCTGAACAAAAATTAGACTTCACAAACATAGCTTATGACGATTTGTACGCACTAAATGAATACACGATAAAAATGCTAAAGGCATTGAGAGAAGACTTACCAAAAGATGAAAGAGTAAAAATAACAAGTGAAAACTACAAAATCGTACAAAGAGATGTAGAAAAATGTAGATATGAACATATGCTAAGAATGAGAGAAAGACAATGCGATCCAGAAAGCGGCTTAATATACGAGAAAACTCTAACAGCTTTGGAAAGAATATCTTCATACCTATCAAAAACAGCAAAAATATCCATATAAAATAATCGGCAGAGAAATCTGTCGATTTTTTTGTGCAAACTTTAGCTAAAGTCCAATTATTTATTCGTAATGTTCGCTATTTTTTGTTTATCTTTTTTATAATCGGGTAATAAAAACATATATTTATATAGTAAAGCAAATTACAATTATTTGTTAATTAAACAAATCTTATCACAAAACTTTTTGTGGTTTATAATTTTAGAAAAGATAGCGAGAGGAAAATATATGAAATATAAAACAAGCTTAGCCTTTGTTATTAGCTTGGCCCTACTTACATCATGTAATGATACGGCCGATCAAAATGATAATAAGGCAGAGCTATCCAAAAGTGAAACAGAGGACGATACTACAGAAAATACAGTCGAAACAATCGAAGATAATAAAGCAGAAGATAAGGAAGCTAAGGAAGAAGAGAAAAAATCAGAAAGCCAGGAAGAAGAAAAGTTAAGCAAAGAAGAACTATTTAGCAAATTAAATGAACTTCCTAGTTTAGAATCCTACAAGATTGAAACTACCGCAGAAAAAATTGCAAAAGCAAATTCTGATAATCCAGAAGTAATAAGTTCCACTGATGCAAAGCTTGAATATATCAAAGAGCCACACATCTACCATGCCCTATATCAGATTCACGACCCTGCTGTAGGTGAAATGGAAACTGAAACTTATCAAAATGGCAAAGTTGCAGTCACAAGACAAGATGCTAGCGGGTGGATGAGAACTGAAATACCAGAAAACGAAGCAAATGACGAGAACAATATAATAGTAAACGAACTTGATGATTACTACACAGTAAGCGAAACTGATGATTACTATCTTATAGAGATAGAAACAACACCAGACAACCTCGAAGAAATCAAAGATTTGATAATGGGTGATGAATTTGAGCAAATATTTGATGGTGAACTAACAACTATTAGGATTAACCACAAATTTGACAAAGAAACTCTTTATCCAATCAGCTATGCTTTGGAAGCCGAGTCAATAAATGAAAACGGTGACTTAACTCTGTATAAAAATAGCGATGTCTATAAAGAGGTAAATGCAGTAGAAGAAATCCCTATACCGGATGAAGTAAAAGCTTTATTAGAAGAATAAAATAGGAAGGGAAATATTAAATGAAAGATAAAAAAGGAAAAATTTTAATTTTAGCACTTGTTCTGTCGATTTTAACAGCTTGTAGCGGAAACAGTACCCCTACAAAAGAAACTAGCGAAGTCACTGCAAATGAAACAGAAAATATAGAGACTAACGAAGAAAACAAGGAAGATGATATAAGCGAGGAAGAATCAAAGGCTGATAATCCACAAGTAGACAATGAAGAAGAGCCAGAGGGTCTAAGTAAAGAAGAACTTTTTAATAAATTATCAGAGGAAGCTAGCCTGGATTCTTACAAGATTGACACAACCACCCAACAAATAGCTAAGGCTAATTCTGACAATCCAGAAGAAGTAAATGGTACCGAAGGTTATGTAGAATTCAATAAAGAAGCTAACATTTACCACTCCCTATATACTATATATGATGCAAGCGTTGGCCAGATGGAAATGGAGTCCTATCAAGTTGATAATCTAATGGTTTATAGAAAAGATGACAGTGGATGGGTTAAAACTCCGATGACAGAGGACGGAGAAGATGTTTATAATGTTTCAGACACCGATAAAAATAGTAATAGGGTTTTTAAAGAACTTGAAGAATATTATGAGTTAAGTGAAAATTCTGATGATTATACCCTAGAATTAGAATCCAATCCTGAAAACATTAATGAAATGAAAGATATTATCTTAGGAGATACATCAGGTCAAGTATTTGTTGGCGAACTAACATCTGTCAAGTCTTGGCACAAATTTCGCAAGGATAATTTATACCCTATTTCTTATGATTTTGAGATAGAATTCACCGATGAAAACGGAGACGTTAGATTATATAATTACACCTCAGAATACAAATAAATAAACGAAATAGATGAAATAAATGTACCTGATGAAGTAAAGGCTTTATTAGAAGAATAATTTAGAAAAGGAGATTAAAATGAAAGTTAAAAATGGCAAATATTTAATACTAACCCTTGCCCTGTCCATACTAACAGCTTGCAATGGAAATACCGAAGAAAGTATACCTCCAAAAGAAACAAGTGAAGTTACGGCAAATGATACAGAAAATACTAAAACAAGTGACACAAGCAATGAAGATGAGTCAAATGATGAAGTATCAAAGACTGACGATCAACCAGTAGATGAAAAAGACGAATCAGAAGCAGTAAAAGAAAATGATGTCGATAAAGAAGACAAGATGGAAGAAGATCAAGAGGATAGTGAAGACTCAACTGAAAAAGAAGCCTTGTTTGAGCAAATAAAAACAGAAAATGACAAAGTAAGAAAAGTCCTCATGAAGACTAAGATTCAAAAAATAGACCCAGAAAATACTACTACCCAAACTTTTGATGCCGATGCCCTATATGGTGGCGATTTGCAAGCTATAAAGGCTGATACAATTTCAGAATCAAGCGACGGATACTATCAAGAATTTACTTTTGATGAAAATGACAATACCAAAGCTACTATTTTAGAAAGACAAGCTGGCGAAGAAGAAACCACAGTAACAGAAGCAACAGTTGACAACTTTGACCTCCATCCGGACTACCATAGGCTGATCCAAGCTGTCATGGACTTAAAAGATGAACTAGAAGTAAGTGAAGATAATCAAAGCATAAAGCTTAGTCTCAAAGAAGACGCAAAAGATGTTCTAAAACATATAGAAAATGAATATAATATAGAACTTACGCTAGTAGAAGAAGATGAAATAGAAAAATCAATGGAAATAGAATTTGATAAAGAAAGCAAATTGCTAAAGAGCGTTAACCTAGAGCTAGATCCTCAAATAGACGAACTAAAAGACCACAAAATCACAATAGAATCCTTATTTACCGACCATGATTTTAATAGCAATTAAAATACCCAAAAGTCTATATACTCTCCAGTAAAGGTGGACCAAGAAAACTTGGTTCACTTTTCTTATTAATCTATCCTTTATAGCAAAACTAGCTAAATAAATATTATCTAGCTACTATAAAGATAATATACCTTTGTCATCCAATTATTATATGATTTAACTTTAATGTGTTTCATATACATACACTAAAATGTGTATTTAATTAATAATTAATATCTGATAATATAAAACCATAAATAAAGAGGAGGAATAAAATATGAAAAACACAAAAATTAAAATCCTAGGAATGGCACTATCAGCATCATTCGTACTATCATCTGTAGCACCAACGGTAGCATCTGCTAATGCATTAAATACACCAGCCACTACTAACTATATAGAAATAGACCCAAATGCAGTAAGTCCAGAAACTATTACATCAATAATCAAAAAAGCAGAAGCATTAAAAAATATTGTTAACCACATACCTGGTGGACAAGCTTATGCAAAGGCTATCGATATCATAATCAACGTTTTAAAGAAAGTTGATCCTGCAAAAGCAGCTAAAAAAGTAGAACTGGCTTCTGAAGCAATAGAAACTATCAAATTCTCTATTGAAGATATCCAAGGCAAAACAAAGAAAGCTCACGTTGAGATAGGTCTTGAAATAACAAAAGAAGTATTAGTTCTAGCTGATCCTTTTGCAAGCAACCAAAAATTAGATAAGGCTATCGAAAACCTTAAAAATGCCAAAGAGCTAGCAAAAAATTCAGCTGATATAACTGACGAAGATGTAGCAACTATTTATGTTAAAAAAGATTTAAACAAAGCTATAGAAGAAGCTAAAAAATTAAAAAGAAGCAAAGAGACTACAAAAGAGCAAAAAGAAGAAATAAACCAAGCCATTAAAAAAGCAGTTCATACAAAAAACAAAGCTAAAGTTACAGTAGCAGAAATAAAAGCTGCAACAGCTGAATTACAAGAATTCTTAGATAACTTTGTAATAGGAGAAGAAGACGTAAGTCCTGAAGAAAACGACATTGCTGAAGTAAATGAAAGTCCAAACGAAGAAGAAATAACAGAGGAAGATACAGAAACTGAAGAAGAAGTAACCGAAGATTCTGAAGCTTACGATGAAGAAGAAGTAACTGAAAATCCAGAAGATGAAGAATTAATAGACCCAGAATTTAGTAATGTTACTTTAGATGAGATTGAATCTGTAGAAAATAATTAAAGCTTTAATCATTTCCTACTATAAAATATTACCCTGTAATAGCCTCCATTAAAATTGAAAAATTACTGATAATATAAAAAGACAAAGTCCCTTTATAAGAGCTTTGTCTTTTTTTAAATAATAGTAAAAAAATTTCTCTATTCTTAATATCATATAATCTTCACAAATTTCATTCTTTATTCATAAAAGTTCACCTTTATTCGTAACCTGTTTAAAAAGGAGCTAAGCAAAGTACATGTAAGGCCATTTTTTTGCCTCCATAATGTGAAAATAAGTCCATCTTCCACTAAGATTACTTAGAGCTTTAATATGAGAATGGTATTATTAACACAATATTTTTGTACTAAAAAGGTGATGTTTCAGAAGAGGTAAATCTATTATGTGCATTAGCTTTATTCATAAAATGTTATTATCTTTCTAATTATTATATTAGTAATACAGGAAATTAAATCAAATTAAAGGCCAATAATCTTTTATAAATTAGGCATTATTCTATTATAAGCTTATCATCATTACAATAATGAAAACAATCGTATGGAATTATATTTTATGGTACAGTAATTTTAAACAACATTAAATTTGGAGGAAATGAATGATTAGAGGAATTATTTTTGATTTTGATGGTGTCATAATAGATACAGAAATTGTCTCCTATAGGATATATAAAAAAATATTGTCTGATTTTGGTCATGACTTTACTAAATACGATTATGCCTATAATTTTTCCGGAAAAACTGAAGAGAAAAATGTAAATAATTTAATTGATCAATATAAACTACCTCTTTCCTTTGACGAGTGTTTCGACTTAGTTATAAGTACTGAAAAATCAATGTTAGCAAAAGGAGTTGACCTAAAAGCTGGTGTAAACGAATTATTAACTTACCTAAATGATAATAATATAAAAATGGTCGTTGCTTCATCAAGTACTAGAGAAAGAGCAATAAATATACTAGAAAAACACGACATTAAACACTACTTTGAAGGCTTTGTCTTTGCAGAAGACATAAGTAAGAGCAAGCCAAACCCAGAAATTTTTACTAAAGCAAATGAATTATTAGGATTCGATAAGGAAGAATGTTTAGTCATAGAAGATAGCGAAAACGGTATCTTAGCAGGATACAGTGCTGGTATTCCTGTAATATGCGTGCCAGATATGAAAATACCTAAAGATGAGTATTTAGATAGGACTAAATATGTAGTGAAATCTTTAGAAGAGATAATAAGAATCATAGATGAAATAAATTCTTAAATTAAAACACGTCATAAGTAATTATATTCAACCAGTAATACTAAATCATTTAATAGAGTAAATATATTTACAATAATCTTAAATATCGACAAAGGCAAATTCCATAATATTGGACTTTGTCTTTTTTTATAAAATTATAAAAAATATTTAGCTGGAGAAGATATTAAGATTTTTCAGTAGGCGAATTATCTTGCCTAGCAAACAATTTTCCCTTACAGGTGTATTAAACTAAAAAAGGGGCTGTTGCAAATTGATAGATATCTATCGTTCCATCATTGGAGTGCACTCCCATAAAGTTTGAGGTTTAGCCCGCCGGCTTAGGGAGGCGTTTAGCCCGTCGGCTGGTTGAGACCTTTCTGGGAGGGTGCTCGAATGATATAGGAACGATTTATCTATTTTGCAACAGCCCCTCTCGCTTCGCTCGACCATTCCACGGACCCCTAATATGGCGGGGATAATTTCCTCCTCTAGCCGGACGGGCTTTCTTTAATTCAGCAGCTTCCACCAAAACTCATTAGCTTCGCTAATTCACCGCCACTCCCGTGGCTCATTTTGGGGTTAAATGTGCCAAATCAAGTCAAATTTAACACTCACCGGGAGGCCGGTCCTAAAGGAGGCGGACAGCCTTCACCTTTGGTGAACCACTCCGTGGTGGGTCCTCCCCTGGCCGGACGGGCCTGCTTTCGAGTACCATCGGCGTTATGAGGCTTTCGGCTTCACCGACCATTCCATGGAGGGTTCTTTATGAGCCGCACGGGCTAATTTTCTGTGTTCGGTATACATAAACACCCGTTGATTTCGGGTCCAGGAGTTCGAACACAATCGTTTATGCCGAAAACTGAATGCAGTTAAAAGCCCATTGATTTTGGGCTTTTAACCCGAAAAACTAGTGCGGAAGCACGGTTAGGTTCGATAGAACCGATTTTCGTAGAGCACGGAAGAGTTTGCGAAGCAAACAGGTTTTTGTGACAGGTGTATTATTATGTAAATAAAAAGAACTGGTAATATTACCAGCTCTTAGTAATTTAGCGACTTCCTACTCTACCGGGAGGTCACCCTCCGAGTACCATCGGCGTTAATGAGCTTAACTTCTGTGTTCGGTATGGGTACAGGTGTATCCTCATTGCTATCGTCACTATATATTTTTTGAACCTTCTAAATAGCAGTCTATCTTTTAGATAAACCCCACTCTATCCTGAGTCTACGCCGTAATTTGTATTCAAGCTGCTTTCGCACCTTGAACAAATCTGGCGGCTGACCTTCCATCAATTCATCTTTGATGAATTGGGATAGGGCAGGCACAATATTTCCAGTCAAGATTTAAAGTTTAGTATCCTTTAGCTTAATACATTACTGTACTTACACCTTGGACCTATCTAAGGTATTTTCTTTACCTTCTTTTAGAAATCTTATCTTGAGGGTTGCTTCGTACTTAGATGCTTTCAGTACTTATCAATGCCATACTTAGCTACCCAGCTATGCTTCTGGCGAAACAACTGGTACACCAGTGGTATGTCCATCCCGGTCCTCTCGTACTAGGGACAGCTCCTCGCAAATTTCTTACGCCCACGCTGGATAGGGACCGAACTGTCTCACGACGTTCTGA
>NZ_HG003686.1:307649-309227 GCF_000312365.2 Anaerococcus provencensis | reverse complement strand
TTGTCTTGGTAGGTTCACATCCTTTTCCACTTAATCCAGATTTTGGGACCTTAGCTGTCGATCTGGGCTGTTTCCCTTTCGACTTAGGAGCTTATCCCTCTAAGTCTGACTCCATGACCTGATTTTTTGGCATTCGGAGTTTGATAGGCTTTGGTACGGTATGCCGCCCTAGGCCATTCAGTGCTCTACCTCCTAAAATCTTTAGTCATAGGCTAGCCCTAAAGCTATTTCGAGGAGAACCAGCTATCTCCGGGTTCGTTTGGTTTTTCGCCCCTATCCACAGTTCATCCGATGCGTTTTAAACCGCACCCGGTTCGAGCCTCCAGTGAATTTTACTTCACCTTCACTCTGACCATGGATAGATCACCCGGTTTCGGGTCTATCATATCTAACTTTCGCCCTGTTAAGACTCGCTTTCGCTTGGACTTCGCATCTTAAATGCTTAATCTTGCTTTATATGATAACTCGCTGGCCCATTCTACAAAAGGTACGAGATCACTCTTTAGAGCTCTCTCTGCTTGTAGGCACTAGGTTTCAGGTTCTTTTTCACTCCCCTTGCGGGGTTCTTTTCACCTTTCCCTCACGGTACTTGTTCGCTATCGGTCACATGTTAGTATTTAGCCTTAGGGGATGGGCCCCCTGTCTTCACAGCAAATTCCTCGTGTTCACTGCTACTTGCTCCCAAAAATATTTTGGCTTTTGTCTACAAGACTTTCACTTTCTTTGGTTCATTTTCCCAAATGATTCGACTTGCCTTGATATTTCTTATTGGGTTGGGCTGTTTTCTTTTCGCTCGCCGCTACTTGGAAAATCGAGTTTTCTTTCTTTTCCTCCTGCTACTTAGATGTTTCAGTTCGCAGGGTCTTGCTTCATAAAGTTATGTATTCGCTTTATGATGACTGATTCTTCATCAGCCGGGTTTCCCCATTCGGAGTCCTAGGGGTCATGGCTTTTTGTGAGCTCGCCCTAGTTTTCGTTCACTTACGTCCTTCTTCGTCTTCATGTGCCAAGGCATCCACCTGGCGCCCTTTCTTTCTTGACTGGAAATATTGTTTGCTATTTGATTTTTTACTTAACTTTCTCGGACTTCGTCCTGCGACCATTTCATGGTCTCATGATGGGGAGACTTACTTAGTCCTCCATCAGCCGGACAGGCTAGTCTGTTAAGTGGTTCATTATTGTTAAATTTCATTAAACTCAATTAAAATGAGTAACATTGTTTTTTCTAAAAGTTAGAGAATAACGTATCATTCTCTTTTCAGCGACGACGTATCGTCGCTGAAATCCTTAGAAAGGAGGTGATCCAGCCGCACCTTCCGATACGGCTACCTTGTTACGACTTCACCCCAGTTACTGACCCTACCTTCGACTGCTGCGTCCTAATGGTTCGCTCACAGGCTTCGGGTATTGCCAACTTCCATGGTGTGACGGGCGGTGTGTACAAGACCCGGGAACGCATTCACCGCAGCATTCTGATCTGCGATTACTAGCAACTCCAACTTCATGCACTCGAGTTGCAGAGTGCAATCCGAACTGGGACAGGCTTTTTGAGGTTCGCTTGACGTCACCGTCTCGCCG
>NZ_HG003686.1:219788-306780 GCF_000312365.2 Anaerococcus provencensis | reverse complement strand
ATTGTGCAAAATTCCCCACTGCTGCCTCCCGTAGGAGTCTGGGCCGTGTCTCAGTCCCAATGTGGCCGTACACTCTCTCAAGCCGGCTACTGATCGTTGCCTTGGTGGGCTGTTATCTCACCAACTAGCTAATCAGACGCAAGTCCATCTTACACCGCTAACACTTTGATTAATGCTTCATGCGAAGTATTAATATCATAGGGTATTATTCTCCGTTTCCAGAGGCTATCCCCTTGTGTAAGGCAGGTTACTCACGCGTTACTCACCCGTTCGCCACTAATCCACTTAAGTTCATTCCGAAGAAATCTTTTAAGTTTCATCGTTCGACTTGCATGTGTTATGCACGCCGCCAGCGTTAATTCTGAGCCAGGATCAAACTCTCATGAAAAATATTTTTACTACTTATATAGTAGTTTTAATTCTTTATGAAAGTCATCTAATCATGACTCTTTTCATTTACATCAACTTACTATTAATGCGTGATTTAAATTTATCCATCTATATTATATAGATTGAATCATTTCTCGGCCGTTCCGTCCTGCGACCACTCCGTGGGTCTCATAATGTGGAGACACGAAATGTCCTCTTCTGGCCGGACTGGCCAATTTTAGGTTACTCAAATTAATTGATTAAGTTTAATTACTATTTAAATGTAGATAGTTTAAAAACTATCTGGTTCATTGTCGCTTGTTAACGACAAAACATATAATACCACCTTTAAAAATGAATGTCAAATATTTTTTGATATTTTTTAATTTTTTCAGTAGAATTTGCTATTTCTACTGAAGTGGCATTGAATATATTATACAACATACAAAATAACATGTCAAATGCTTTTTTTATTTGCTGTACTTAATATGTTACTACGTGTTTTTAATTATGTCAAATTATTTTCTTTTCTTATTTTGAACTACATTTAATACTATTAATAAAGTGGTTGTTATTAGAACGCATATTACCGCCATGGCCATGCCGACTGATACTGATCCTTGATTAAATTCACTTGTTATGAAAGTTGATACCGTCAAAACATTTGGAGGAGATATAATAGAGCTTGCCACTAGCTCCCTAAATGAGATTATAAATGTCATCATTGCTGCTGAACTAATGCTTGGCGCTATTAGGGGCAGTGTGATTTTTCTAAAAATATATCCATTACTTGCTCCAGATATTTTCCCAGCTTGGAGGATATTATCTCCTATTTGCATCATGGCTGATGATACGTATTGGATAGTAAAAGGCAGATACATTACAGAATAAACTAGAACCATAAATCCTAAAGTATTATATAGTGGCACAATATTATAAATCTTATTCCAGAATATCATAAGACCTATTACAAACACTATACTTGGAATCATCTCTGGTAATATTGCTATATTTTCTAGATACTTTCTCCATTTTCCTTGCTTATATAAAGTAACTACTATATATGTTCCTATAATTGCACATATTATTGCTGTGCCTATACCTAGGCCAAAGCTAGTTAGTAGAGCTCTTTTGGCAGCTGACCTATTTTCAAAGAGTTCTATATAATGTTTGGTAGTAAAATTACCTTTTTGTAGTCCGTAGCCCCTTAGATTGATTAGTGAGGTTGCTATTATGGAAAAATATGGAATTCCAATTGAAAATATTATTAATATCAAAAGATAGATTGCCGATAAGATATCAAATATGATTGGGTGATTCATATCTTTTATTCGTGCTGATTTTTGGCCTAGCAAATTGTAGGTGTTTTTTTCTGTAATTCTATTTTGGGCCATTCTCATTATCATACATATAACAACAAGTATAGATGATAGGCTTGCTGCTTTTCCAAAATCGATTGGTGCAACACTTGCATATCTGTGGATGTCTGTTGTAAATACCAAAAATCCTATTCTTCGTCCAATCGTTGCAGGTGTGCCATATTCAGATAAAGTTTTGATGAATACCAAAAGCACGCCTATAGCATAGTTGCCTGTTAGAAGCGGAAAGACTATTTTCTTTAATCTGTAAGCTAGACTTGCTCCACTTATTTTTGCTGATTCATCCAAGTTTGCGCTAATATTGCCGATTGAATTTTTCAAGATATTTGTTATAAAGGGAAAAATATGGAGGCTCATTACCATTACAAGTCCAAATAGAGAGAAAAATTTCTCAGAAAAATTACCTGTAGATGGGAAAAGTTGCTGGAACAGTCCTCTTTTTTGGCAGAATAGTATCCAACCCATAGATAGTATATAGGGTGGAGTCATAAAAGGTATCATAAATACAATTTCTAGCCACTTATGTTTGGCTAGTCTGGATTTTGTAAAAATAAACCCTAGAGGTGTTGCTATCAGTGTTGCCATTATTACTACCAGTATTCCTAAAAGTAGGGAGTTCTTTATAGTAACTATATTATCGCTAGTAAAGATAATATTTGCTGCTTGACTAAAATTTAAGCGACCATCAATGATGATCGCTCTTAAAAATACCGTTACTAAGGGTGTTACTATAAAAAATAAAAGTAGTAATAGTATAAGATAATTACTAGATTTTATTTTTTTCATTTTACTTTACTAGTGAATTCATTTTTGCTGCAATGTCATCAGCGTTTTCTAGCATGTAGTCCCAGTCAAGATCTTTAAATTGTGGGATATCTCCTACATTTGTTCTCTTGTCTGTAGTAATATCAGATCTACCTGGAAGTAAGTAAGCATCCACTACTAATTCTTGAGCCTTATCTGAGATTAAGAAGTCTACAAATGCTTTTGCATTGTCCATGTTTTTAGATGTTTTTAAAATCATAGCTGGTCTTGGGTTTACTACTGTTCCGCTTTTTGGATAATAGATTGCTAGTGGTTCACCCTCATCAATTGATTTGTAAGCATTGTAGTCAACACCTGCAAGAAGTATTCCTTTTTCACCTGTTGTTACAGCTTCAAGAGCTGCTTTGTTTGCTCCTGGAATTGTTAGACCATTTGCTGCAACATCTTCCCAAGTTTTCCAGTCATCTTTGTTTTCTGAGAAATATCCCGCTAAGAAATCTTTTGCTGCACCTGATTTTTCTGGATCTGGCATAGCAATGTCACCATTATAAGCTTCATCAGCAAAGTCTGACCAATCAGCATCTATGCTCTCATAAATTGTTGTATTGTAGATAACACCTACTGCTGATGCACTTGTGCCAAATAATTGGTGGTCAGCATCTAAGAATTCTGGATAAAGTTTGTCGCTATCTTTTGCTTCATAACTTTCTAGTCCTCCATCATTTTTCATTGCAAGGCCATCTGACCAAGATGCAAGAACTACTACATCAGCTACTGGATTATCTTTTTCTGCTTCAAGACGAGCAAGGATTTCACCTGTTGTTCCTTCGAAAAGGTCAACTTTAACTCCTGTTTCTTCTTCAAAAGCAGCTACATATTTTTCGTTAAGTCCCTTTGGGCTTGGCATATAAACTGTAACTGTTCCAGAAAGGTCTTTATTTGCTTCGCTAGTTTCTGCTGGAGCATCAGTGTTTTCTTCTTTTGTCGCCTCTTGGTTATTTTCAGTATCTTCGGTCTTTTCAGAAGTATTTTCTTCTACATTCTGTGTTTGTTCAGCCGGCTTATTTTCTTCCGCTGCTTCATTTGTGTTAGCATTTCCGCAAGCAGCAAGGCTAGCTGCAATTGATAAAGCCATAAGGGTATTAAGAACTTTTTTCATAATCTCTCCTAATTAAATTCTATAATTTTGTTTCTATCGGCGTAAAGATTTAATTTATCTCCAGCCTCCATACCGTTATTTGAGTGGTAAGACCAATTATTCCCCTGATAGTCAAGGTAAATTATGTATGAATCTCCCAAAAATTGTGATGATATTACTTCCGTTTCAAATTCTTCCAGAGCTTCAGATGGATTAGCGCTAAATTCTTCAGGCCTAATCATTTTGTTCTTATCAATCCAATTTGATTTGCCAATAAAACGAGCCACAAAATCTGTCTTTGGATTTTTATAAATTTCCTCTGGGCTTGCCTTTTGTTCTACCTGCCCATTGTTCATAATAATAATCTCATCTGACATACTCATGGCCTCCTCTTGATCGTGGGTTACAAAAACTGCAGTTTGGCCCATATCTTTTACAATTTTTGTAATCTCAAGGCGCATCTCTTCCCTAAGAATAGCATCAAGCGCTGATAGAGGCTCATCGAATAATACACAAGCTGGATTATCAGAAATAGCTCTGGCAAAGGCCACTCTTTGTTGTTGGCCTCCAGAAAGCTCCCTTGGCAGCCTATCCATGTATTCACCAAGCCTTACAGTCTTTAGTGCATCTTTTACTCTTTGATCTAGATTTTCAGTATCTCTCTTTGCTCTTAATGGAAAAGCCACATTTTCATAAACGCTCATATGTGGCCAGAGAGAAAAATCTTGAAATACGAAACCTAGCCCACGCTTTTCTGGAGGAATGTTTATATTTTTATCACTTGAGAAGATAACTTTGTCATCAAATAAAATTTCTCCAGAATCTGGAATTTCAAGTCCTGATATCATCCTCAAAACGGTAGTTTTCCCGCAACCTGATGGCCCAAGCAAAGTTGTAAAAGAATTATCATCAATAACAAGATTAAGATTATTTATATTGAAAGCTTCCGAGAATTTCTTGTTAATATTTTTTAAAAATATTTTCATACACTCTCCTTACAATATACATTGCTAGAAAATTATATATTTATTTTGTTTGTTTTTCGTTAAACATTTGTAAATTCTAAGTAAATTACGGGATTTAACAAATAAAAAAGTATACTTACTTAAAATAGATTTACATACATCCAAATTAAATAAGTATATCTTGACATTTCAACAAATTTATAGAATACTTACTAAGAACTACACTTAATAGGTTTTTTCTATTTTTTCCTTATTTTTTAACCTTTCGAATCTTCCGTCACTATTATATGAACTATCTTTATCCAAATAAATATTATCATTATTATCTTCATTTAAAGATATTATTAAATTCATCTTATCTGCATCCCCTCTTTTTTTTGGATAAGATATACATTCTTCTGTCAGTGGATCAAATATATATATATTGTCCATATTAATAGAAATCGGCATCTCTTTATTAGAGACTATAGGGTCTTGCGAGTTAAATCTCATTACTACAACATCATTGTCTTCACACAACATATAACCGTAGGTATCTGAACCCATGTATTCAACGTTATCAAAGTTTACTAGTATTTGCGATTCTTTATCATAGGAGAATTCTTCTGGTCTGATTCCCAAAAGAATTTTACCATCATTTCCTCTATAATTACTTAAATCTTTAACTTTAAAGGCTGGAAGTTGGATCTTTTTTCCAAATATCTCTACAAAATAATTTGATTGATCGCTAGTTAGCTTGCTTTCTATAATGTTCATCTTTGGAGATCCAATAAATTCTGCAATAAATCTATTTTTTGGTCTATAATATAGATTTAGTGGTGTATCAAATTGGATAACTTCACCCTTATTTAGCACTGCTATCCTATCCCCCATAGTCATCGCTTCTACCTGATCATGGGTAACGTAAATAAATGTTGTGTTCAATTCTTTATGAAGTCTAACAATTTCTGTTCTCATTTCGACTCTAAGCTTTGCGTCTAAATTTGATAAGGGCTCGTCTAATAAAAATACTTTTGGATTCCTTACCATAGCTCTACCAAGGGCCACCCTTTGTCTTTGGCCACCTGATAACTGGGCAGGTTTTCTATCCAAAAGGTCTTCAAGTTTAAGTATTTTTGCAATTTCTTCTACCTTTTTATTGATAGTTTGCTTATCCAACCTTTGCATTTTTAGGGCAAAACCCATGTTCTCCCTGATTGTCTTGTGTGGATATAGGGCATAGGATTGAAATACCATTGCTATATCTCTATCTTTAGGACTTACCTTATTCATCCTTACATCATCAATATATAAGTCACCTTTAGATATAGATTCAAGACCTGCTATCATTCTAAGTGTAGTTGATTTACCACATCCAGATGGGCCAACTAAAACAATAAATTCCTTATCATTGATATCAAGATTTATATCCTTTGCTCCTTCAAATCCATTCTCATAAATTTTATATACATGTTCTAATTTTACTTTTGCCATATTCTAACCCTTTACCGCTCCTGTCGTTAATCCTTTTACCATGTTTTTTTGAGCAAACATGAAAATTATTAAAGATGGTATCATACAAACTACAACTCCTGCTATCATCAAAAGCATGGATTGAGCATCGGCTGAGTTTAGCATAGAAATACCAATTTGTACTGTTCTATAACTATCAGCTCCAGTTATCAATAGTGGCCACATGTACATATTCCATGCACCCAAAAATGATTGAACTGCAAGGGCTCCAATTGTTGGCTTTGATAGAGGAATTAGTATTCTAAATATAAAACCTAAGTCACTTGCACCGTCAATTTTGCTTGCCTCATAAATTTCCATTGGAAATGTTTTGAAAGCTTGTCTAAACAAAAATATTCCCATGGCGCTTGTAAGATATGGCGCAACAAGTCCGAAGAAGGAATCTTGAAAACCCCAGCCTGAAATCATTAGAAAATTTGAAATTATTGTTGTTTCTCCAGGAATCATAGTTGTAGCCATAATTATTGCAAATAATAGTCCCTTTTGCTTAAAATGCAAAAAATGTAAAGCAAAGGCTGCAAGAATGGCTGTTACCATTTGAAATGCAGTTATTATTACAGAAACTATAAGTGAGTTTATAATGTAGCCTTCTATGGGTGCAATTTTAAATACGTCCTTGTAATTTTGTAAAGTGGGATTAGCTGTAAAAAAAGTTTTGTCATATAATTCATGGCTTGGTTTTACACTCATTACAAAGGCGTAAATAATTGGAAATAGTACAAATATTACAACTATTACATTTAAAATAAGCCTAATGATTTTACCTGTATCAAGGCTTTCTTTTTTAAGAGTTTTTTTGTTATTTAAGCTTTTTAAAAATGATATGCTATTATTACTTACTTGCATTTTTATCTCCATTTGACCTAAAAGCTATTATGGTTAATATCATGACTATAAAAAAAGAACCACTGATTCTGCTGAAGCGTAGCCGTATCTGTAATTCATAAAAGCATTTTTATAGATATCATGAACTATTACATTTGTAGCTTCCCCTGGCCCACCTTGGGTAAGAAGTTTGATCTGACCAAAGGATTGAAAAGCATTGATGATATTTGTAACTACTACAAAAAACATTATCGGTCTAACTGATGGTAAGGTAACGTGTCTAAATTGATTAAAGCTGTTTGCTCCATCAATAGATGCCGCCTCATACAAACTATCGTCAATTCCAGATAGTCCTGATGAAAAATACAAAAAATTCATACCTGAATTTAGCCAAGCTGTTAATACGCCAACACTTATCAAAGCCCATTTTGGATCTGCTAGCCAATTGATGTTAGTTTTAAGAATTACATTTAATATTCCCACAGATTGGTTAAGCATTACCTTAAAGACCAAGGCCATACCAGATGAGGCAATGGCTATAGGAAGAGAATACGCAGCTGAAAAGACTCTAATGCCAGGAAAATTTACCCTACACAACAAAGCTGTTGCAAAGCCTAGCAAAACTCCTATGGCTACTACTATAATTACATAAATAAAACTGACTTTTAAGCTATTCCAAAAAGATGGAGAAGACAAAAGGTCAGAGTAATTTTTAAATCCAATAAAGATAGTATTGGCTCCCATATTATCCGTAGCGTACAGACTACGAATTATAGTCTGTACGAATGGATAAAATACAAAAACTGTTAAGAAAGCCAATGCTGGTAGCATGTATAAATAGGCTTTATTATTGTATTGTTTCATTTTTTGTTAACCTTGTTATAAGATTCTAAAGCCTCATCTATTTCTTTTGCCATAGCCTTACTTGCATCTTCTGGAGAAGTATTTCCATTTAGCATTTCTTCTATATATTTTTCCATGATTTGACGAGATTCTTGGTAAACTGTTGCAAGTGCACCTTGATCTTCTGGCTTTGAATCATGCAATTGATCTATAGCTGTTTCAAATTGTGGTGATTTTTTAATTAGTTCTTTAAATTCATCTGTATCAAGAACTCCCTTATTTACTGGGAAATATCCTGTATTTGCATTCCAATAAATTTGAGAGTCGACGCTTACTAGGAATTTTATGAAGTCCCAAGCGCCCTTCATTTTTTCTTCATCGCCTGAGTTAAGGGCATATAGGGAAGCTCCGCCGATTGAAACTCCGTTTTTATCTGAATCTTTTACAGCTGGGAAATATGCAGTTCCAACTTCGAATCTATCGCCAACTTCTGAAAGAATTTGAGTTAATGATGCTGTTGAAGCAAAAGTCATAGCGCTTGTTCCTGAGTTAAATTCTGGTATTCCGCCTTGTTTGCCAACATTTGGTGCAATCCCCTCATCTTCTAGCGCCTTCCATTGTTTAAGAACATTTAGAATTCCCTTGTTGTCTTCAAATACTGTCTTACTTGGATTTGCTTTTCTACCATTTTCATTATCAAAAATATCAAGACCTTCTTTGTTCATAAATTGATCGATCCACCAACCATAAACACTAAATGAAATTGGCATTTCTGTAACTTTGGATTCTTTTAATTTCTTGCCAACTGTCATCATTTCTTCCAAAGATTTTGGTGGCTTTACACCTGCTTTGTCAAACATATCTTTGTTGTAATACAAAAGCGGTGTAGATGAGTTAAATGGCATAGAATTTAGTTTGCCATCTACTGTGTAATAAGCAAGAAGATTATCTTCTAATTGTGATGTATCGTATTTTTCTTCATCGATAAATTCTTGAATAGGTTTGATTAGACCAGAATCTATCATATATCTTGTTCCAAGTTCAAATACTTGAACGACATCCGCGCCTACATCTTTTCCTGAAGCAGATGATCTAATTTTTGTTAAAGCATCATCGTATTCCCCTTGAAATTCTGCTTTTACAAAATACTTGTCTTGAGAACTGTTATACTCATCAACAAGATGATCAATAGCATCATTTAGATTTCCACCCATAGAGTGCCAAAATACTATGGTTGTTCTTCCATCTTGGCTAGAAGTTTTCTTATCATCCTTTGTATTAGTTTCACTACTTGTAGCTCCACCATCCTTTGGTGTGTCTGTTTGCTTGTCATTACGTCCTGCACAAGAGGCAAGTGTAACAAACATTAAAATTAGCATTAGTCTACTAACAAATTTTTTTAACATAGTTCCTCCAATAAGTTTTATTACCTTTGTATTATAGGCTAGCTATGTTAAAAATATTTATATTATTTGTAAATTTTACGTAAATTTAGTTGACTATATTTTTTTATAATTTGTATAAAACTAATAACAGATTTACTTTCCTGTAAATTCACAAACTCTATCAGGATAATCCGTTATAAGTCCAGTAGGATTCATTCCCAGATATTGGCTGTAATCATAATCAGAAATCCCGAACCAAATATTTAGTCCAATATTGTTTTCTGCACATTTTTCTGCTAGTTCTTTTGTTACTGTAAAATTTAATGGGTGATAGTATTCCATTCCCAGATTTTTCACATAATTCCGTGGTTCATATAATCTTGATGATTCGAGGACTCCACATTTTATGTTTTGGTCAAGCTTTTTAAAGTTTACTAGTGAGTTGTGGTTAAAGGACGAAATAATAATCTTCTCGGCCATATCATATTCCTTTATAACTTTATAAACTTTCTCTTCTATGCCTGGATAGTCTATAATTGATGTTTTTAGTTCGATATTTGTGATGATGTCATAATCTTTGGCAAAGTCAAAATACTCTTTTAGGGTCAATATCCTTTGGACTTGGTAATCTGGATAATCCTTAGATGCATTTAGATCTTTTAGTTGATCTAAAGTTTTTTCGCCTACTAAACCTGAACCATCGGTGGTTCTTTCCAAAGTCTCATCATGAATTATTACTGGTTGTCCATCTTTTGATAGATGAACATCAAGTTCTATCCCACTTGCTCCTGCTTCAATAGCTTTTTTGAAAGCAAGCATAGTATTTTCCGGGTACTTCCCTTTAAATCCCCTATGGGCAAAATTTATCATATTTTCCTCCTAAAATTTTAATGCAATACTAGTACACAAACATTATAATGAATCTATGTAAATTTTAAATTAAATGGACAAAACTTTTATACTATCATATAATTTAGTGTAATAATATATTAAAGGATTTATAATGACTAATAATATTACGAAAAAAGATGGTTTTACAAGTAAATTAGGATTTACCCTTGCTTCTATTGGTTCTGCTGTGGGCATGGGTAATATTTGGCGATTTCCTGTTATGGTTTCGCTCTGGGGTGGTATGAGCTTTTTGCTTCCTTACTTCCTTTTTGTAATCCTCATAGCTTCTACCGGTGTTATTGAAGAGTTTTCTTTCGGTAGGCTCGCGGGTTCTGGACCTGTCCATGCCTTTGGATTTGCGACAGGTCAAAGAGGAAAAGAAAGTCTGGGCAAAAAATTAGGAATAATCCCAGTCCTAGGTTCCCTTGCCCTTGCTATTGGTTATACTGCTGTCATGGGTTGGATTTTTAGATATAATTACTTGGCCATAAATGGTAAATTGACAAGTTTTGCTAACGACAATTATATGATTGGCATGACTTTTGACCAAACAGCTTATCCTTTTTCTAATAATTTCTGGATAATTGTAGCTGGTATTTCCTCTATGATTATAATGTCTTTTGGTATTGCCAAGGGTATTGAGAGGGCTAATAAATTTTTGATGCCTATTTTATTTATTTTACTCCTTGGACTTGCCATATATATTGGTCAAAATCCTGCTGCATCAAAGGGATATCAATATATTTTCAACTTGAACACAGAGAAGCTAGCAGACCCCAAGCTTTGGGTTTTTGCCTTTGGCCAGGCATTCTTCTCCCTTTCTATAGCCGGAAATGGGTCAGTAATCTACGGATCTTACCTATCTAAGGATGAAGATATACCTTCTTCTGCAAGAAACATTGCATTTTTTGACACTTTGGCAGCACTTTTGGCAGCTTTTGTTATTATCCCAGCTATGGCTATTGGACGAGCTGACCTTAATGAGGGTGGGCCTGGTCTTATGTTTATTTACTTGATTGGTGTCTTTAATAAGCTCCCCGCAGGTAGGATTTTGATGGTTGTTTTTTATCTTGCAGTTCTTTTTGCAGGTTTCTCATCAATCATAAACCTATACGAGGTCCCTGTAGCCTATGTCCAAGAAAGATTTGGATTTAATAGAAAAAAATCTTCCTTTGTTATAAATACAATAGGAATTATTTCAGCTGTTTTTATCCAAGGAATCGTTGGCTCTTGGATGGATTTTGTTTCTATAGTTATAGCTCCACTCGGTGCCCTTCTTGCAGGGATCATGTTCTTTTGGATTTTGGATAAGGATATGGCCCTTAGCGAAGTTAATAGGGGACGTAAAAAGCCAATTTCACCTTACTTTTACCCTGTGGGCAAGTACCTATATTGCCTACTAAGCCTCCTTGCCCTAGTTTTGGGTATAACTTTTGGAGGTATTGGTTGAGTTTGTAAGTTCATATAAAAAGAGACCCGCTAGAAAACTAGCTAGGTCTCTTTTTATTTTACATTATTGCATTTCTCAAGTCTTTTAGAGCTTCTCTTGCTACATCCATAGCCTTTTGCATAGCGTCTTTGTTTGTCATATCAACGCCTGCTTTTTTGAGGACATCTATTGGATATTCGCTTTCTCCTGCTTTTAGGTAGTTTAGGTAAGCCTCTCTGTCCTCATCTGTTCCTTTTAGGATTTTTTGGCTAAGTGCTACTGCAGACATGAATCCTGTTGCGTATTGGAATACATAGTAGAACATATAGAAGTGTGGGATTCTTGACCATTCTGTTGAGATATATTCGTCAACATCTATGTCCTTGCCAAAGTAATCACGGTTTAGGTCACCGTAGATTTTATCAAGTCTTGCTGCTGGGATTGGCTCTCCATTTGCTACTAATTTGTTTACTTCATGTTCAAATTCTGCAAACAATGTTTGTCTAAATACTGTTGATTTAAATTGGTTCACAAAGTAGTTTAGAAGATAAGCAGTTTCTTCTTCGCTTTGACTATTCTTTAGCATATAGTCAAGAAGTAATAGCTCATTTGTGGTTGATGCAATCTCTGCCAAGAAGATTGAATATGAACCGTAGATGTATGGTTGGGTCTTTCTTGTGTAGTAGGAGTGCATAGAGTGGCCAAGTTCGTGAGCTATGGTAAATACATCATTTATAGTATTTGTGTGGTTTAGTAGGATGTATGGTTGGGTGTCATATGAACCTGATGAGTAAGCTCCAGATCTCTTGCCTTCGTTTGGCATAACGTCAAACCATCTTTGTTCAAAGCCTTTTCTTGCAACTTCAACGTATTCTTCGCCTAGTGGTTTGATTGCTTCAAGGACTATGTCACGAGCTTCGTCAAATTCTATCTTTCTATCGTAGTCCTTTACTAGTGGAACATAGATGTCGTGGAAGCCAAGATCATCTACTCCTAAAAATTCCTTACGAAGTGTAGTGTAGTCGCTGTGGATATCCATATTGTCGTGAACTACTTCAAGTAAGTTGTCATAAATTTCTTCATCAAGGTTATTTGCAGATAGACTCATTTGGCGAGCAGAGTCGTATTTTCTAAGTTTTGCTTCGATATTATGGCTAGTAATTTCCCCGTCCAGTAAAGAAGCGGCTGTGTTTTCAAATTGTTTGTAAACTTTATAATATGTTTCATAAACTTTGCGTCTGAAATCACGGTCCTGATCTTCTTCTAATGTTGTGAAGTTCGCATCAGAAAGTTCGATTTCTTCGCCGTCTTTTTCTACTGATGGGAATTTTATATCAGCATTTGAGAAAATCATATAAGTTGATACAGGATTCTCTGCTAATTTTGAGAAGCTTGCTATAACTTTTTCTTCGTTTTCACCTAATACGTGGTCTTTGCTTCTAAACAAATCTTCAAAGTAGTGGTCATAGATTTTTAATTCTTCTTTTTCACCAAGCATTTTCTTGATGTCTTCATAGTCAGCAGATAATATTTCTGGTGTGATAAATGATAATTTTTCAGAAATTTCAGCCCCTGCTATAGATGATGTTTGGCTCATTTCTTGGTAGGTGCTATTAGCTGTATCTTCATCTGACCTTAGGTGACCATAAACTGCTGCCTTGTAAAATTTTCTCATTAGCTTTTCATAATCTTTTAGGAAAGCTAAAAGACTGTCAGCATTTTCTGCGATTTTGCCCTTATAGTCTGTAAGTTTATCAGCAAGTTCTCTTGCTTCTTTGACTTCGCTGTAGTAATCTTCATCACTTTTATAGATTAAGGAGGTGTCCCACTTTAATCTTTCATCAATTTCATTTCTTTTCATAAATTCTCCTTTTTAAGCCATTTATTTTTCTATATCAATCCTAGAACCTTGGTCTATTGGATCGTTTGTTGTCCTTGCTAATAATATCCTATTTTCCATCTTAATATCAGGTATATAACCTATATCCATGTCCCTGCCATCTACCTTAGCTACTACTGATCTAGTTTTAATGCCATAGACATCAAGTAAGCTTGGCAGATGCTTATTCTCTATATCTATCCTCGCCTTTATGGCTTGGTCGATACTTCCTGGAACTTCCGTTTCTGGCGCTTCTACTATCTCTGCCAATCTTTCTACAGTTGGATTTATATTATCCACAGAATTTCTAAATACCAAATAGTCAATAAGGCCCATAAATTTGTTAAATAAATAATAGGCACTGTATGTGTCTCCATTTGACTGGCCAACCATACTTACCAATAGCATTTGCCCTGATTCTGAATCTATCACATCATAAGCTACAGTTGAGCTAAGACCTACAAAGCCTGCAATAGGTCCGAATTCCCTTTCTACAAATTCGTCATTCCTATTGTAGGATAGATATGTAGAATATCCTCCAGGTATTTGCACTGATTGCATTAAGGAAATGCCTATTTGTGTATCGCCAACTTTGGTATCGACAATGTTTCCAAGACTTTTTGACGGGTCTAAAGACTTACCGCTACTGCCCTTGCCATAGTGCTCTTCAAAGTCTATCTTGTCTTTATTATCCTCACTATGCGTATCTTTCCTATCATCATCACTTGCTGGAACATAGGTGATTTTGGGAATAGTTACATCATCAGAGATTTGTTCTTTCTTGTTAAATTTCTCCTCAAATTCAGACCTGGATTCAAAGTCACACGCTGATAAGGTAAGTACAAGAGATATGATAATTAGTATTCTTTTCATATGTCACCCTAATAAGCTGATTTTAATCCAATTCTAATCAAAAATACAATCAAAACAACCATTGCTGCTAGTGATACAAGTCTCACACCAGATGAAAGCTCTCTGTTTACTACTGGGAATATGCCAGATAATATGAGGCCTGCAAAAAGTCCTCCAAAATGGCCAAGTATGCCAACATTTGGACTTATAAATGAATAAATCACGTTTATGGCTATAACTGATAAGAAGCTTGCGCCAAAACTTGATAAAACTGCATCATTTTTGTAATTTAGCATGATTCCTAGTGCTAAGCCAAACATTCCGTAAAGGGAAGTTGAAGCACCAGCAGAAACTGTTCCATCTGATCCAAAAGCAAAACTAACTAAGTTACCAACTATACCAGAAATAAGGTAGATTATTAGAAAATTCTTGCTACCATAAAGCATTTCAAAAGTTGGACCAAGTTGATACAAAAAGTACATATTAAATAAAATATGCATCAATCCTATGTGGATGAAAGAAGCTGTAAAGAGTCTCCACCACTGGCCAGCTGCTATATATGGCTTAAATACAGCACCAAAACGCACCAAATTTGCTGTGTTTTCAGTGCCACCACTTAGGGCCATTATAACAAAAACTAGAATATTTATAATGATAAGAGCTCTCGTCACTTTACTTTCTCCAAGTTTTTTAAAATAATTCATAAAAATACTATACTACTTAACAAGCCTTACTAAAGGGCAAAAGGCCTTATAAATTTGTAGCCAATACCTTATCCCTTAAAGACTCGTCTACGTCCTTAGCCAAGGCTCTAATCCCTTCTCTTATTTGTTTGTTGTCAAAGTCATCTGAGAGTTTATATTTAAAAATCATATCAAAGTTTTCTCTCTGTCCAATCTCCTTGCCATCAGCATCTTCCAAAAATATAACCTTGAGCTTTGGATTGTAAGATTTGGCAACTTTGCTTACATTGATAGAAGAAACTCCATCAAATTGGTCTACATTTTCACCAAGTATCAAGAGGTCGTAATTATTGATCATTGATACAAAATCTATTTTTTCCATGACTATATCCATGGACTTAGAAATCTTGGCCCTAAAAAATGTATAAAGAGCCCAAGCTACTCCACCACCAGATCCAAGTGATGGAAAGTCTACAGAATCAATCCCAAGGGTCTGTTCGATTACTGCCTTGAAATTTTTACATCCCTTGTATAGAAAGGCAATGTCTTCTATACTAGCTCCCTTTCTATATATTCTGCTTTCCAAAAATGAGTTATCACCAAATAAAGTCGTATCTGAGCTTGTAGCTATGGTTATATCCTTTTGATAGATCCTATGGTCAATATTTGAAATATCTACTCTGTGGACTCTTTCCATATTGCTTGCAATGGGGTTAAGTTCATTTTCATCCTCATCATAAAACCTAACTCCAAGAGCATACAACATACCCATGCCCAAGTCATTGGTTGCAGTATCCCCTATACCTATTAGTAGGCTGTCCGCTCCTTGGTTGAGCCCATCAACTATCATCTCTCCAAAACCAAGAGAAGAGGAGTTCATAACATCAAGTTCTTCTTTGTATAATAAACGAAGGCCAGAAGATTCTGCCATTTCCATAACAGCATAATCATCCTTAACTACATAGCGAGCTGTAATCACTTCGTTTTTTGGATTATGTACATTTACATACTTATATGTTCCATCTATGAGGGCTTTCATAGCCTCTACTGTTCCTCTGCCACCATCTAGAAATGGCATAACTTGAGCATCTTTGCCAAGTTCTTTTTGAAATATCTTTCCTATTTCTATTGAATTTTCATAATCTTTGATTGAATCAATTGCTAGTAAAGTTTTCATATTTTCCTATTATTCTCCCTAGTTAATATATTACCCGAAAAGAAAGTTCTTAATAAAATAGATGAAAACTTTACAAATTCAAGCTTTTTTATTATAATGAATCTGAAAGTTAAGAACTTTCGCTGTTTAACTCATGAAATCTTATATAGATTTCGCCCATCAAAGACCATTGCGAGCACGTAATGGTTTTTTGTTTGTCAAAATTAGATTTGCCCCTCGTAAATTTCCCCAACCAAATAAAGTGATCCACACCATATGATGAGGTCCTTTGGGCCCGCTATTTCTTTTGCATAATTATACGCTTTTTTATTATCTTCTATAGTTATAACCTTTGGAAACTTCTCTTTTACGATTTCTCTTAATTCACGAATTTCAAAGGCCCTCGGGCTATCTATACTTGTTATAATAAGTTCATCGGCAATCTCTGCTAACCTGTCTATTATGTATGCATATTCCTTATCCTTAAGGACTGCAAAGCCCACTATTAATCTTTGGTAGGTGAAAGTTTCAAGCGACTTGATAAGAGAGTCTATGGCGTCTCTATTGTGGCTGCCATCTACTAAAACTCTAGGATTTTGGCTAATTAGGCTTAGCCTACCAGGGTTTTTTGCCTTGAAAATTCCTTCTTTTATAGTTTTTTCATCCAAAGTGAACTCATCTTTAAAATAATCCAATACCATAAGGCTAAGGCTGGCATTATAAAGCTGGTGAATGCCTAACAAAGAAAGCTTTACATCCTTGTAATTTCTAAAGTCAAAAGCATTAACTTTATCATCACTTTCCTTAATCACTACTTCTTCTTTAGAAAAAGTGAAAAGTTTACTAGAGCACTCATCGGCCTTTGCTTTTATGACCTTATATACAGAATCTTCTTGGGGATAGAGAAAGACTGGAGATTTTTCCTTGATTATGCCTGCTTTTTGATAGGCGATATCTTCTATCTTATCACCCAATATTTCCATATGATCTTTGGATATGCTTGTTATGACAGATGCTAGTGGATTTTTGACAATATTTGTAGCATCCAAAAGGCCACCAAGACCTGTTTCTACAATAGCAATATCGACATTTTCCTCATAAAAATACAAGTACATCATTGCTGTCAATATCTCAAAATATGTCAGATAATAGCCTTTTTGGTCCAGATAATCTATGTGAGCTTTTAATTTATTGATTAAATATAGAAAGTCGCTATCAGAAATAGCTTTGCCATTAATGGCTATATTCTCATTTATTTCTTTTATATATGGCGATGTAAAAGTCCCAACCTTGTATGACTTAGAGAGGACCTGACTAATCATCTTTGTCGTAGATCCCTTGCCATTGGTCCCTGCTATGTGAATCACATTGATTTTATCTTGTGGATTGTCAAAATTATCCAACAATAGTCTTATCTTCTCTAGACTATGAACGCCCTTGGAATTCCTCCTATTTAGGACAAATTCTTTTGCTTGATTAATATCTTCCAAAACTTCTCCTATTAATTTTTTCCTATTTCATAAATATATATATCTTTTATTGTTAAAAATAAACCATTCCAATTATATAATTTCTCATATTATATAAGAACAAAAACTCAAGTAAATATTCTAAGCTATAATACCAACTTTATTGGATATTTTTAGCTTTATTATTCCTATGTTAATTTTAACACAAAATAAAGCAAATAAAAAAGCTTAAGACGGGAAACTTAAGCTTTTACTCTATGTGAAAATATATACGGGATTATCTTTTAATTTATTGATGCGTATTCGATTGTGTATTCTACCGGGTATTCTGCTCCATCTTTTGTTACGCCTGTAACTTTAACTTGAAGTTTTGTACCTGGTTGGAAGTTCATTCCTTTACCGAATGTTATTGATTTTACCCAACCTTTTAGATTTTGGTCGATGTGTGCATCATTTCTTACTTCGCCTGTTTGAAGGTCTGTTACGCTAACTTTAGCGTTAGTTAGGTCAAAGTTTTCGCCAAACATTAGTGATAGGCTAGCTTCTTCTGAGTGGAATTCGCTTATTGCAGTTTGTCCTGGATAAGCATATACTAAATCTTCGTTTTCGCCATTGTATTCGTTGTTGTTAACATACATTGCAGAGTATTCATCAGTTAATCCAAATCCTGCTTCTGTTTCTGCTGGATTTAGTACCCATCTTCTGTGTCCAACTTCAGCTTGGTTTCTTTCGCCAAGGTCATCTCTTATATATCCTAGTACTGAGTCTAGTAGTCCATAGTTTGATGCAAGGTTTGAGTTTGCTGCGCCTTGGATACCTAGTTGGTAGATGTTAGAATCAAGTCCACTTACTTGTTCTGGGTTATGGCTTATTTCATCATTTAATCTGTTTACTAGTGATGCAGCTTGTGCAGCTTGTGCTTGGTTTTGACCTATTACTAGTTCGTTTTTGATACCTGATGCAAATCTTGCTGTGTTTGCAATGTGAAGGGCATCTTCTTGTGCTTGTTGAGAAAGTGCTCCTAGAGCTATATTGTTAAGGTCAAGATTTGTCCATTCGCTGAATATTTCATCACTTTCTTGGTCGATTAAGTTTAGTCCAAATACTTCAAATGTGTCGTTTGCTTTTGTTTGGTAGTTTTTCCAGTATGATTTGATTTCTTCTATAGTTGGGCTAGCAAGTGTTAGTCCAGAAGCATTGTTTTCTTTTGTTTCATTTACTACTGGTGCTTCTTCTTTGATTTCTACTGGAGTTTCTTCTATTTCTTCTTCGTTTTCTACTTCTTCGATGATTTCGTTAGCTTCATTTACTGTAACTTCTACTTCGTTTTCTGCTGGTGCAGATACTACAGCTTCTTCTTTGATTTCTAGTGGAGCTTCTTCTTTTTCTTCTTTTTCTTCTTTAGCTTCAACTTCTTGTTTTTCTTCTGCTAGATAAGCTACCGCTTTATCATCTTCTATTTTTTCTTCTGTGTATTCGTATTCTTCTTCATCTGCTCCTACGAAAACTTCGTAAGCGTCATCGTAGTTTGCTGTTTTTTCTTCTTTTATAGGTTCAGCTTCAACAGCTTCTTCTTTTACTGTGCTAACTTCTAGGTTCGCTACTACTTCTTCTTCAGTAGTTTCTTTTTTAGCTTCTTTTATTTCTTGAGCTTTTTCTTCTTCTTTAAGTTCTAAAGTTTGTGGAATTAGATAAGATTTCTTATCTTCTTTATTTTCTTCTTCAATTACAACGTTGTTTGCCTTTGGTGTTTTGATGTTTGCAAGGGCAACTTCGTTTTCTGTTTCTTCTTGTGTTAGGTTAATATTTTCTGTTGTTTTTGCTTCTTTTGATCCACATGCTGTTGATGTAAGTATTGCTAGTATTAATGCTAATGCTTTTAATTGCTTTTTCATATCTGTCTCCCGTTATATTTTCCCGATCTTTATTGTGTCTTTATTATAGGTCCAAGCCTTGAGCATGATTTTTTTCAAATTCTATTCCCGAGCTTTTAGCTTGTCTTTATCTTGATTACATTATAGATGGGGATTAGGACCTGGGTTTTTTTCGAATTCCACTTTTATTATTTGGGAGATTAGCATACAAAAAAGAGCCCTTACAAATTGATATATCATCATTTGTAAGAGCTCTTGCGATAATCGTCCTTATTGTTTTACATATTATATGTGTGTCTTGTGTATATATATGAACTTTTTAATATCTCCCTCTTTATCAACTTCTATTTTTCTATCTAAAAAACTTGCAATTTTAGAGCATTTTTCCATTTCTTCGTCTTTGCCCCAAAGCTCGTAGATTTTTGACAAATTGTAATAATTTACCATTAACCTTTCCATATTTTCCAAAGACACGTTTTGACCTATTAGCCATTTAGTTAGGTCTATGGATTTTAAATAGCAATTTTCTGCAAGCTCGAAGTTTTTGTCTTTTATAAAGTATAAGTTAGCCAAGTTGTTGTAGCTTATAGCTGTTTTTTTGCGTTTGCTGTAAGGATCCTTGGTGATTTTTATTAAATCTATTGCTTTGATATATTCTTCTTCAATTTCTATTAGACCAAGGTCTGTATCAGTCATATAGCAAGCCAGGTTATTATAGATTATCAGCAATTTTTCTATTGTCTGGTCATCTTAGTATCATTCTATTAAGTTTTTTAAATCTCTATGGCTTTTTTGTAATAATCTTTGGACTTTTCATTTTCGCTTTTTCTATATCAGCTAGCCTATCTCTAAAGTCGCTTACACTAAGGTATCTGTGGATGGATAAGCATTTGACTAATAAATCAACCAACTTGTCAGTGGTTTCCTCTTTTAAATATATGTACTTCTCATCCTTTGCAAAGGTATCCCTTAAGTTTTCTTCCAAATATTTGCTATTTTCATTTTCCAGATTTTCTGGATACCTATCCATTAAGAGGAAAAACAAAGTTACTCCCAGCATATAGAGGTCAATCTCTTCACTGATAAATATCTCTTTTCTCTTTTCAATATTTGATATGTACCTAAGCTCTGGAGGTATCAAAGATCTCTCTTTGGGTATATAAAACTCCCTTATATTATCCATATGGTCCAAAAAAACGGCTGCTTCAAAATCAAAAAGCTTGACCTTATCTCTCTTACAATCGTATAAAATATTGGCAGGCCTTAGGTCCATGTAGATAATGTCTTTTTGGTGGAGTAGAGCTACTATATCTGCTGTTTGCCTTAGGATACTTATAATCCTAGGAAAATCTAGCCTTGATACCATATCAAGGACTTTAAAGCCCTCGATCTCGTAAAGGCCAATATGTATCCCTTTTCTACTTCAATTTTGCAGGGCCTTGCTATTTTATCATTCAAATCCATAACTTCTAGGTGGCTGTGGTAGGACTCTACAAATTTCTTGCGACTCTTATCAAGGGATCTTTGGCCCTCATGAGTCCTTGTTTGATAGTGGATTATTTCTGAATTCTCATCATCTCTGATGCCCACAACATCTTCCCTAAGGCTGGGGAAGAATTCTTTCATGAGCATATTTTGTATACCAGCCTTTTCTACATGGGCTTGGTAGATGAGACAGGTGTCAGTTTTCCCAATAAGTCTGCCTATTTTTACCCTGTATTTACCTTTTTCACCTCTTATATCAAAGCTGTGACCACTCATAGACGACCTTTTGGGGCCGCCAATCTCTTTTATTTGATTAATAAAGGCATCTTGGGTTTTGAAATTTTTCATCAATTATCTCCAATATTTATCAAATACTTGGCCCAAAGGTCTCTGAATGCTTCTAGAGGCTCATCATATACTACAAGTTTTAGTAGGGTTTCCTCGTAAGGATTGGAAATGTTGTACTCATAGAGTCTGGCATTTCTTAGCTTGTAGTCCATAAATATTAGATAATCTCTTTTTCTCCTCGCTGGAGTGGAAAGTTTGTCAAACCAAATATTGCTATTTTCCAAAACATAGGATATAAAGTATAGGGTTATAATCCTAGACCTTGTAATCTGGCTAATCTTTCCTTTTTCTATGATAGCGTTCAAGTTTTCGTGCCTAATCTTTGTTTCCTTTAATAGATTGTCCAAGGCTTGGATTTGCTCATCTGGCAATTTGCTATCTTCTCTTAGGATCAAGGCATCTTCGTTGTACAAGTAGGTTAATAAGGAAGATAGTCTTTTTTCTGAAATATATATAGAATCATTCTCGATTTTTGTTATTGCCGGGATAGTATTCACGTAGGCAAAATCACTATATTCTTCCCCAATCCCTAGAATTGGAACGTCGTCTTTATCTTCGTAAAAGGTACTTCTTAGAGTTATTTCCTTCTCTCCACCTTCTGGATTTGCTGGAAGAGTATAGTTGGTAAAAGGATAGTAAGTTTTTTCCTCTCCAGTTTCTTTTGACCTAAAGACAAATGGATCTTCTCTTTTTAGGATTATATCCTCATCACTTTTGTAAAAAATATCTACCTTGCCCATGGAAAAATATTCAGCATTTGTAGTAGTTCCATCATCATTGCCGTATTTCACATTAGAAAAGGCAGCAATTTCGGCAGACAAGCTTTCATCGATTTTATTAAAAGTAGATATAAATTCTCTTAATATAGTCCTGTTTTTATTCTCGCTGACCAAGTCTTTGTGATAGGCAACTATGTTGTGTATTAGGGTATCATCAATATCTGTGACATTTTTATAATCATTTAGATAATCATCCAGAGAATTTTGTAAGATGCTGGTATTTAGGTTAGTATCCTTTTTCTCAAAGCTAATCTTTTTGTCAGCTTCTTCCTGGTAAAGATAATCAGCACGCATATAAAAATTGATTGGATTCTCTGGAAAGTGTTTGAGGGCTATATATATGAGGGCTTCCTTGCTATCCCAAATATTTAATCCAGTTTCTTCCAAAACCTTCATCAAGAATCCTTCAAGCTCCTCAAGGCTCATTCCTAGGCCAAAGGCATAGATAAACATCTTATATCGGCTTATGACATCGGCCTTTAGGTCCTTTCTTATTTGAGTCTTCTTCCAAATTTTCCTATCTTCTTTTTTGTAATCCAAAGATCCATATACTTCGTTTTTTGAATCTTCTGGCGCTAGGCCCTTTTCCCTAAAAAGTTCAATAACCAATGTGGCCAACTTCTCTAGGTCTTCATTTTTCTCCTTAGCTTCAATAGAGTCAAATATATGAGTTGAAACTTCGCCTATATCACCGTCTATGTCCAATCTGTCCTTGTATTTTAACAAGAGGAAATTTATTATGTACTTATAAAAAGGGATTTTTTTCCTAAGCGATATGGTATTATTAGCCCCAATTGCAATGGACTCAATGTCTAAATATTCTCCAGAACTGATGTTTTTTTGCCACTCAAACCCATTACTTTCAATAATTGTTGTTTCCCCAGAAAAAATTCTAGCTTCCATCTCTACTCCCCGTAACTATATGTATTCGTAAGTCTTATCAAATTCGTCCCTGTCGATTAGATTAAAATCGACCGATATGATCTCATCTCCCGCTTTTTCCACATCATATATCAAGACCAAATCATCTTTCTTAGCTGTAAGAAAGGTCCCCCGTAGATTTGCCTTGTAAAAAGAATCTGCTAAGCTTGGATTTACTATAAGTTTTTTCGTCTTAAGCAAGTATTTGATATTCTCATCCTCAATATCCCCATAAGTCCAAGATAAAATCTCCTGAGGATACTGGATAAAGTCATCCCCACCTATATGTATGTGATAGGATAAAAATCTATCCCTGGTATTTGGATAGGGCATATTTGAATTATCAATCTTAATGTAGTCTCCAGCACGAGCAAGTTCACCCACTCGGGCGGCCTCTATAGAAAAAACCTCATAATAGTCATCGTGCTTTTTTAATTTCCCAGATGCGATAAGCTCATCTTCCAAAGGATTTCCTCTTCCCAACTCAAAAGCCTTAACGCATACATTATATTTTTTAACTTTTTTCATCTTCGCCTCATAATAATAGTAATTTACTATGCTTTATACCTACACTTTACCTTAAACTTTAATAAAGTACTGCAAGTAAATATATAAATATATATAAATATATATAAAAAAAGAAGTAGACCGCTAAAACGGAATACTCCTTTAGTAAATCGTCATTATTCTATTTCATTTGCAGCATTTGTTCCTGCTATTCTACCAAATACGTGTATATCTAATAGAGCGTTTCCACCTAGACGGTTTCCTCCGTGTATACCACCTGTAATCTCTCCAGCAGCATACAAACCAGGTATAGGATTTCCATCTTCATCTAATACGTGGGCTTCTGTATCAATACTTACACCACCCATAGTATGGTGAACTGTTGGAATTCTCGGAGATGCATAAAATGGTCCTTGATCTAATTTTTGACCAAAAACAGTTCTTCCAAATTCTTCGTCTTCCCCTTTTTCTACCATAGTATTAAATTTATCGTGAGTATCTTTTAGATTCTGTGGGTCAACTCCAATTTTTTCGGCTAATTCTTCTATAGTATCTGCTTTAAATACCCTATTTTGTTCGATTAACTTATCGACATCCATTGCAAAATATGTCATGCCTTCATCGTTTATTGCACCAGAATTTTGAGATGTGATTAGGTAAACTTCGCCATCAGCTTGGGCAAATTCAGCTGCTGTCATTTCATCTCTTCTCTTATCTTCTGCTATAAATCTCTTACCTTCATTATTTATTAAGTAATATGATTCAACTCCTGGCCCTCTAACTGAACCTTCCAATCCTCCTGTTATTGGATCCCCTAATGGGTGGATTTGTATTTCAGTCATATCACGAAGGGCTGCCCCAGCTTCTTCAGCCATTACTAAACCATCACCTGTTATGTTTGGTGAATTTGTTGTAAGTATTGTATCTGGAATTGATGAATCGTATTTATTTACCATCTCCTTGTTTGCCCCAAAACCACCTGTTGTTAGTATTACTGATTTTGCTTTTATTTCGACAGGAGCATCTTCATTTTTTCCTCTTATACCAACGGCTTTTCCGTCTTCCATTATGATTTCCTCAGCCTTAGTATTCATGTAGAATTTAACGCCTAGTTCATCTGCTTTCTTCTTATTAGCAACTATATAATCTGTACCTGTTGCATTAACTGGTGTGTGACTCCTAGACCAAAGAGCTCCAGTGGCTGCAGTTACTTCTTCTTTCCACTCTACTCCATTTTCAGATAGCCAATTTAGAGTATCCAAACCATTATCTACCATTTCTTCTATTAAAGTTAAGTCAGCTACGTAATCTCCACCGTCATATGTCTGTAATATGTGAAGAGCGTTTGAATCAAATAGATAATCTTTAGATGGGTCATTTTCATAGTCTTCAATTTCTTTTGCAAGTTGATCCATCAATTCTTGGTGTCTGTCATTCTTAGCTTCTTTTTTAGTAAGCTCTTTAATTTTTTCCATTGAGCTTTCTGATGCTTTTGCTAAGTTTTTTTGTCTAGCTTCATCTGGTATGTTGTATGGACCACCAGCTCTTACAGTATTGCCACCAAGTCCTGGAGCTTTCTCCACAAGAATAACTGATTTTCCTTCGCTTGCGGCTGATACTGCTGCGGACAAACCAGCACCACCACCTCCAACTACAACAACGTCAGCTTCGTCGTTTATTGGATCAGTATTTCTTTTAACTTCTTTTGCTTCTAGAGCTTTTACATCTCCTCCTGCTTGTTTTACGGCATCTTTTACGGCCAATAATAAGGCATTAGATGTAACTGTCGCTCCACTTACTTTATCTACTCCTAATGATTGATTTTCTACAATCTTTTCTGGCATATATTCAATGGGAACTGTACCAATTCCTGAAGATTCACTATTTTCTACTACTTCTATGTTTGTTATTTCGTCTTCATTAAAGTCAACTTTTACTTTGATAATGTCTTTGTATCCTTCTGCCTCGGATTCATATGTACCTGGTGTGTAATTAGCATTTGAAGTTTTGCTTGTTTCTTCTTTTTGCTCTTTGTTTGAGTTTTCATCATTCTCACCATTTTCTTTTATGTCATTGTCTTGACTTTCAACCTTTTCATCTTTGTTATTATTCTGGTTATCACAGGATGAAAATATACCAAGTGACAAACACATCGCTAATAACAGCAGAAGTTTATTTTTCTTCATTGATTTCCTCCTATATATAATTTATCGCCTTTATTTTAACATAATTATAAATAAAAATAAAATTATTGTACATCATATATCAATATATTTTATTTTAATTTCTGGAAATTAGGGTAAATATTTAGTATTAAAAGTTTGCTAATAATATGTTTTAGTTTGACTTTTGTTTTATAATGATTATAATAATTAGTGTAAAGAATACAAAAAAGGAGATTTAAAATGGCATTTATTGGTAAAACACTTCCAGAATTTAATTTAGACGCTTACGATCCAAAAAAGGACGAATTTATAACAGTTTCAAACGAAGATTTAAAGAGAAAATGGACAGTACTATTATTCTATCCAGCTGACTTTACTTTCGTTTGCCCAACAGAGCTAGAAGACCTTCAAGATAATTACGCTGCTTTACAAGAACTTGGAGCAGATGTTTACGGTGTTTCTGTAGATACTCACTTTGTTCACAAGGCTTGGCATGATAACAGCGAAAGAATTAGCAAACTTGAATATCCACTAATTTCTGACTCTAACAAAGAGTTAACAAGAGAACTTGATATCCTTGATGATTCAGGAAAGGCTCTAAGAGCTACATTTGTAATCGACCCAGAAAACGTGATCCAAACAGTAGAAATCAACGCTGATGGTATCGGACGTAAGGCTGATGTTAATATCAACAAAGTTAAGGCTGGTAAATACATCGCTGCTCACCCAGGTGAAGCTTGCCCAGCTAAATGGGAAGAAGAAGGCGACGATATCCTAACACCAGGTCTTGACCTTGTAGGTAAACTATAAGATTTGAGGATTTAAAAGTAAATGTTAGATCAAAATTTAAAGAACCAGTTAGCCCAATATCTTGACATGCTCAAAACAGAAGTCACTATTGGGCTTTCTGTTACTAATGACGAAAAAAGTAATAAGGTACGTGGATTTGTAGAAGATGTTGCAAGTCTTTCTGACAAAATCACTGTCGTAGAAAAGGACCTTGCCTATACTCCAGCTTTTGAACTAAAAGGGGTATTTGACCACGGACAAATCATCTTTGCCGGTGTGCCACTTGGCCACGAGTTTGCATCCTTTGCCCTAGCAATCCTTCAAGTTGGAGGAATCGTGCCAAAGATTGATGAAGGTACAAAAAAGCGAATCCAAGCAATAGAAGATGTACAAAACCTTGAAACCATCGTATCCCTATCATGCCACAACTGCCCAGAAGTTGTTCAATCCTTCAACATAATGGCAGTTCTAAATCCAAAAATCAACCACACCATGATAGAAGGATCTATGTTCCAAGAAACTGCCGAAGATCGCGATGTCCTTGCAGTTCCAGCAATCTTTAAGGATGGAGAATTCCTTGAAGGTGGCAAGCAAACTATGGACAGCCTTCTAGAATTAATCGGAAGCAAGAAATCTTCTGATGACTTTGCCGATAAACCTGCCTTTGATGTCCTAATCATAGGTGGTGGTCCAGCAGCAGCAACTGCGGCAGTCTATGCAGCAAGAAAAGGTGTGAAAACAGGCCTTGTAGCAAGTGAATTTGGTGGACAAGTTGTAGAAACTCTTGGAATAGAAAATATCCCAGGCTTCAAATACACTGAAGGCCCAGACTTTATGGCAAATATGAAGGAGCAAGTGACTGCTCTTGATGTAGATGTTATGACAGGAGCTCTTGCAAGTGATATTAAAGAAGCAGAAAATTCATCAAATAGACTTATTGAAGTAGAACTAGATAATGGTGCAAAGATAGAATCAAGAACTGTCGTAATCGCAACAGGGGCTAGATGGAGACTATTAGGAATCCCTGGAGAGACAGAATTTAGAAACAAGGGTGTAGCATATTGTACCCACTGTGATGGCCCACTCTTTAAGGGCAAACCTGTAGCAGTAATAGGTGGAGGAAACTCAGGCATTGAAGCAACCATAGACCTAGCAGCTATGGTTGACCATGTGACAGTTCTAGAATTCTTGCCAGAGCTAAAGGCTGACCAAGTACTCCAAGATAATCTATATAGCCTAAATAATGTTACAGTAATCAAAAACGCTCAAACAACAGGCCTTTACGGTGACTCTCGACTTGAAAGGCTAGAATACACAGACCGTGAAAGTGGCCAAGAACACAGCCTAGAAGTGGAAGGTTGCTTCATCCAAGTAGGTCTTGTGCCAAACACAGAATGGCTAAAAGAATCTGAAGTTAAACTAACAGACCGTGGTGAAATCCTGGTAGATGGCGAAGGAAAAACCAGCCTAGAAGGAGTCTACGCCGCAGGAGATGCCACAAACACAGTATTCAAACAAATAGTAATAGCAGCAGGATCTGGCGCAACAGCAGCCCTTGGAGCCTTTAATTACTTGATGAGAAACTAAAACATTGTAAAGAAAAACGCCCACGCGGGCGTTTTTTATTGCTTTAATTCTATTTATCCTAATCTAAATTGAATCTTTTTACTATTGGCTATTATTTCATGATTCTAGAGCCCTAATCAAATCTTCCATATTATCATATCCTTTGACATTTGGATCATTAGCAATTCTTCTACCTTCCTCTATGGCAGCAATAGTTTCCGCATTAGGAACATCTCTCTTAACTTCAAATGGTATTCCTTGCTCTCTAATGGATGCTTTGACAAACATAGTAAGGGCCGTGGTCATATTTAATCCTAAGTCTTCGAACAATTCCTCAGCTTCTTTTTTAGTTTGTTTATCTAATCTAAAATTCACATTTGTTGTTTCCATAACCTTCTCCTTTTTTACATTGTACTTACAATGTAAGGTTTTGTAAATATAATATATACATATTTTATTACAAATTGTGTAAAGAAGTATCTAATGAATTTTGAATACAATTCATTCCTCTCATTCATCAAATAATTTTTGAATATCGTCATATTCTATCTTTTCTTTATTTTTAAAGGTATCAATCATCTCATAAATAGCTGCCATAGTAGTTTCATTTGGCATACCATAATAATCTGGAAGACCTTGATTTGCAACTGTTGTTAGATTCATTCTTATAAATTCGGAGATAGATAATCCATGTTTTGATAATTCTTTTTCAGCCTTATTTTTTGTAAGTTGATCAATCCTAGCTGATACTCTTGCTTCTTTTATACCTTCCATAAATATCCTCCTATTTTTGCCTTTTTATTATTGTGCTCCATTTGGTGTACATTTTCTATTCATCATGATGATTTGCTCCTAAATACTCTATCACCACTAACTGAGCTTGATTTAAAAATATAATTTTTATTAGTTTATTTTGACATAATTATTTTTTAAGCTCCATATAGTAATGATCAAACCCTGGATACTTTTTAATAATAAACTCAGGAGTAGCTTTGTGGTCAAAACCAAATTTCTCATAAAATCTAATAGCTCTTTTGTTTTTTGGATTTGGATTTACAAATATTATCTTTGCCCAATTTTTATAAGCCTCTTTAATCACATAATTTAAGGCATCACTAGCTATACCTTTCCCTCTAGCAAAGCTATATAGCTTTATACCTAGTTCCGCTATAGTGCAATGCATAGTATATATATTATAGTGAACTTCCCCACAAAACTTATCGTCATTATATATTGAATAATGGTTTGACTTAGGTCTATTTGAAACTACTGAATATAGCCAATTGTCCATATCATCATTAGATTTCTTAAGTCCCTCTGGAATACCTACATAAGCCATTACTTCTTTCTCGGCCCATAATTTTTGAATATTTTTTAAATCATCTTTACTTGTTTGTCTTATTTCCAACATTATAAATCCTAACTTTTAAAACATAATCTTTATCTAGTTGCTTGTGGATAATTGCAAGTCTGCCATATCGTAAATAATCAATATAGTAGTTTCTCATGGTAGGTCATTATGACTTGGAAAATCAAATTTGCCCTTATAATAAGGTTTATTCTAGATAATACTCTTCTTTATTTTTTACCTTACCATTGTAATCCTTTGGAATAAGCATCCGCACGAAAAAAAGCTGGCTTATGTCGCCAGCTTTTGATGCTTATTTTTCTTCGGCCGCTGCGTTTTGACCTGCTATTCTACCAAATACTACTAAATCTACTATAGCATTTCCGCCTACTCTGTTTGCTCCATGGATTCCACCAGTAACTTCACCTGCTGCGTATAAACCTGGTATAGGTTTGCCATCCTTATTTAAAACATGAGCATCAGTATCTATTCTTAAACCACCCATAGTATGGTGAAGTGATGGTGTTCTTGGCACTGCCACAAATGGGCCTTTTTCAATCTTATGAACAAATAATTCTCTTCCAAATTCATCTTCACTTGCGCCTTCTTCTACAAGTTCATTGTAATGATCAAAGGTTCCTTTTAGATTTTCATAAGGAACTTCTAATTTTTCAGCTAGATCTTCAAGTGTATCAGCTTTTACCCAACCATATTTACCATCTTCTAGCACATCTTTCATTGGCTCATTTTCTAAGGTAACAGCATCGTTGTCATAATCAAAATAATCTGACGAATGAATCATATACATTATTTGATCTGTTTGTTCGTATATAGCTTTAGATATAACATCACGTCTTCCATCTTCTCTTACAAATCTTTTACCTTCTTTGTTAACTATAATATCATCTTCTGCACCAGCCTTTAGAAGTCCTGTTATTGGGCCTTTCTCTGGTATACCTAGATATAAGAATTGCATTTGGTCCATATCTACAAGGTCAGCTCCTATTTCTTCGCCCATAGTAATACCATCACCAGTAATAGAACCCAAGTTAGTAGAAATTGTATTCTCATCTAAGTCAGGCCATTTTTCATCGTTTTTGTATTTTACTACCATATCGGTATTTTTTGCAAAACCACCTGTCGAAATTATAACAGCTTGATTTGCTTGAATTGTTAAATCTGACCCATCATAATTTTTAGCTTTAACACCAGTAGCTTTGCCGTCTTTCATGATAACATGTTCAGCTGTTGTCTCTGTTAAAACTTGAACATTGTTATTTTCTTTTAGAGCGTCCATAAAGGCATCTATAAATCCTGTGCCATTTGGTTTTGTAGAAAAATGTGTTCTTGGATATAGTGAACCTGCTCCTTGACCAATTTTATCTTCAAATTCCATACCTAATGATTTTAACCACTCTAGACCATCGTATGCATTCTCTGTCATCTCTTTAACTAATTCTGGGTTCGCAACTTCATCTCCAGCTTCATAAGTTTGTTCATAGAATAATTCTGGGCTATCTTCAATTCCTTCAGGCTTTTGTAGGTCTGAATCTGGGGCGTTGTATATGCCGCCTGATAAGATGGTATTACCACCAACAAAGCCATTTTTCTCAATAACTACAACTGATGATCCAGCTTTGCTCGCCTCAACTGCTGCAGCAAGTCCTGCTCCACCGCCACCAACTACTACTATATCCGCTTCGATTTCGCTTGGATATTCACGTTTTTCCTTGTATTCTTCCTTAAAATCATCAGCAACTCCAGCTTCTTCCAAAGCCTTGCCAACTGCAAGCATCATTCCTTTTGATGATGCTGTCGCACCAGTTACAGACTCAACATTTGTTGATTGGCCTTCAATTATTCTTCCACTAACTTTTTCAAGGGCAACTTTGCCAACTCCACTAGTTTCATTGTCTTCTAGGATATTGATATCAAGGATTTCTCCTTCTTCTCCCATTTCTACAGAAACTTTGACATCTCCACCATATCCTGGAGCAATTCCCTCATATGTACCACCAGTTGCTGGGCTATGTCCGCCTTCATCAACAGGTTTTTCTGCCATTTCATCTTCTGGCGTTTCTTTACCCTCTTCCTTCTTTTCTTCTTCGGTATTTACTTCTTCTGCTTTCTGTTCGCTCTTATTGTCAGTCTCTGCTGAATCATTGTTACACGACGTTAGCATTGTAATTGACAATGCAAGGGTCATCAAATACGATAAGGTTTTCTTTATCTTCATATACTTACCTCCTTATTTACCTGTATTTTAACATATTTTAGCCAAAAAATGAATACTACTAATATATAATTTTTAATTGAAAACATTTATTTGTTTTTTTAATTTATTTGTTTTCTACAGATATGTAGTATAATAAAATTGACAGTGTTAAAGAAATAACTATCAAGGAGTTACAATGAAAAATTATTTAGATTTAACAGGTGATGTAGCTATAGTTACAGGTGCCTCATCAGGACTAGGTGTACAATTTGCCAAGGCTTTGGCTAGCCAAGGAGCAAAATTGGCCCTATTTGCTAGACGTGAAGAAAAATTAAAAGAAGTAGCAGAAAATATAGAAAACGAATTTGACGTTGAAGTTAAATACTATGTGACAGATGTTACAGATTCCAAAAAAGTAAGCGAAAATGTCGGAAAAGTAATAGAAGATTTTGGCAAAATTGACATCCTAGTCAATAACGCAGGTCTAGGCCTATCAGCACCAACAACAGAAACAAGTGATGAAGATTGGCAAAAGATGATGAATATCAACGTTAATTCACTATTTTATATGGCTCGTGAAGTAGCAAAAAATATGAAAGAGAATGGATATGGCAGAATCATCAACTTAGGATCAATCCACTCAAGCGTAGCCCTTGCCAATGGTGCACTAACAATGTATACAACCACAAAAGGTGCAGTAGAAAATATGACCAAAGCCTTAGCAGTAGAATGGGCAAAAGATGGAATCACAGTAAACGCCATAGGACCAGCATACTTTGCAAGTGAAATGACAGAAAACTTATTAGAAGATGAAGCTTTCAACCAATTTATAGCAATGAGCGACCCAATGGGCAGAACTGGCAAGCCAGGCGAACTAGACACAGCCCTACTAATGTTCGCAAGCCACCACTCCTCATACACAACCGGCCAATTACTAACAGTTGACGGTGGTTGGATAGCAATTTAAGGCATAGCATTAATTTAGGTAAAGTTTCGTCCAAGCTATCTTATGAGTCGTACATACTTTCAACGTTATATGTTCTAATCTTATACCAGCATATTCCAAAAACTTTAATACGTATTTTTTAATAATTATTTATAAAACAAGCATTTACCCAATTATATTCGAATTAAGGAAATTATTTGTATATCTATTATAGTAATTTCTTCATTAATTATCATAATTATAAATAATTAATTGAATAATAAGATCTTAGTATTTGGAAATCGAATAGGGGCTAAGATCTAGCCCCTTTCACACCACCGTACGTGCCGTTCGGCATACGGCGGTTCAATATTTTCTTGTATTATATTATTTATTTCTGATGCAACTATTTAACTTTATTCTTTTTCTATCCAAACCTTGAGAAATGAATACGTCATTTCTTGTATTCCATCAAGTCATAGTGCATCCTTTTCAAATATTACAATAAATATTGTTCCTCCCTTCGCTCCATTTCCATTACAGAAACTTCTTCGCTACTATGGATTCTGCTGACTTCTCACTATTCGTTGTTACTACTGCTTCGCTAGTGAGACCTCACGGGATAAGCCCTAATACTTTCATCGTTTACTTGCAGAATTTAAGCCTTGGGTTTACGGTTACCTTTTGGGTCTTTGCTATCTTAAGCTAGCTTGCCCACCTGTTACGCCTTGTATTCTGTTCCTGTTCGTCAAGCCACGATTTCGCTACTCGTTCTTCTCTCCTAGATGTCACCATCTAAAACTTGCAAGTCGCTGTTAGATTCGACGGTAACTACGCTCCGTAGGGATTTACACCCTAGCATTAGAACATGCCCGTCATACCAAAAAAAGGATGCGAAAATTTCAATTCGCATCCTTTTTATTGTCCTAAATTCCACCCTCAAAACTTGTATCTTCGTTATCATTATTCATAACAAAATATGAAACTCCATCCTTGGCAACTCTGATAGCTTCATCGGCATATGATTTTACATTACTTTCTAAATTGGAAAGTTCATAGGCTAGTTGGAAGTTAAGACCTGAAAATACCATAACTCTTTGATCTTCATTAGTTAAAGTAACTGCAGTATTGTAAGGAGTTCCTCCTGCAATATCTGTTGCAATAGCTAATGAATCATATTTTTCCAGCATTTCTGAAATAATTTCTTTTAATTTAACTTTATATGCATCAACCCTGTCTCCCTCAAAATCTATGGCTCTTACATTGTCAAGATCTCCAACCACTAAATTTAGACCACTTTTAAGTCCAGACGCATACTGTCCATGCCCTGTTAAAATTAACCCAATCATTCAATCTCCTATCTATATATATCTAAATCTTGCTGTCCATTTAAAACAATTGCTCTAGCATGAAATTTGATTCCCTCTACATTGAATACTCTTGGAGAATCAGTAATCTCTTCAAAAACATTTACAATTATTTCATTTTTATTCCTAATAGCTAAAGCTTGTTTATCACTTAAATATTCTTTATTTCTTTTTACCTTCACAAATTCGTAATCTTCAACGTTTCCAAATACCATACATTGAGTATAAGTATCAGTAAAATTCTCGGAAATCTTTACCTTTAGGCAACTATCTAATTTATTATATTCTGGAGAAAAATATCCACCATCTTCCAACATGTATTGCTTATTAGTCAAGAAATTTTTTCTATTAATACCTTCAGCCAACAATTCCATTTTAACTTCATGATTTCCACTACACTTTACCTGATCAAAAACAATTAAGTCACCCTCTTTTAAATAGAATATTCTTCTCTTTACAAAAATATTCCTATTATCATCAAAGTAGCTCATTTCTACAAATGTATTCTTATCTTTTTTCACATATATTGGGTTGATAATAGGGTAATAATTTGTTTGCCAAGAGGAAACATATCCCATCGATGAAATGCCATCAATAACTAAGTTGTTGTGAGAAAATAGTTTAAAGTATTTTCTATCCTTACCTTCCTTGTAGGTGTATCTTCCACCATCCAATATTTTTAATTTTTTATTCTGATAATTAAAATGAGTAAAGTCAGCATGAGTATGATTTGAGCTCATAGACTGATTATAGCATGATAAATATGAATTGCTGTTTTTTTCTACATATAGTCCGTAGTTTTCAAAAAGTTTATATTTTTCACAAACTATTTTTTCTTCAAATATTTCCTCATATCTCCTAATTAAAAATCTTATATCAGTAAGATCTGAATCTCCATTATTTATTTGCTTGTACGATAAATCACTAGTTAGCTTTGTTGTTTTTGCAATACTTTTAATGTTCTCTTTAAAACTTATTTTATATCCATGGCTCTTTTCAAAATCACTTAATCTCAATAACCATAACAACATGAAATTATGATATCCTATGCATTTTTCCCAATGAATAGAAGAATCATCAATGTATTGGATGGCAAGCATATCTTTTAATTTTTCTATTGACTTATCATACATTTCTTTATTGTTAAAATAAATTCCAGCTACTGCTATGGCGATAACTTGTACTAAGCCCCAATTACTCAAATAATATTTTTCAATATAATTATTTTCCAAAAAATAAATTTGTTCCACCAAACTTTTTCGGAGTTTCTTCATAAATATTTCGTCATCTATTTTTCTATTGGAAACAAAATTTATAAAATGATATATCCTCATTCCAGTATCTAGTGTTCTTGTCATTTTAGATGGTTTGAGTTCGACATTATCTATCCAATCATTTATAAGATATAATCCCTTGTTTATATATGCCTCATTCTTGGTTTCCCTATATGCCCTATCTAAAAGATCTAGGTAAGAAAATCGATTTAGCATATAAGTCCACTCATCATCTCCATTTGGAGAAAAATCCCAAACTAGAGGATGATTTTTTACCTCTAGCTTACATTTTTCCATATCTCCATCTTCATCGAATACAAATATATCATTTAATATTAATTTAGCCTTGTATAAATCATCCATTATATTACCTTGCTCAATATAGAATTTTTACTTATTTTCATAGCATTTCCATCTTCTAATTTTATTATGACAGTTTCTCCTTGAATTTCAGAAACATGACCGTAAATACCAGCAACTGTAATTATCTTATCTCCACAGGATACATCTATGGATTTTTCATCAATTTTTATCGATTCTTCTAATCTTTTTCTAGCCTCGTATTTATCAATTGCTAAATAAATCCAAAAGCTAAAATACATCACTAAAATTATAAACCAATCTTTTTTAGTCATATTATTCGATTACCGGAGCCTTAGGAGAAATCAATCCTAATGTTGATCCAATAATTGCTACTATTACAGTTAGGATGATTACTTTGTAAGTTGTCCAGCCTTTTTTCTTAACTAACCAGTATACAAAGCCAGTCCATAATACTGGCAAAAGTTTTGGTGCCATCCCATCAATCATTGACTGAATAGCAACATTTTGTGTTTGCTCACCTATCTCTTTTACATAGGTAATAGGTATGCTTATTTTAACAAATTGTGTAACAAGTGCTGAAATTACTGCAACACCTACAATACTTGCTGCGCTAGTTATTTTTTCCATTTTTTCAGAGAAATCACTTACTACAGATACTCCTACCTTGTAACCTGCCTTTCCCATGCTAAGTTTAAGAACAAGAAGAATTACATTAATAGTAATAAAGAAAAATACTGGCGCTAAATTATTTCCTGCTGCAGCCATTGAAGCAAATATTGTCGATAGTAAAGGAGCTAATAGAAATTGAGATATTGAATCTCCTATACCTGCCAAAGGCCCCATCAAGGCCATCTTCATATCTTGTATTTGATCTTGCTCTACTCCTCCCTCTTCCATGGCTAATTGTACACTTGATACAAATGGAACTAGCTGAGGATTTGTGTTATAAAACTCAAGGTTTGACAACATTGATTTTTTATATGCTTCCTTATCGTTAGCATGAATCTTTTTTAGCGCTGGTCTCAATACATTTGCATAACCTGTACCTTGATAATTTGAGTAGTTAAATCCATTTTGCAAAATATACGCTCTAAGAGAAGCTCTTGTATAGTCTGAACTTGTTAATTTTTTCTTATTTTGATTAGATTCCATCTGTAAACTCCATCCTTTCATCACTTTCTTCTGCTACTTCTAAAGCTTTTTTATCAGATTTTCTTTGATACTCATAAATCGCGAAAAATGTTGCAAATGCCGCAACTCCCATCAATGGCATTTCAAGATATGCAGCTAGTATATAACCTAGTAGTACAAAAGCTACATTCTCTTTTCTTATCATATTAGATAAAATCATAGCAAAACCAACTGCTGGTATCATTGCTCCAGCCATTGAAAGACCATTTGTTATAAACTCTGGAATCATATTTACCATTTGATTGATTGATGAGGTTGATATAGCTGCTACAAAACCAATTATTGCTCCAATTAATAGTTGTAATAAGAACGATAGATTAGCATATAATGTAAATTTTTTATCATTATCTTCTACTATTGCTTTTTTAGCTAAAGATGGTGAAAAGCTCATTAATGTATTTATTGCTGTAATTGCAAATTGTATTGCAATTGCAAATGGTATAGATAGAGAAAATGCTGTTTGTCCATCTATACTTGGATTAGTAATAGCAAGGAGCGCCCCAAAGATTCCTGGTCCTAGAGGAGATGGTGGTATTGTTCCACCTGGTGATACACCAAATCCCATAAATGCTAGTTCACCTATTGCTCCTACTGTTAATGCTTTAGGTACATCACCTAAAATTAATCCTATCCCAAAAGAAAGGACAAGTGATCTGTTACTATAAATTCCGAGTAAGGAACCTGCTAATGCTAAACCAGTCCATAATGCAATTAATAATGCTTGTACTAATGTAATTTCCATGTTTTACTCCTACTATAAATAATCATTTATATCTACTTCTTTAGATCCGTCAGAGCCTGATGGTGTGGATCTTGTATTAAACGAAATATTGTAATCATCTCTCATTTTTCTTAAGTTATCTTTATCACTTTCGCTTAAATAAATAGCTCTAGTGATTCTTTCCTTGCCTTCACCATCGTGAATATTTCCAATGTTAACTTCTTTTATTGGTATCCCTGATTTAATAATTTTCATTGCATCTTGAGTATTACCTACAACAATAAAGAACTTTTGTCTAGGACTTGCTTTATCAAATATACTAATAAATTTATCAACACCATAAAAACTAACTGCAATAGACTTATCGATCATAGCCTTCATCAAATTTTGTTGAACTGGATCATTTGCTGCTTTATCATTTACGCATATCACTGAATTGGCTCCGCAGTGTCTTATCCAAATTTGTCCTTGTCCATGAAGTAATCTCTCGTCTATTCTAAATAATAAAATTTCTGCTCCCATATTAACCTCCTATTATTTCTTTTAATACTTTAGCATCTTCTCTAAACTGTTCAATACTATCACCTTCAACGAATTCCAATAAATAAGCTCTATCGTCTCCAAGTTTATCCACATAACTCTTCCACTCATCTCTTGCATCTTTTAGAGGATATCTATTAAATTCATCATCCCAATTAAATACATGGACATTTGAGATTTTATCCTTTAATATATCTATAGCTTCGAGTCTTTCACTTGTATCATTTCCTGCCTGGGGCTGCCAATACATATATAGATTATCTTTATCTATATCGGTTAATAACTTTTTAGCTGATTTAGTAGTATCCGTAAGAGTTTTTCTATGATTTTCAAAATTTATATTAATATTTTTGTTCTTGGCTTTATCGCAGATTTCTTTGCTTACCCTAATAAATTTCTCATAATCCAAAGCTGATATTTCTTTTGAACTAATTCTTTTAGCCCAAATCCTGACATCCTTAGCACCTAAAACTTCTGCGGTTTCTAAGACTAAATTTATGTCATCATCTTCTTTATATTTAAAATATGACCCATAAGAATAAAAGATATTGTTTTTTTGACATATATTTTTTATTCTTTCTGCCTTCTCAAAATCTCCAGGAGGTAAGTGAATATCAGCTCCCCATTCGATGAAGTTTAGACCATTTTCAATAGCTATGTCTACAATTTCATCTACACTTTTATCTCTGAATGTGACTGAGCATAAACCAATTAATTTCATTATGCCATCCTCCTAAAATCTTCATGAGAAATTTTATATTTTAATTCTCTACCATTTATATACCTTATTAACTCCTCGTACATCATCTCTCCCATAAGATACGTCTCATTTCCTATAGAGCCAGCTATGTGTGGCGATAAGATAATATTATCCATATCATATAATGAAGAATCTTTGCTTAAAGGTTCTGGGTCAGTAACATCTAATATTGCCGTAAGATCACTTCTACTAGTAAAAACTTTTATTAGGTCTTCAGTATTAATAATTTTTCCCCTAGCTGTATTTATAAATGAAGCATTTTCTTTCATTCTTGAAAACTGCTCAATAGTAATCATACCTTCTGTTTCTTTAAGTAATGGAGAGTGAAGGCTGATTACATCGCATTTATCAAATATTTCATTGAGTTCTGCCTTGATGAGACCTTCTTTTTTGAAAAAATCTTCATCATAAAATGGGTCGTATACATAAATATTGTTGTCAGAAAGATATTTTAAATTATTTATAACAGCTTGACCAATCTTACTATAAGATATTATTCCTATATTTCTTTTATAAAAACCTTTCGACAAATTATAAACATCTAATTTGTTTTTTCTTTCGCTTTTACCTATAGATGTTAACTTAAAAAAGTCTTTCAACAACAATTGAATTAAACTTGTAGTGTACTGAGCAACGGGAATTGCATTTGCTGAACTTGCAGATGTAATATCTACATCTCTCTCCCACATATAGTCAGTTTGGACTTTTTTAATTGATCCTGCCCCATATAAAACTAACTTAAGCTTCGGCATAGCATCTAAAGCTATTTTATCCATGGGCACTGCTCCCCAACCAGAAAATACGAAATCAACATCACTTAAATTCACAGCTTCTGCAATCGAATCAAATCTGCCTAATACTTCAACTTCTTTCTTTATTTTTTCTAAGCACTCATCAGAATATATACGTTTATAGTTCTCCTCGCTTAGCAAAAACACTGCCTTCATTTTATAAACCTCTCCCTTTGTCTAAATATTCCTTCCATTGAATCTCAAAGGGATAATTATTAGATGGGATTTCTCTAATTTTTTCCCAATCAAATGTACATTCCTCCCCGTCAAACTCTACTGTTTGAATTTCATTTACAAATTTACCTTCTGAATTAAAATCTATATCTTCTTCAAAATATATACTACCTCCTATTTTTGCATCTATTTTTTTATAATAATCTAACATAGCCTCTAAGTAAACTAATTGAGAAATAATTATATCATAATACTCGAATGCTTTTATAAGTTCGTTATTATTTATTTTAACCAAATCATAAAAATTTTTATAAGTATATCTACGCTTAAGTATTAGTTCTTTAATCGCTTTTATATTCCTAAAAGCTGCTGCACTTGCTGTCATTTCAGCTTGTGCTTGTCTTATAAGCTCATATATGTTGCTTTCATTAGAGATTAACTTATAAAATTCTCCTATAAATTCACTTGCTTGTTTATAATGATCTCTTATAGGTGTTATTCTTCTGGTAAGACTTATCTTATCGCTTGCCCTTTTTGATCCAACTTGACCTGCATTTAATGCAGATCCACCCGGCCTATAAATCCCATGACTTCCTGCAACTTCACCTACCGCATAGAAGTTTTTTATATTAGTTTCATAGTCCTTGTCAATATAAAGACCTCCATTGTTATGTTGTGCACAAATTGAAATCTCTAAGGATTGTTTCTTTAAATCAACTCCATGGTCTAAATAAAAATCATAGGCTCTTTTGTTCATTTTTATTAATCTATCAATAGGTCTAGGAAGGTCCGCATTATTTTTTAATATATATTCTCTAGCCTCATCGTCTAATTTATTAAATTCGATCTCCTTATATGAAGGATTTTCCCTAAAATCTATGAAGACTCTTCTTTTCTTATTTATTTCTTCCTTATATACTAAATAGTCAATTAAAGATGACCCCTTTATTTTTCTAACATCAAATGGCCATTGGTATCCTTTTAAAAAAATATTTTTCAAAAGTTCATTGAAATCTTCATACTCCTCTGCCAAGAAATCATGTTCTTTACCTTCTTGATCTAGAGAGTAAAATCTAGGCATTGCTTGCATATAAGTACCTGATACATTCCACTTAGGATTTAATGATGACATTCCATATTGAAAATGAGTTAAATTCATTCCCATGACTCTAGCTTCAAAAGCAAGTCCGCTAGCTCCCTTTTGACCATGAGGATAGACATTGTTTGCGTAGATGTTAGCTGGCCCTCCTGTAGCATATATGATATTATTTGCTTCAATTAGGTAGAAATTATCCTTATGTAAGCATAAGATAGAATCAAAAGCATTATCTGATGTGAAAATTTTAATAACTTTAAAATGATTTAAAATTTTTATTCCATAGTCAGATGCTCTTTTTTCTAATTTTTCAGTCATTTGCTTTGACGTATATGGGCCAGCTGAAGTAGCTCTTTTGTTTGGGTCATGGTCAGTTTTATAAGCTATATACTCCCCATAATCATTAAAAGGAAACTCAACTCCTAATTCAACAAGATTCATAAATGCCCTAACTGATTCGCTTGCTTCAACTTTTGCTATATCTCCGTGCATTTGTAGACCATCAACATACACCTTAGCCATCTTATCTACCGAGTCTAAATCAGATGATTCTAAGGATAATTTATAATATGTCTGCTTATCAGAACCTGCATTTCTGCTAGTTCCCATATTAATGTCTTCTGTTACTATAGCTATGTTTTTTACTCCTCTTTCGAAGAGTCTATTTGCTGCATTAAAACCGGATGCTCCAGAACCAACGATTATTGCATCAAACTTTTCTCTATAGAGTTTGTAAAGTGTATCCGCCGTCAACTTTTATCACCTGCCCTGTCGTATATTTGAATTTAAATTCAGCGAGAGCGCTAACTGCTAATGCTATATCTTCTGGATAACCCCATCGTCTAATCGGAGTTATTCCTTCATTAAATAACTTATCATACTTTTGCTCAGCTATTTTAGTCATATCAGTCTTTATAATTCCAGGTTGAATTTCATAAACATTAATCCCGTACTCTGCAAGTCTACTTGCATACAATTTAGTAATCATTGATATGGCAGCCTTAGATATGCAATAATCTGCCCTATCGACGCTTACTACAGATGATGATATTGATGAAATGTTAATGATACACTTATCTGTGTTTTTATCGCTAATCATTCTTTTAGCTATATCTTGAGTCAAGAAAAACATAGCCTTAGTATTAATTTCAAATAGTCTATCAATGCTTTCCTCAGATACTTCAAGTATGTCCTCTCTTACCTTCGGAGCAACTCCTGCATTGTTTACTAATACATTTATTGACTTAAATTTTTCGTAGACCTTGGATACAAATTGTTTCCTATCATCAATATTTGAAATATCTCCCTTGAAATAAAAGATACTTTCAGGATCATAAATATCGCTAAATTCTTCATAATCTTTTATATCTCTTGTTCCAAAAGCGCATATTTTGTAACCATCAACTAAGAGCTGTTTTGTAATGCCCAAGCCAATACCCCTAGTTGCACCAGTAACAATCGCTACTCTACCAATCATTTGTCTAGCTCCTTTAAATACTTACCATATGTCTCTTTGTTTCTAACAACACATCCTGCAGGTAAGAAATTAGCCTTAAGCTTTGAGCATAATCCACAAGTAATACAAACTTTATCCTTATCAAGACAAGCATTTGTCAAAATATCATTAGCAAGATCAGGATATGCTAAAACCTCTCTTCCAAAACCAGCAAGTTTGATATCGTTATTTTTTATTTCATTTTCAGCAACATTTGCCGCAAATTGCCTAAAGAAAGTATAACCAACCCCTACAAAGAATATTTCCGGAAACTTTCTCTGTAATGTTCTACTCATTTCGAATATCCTATAAGAGGAAGTAAAAGGATCTTCTATATCTTCATTTTTTTTCAAATCAGAAGGCTTATTAACATAAGGAATATAGTAAGGGTTTCCTAAAGTCAAAGATATAAGTTTTACTCCACGATCTCTCAATAAATTAATAAGCTTTTGAGTTTCTTCTAGGTCATATTGGAGGTTTTCTGTAGTAGAAAATCCATTTTCCGTCAAATCTGCCATGTTAAGCCTTATAGCTATATCTAAATCTTGACATTCTGAATTAGACTTTATCATATCAATAGTTTCCAATAAGAACCTACTCCTATTAGAAAAACTTCCCCCATAATTTCCTGACCTATCAAATGCGGAAAGAAGTTCAGACAATAGATAGCCATGACAAGATTTTATATCGACCGCATTGAATCCACATTTTTTCGCAAGCTTAGCTGCATTCAGGTAATCGTTTTTTAATTTATCAAGATAATCATCAGTTACTAATTTCCTATCACTCTCTATCCCTCTTTTTTCATCCAGAAGTCTTCTATGAGTTGCTATTTGTGCATTTTCTTTTTTATTATGATTTGAATATCGTCCAGAATGATTTAATTGAAGAACTGTATAGGCTTCTTTTTTATATGAGGATTGTTTTGATGCTTTTTTTATATCTTCATTTAATCTTTTAAATTCATCATAATTATCTTCGTTGATGATTAATTGATTATCATTGCTCATTCCTTCTCGATTGACAGACGTAGCCTCAAGCCATATAAGGCCGTATCCACCACTGGCAACATTTATGTATTTATCCCTAGTAAGTTTTGTAGGTGCTCCATTAACTGCATCCACACCTTCCATTGGTAAAGCTACTATCCTATTAGCTAATATAAAATCACCAAGCTTAATTGGAGAAGTTAACTCTGTAACGTTTTCTGAAGCAGCTAAATTAAACTTATTAATCTCATTATTTAAATCATTTAATGTCTCGAAGCTAAACCTTCTTTTATTAAACTCCATACATCCTCCTCTTTAATTGCGATTATAACATAGTAAAGTAAATATAAAGATAGTAATTTTTGTAATTCTATTTACATTTCTTGTATTTAGGAGGATAGTTTGGAAGATAATATAAATATTTATTACACTGAAAATAAGAATAATATTGAAAATACACATTATCATAATAATGTAGAGCTTATTTTTATAACAAGCGGAAGTAGTACTTTTTTGATAGAAAATAAGAAAGTATTAGCAAATAAAAACTCTTTGGTTGTTATATCCAACCTTGAAAAGCACTCTATGATTATCAATACTTATCCCTATAAGCGATATGTTGTAAATATTGATAATATATTAAAAATAAATCTATTACCTTCAGAAATATACATCAAAATTTTCCAAAGTAGGCCTATAGATTTTCCATATGTATTTAATTTGACAAATACTGAAGCAAAAGAAGTTGTGAATCTATTCGATATTTTAATCAATGAGGAACCTAAACTTATATTATCTTCCCATTATTCCAATCTTATTTTCAACCAAGTTATGATTATTATATTTAGATCTAACGAATACTTTTTCAAGAGAGAAAGAGAAGAATTTGAAGAAATAATATACAAGATTCAAGACTACATAAATGAGTACTATATGGAAGATATAAATTTAGAAATGATAGAGAGAAAGTTTTATATAAATAAATATGAAGTAAGTAGACATTTCAAAAAAATAACAGGTTATAATTTTAAAACTTATATAATATTAGTAAGAATGTCTAAAGCAAAAGACTTGCTAATAAATACAAATCAAACCATAGATACAATATCTAAACAAATAGGTTATAAGTCTCAGAGTATATTCATTAGAATGTTTAAAAAATACGAAAATATGACTCCAACTAGATATAGAAATATTTACAAAAATTATAGAAATTAAAAAATAAGCATAGCCACAATCTAACTTAGCTATGCTTATTTACATTATTCAATTATCTCAGGCTCATCATAGTCTACGCCGAAAGTTTCTACTGTTACTGTCTTCATCACTTGATCTTCTTTTGGTTTATCTTGGAAGTCAGTTTTTGTTTCTGCTATCTTATCTACTGTATCCATTCCTTCGATTACTCTGCCGAAGGCTGCGTATTGGCCATCTAGGTGAGGGCTGTCTTTGTGCATTACAAAAAATTGGCTACCTGCACTATCTGGCATCATAGACCTTGCCATGGAGAGAACTCCTCTGTCGTGTTTTAGGTTATTCTCAAAGCCATTTGCAGCAAATTCTCCCTTGATAGCATAGCCAGGACCACCAATTCCTCTTCCTTCTGGGTCTCCTCCTTGGATCATAAAGCCTTTGATTACCCTATGAAAGATTACTCCGTCGTAGAAATTGTGATTTATAAGTGAGATAAAGTTTCTTACTGTGTTTGGAGCAACTTCTGGGTAGAGTTCGGCCTTGAAAGTATCTCCATTTTCCATTTCAAATGTTACAATTGGATTTTTGTTTTCCATATTTCCTCCTTAGTTTTTGAATGAGTGAACAGGGGCTGGTATGTGGCCGCCTCTTTTGATCATTTTATCTGAATTTGAATTTCCTATATCTATAATTGGTGCATAGCCTAAAAGTCCACCGAACTCGGCATAATCTCCAACTTCCTTTCCTGGAACTGGGATTATTCTAACTGCAGTTGTTTTTGCATTTATCATTCCTATTGCCGCCTCATCTGCAATCATGGCAGAAATTGTAGCTGAGCTTGTAGAGCCGGGGATTGCAATCATGTCAAGACCAACAGAGCAAACAGAGGTCATGGCTTCTAGCTTGTCAAAGGTCAAATGTCCTCCATCTACTGCTTTAATCATCGCTTCATCTTCGCTCACTGGTATAAAGGCACCGGAAAGTCCTCCGACAGAGGCACTTGCCATAAGACCGCCCTTTTTTACAGCGTCATTGAGTAGGGCTAGGGCTGCAACTGTTCCGTGTCCCCCTACATTATCCATTCCAATCTCTTCTAAGATTCTTCCTACAGAATCGCCAATTGCTGGCGTTGGAGCTAGGGATAGATCAAGGATTCCGAAGCTCTTGCCAAGTCTATCGCAGACATCTCTTGCTACAAGCTCGCCCATCCTAGTGATTTTAAAGGCTGTCTTTTTGATAATCTCACAGATTTCATTGATTGGAAGATCATCCTTGCCTGAAATTGCTGCCTTTACTACTCCAGGTCCAGAAACTCCGACATTAATTACTGTATCGGCCTCACTTACTCCGTGGAAGGCTCCTGCCATAAAGGGATTATCCTCTACGGCATTTGAGAATATTACAAGCTTGGCACATCCTAGGGCATCTGTATCCTTAGTTTTTTCTGCCAAATCTTTTACGACCTCCCCGCACATGGCTACAGCATCCATGTTGATTCCTGCCTTAGTTGATCCTACATTTACACTTGAACATACCAGGTCGGTATTCGATAGGGCCTTAGGGATAGATTTAATCAAAATCTCATCAGCCTTGGTCATGCCCTTTTGAACTAGGGCAGAAAAGCCCCCTATAAAGTCTACTCCAACGTCCTTGGCCGCCCTGTCGAGGCATTCGGCAAATGGAGTGTAATCGTCAAGGTCTGTCGCTGCCGCAATAAGAGAAATTGGTGTAACAGATATCCTATTATTAATGATTGGCACACCATATATTGCAGAGATTTCCTTAGAAGTCTTGATAAAGTCCTTGCTTTCTCTTAAGATTTTATCATAAATTTTATCACATGCTTTTTTATAATCTTTGTCTATACAATCAAAAAGGGAAATACCCATAGTAAGGGTCCTGATGTCGAGATTTTCCTCATCTAGCATTTTGATTGTTTCAATAATATTATTCTTATCCATATTAAATCCTGTGCATAGCGTCAAAGAGCTTTTCGTTTTGGATTCTTATTTCGAGATTGTTCGCATCGGCTAGCTTATCAAAGGCCTTCTTAATCTCAGCAAAGTCTGCCTCTGACTTTGTAAAGTCGATATTAAACATTCCTACAAATTGATTTTCCATTATAGTTTGGCTTAGATCAAGGATATTGATATTGTATTCATATAAAACTTTAGAAATTTTATAGATAATTCCTTCTTGGTCATTTCCTATGACTGTTAGTATAGCTTTCATTTCTTCCTCCTAATGAGACTTTTCCTGCTTATGATTTTACCCTTTTATTAATTAGTGCAAAGAAAAATAGCCCCTAAGGGCTTTAGTGCAAATCGAATAGGGGCTAAAATCTAGTCCCTTTCACACCACCCGTACGTGCCGTTCGGCATACGGCGGTTCAATCTCTTGTATCATATTGTTTATTTCTGATGAAACTATTTAACTTTATTCTTTTTGTATCCGAACCTTGAGGAATGAATACGTCATTTCTTGTATTTCATCAAGTCATAGTGCATCCTTTTCAAATATTACAATAAATATTGTTCCTCCCTTCGCTCCATCTCCATTACAGAAACTTCTTCGCTACTATGGATTCTTCTGACTTCTCATAGTTCGTTGTTACTACTGTGTCGTCTATGAGACCTCACGGGATAAGTCCTATTACTTTCATCGTTTACTTGCAGAATTTACGCTTTGGGTTTACGGTTACCTTTTGGGCCTTTGCTATCTTTAGCTAGCTTGCCCACCTGTTACGCCTTGTATTCTGTTCCTGTTCGTCAAGCCACGATTTCGCTACCCGTTCTTCTCTCCTAGATGTCACCATCTAAAACTTGCAAGTCTCTATTAGATTCGTTGGTAACTACGCTCTGTAGGGATTTTCACCCCAGCATTAGAACATGCCCGTCATACCTAAAAAAGCCACATTTTCTTGTGGCTAGTTTTACTTATTCTCTTCAAAGAACTCATACATTTTGTCAAATATTATTTGCCTGTGATCGTAGTTGGTAAATGAGTGATCTGCTCCATCGATTTCTTCATATTGGCAGTGTGGGAAAGCTTTATATAACTTCTCATTTGAATCTCTAAATACAAGCTCGTCTTGGTTACCTCTAAGGATTAGGACATTTCCCTTATATTTTTCTGCTGCACCGTAGATATCATATCTTAAGAAGTCCAACCAAAATCTTCTGTGAAGCTTCTCCCCACCTATATCCATATCTTCTAGGTCTTTGATTTTTTTGATTTTCTCTATTTCACTTAAGTTACTATATTCATCTTCTACTCTGATTTGGACTGCAACCTTTAGATAGTCAATGTTATTCATATCGCTAGCTGGTGCAAGTAGGGCTATGGCCCTTGGGTTAATTTTCTCTCCTATGAGAGTTGATATAACTCCTCCAAGTGAGTGGCCGATGAGATAAATCCTATCCTTATCTACATATGACCTAGTCTTTGTGAAATCATAAATCATATTGGCTTCGTAAAGCTCTCTTGTGACGGTCATATCATAGAAGTTGCCATCGGACTCATTGGTTCCAGAAAAATCAAATCTTACTACTAAATATCCTCTTTGGGTGAGATGTTTGGCGTTTTGAATCCTCATCCAAGTCCTGCCATCCCTATCACCACCAAAGCCGTGGTACATTATTACTGTTGGATATTTCTTATTTTTATCAAAGTCATCAGGAGTATTCACTACCCCTCTTAGGACCACTCCATCTTTTTTTGAAATTTGCTCGTAAAAATATTTCACTTAATTTTCTCCATTTAGGATCCTTGCCATTTCTACTCCAGATGCAGATGCTTGGGATAGGGAATGGGTTACGCCTGATCCATCTCCTAGGCAGTATAGGCCTTTTTGTGATGTTTCAAATTTATTGTCAACATCTACTACAGAGTTGTAAAATTTAACTTCTATACCATATAAAAGTGTGTCGTCATTTGCCATACCTGGGGCAATTTTATCTAGTTGGTAGATCATCTCTATAATGTCGTCAAGTTGTCTTTTTGGCATAACTAGGGAAAGGTCTCCAGCTGTGGCATTTAAGGTTGGATTGGTAAATGATTTTGCCATACGTCTTTCTGAAGACCTACGTCCTTTGACAAGATCGCCAAATCTTTGCATAAGCACTCCCCCACCTAGCATATTTGAAACTTTTGCTATAGATTCGCCATATTCGTTTGAGTCTTCAAATGGTTCTGTAAATCTATTTGTTACTAGAAGAGCAAAGTTGGTATTTTCTGTTCTTAGGGCAGGATCTGTGTATGAGTGGCCGTTTACTGTTAGAACACCATTGGTGTTTTCTGTAACAACTTGACCATATGGGTTCATACAAAATGTCCTTACAACGTCGTTATATTGTTTGGTTTGATACATTATCTTTGCTTCGTAAACATCATCTGTTATATGCTTGAAAACTTCAGCAGGAACTTCTACACGAACTCCAATGTCTACCCTGTTTTTCTTGGTTGTTATATTGAATTTGTCGCAGATTTGAGATACCCATTTTGATCCAGATCTACCGGATGCAAGAACAAGGTCCTTGCAAGTGTAGGTATTACCATCATCTGTTTTCACAGAATACTGACCATCTTGGTAGTCGACATCTGTGACCATTGACATAAATTTAAAATCTATGTCATCTTTTACATAGTCATAGATTCTTTGTAAGATTATCTTGTTTCTTTCTGTACCGAAGTGGCGAACCTTGGCATCGAGTAAGTGGAGGTCATACCTTAGACACTTAGTTTTAAGGTCGTTTTTATCTGTAGAATATAACTCAAGGTCGTTTCCACCATCAAATTCCATGAGAACTGAATCCACGTATTCCATAAGTTCCATGGCCTTTTTTTCGCCTATGTACTGGTGCAAATCTCCACCAAAGTTGGTTGTTATATTGTATTTACCATCAGATAAGGTACCTGCTCCACCAAAGCCATACATAATATTACATGGCTTACAGCCTATACAATGGTCAACTTTGCCCTCTGTTATAGGACAAGTCCTCCCATGAACCTTCCTACCTCCATCAATTACTAGAACTTTTTTATCAGTATTTAGCTTTTTGAATTCATAGGCCATAAAAGCGCCTGCAGCACCTGCACCTACAACAATTACATCATAATCCATATCTATCCCCTTTTAAACTTCATAAACAGCACGTGCTCCGCCAATCAACTTTGGTCTAGATTTAAGCGCTGTTAGCCTAGCATTTCCAACAAATTTCTCAGTAATTCTCAGCGGCACTTGAACAAATTTCACGTGCATGCCAATTTCTGTATCGCCAATATCAATACCTGCATCAGCTATTATGTGTTCAACCATAACCGGGTCATTAAACTTCTTATAGGCATTAACTGCAAGTGATCCGCCTGCATGAAGGGCTGGAATGACTGATACAATCTCAAGTCCGCGTGCCTTAGCAAGTTCTCTTTCAACCACAAGGGCTCTGTTTATATGTTCGCATCCTTGGACTGCAAGATTGATTTTTCTTTCATTTAGAATTATCAAAAACTCATCTATAACAGCTTCTCCAACTTCAAGTGAAGAATCTTTACCAATCGCACCACCTACAATCTCACTAGTAGATCCACCCAAAACTAATATATCGTCCTCGCCAATACCAGAAGCATCGATAACTTCTAGGATGGCCTTATGTACTTGTTTATGAATTTTATCCAAATTTTCCAATTTATTCACCTCAATATAATCACTATACAACAAAAAATAACTTTATAAATCATAATTAAAAACCGAAAACCAGTTAAAACAAATCTTTGATTTTCATCTATTCAACCAAATTTAAGCACATAAAAACCGCCACAATTTACAAACTGTAGCGGCTATTATCTTACTTGTACCAATATTTACCTTGATCAGCAAACTTTTGGTAGAGGAAGTATCCTGCCCCTCCCAAAAGTATTATTGGTAGTAATTTTATTACAAGGCCTATACCCAATCCGAGTATTGCAAAAGGTATTAACAAAATGCCAGCAATTATTAAAAATGGTAGTAGTAGAACACCACCAACTAGTCTTAGGACAAAGCCTAGAATAGCAAATAAAATTCTAAAAACAAATGCACATATTAGTCCACCTGCTACTAAAAACAAAATTGTTGTAAGCATTTCATTCTCCTTCGATCGTTTTAAATTTCTTAATAGTATTATACCACATTTTAAAATAATTCAATAGATATTTGAAAATATTTTATAATATTAATCAAGAACTTTAATTTCTATTTTTAATTCGAAGTCAGATCCTGGACCTAATTTATAAGCTTGCTTATTTTGATCAGAGAAGGCAGTTGAATTATAAGTTGGCTCTACGCATATATATTCGCCCTTATAATCAGTCCAAAATACAAATTCATTTACATTTGTAATCCCTTTAACCACGATGTGATTGTCGTTTGATGAAAATTCTTGAGATTCAGATTTGTTATAGATGCTATTTGGCAAATCCTCTTTGTTTATTTGCACATCATCAATTACAAAATCTTCGTGGTCAGTATAAAAATAAGGATGAAAAGCTGGTGCAATTATCTTATCACTTTGACTTTGATTTTCTATTTTTATGCTGGCAAATAAAGATTTATTGGTAAGTTCATAGAAAAGTGTGAATAAGGTATCTTCATACTCTCCCTCACCTTCTAATGAAAGTTTAATGCTAGATTCACTTGATTCTTCTATTTTCCATTCTCTATCCCTACAAAAACCATGAGCAGGCAAGTTCTCATCAATTGTAGAAACACCAAAATTAGGGGCACACACATGCATGCCCCCTCTAACTTTCAATTCATCACCAATTTTTACCATAAGCTTTGGGAAAAATATTGGCTTGTCTCCTAGCTTAAGTGAGTCGATATATCCACCATTGGTGTTTACCCCTGCTATTAGGCTAGAATTTGAAATTATTTTTTTCATATTATTGTGGAGTTACATCAGGAGCTTCTGCTGGGCCTCTCTTGCCTAGTTCATTATCAAGCATATAAACTGAATGCCAGTCATCTCCAACTCTTTCAAGTCTTGTTAACATCTTTGTGAAGTTTTCTTCTTCTTCAACTTGTTCATCGATGTACCATTGGATAAATGAAAATACACGATGATCACTGTCACGTGCTACATCTGCTATGTGTGTGATTCTTTTTGTTACTTCTTTTTCATGTTCTAGGGCAGATCTTATAACATCAGTTACACTGCTGTATTCAGATTTTGGTTCACTGATTGCTGCATAATGTGGCTTATATCCTACTGATTGAAGGAATTTTCTCATGCCTTCACCATGTAAAATTTCTTCTTCAACTTGGATGTCAAGCCATGATGTGAATCCATCTAGGTCCAAATCATCTGTATAAGCGCTCATTGCCTTGTAAATATAAGCTGATTCATACTCAAAGTTCATTTGTTCATTTAATAAATCTAATACATTTTCACTCATTTTTATCTCCTTCATTCATTTCTAAAAAATTGTCATACAGAACGTATATCCCATAAAAAGGTAAGTTGTTATCCAATAAAATTTTTGCTATTTTGGGTATATTTTCCAAAAGAACCTGTATTGTAAAGGTATTTTTGCCCAAAACAAGAGAGTCCTTGGAAAGCAAACTCTTATCTTTAATTTTGGAATAAACTTCTGTTATCCCATCTCTGTCGAAAGCAGATCCTATATCAATAGTAACAGGATAGATTTCTCCAGAATTTTCCCTATATTCTATTTTTTTAATTAAAGATACATTTTTCATGACAAACTTCCTCTTCTTATGTTATTATACAAATACCCATATAAAGAAAAAAAACACAGATTTTATTCATCTGTGTCATTTTTTATATTTTCTTTGTATTCTTGCATCTCCTTGTAGGAAAATACACATCCGCAATAAGATTGCCTGTACAAATCGTATTTTTTAGACAAATCTATGGACATCTTATAGCCATTTCTTTTTTTGAAATCAGAATATAAGTATTTTACTTTATATTTTTCTTCCAAATCTTTGCCTATTTCATTGATCCATTTGGAGTTCTTATATGGCGATATTGACAAGGTTGTGCAAAAATAATCGTAATTATTTTCCTTGGCGTATTTGGCTGTTTCTTCTAGCCTAAGCTTATAGCAATCATAACAAGCCTCGCCCCCTTCAGGAGTATCTTTTCTGACTTTTGCTATATCAGCAAAATCTCTCACATCATTTTCTGGCACTATAAGCTTTCCATCTAGACCCATGCGCTTAGCAAGTTTATCCACTTCTCTTGTCCTCTTATCAAGCTCGCTTGCTGGATATATCATAGGATTGTAATAATACATATCTATATCAAAATCCTCCTTTATCCTATACATAACAGTTGTAGAACAAGGAGCACAACAAACTTGCATCGAAAGTTTGGGTCTAACTCCATCTTTTTTATTCTTCTCTATTATTTTTTCCATTTCAAGGTTGTAGTTTATATTGTTCATATGAAAATTATACCTTTAAATTTTCCCAAGAAAAAAGCAGTTGTCTATATATTATAACAGACATATCTCAAAAGAAAGCGTTCCATTCGAAAGAAATTCCAATCGATATAATTTGCCAGTAAATCGCATTGTCTGTGATTAGTAGTAACAATTAATTTCAAATACGAAAAAAGCACATAACTGGTATGTGCTTCGTGATTTCTGTAATATTATCTCTTTGAGAATTGTGAAGATTTTCTTGCCTTCTTTTGACCTGGTTTGTATCTTTCTTTTTTACGTGGGTCACGTGTAAGAAAGCCTGCTCTTTTTAGAGCTTGTCTATAGTCAGGGTTTACTTCTAGTAAAGCTCTTGCAATAGCATGTCTGATTGCTCCAGCTTGACCATTGTATCCACCACCATTAACATTAACTTTAATATCATAACTGTTTTCATTTTCTGTTAGTTTAAGTGGTGATTTTACTATAACTTTTAATGTTTCAAAGTCAAAGTAATTGTCTAAGTCACGTCCGTTTATTACGATATTTCCGCTGCCTGGTCTCATTGTTACTCTAGCAACAGAAGATTTTCTACGTCCGGTTGATTGAATAATTGTATCTGCCATTTAAATCTCCTTACTTTAATTCCAATTTTTCAGGCATTTGAGCTTCGTGATTATGCTCTGGTCCTACTACTACTCTAAGTTTTTTAGCCATTTGGCGACCTAGTTTGTTGTGTGGTAGCATGCCAACTACTGCATGTTCAACGATTCTTTCTGGGTGTTTTGCCATCATATCTTGGTATTTTGTTATTTTAAGTCCACCTGTGTAACCTGAATATCTTTTGTATTCTTTTTGGTTTTCTTTGTTACCAGTAAGTCTGATTTTTTCAGCGTTCACTACAATTACGTAATCTCCTGTATCCATATTTGGAGTAAATGTAGCTTTGTGTTTTCCTCTTAAAATTGCTGCAACTTGGCTAGCTAATCTACCTAGCACCATGTCTTCTGCATCTACGACATACCATTTTCTATCAATGTCTGATGCGCTTGGTGTGTAAGTTTTTTGATATTTCATCAATATTCCTCCTATAAAATTTTCGCCTATCACATTTGGACACCGCAGCTGATAGGTGGCGGCTGTACTCGTCCTGACATTTGTTTTTAAAATCGCTTACAGGAAGCGCGATTTAATCGAAAAGTTTCATAAGAAGAAACTTTATAATCGACTGGTATATATTACTATATATCAGGCATTTTGTCAAGCTATGCTGGCATAAATGAAGGATTTTCTTTATTCTTGCCAAAAATAGCTTTCCTATTTTGTAAAAACAAAAATATGAATACTATGACAAATATTATTGCTGATAGGGCATTGATAGATGGGTTGATTCCTCTTCTTGCCATGCCGTAAATAGTCATAGATAGGTTAGACACGCCATTTCCTGATGTGAAATAGGATATGGCAAAATCATCTATGGATAGGGTAAAAGATATCAAAGCTCCGGCCAAGATTCCATTTTTAATATTTGGTATCAAAACTTTTCTTATAGCATATGATGGAGTTGCCCCAAGGTCTAGGGCAGCTTCTATAATATTTTTATCCATAGTTTCTACAGCTGGCAGTACTGTCAAAACGACATAGGGTATGCAAAACATAATGTGGGATAAAATCATGGTAATGTAACCAAGTTCCATCCTTAGGAAACCATATAGGCCCATAAGAGATATAGCTGTGATGATATCCGGGTTTAAAACTGGTAAGTAGTTAATATTTAATATCATATTCTTGCGTTTTCCACGTAGTTCTGATATGCCAATAGCTGACAATGTTCCTATTATTGTCGCAATTATTGTCGCAGCTACTGCTACTATTAGGGTAGTTCTCACCGCTCCTATAATCTCTGGATTAGAAAATAGCTCTACATACCAATCGGTTGTAAAACCAACCCAGCGGCCACGTAGTTTACTGTCGTTAAAAGAAAAGACAATCATCACTACAATTGGTGCGTACAAAAATAAAAATACAAGGATAGTGTAAAAGCGTTCTAGAAATTTTCTCATACTATATCCCCCTCTAAGTCTCTACCAAATCTTCTTTGAACTGCAAGGGCTAGGATTAGTATAAGCATTAGAATTATTGCAGTTGCCGATCCAAATCCCCAATTGCCAGTGAAAGTGAATTGTTGGTCTATGAGGTTTCCTATCATATAAACTTTTTGTCCACCCAAGAGGTTTGATACCACAAAGGTTGATATGGCAGGGATAAATACCATTATAATTCCTGTATAAACTCCTGGAAGTGAAAGTGGAAAAGTTACTTTTTTAAATACTGTCTTTCTATTTGCTCCTAGATCTAGGGCGGCTTCTATAAGGTTTGGGTCAACTTTTCTAAGGGCATTATAAATTTGGATTACCATAAATGGCAAAAATTCATAAATCATGCCCAAGACTACAGCTGTTGGTGTATACATTATTCCAAGCGGGTCCATGCCAAGACTTGCTAAAAACCTATTTAATACACCATTTCTGCCCAGAAGTGTAATCCAACCATAAGTCCTTAAGAGTAAATTTATCCACATTGGCATTATAAAGACAAAGATTAATGATGAAGCCACATTTTCATCCATTCTAGAAATTATATAGGCAACAGGATAGCCAATCAATAAACATCCTAGTGTCGCTAGAAAAGCTATGAGTAAGGTTATTCCAAGCATTTTTAGGTAGATAGGCTCAAAAAATCTCTGATAATTTCTAAAGGAAAATGTGAAATTGTCAAAGGCTATAGATTCTGATCCGTTGAAAGAATACAAAAGTATCAATATCAGCGGCAATATTATAAAAACTCCCGCCCAAACCAGGTAAATATTTAAATATTTTTTCATGATGGCTCCTCAACTAATGGGTTATCATAAGGATCTGCCTCTATTGTAGGCTCTTCCATAACGTGTATAGCATCAGGGTCTATGGCAACTCCTACCTCACTGCCTATTTCTACATTTTCTGGATTGTGGACATTTATAGAAAAATCTTCTCCACTTACTTTGATATTGTAATAAGTTCCCTTAAACATTGTATTTTCTACAATGCCCCTAAGGCTAGCGTCATTTGATAGGTAGAGGTATTCTGGACGAAGCATGACGCTTACGTCCTTGCCTGGCATAACCTTATCTACACATGGGAATTCATGGTTTAAAAATCTTACCTTTGACCTATCGACCATCTTGCCCCTAAAGATATTTGAATCTCCAAGGAAATTTGCAACAAAGGCATTTACTGGTTCTTCATAAATGTATTGAGGTGTTCCGTATTGCTCAATGATTCCCTTATTCATTACTGCAATCTTATCTGACATAGAAAGAGCTTCTTCTTGGTCATGTGTTACGTAGATAAAGGTGATTCCTACTTCTTTTTGGATATTTTTTAGTTCGATTTGCATCCTTTTTCTTAGTTTTAGGTCCAAGGCTCCAAGAGGTTCATCAAATAGTATAATTTCAGGTTCGTTTACCAAGGCACGAGCAATGGCAACTCTTTGTTTTTGACCACCTGAAAGCCTTGATATATCACGGTTACCATATTTAGCCAAGTCAACTAAGTCTAGGGATTTTTGAACTTTTGTTTTTATTTCTTTTTCAGGAACTTTTTTTATCCTAAGGCCAAAGGCAACATTGTCGAATACATTTAGATGAGGGAAAAGGGCGTAATTTTGGAAAACTGTATTTATATTTCTCTCATTTGGTGGGAGCTTTGAGATATCTTTACCTTCAAAGATTACCTCTCCACTATCTGGATTTTCAAAACCTCCAATAATTCTTAGAGTTGTTGTCTTGCCACATCCTGATGGTCCTATTAAAGTTAGGAACTCTCCTCTTTCTACCGATAGATTGATGTCATCTAAGATCTTTTTGCCATCAAACTCTTTGTTAATTCCAACTAAATTTAGTACTTGACTCATTTCCCCTCCTTAATAGCTTGCTAGGACTTCCACCCATTTGTCGTTATAAACTTGCATAAATCCTTCTAGGTCCTTGAACATCTCAAGTTTTGGCAATTTATCAAAATCTGGATAGGCAATATCAGAATCAGCAATATAAAATGGTAACTTTTCTCTAACACCTGATACAACTGACGTGAAGCCTTCCATCCACTCAGCATTCTTTGCAGAAACATCTGGGTCTGTAAAATAATTTATAAAAATCTCAGCATTTTTTTTATTTTTTGCTCCCTTTGGAATAGCCATAGAATCTACTTGTAGGTTCATTCCCTCTTCAGGAATCACATACTCAAGGTTTTCATTTTGACTTTGCATTAAAAGCGCATCCCCAGAATACATAACAGTAATCGCCGCATCGCCTTGGACTACCAAGTCCCTGGCCTCATCAGTGAGATAAGCGTAAACCAAGGGCTTTTGCTTGATTAGCTCCTCTTTGGCTTCTTCTATTTCATCCATATTTGTAGTATTTATAGAATAACCAAGTTTTTGTAGGGCAACAGACATAGAAAGCCTTGGCAAATCGTACATTATAATCTCACCCTTATACTTAGGGTCCCACAAATCAGCCCATTTCGTTATAGGTTCTTTGATGATATCCTTGTTATAAATTATGCCAAAATGTGATGTGAAATAAGGCACTGTGTATTCATTATTAGGATCAAAATCAAGGCCCTTGTACTTATCTTCCACATATTTAAAATTAGGGACATTAGAAAAATCAATTTTTTCGAGCATGTCATTTTTCTTAAGTCTTTGGACCATATAATCTGACGGAAAAATAACGTCATAGTTATTTGATGATTGGGATAGCTTTATAAACATCTCTTCATCAGAAGTAAATGTTTCATAAACAACATCAATCCCCGTTTCTTTCTCAAACTCAGGAATCAAATCCAAATCAAGATATTCACCAGCATTAAAAACAACAACCTGGTTTTTTTCTCTTGATGAGCAAGATGATAGTAATAATATTAAAGCCAATAATAAAAAGCTCTTTTTCTTCATAATCCCTCCTTTTAAAGTTTAAAATATTTTTTTATTTTGTTAATTGATTAATTATCTTTTGGTTTATTTATAGTTTAAGGATATTCCGCTGCACCTCGGGGGATAGGAATTAGGGGTAGCGGAGACCCCTTTTTCCTTTCCCCCGATCCCCCTATACCTTCTACACCCCCTCCGCCACTGCGTGGTGCGCAGAGCAGAAGAAGTTCTCTTCGAGAATTCTTTTGTTTTAACTGTTTATGCACTATAAGCTGCACCGTTAAGTCTAAGTGTTTTTAAGCCTAGAGGTGGAAAAAATTGGTGTTTTAAGATCTCATAATTTCGTTTAAAAAATCGCACTGTTTGAGCGAAGCGAGTTTGCGATTTTTAGAAATTTGAGATTGCAAAAACCCAATTTTTGATGTTGGTATTATCAATCCGCCCCACGCGAGTGGCCGTTTCGAGGGGTAGCGGAAATGGGGGTTTAAGGGGGAAACCAGTTGGGGAGAATCGGAACTCCCCTGGGTTTTCCCCCTTAGGTCGAAGGAATAACCTTAAACTACAACAAAATAAAAGACATATTAATATAAAAAAGTATTTACTTACATGCTATAAATATGCTACAAGTAACTAGATAGCTTCCCTTAGTGCAACGGTATATCCTTAAATAACGAAAAACCACAAGATAATCATCCAATCAAAAAACAAAAATTTTAGTCCAAGATATTTAAAAAAATATCTTCTCCAACTCTTTTTGGGCAAAAAAATTCCTTGCACATTATTTTGAACAAGGATTTTATTATCCTACCTATTTACTCATTATTTAAACCCTATAGGTAGGAAGTTTATTATTCGGATTTGGCAATTTGCCCCCTGTGGTTGTGAGTTTTAGCCATATAAATGAGTCTAAAGTATGGATAAATGTGAGATTTCCCACCAGTTCTTACCCCACAGGTGTTCTTAATGTTTTTTGTTTTTTTATTTTATTGTCACTGCAATTATAATGATTAAAACTATAAAAGTCAATCAAAAAATCAAGTTTTTTATTTTTTCTTGATATTCTTGTATGTCATTGGAGATACTAATAGTAGCATTGGGTATAATTCCAATCTTCCAAATAGCATAGCAAGGGTCAATGTGAATTTTGATAGGTCGCTCATCCTTGCAAATGTGTCCATTGGGCCTAGTTCTCCAATGTATGGTCCTATGTTATTTATTGTTGCCGCCACTGCTGTGAATGCCGTTTCAAAATCACTAGTATCTATTGAAACTATTATCATAAAGATTACAAATAAAATCGTATAGATCAAAAAATATCTATTGGTTGAACTTTCGACATCATCATCTACTTTTTTGCCATCTAATCTATTTACTGTAATCCTCTTTGGGTTAACAGCTGTTTTTATTTGATTTATCGCAGATTTAAACATCATCACTACTCTAGAGACCTTTAGACCACCAGCTGTTGAGCCAGCACATCCACCTATAAACATAAGTAGGGTTAGTAGGTGTCTAGCAAAAAATGGCCAGTTGCCAAAGTCAGCTGATACATACCCTGTTGTTGTAATTATCGATGACACTGTAAAAAACGCATTTGATCCAGAATACAAAGGATCATTATAGATTGGTCTTATGCTTATGAATATGAGGACTGTCGCAACAAATATTACTCCTACATATGCCCAAAGTTCTTCTGATTTGAAGCTTTCTTTTACAGATTTTATTATTGCATAGTAATATAAGTTGAAATTTACTCCAAAGAGCATCATAGCAACTCCAAGGATGATTTCTATAGACCTAGAATCATAAAAGGCTACACTTGTCCCATGGTTTGCAAATCCGCCAGTTCCAGCAGCTCCCATAGCAAATATGATACTATCAAATAAGTTCATTCCAGCTAGCAATAGTGCTATTGTAGTTATAAGTGTCAAGGCAAGATATAGTATGTATAAGACTCTTGCTGTTTCTGCTAATTTTGGTGTGATTTTTCCAAAGGTTGGTCCTGGGACTTCTGCTTGCATTAGGTTTGTTGCTTCTTTGTTTTGCTTTGGCAAAATCGCAAGGGTAAATACTAAAATTCCCATACCACCTATTAAGTGGGACAATGATTTCCAAAATATTATTGAGTGAGGAAGTATATCTACGTTTGTAGCAACTGATGCACCACAAGTTGTAAATCCACTTGCCATTTCAAAAAAGGCATCCAAAAATTTGGGATAGTTTGTTGGTGTCAAGTAAAGAGGAATGGCTCCAATAATAGAGTACAAAACCCAGCAAAAAGCTGTGGTAAACATGGCTTCTCTAGTAAATACATGGCCTTTTGTACTTCCCTTTTTTACTAAGAAAGTCCCTAAAAGTCCTGATAAGATAATTGGAAATACGAAATATAATTTGTCATTTGTGCCTTCTTTGTAAATAAAAGCAACTATCAATGGTAAAATCATCAATAAAGCTAGTACCTGCAATAGCCTTCCAATAGCGTTATTTATAATTTTAATGTTCATACCTACTCCAATATATCGTCAACTTGAGCCATATTCTTACTTTTTGTAATGATTAGGACCCTATCACCTTTTTCTATGACAGAATTTCCTGTAGCAACTTCAATCGATCCGTCACGATTTCTATGTTCAATTATTGCCACTAGGGTGTCATCTTTTACCTTTACTTCTTTCAAACTATGATTAAATAGCAAAGAGTTTTCGCTTACTTCAAATTCTAGGACTTCTACTTGATCATCTTCTAGCTTGTAGAGGTTGTTTAAGGTTGATATGTCCTTAGAATCGACCTTTGACCTGATGACCCTATTGATATAGTTAGATGCTACAGATTTTGGTGTAAAGGTGGCATCTAGGTCTAAGATTCCGGTTATCTTTAACAAGCTTGTTCTATTTACCTTGGCTATAATTTTTTCAATTCCATATTTTTCAGCTATTAGGGCAATCAAGATATTTTCTTCGTCCATGCCTGTGAGGGCTACAACAGCATCGAAGCTCTCAACCCTAGCTTCTTCTAATATATCAGGATCTGAACCATCTGCATTTATTACTATGGCTTCAGCATATTGCTCTTGGAAATTAATCGCCTTTTCTCTATCAATTTCAATTACTGTAACATTAAAATTTCTTTCTAGTAGGAGTCTAGTTAGATGTGAACTTAAGGAGCTTGCACCTATTATAAGCACATCTTTCATTCTAATATTTTCAGGAATTTCCGCCTTATAGAAGGTATCTACATCTTCTTTTGTTCCCATTATATAAATTTTTTGCCCTGCTTCTAGGATAAAATTACCCCTAGGTATACTGATTTCTCCATGGTCATTTACTATGCCCATTAGCACATCAAATTGGTTTAAGTATGAGTCGGCCTCACTAAGCCTAAGACCAGCAAGCCTAGAATTTTTGCCAATAGTAATCTCAAGCATCATTGACCTATCTTCTAGGAAACTTTGTACATTTCTAGCATGGGAATATTTGATAGATCTCTGAATTTCTTTTGCAGCAAGGTATTCTGGATTTATTACTAGATTAGAACCAGTTAGTTCTACTATATTATCCAAATTGTTAACATACTTAGTATCTCTTAGCCTAAGTATTATGTCCTTTGCTCCCAAATTTCTTGCTAGGGCTGCAGAGATAATATTAGTATCATCGTTTCTTGTTAGGGCTATGAATATGTCACAGTTATCGACATTTGCTTCTTTTAATACATCAATATCTGTTCCATCGCCGACAAGCGCCATGACATCATTTTGTTCAAGTAATTTATTTAAGATATCCTTATCTTGATCGATTACCAAAATATCGTGATTTTGTAAAGATAATTCTTCTGTAAGATAAGAGCCGACCTTACCAGCTCCCAGGATAATAATATTCATCTATTCCTCCTAAGTCTAACTAGTATAGCATTTATATATTTAAATTCAAGTTTAAAACATAGATAATTAACTTAATTATACCACATAGATACTTTACAATAAGACTAATAGGCAAAGAAAAAAGCTAACCTAAAAAAGTCAGCTTTTGTCTCTTATATATTTATTCAAATACTTGCTTTTGATAAGCTTCTTCTTTATTTTTCTCCTTGTAACCTAGATAGTTTAATGAAAGTTGGTTTAGGAAAAATACATAAGCGACAACTATATAAACAATGAAAACAAGGCTTAGAATCCCAGCAAAAATACTTGCCCCAATATTAGCTCCACTTGACGCCCCAAACAAGGCTACTATCAAAACTATAAAAATAATTACAGGAAGTAATATCCATTTCAAAAATACCTTTACTGTTTGCCCAGCCAAATTTTTACCAACAACAAATACTTTTTTAAAAAGATCTCCAAAAGGCATCTTTGGATTCTCAGCTATGACAAAAAATTGGTAGGCGGTAAAAATATAATATATAGTAGATAATACAAGTATTATTATTAGACCAAAAGCAAAAGATCCCAGGCCACTATAGTTTCCTGCCAGAAGGCTAACAGTTAAAGATGCAGCAAAAACTGTTCCAATTAAAGTCATTGCTATAGTTGGGATTACATTTAATAATAGGCTAACTCCAAAGTTTGATGGATTTATAACATGGATTCCATCTAAATATTCTGAAACCGTACCCATCCTATTAAATAATAAACCGTGGGCAAGGGTTACATTTCCCAGTATAGTAATTAACAAAGCCAAAATTGAGTAAATAATCGATGGTTCGGATTCTTCTATAGGTCCATTAAGTATCTTTCCTAAAAGATATAGAATAAGAGCCATCAAAATTTGAATAATTAATACGCTTGATAATTTAAAATCTCTTCTTTCCATAATTTCCTCCTATATTATTTTTATTTATTTACCCATTATTGGGGTATAGATTCAATAAGAGGTGAATAAAATGATTATAAAATTTGTAAAAGAAGAACACGAAGCTCAAGCTTTAGATGGTGATAAAAAAGCTGGCTTCTGCCAATACGAAGAAAAAACAAATGACACTTGGGCTATCACCCATACAGTTGTTGATAGCAATTACCAAGGTCAAGGCCTAGCAGCTAAGCTAGTTGACGAAGTTTGTGAAGCTGCCAGAAAGGAAAATGTAAAAATCATCCCTATTTGCTCATATGCAGTTAAGAAATTTGATCAAGAGCCAGAAAAATACGGGGACTTGGACGCTAGATAAAATTAATACTAAGAGTGCTAGGCATGATTAAGCAAGCACTCTTTTTTTGCCCTTTTTTACAAAGCTTTTTATAATATTTTTTATTTTTCATAATATTTATTACAAAAGTCAAATATTTGAACTTATTCTCTTATTAATACATATGAATTGGCTATTTTTAGGCCTTTCTTATTCATTACGCTAATGTGACATTATTTACCTTTTATTTATCATTTGATATGATATTTTTATGAAAAGAGGTATTTCGGTGAAAAATGATTTAAGGAAAAAAATAGCAATACTTGCCCTATCAATTTATGTTGCCAGCAATAGTGTAGTATCCGGTACCCTTGCTTTTATGCAAATAGACTTAGGACTTTCTATCACAAATGCTGAAATGATGATAACCCTTGCATCTATAGCATCAATTGTGACTATATTATTAAATGAAAAGATTACCCAAAAAGTCGGTATGAAAAAGTGCGTGGATACCGGTCTATTTTTAGTGGGGCTAAGTGCGATTACACCAGTAGTATTTAAGTCATATACATCTATTATAATAAGCCGTCTTTTGATGGGTGCTGGTGTTGGCCTATTTAATGGACACAGTGCCAATTATATAAATGTATTTTTTGAAGGAGACGAGGCAAATAAGCTACACGGTATAAGAATTTCTGCAGAGTTTATTGGACAAATGGCCCTATTATTTATTGCAGGTCTCTTAATCAAGATCCAATGGCAACTTGCATTTCTGGTTTACGGTTTTGCTTTTTTAATTATGTTTAATTTTAATAGAACAATTCCTGATGTGGACATAAATGTTGAAAGCAAAGATGAGTCAAAATTTAGGATAAGTGGCCAATTAATTTTTTATGTAGTTTTTATAGCTATTATTATTATGAATAACACAGCTATAAGTGTAAGATTTCCAACAATTGCAACCCTAGCAAAGGGTCTTGATGCTGATGTAAGCCTATATATGCTAATCCTACCAATTTCAGGCATGGTTTTTGGCTTTATGTTTGGTGCAATCAATAAACTATTGAGGGAAAAAACGCTCTACCTAGGTCTCAGCATTTATGTAATCTTTAATATGGTTATCGCCTTATTTGGTTACAATATGTATATTTACCTAGTTTCTATGTTTTTCCTTGCCTTTTCCCAATCCTTGTGCACACCATACCTATTTGCAGAAGTTGCAAGATTTGCCAAAGGATCTCAGGCTCGTATAGCAAATAACTTGCTTTTCATAGGATGCAATGTCGGCGGATTTTTGGCTCCATTTTTCCTAGAGGGAATTAATAGAGCATTTAATACAACTTCATTAACCCTAGCTTTTTCAGCCTTTAGTGTGATTTATGCTTTGATGCTTATTTTAAATATCTATGAAGAAAGAAAAATAAGAATGTAATTTGAGAGTGAATTTATCGCTCTCTTTTTTTATATTGACAAATATTAACTTTATTTAATCAATGTAAAATGATAAAATAATACAAAAGGAGATTTTATGAGAATAGTTGATATAGTTTGTAAAGACGAATGGATCAAAGATTACGAATTTTTTAATGAATTTAAAGACACAAAATATTTTGATATACTTCTAGATACTTGTGAAAATTTGAATACTGACATTCTTTTCAAAAGCAATGTCCACGGCCAAGACCACATAGAAAGGGTTATTTTCTTTGCCCTAGTCCTTGCCTGGAAGTATGAACTTGACAAGAGAGATACCGATATTATTCGCTTTGCTGCTTGCCTACACGATACAAAAAGGGTTAATGACGGTTGGGATACAGATCACGGCAAACGTGCAGCAAGTGAATCTATTAAATATGCCAATATAGACAAAGACGATACAAATATCCTCCAAGCAGTAATCACCGCCCACTCTACAGATGATAAATATATGGAGGATATAATCAGAGAATATGAGGTCACAGACTTTGATAGGGCCTTATTTTTGGCAAAGCTTTTCAAGGATGCCGATGGCCTAGATAGGGTAAGAATCAATAGGCTAGATTCGGCCTACCTACGCAATGGTTTTTCCAAAGACCTTGTAGATTTTGCTTACATTTTGTATGAAAAGTACTGATTATTTGACAGAAAATTTATTATCTAATAAAATTATTATGTAATAAATTAGGAGAATTGAATGTCTGTAAGTATAAAAAAATTATTTATCACATCTTTAATCCTTTCTCAAATTTTCATTTCAAACACGGCTTATGCTGATTCTATTATTTTAAATAAAGAAACAAGCCCTGGTGTTAATGTACGTAGCGAAAAGGATACAAATAGCGAAATCTTAGGTGGTATAGAAGATTTTACTATGTATGAAATTAAAGATGAAGATGAAAATTGGTACCAAATTAATTTTGACGGGAAAACTGGCTATGTTGGTAAATCTTGGTTTTATAGGCTTAGCCAGTCTAATATTATAGATGCCACAAATCTAAAAAGCGAAGCTAATAGTGAATCTACAAACTCTGCTCCCTACAAGCTCTTGGAGCAAACAAAAGTAACTATTTTAGAATTTGTAAAAGATTCTGAATTTGTGAAAGTTTCTTATGATGAAAGTTATAAGGATAACAGGAAAATCAACGTAACTGATATCGAGGACTTATCCAACAATGACTTGCTTTTTAGCCTATCAGATGACAAAGATTCTGGAGTAAAGACAGTTACTTTAGATGATTCTATAAAGGATATTCCAGAAGTAGTTACCCTATCCGAAAGTCCACAAACAGTAGAAATTGGTAAGAATGAAGATAAACTAAAAGATCCTGTAACAGGCTATGTTAAGCTATCTTCCCTTGCTATTTCTAAAAAAGACAAGAAAGACTTGGAAGAGTTAAAAAATACATATGAGGATATGAATAAACATATCAAAGAAACTTTGGAATATGAAGAGTCTATCAGAAACCAAGTTAGACAAATCCAAGAAACTCATTATGAAACAATAACTACTTATGAAAATGTCCAAAATAACGATACAAACACATCTGTGATTGAAGTTCCAGTTACTGGCAATCCAGTCGGTGTAGAGCTTTATAAATGGGCTACCCAATTTGTAGGCCGTCCTTATGTCCTAGGTGGCGTATCTCTTACAAATGGTATAGATTGTTCCGGTTTTACCATGCAAATCTATAGGCAAATAGGAGTAGAGTTGCCACACTTTGCTCAAAGCCAACAAAGATATGGATTAGAAATTCCATTTGGTCAAGAACAAGCTGGGGACTTGGTATTTTTTGGAACGAGCCTAAATAATATCACCCACGTAGCTATGGCTGATGGCAATGGCAATATGATCCATGCATCTAGCCCAAGAGTTGGAATTATAATAAGTCCTATTAGAAATCCAATTTCTATAAAAAGAATAGTACAATAGCAAAATCCAGACCTCATTTGAGAGTCTGGATCTTTTTGTCTAATTATTTGACGAAAATAAATTTGCTATAGAGTTTACAATTGATCTAAAAAAGTCTAGGATTGAGTCAAGTAAACCACTTTCTTGGGCTTGGTTGACTACATCATCAATTGAATCCTTATTATTTTCATAAAACTCGTTGGCATTATTTGCTAGTTCATTGCCAAATTTGATGAGATTTTCTTTTACTTCTTTACTATCAATAGCTGATGAGTCTTGGTATTTATCAAAATAATTTATTAAAATATTTATATTGTTATCGCTTAAAATATTTTCAAGGTTGACATTTTTTAAGGCATCGTTGATATAGATTCCAATTTGTTCGCTTGATGCATTTTGGCCTGTTTCTTCCTTGTGTTCGGCTAATTTTTGTTTTACTTCTATTATTAGCTTATCTAACTCTTTTGGATCAAAATTAGTTTTTTCTTTGTTTTCTTCTGCAATTTCTGTTACTGTTTCAAGCTCTTCTTGAGCAACTTTCGCCCTTCGTGGGTCGATTTCTTGTCCCTTTTCTTCAAGGGCCTTGTAAACACCAACTAGGGCAGATTCACCGGTAACTGGTGTTGGACTTGCTACAAATATATCTGCATCTGTAATCCCTGCTGTTATAGCAGCGTTAGTGTATTGGCCATTGGTTATTTGGGTAATATTTGCAGGTGTGCTTATATTTACCTTTATTCCAGAATTAGCTGGCAAATATTTTATATATACAGAGGAAATCATATTTCCATCTGGAGCCTCATAGCCAAGATATTTTTCTAAATCTTTACCATTTACAGTTGAAAAATTAGTGTTTGCATCTCCAGCTTTTACTCCAAATACATCATTCATTTGTTCTTGCTTCTTATTATCTAGGGCAACTCCATATATTACATCATTTTTATCTTTGCCCGCTGCAAAGGCTAGGCTTGGTATCACTAGGGCAAAGGCACACAAAAGTGCTATTAATCTTTTTTTCATAACCCCTCCTATAAACTTGTGATTTTAGAAACTATTGGGTCAAGTTCGCTTGGATTCTTATCCTCTATTAGACCCTTATCTATTAGTTCTGCTATTTGTGGGTCTATTGGTAGTTTTGCTACTGTATCTATGCCATGGTTTTCTGCAACTTGATCAATATTGCTTTCGCCAAAAATCTTGTGGACACTTCCACAATCTGGGCATTTGAAATATGACATATTTTCGACTATGCCTATGACATCCTTGCCCATCATCTTAGCCATTTTTAGGGATTTTTCTACAACCATCTCAACTAAGCCTTGTGGAGTTGCAACTGCTACAATTCCATCTATTGGTAGTGATTGGAAAACTGTAAGTGGTACATCACTTGTTCCTGGTGGCATGTCGATTAGTAGGTAGTCTAGCTTACCCCAATCTACATCTGTGTAGAATTGTTTGATAACGCCAGTTACTATTGATGATCTCCACACAACCGGATCTGTCTTATTTGGCAAAATCATATTTACAGATATAACTTCAACTCCATCTCGACTGATGCCTGGATACATCAAACCTTCCTTGGTTCCTCTAACATTGTCATTGATACCAAAGGCTTGAGGTATAGATGGTCCTGTCACGTCTGCATCAAAAACTCCAACTTTGTATCCTTCTTTGTTTAATTTATTGGCAAGCATACTAGTTACTGAGGATTTGCCTACCCCACCTTTACCAGACATGATTGCTATAACATGACCAACTGATGAACCTTCGTTTAGATTTACTTTAAATTGGTCAAAATTTCTTTTTGTTTCCATTATTAACTCCTTTGTATTTAAAAAAAGCATCTTATGATGCTCTTTTTATGATTATATCTAATTTTTATTAAATTTCCATAAAGAAGACTTTAAATATTCTTAAGTCCTAAAAATCAATCTTCATATCTCCATCTTTTATAAGGCCTTTTTTGCCCATTATTTTATAAATTATAAAGGATAAGACCGATGGCAAAATAAAGTGTAGGAGAAGTATTTGCAAAAGCAAAATACTTACTGATCTGGCCCCAGCCATGGTATTAATTGTGGCAATTTGTCCTACAAGTCCACTAGTTCCCATGCCTGATCCCAAAGGCGAGTTTTCCATTTTAAAAACCACTGTCGCAAGTGGGCCTAGGATTGCACCTGCAAGAGTCGGTGGCAACCATATCCAAGGATTTTTGATGGTGTTTGGCACCTGAAACATAGAGGTTCCAAGACCCTGGGCAAGAAGTCCTTCTAGGCCATTATCCTTATAGGAAATTATGGCAAAGCCAATCATTTGCGCTGAACATCCTACTGTTGCAGCTCCACCAGCAAGGCCTGATAGGGATAACATCATACAAATAGCAGCTGATGATATTGGCAAAGTTAGGGCAAGACCTACAAGAACAGCAACCACAATACCCATCAAAAATGGCTGAAGTTCGGTTGCTCTCATTATGATATTGCCTAAGCTTGCCATAAAGGCTGACACTCCTGGCCCAATAAAGTCTCCCACAATGATACCCACTAAGATAGTTAGGGCTGGCGTAATTATTATGTCTAACTTAGTTCTTTTTGATACTAGCTTGCCAAATTCTACCGCAAAGATTGTCGCAACATAAACTCCTACTGGCCCACCAAGTTCGTAAGCTCCGTTGCCAACTATAGTAACTGCAAATAAGATTAGGCTAGGAGCCTTCAAAGCATAGGCTATAGAAACAGCTATAGCTGCTCCTGTGGACTTAGTAACAAGTGGCCATATACGCTCTGTTAGAAAATCTATGCCAAAACTAGTTCCTATAGAATTTAAAATAGTTCCCACCAAAAGCGATGCAAAAAGACCAAAGGCCATGGCTCCAAGTGCATCGATAAAGTAGACCTTAGCTGAAAGGTCGATGTTTTGTTCTTGTAAATATTTTTTCATGCTAATTCCTTTTCAAATGCTTTTCGTTAAGTATAGCACAAAAACATTTAAATGTATATACACTAAGAAATTAATTTAGGTAACCTTTCTCTGCCAAAGCTTTTTTTATTCTGTCAAAGTCTTCCTCACTTTTAACTTTTATGGTGTGGTAGTGGATGTCTTCTGTCAAATTCTTCAAAGGAATAGAAGTAGTCATATTTTTTACAAAATTTGTAACACCACTTCTAGAATGTATGTCCAGATCCTTTTTAATCACCCCGTAGACAGGATGGTTTATGAAGACATCAACTACGATTCCGCCATTGTCAACTATTGTATTTAGCTCATCTCTTATATCCTTATCCTCGTGGTGAGATTCTATGATATAGGTCAATGAGCCTTCACCATCTATTTTGTAACCCCTATTTGTAGATATGATATTTATCCCAAAAGCCTTTAAAACTCCAATATCTTTTACTATAATTTGCCTTGAAACACCAAATCTTTGGGCCAAAGCTGTTCCACTTTGGGGATGTTCTTCTTCTTGTAAAATTTTTATTATCTGATTTTGCCTATCACTAATTTTCATTTATTACCTCTTTTCTCTAATATACCTTTAAAGCTTGACATTTTTAAATTATAATGTATTATAAGTAAAAACGAAGAAGAGATGAGTAGCTAGATTTAAATTTTATAGAGAGTCCCTGACGGTGGAAATGGGATAAAGGCTTGTTTAGTGAATAAAAACTCGGAGTACCTTTGGGGATTATTTGATCTAAAGGCGGGATTGCCCGTTATAGAAATAGAGTATGTATGTACTTGATGAGGTGTATATCGTGAGGTGTACATAAATTTGGGTGGTAACACGGCACAATCGTCCCATGGATGATATGAGCGCGTGTATTTTTTTACACTTTTTTAGCCCAGAAAGATTAGGAGAGAAAATATGAAAAAAGTAAGAAAGATTATTTTGACCTTGTTAATCACCATTCTAGCCTTTGCTAGTACAAGTTTTGCAAGCTCAAATGAGAAAAAGGTCCTAAGAGTTGGCATGGAGGTCAACTACGCTCCTTATAACTTCTCAGAAGTAGACGATAGCAATGGAGGGGTTCCTGTAAAAAACTCCTCAGGAGAATATGCCAATGGTTATGATATAGCCATAGCAAAAGAAGTTGCCCAAAGCCTTGATATGGATTTGGAAGTTTATAAAATAGATTGGGATGGTCTAATCCCTGCCCTTACCAGTGGGAAGATAGATGTTATAATCGCTGGTATGAGCCCAACCGAAGAAAGAAGAGAACAAATAGATTTTACCGACTCATACTACGATGCTGTAGTTGGAGTAATCTTAAAGGAAAATTCGAAATATAAAGATGCTAAGTCTATAAATGACTTTGCCGGTGCAAAACTTACTGGCCAATTGGGAACCTACCACTATGACTTGTTAGATCAAATGCAAGATATAAAAAAGGAACAAGCCCTTGATTCATTTCCAACAATGATTGCCGCAACTAAGGCAGGAACCATCGATGGCTATGTTTCTGATAAACCAGGTGCTGAAAGTGCCATGACTGCAAACAAAGACCTTATATTTGTTCAATTTGGCGAAGGAAACGGCTTTACAGTTGACTCATCACTTACATCGATCTCTATAGGTGTCAAGAAGAATTCTGACCTTACTCCAAAGCTTAACCAAGCTTTAGAAAATATTTCTACCGACCAAAGGGAAGAATTGATGAAGGAAATGGTCCTACTAACTAGTGCAAATGAAAGCAGTGAAGAAAATCCAACATTCTTTGAAGAAATGCAACAAATCTGGCAAAAGTACTCTTCCCTATTTCTTAGAGGTATAGTAAACACCCTATTTATAGCCATACTATCAACAATACTAGGATTTTTGATAGGACTTCTTGTTGCAGTTATTAGAAAAATCGAGATAAATAAAAGCAAAAATAAATTTTCTTATATCCTTCATAAGATAATAAACTTTATCTTATCAGCTTATGTAGAAATATTCCGTGGCACACCTATGATGGTCCAATCTGTAATAATTTTTTATGGTCTCAAGCAATATTTTGACATTGACCTTTCGACAATGTTTGCAGCAATCCTCATAGTTTCCATAAACACTGGAGCCTACATGTCAGAGGTTGTAAGAGGTGGTATAAATTCAATTGATAACGGCCAATTTGAAGCTTGTAAGGCCATAGGAATGACCCATTTTCAAACTATGACCAATGTTGTTTTGCCACAAGCGGTGAAAAACATCTTACCATCCTTGGGCAATGAATTTGTTATAAATATCAAGGATACATCAGTGCTTAATGTAATATCTGTAACAGAATTATTCTTTATGTCTAAGTCTGTAGCAGGATCAACCTACCAATACTTCCCAACATATTTGATTACAGCAATAATCTACTTTGTACTAACCTTTGTTATTACAAGGATAATCAATCACTTGGAAAGAAAAATGAACGGAAGAGAATACATCCACGAAGCAACTACAGGAGTAAAAAATGCCAATATTAAAGGTTAAAAATTTGGAAAAAAAGTTTGGAGAAAACTTAGTTCTCAAAGATATAAATTTTGAAGTTAATAAAAACGAAGTCGTTTCAATCATAGGATCTTCCGGTTCTGGTAAGTCCACCTTGCTTAGATGCCTAAACTTACTAGAAAGGCCAACTAGCGGCGAGATTTACTATATGGATAAAAATATCCTAGCTGAACACTTTGATGAAAGACACTATAGGTCTGAAGTAGGCATGGTTTTTCAAAACTTTAATCTTTTTGAAAACAAAAACGTCTTGGAAAATTGTACTCTGGGCCAAGAAAAAGTTTTGAAAAGGTCAAAAAAAGATGCCCAAGAATTGGCCATGAAATATTTGACAGATGTCGGCATGGATAGCTTTAAAAATTCTAAGGCAAGCCAACTATCCGGAGGTCAAAAGCAAAGAGTAGCCATAGCCCGCGCCCTTTGCATGAACCCAAAAGTCTTATTGTTTGATGAGCCAACCAGTGCCCTTGACCCAGAGATGGTAGGTGAAGTACTTGAAGTTATGACAAAGCTTGCCAAAAGTGGGATTACAATGATTGTAGTAACCCATGAGATGGACTTTGCAAGAGATGTTTCTACTAGGGTATTATTTATGGATAAAGGTATAATCTTAGAAGATGGAAGACCAAATGACATTTTCACAAATCCAACCCACGATAGAACTAAAGAATTCTTATCTAGGTTTTTAAATAATTAATAAGAGGAGAAAATATGACAGACTTAGTAGAAATATATTCCACCAGCGAAGACTCATTTGCCGTTGGCTATATAATCTATCAAGAAAATAATAGACTATTGACCCACCTTGTGGATGACCAAGGCAAGCTTGATGGCTACCTATTATTTGATACTAGGATGATTGATGGAATCGAAACAAATACAGACTACCTTAAAAAGATCGAAAAATATATGGACTTTTGGGGCAATATTTCTATAGGTGATAGCGACAATGAGATCTATAAGTCAAAACCTGACTTCATAGATTTGATCAAATACGCCAAAGACAACCACAAAATAATCACTCTTTCAACAAGCTTCGATTACTTTGATTCTATAACAGGCTTTGTAAAATCTTATGATAAAGAAAAAGTTCTTATAGATGCACTTAATCAAACAAATGCCAAAATCTTTGACCAATTTGAAATCCCTATAAAAGACCTTGTAACCTTGGAAATAGAATCCATAGATAATTTCCTCTTGGGATACGCACACAAAAAATCATGAATAATACTTTACTATTAATAATATTAAACTTTGTAGGAAAAATCTTCTCATTTGTTCGTGAGATGATTTTTTCTTTTACCTATGGGACTGGTGATATTACCGATGCTTTCAATACTTCAACCACAGCAGCAACCTTGATATTTTCAGTAATCACCTACGCCCTATCAAAAACCTACATACCTACTTACAATGAGGTTGTAAAAAATGGCGATGAAAAGTCTGGAGACCACTTTACCAATAGACTTCTAGATTTTATGCTTTTTCTAACTACCCTTATGATGATATTAGGTCTTGTATTTGCACCATTTATAGTAAAACTTTTTGCAGCAGGCTACAGTGGTGAAAAACTAAAAATCGCCTCTATATTTATGAGAGCAGTAATCCTTACCATATATCCAAATGTATATGCAGCAATATTTTCTGCATATTTGCAGATTAAGGGAGATTTTCTCACTCCTGCCTTGCCTCTTGTCATTATGAATATATTGCTAGGACTTACTATAATGGTATCCAAGGGCAATGTTGTCATAATGGCAGTGGGTATATTTTTGGCTTATTTCTTACAATATGCAATGTTTCCTCGTGCGACAAAAAAAGCTGGTTTTAGAAGAGAAAAGATTAGCTTTGGTCTTGATCCCAATGTCAAAAAACTAATCATTCTTTCTTTGCCAACAACTTTTACCATGGCAGCTGTCTACATATCAACCATTGTAGACCAATCATTTGCATCTATAGTTGCTCCAAATGGAGGAGTTTCAATAGTAAACTATGCTCTAAAGATTTTAAGGATAGTAAGTTCAACCTTTATTATTCCCTTCCAAATCACAGCATATCCATTCATAGGAAAACTAGTTGCAAATGGAGATATCAAGGGCATGAAAGATTTGACAGGACAAAGCTTGGTAAAGATAATGACCTTATTCATCCCATCAATAATAGGCCTTATGGTTTTATCAGAACCAATAATCACCTTTGTATACTACAGGGGCGAATTCACCTACCAAGATATGGTAGCAACTAGCCAGGTTCTATTTTACTATAGCCTCTACCTTATAGGCCCAGCCCTAGCTGACCTGCTATACCTATCATTTTTTAGCCACCAAAACACAAAAGTACCAACAATAATAGCCTTTATCCAGTTAGGGATTAATATATTTTTGGACTTTGTCCTATCCAAGGCCTACGGCTTAGTCGGTCTTGCCCTTGCAACAACTTTTAGTCAATTTGCAGCAGTATTAATGGCCCTTATAGCCTACTATAAGTATTTTGGCAAGCTAAATTATCCTTATATCTTAAAAAATATAGGAAAGATTATAATGGCAGGAGGAGTCATGGGAGTATTCTCAAAATTCTTCTTTGCCATAAGACCATCAAACCTATGGCTACTAGTAACCATTGCCCTTGCAGGGCTAATATATGTGGGATTAGTATATATGCTAAAAGTCGACGAATTTGACCAAATACTAGCGGCCTTTAAGAAGAAAAAGAAAAAGCTTGAGTAATTCTCAAGCTTTGTTTTTATAGATCTTTGATATTCATCTTATCAAGTTCTTTTTTCATATTCTTCTTTTCTCTGATACCCAAATAAATAAAAACTAATATTATAGTCGGAATATTAGCAACTAGAAAGGCAATAAATAGTGCCATATAATTTTCCACTTGGCTAAAAGAATCAAAAGCTGGAATTCCTGCAACATTCGCCAAGGCAAAGATTAATGAAATTACTGGAAGTATTAAACCTAAATACTTACTTTCCTTTTTGCAAAGATAAACTTGTAAATAAATTATTGCTGCACATATAAACAATAATAAAATAAGTGCTATTATTGTATGAATCAAAGATATTTTCATCCTAATCCTCCTTTGTCTTTTTGTATTCGTTAATCAAAATTTTAGCAGTATCAAAATCGATTTTTTCATCCAAGGCTAGTCTTTTTATTGTGAGAATATAAGGATCTTTGCCCTTTTGTTCATTAATTTCTATCTTTTGAATAAGCCTATCAAGTCTAAGTCTTACAGTAGGATAGGTCACATCGTAAATCCTTGCCACTTCTTTTAGTGATCCCGAAGCCAAGATAAAAGTTTTTATAAAAGAAATATCCTCATCACTAAGCTCAGCCATCCACTCAGGAAGTATATCCATAAGCTCCTCCTTTAATTATATTCAATATACTCTTTAATATTATTAAAGTCAATAGTTCCTTTAAGTTTAATTTTATTCAAATAAAAACTCAGCCACTTATTAAGGTGACTGAGTAAATCAAAAAATTATGGTTGTACAATAAATCGTGTTGGTAGAAGTAATGATACTTCTTCTAATACGATTTTTTTGTAAAAGAAAGAAGACATATTTAATCATTGCCCTATAATAGTATTAACCACAATACAAAAGGGGGATTAAATATGTCTAATGATTATTTTATTGCAAATTTACTAAATATCAAAGATGAAAATATTACTTTTGGTGAAGGTATTCATCACGAGAAAATTAAGGGTATTACTTATACTGTTATTTCTGCTAAGCTTACTTATTCTAAGGATTTTTGTCCTAATTGCCATGGTAATGACATTATTAAGTATGGATTCAAGGCTTCTAATCTGAAATTCCAAGCTTCTGCTGGTTATCCTGTTTTACTTAATTTAAAAAAACAAAAGATGTATTGCAAGGCTTGCGGTAGATATTTTTTAGCTACTTCTAGTATTGTTAATAGGTATTCACATATTTCTAATAATGTTAAGAAAGCTATTAGTCTGGATCTAACTAAGAAGAAGTCTATTAAGGATATTGCTTTGGATAATTTTGTTTCTACCAATACTGTTTCTAGACAAATGGCTAAGTTTGATAATTATTTTAATGTAGATTTTAGGTCTATCCCTAAGCACCTATGTTTTGATGAGTTTAAGTCTACTAGGGATGCTAAGGGGGCTATGAGTTTTATGTATTGTGATTCTTCTACTGGTAAGGTTGTTGATGTTATAGAGAATAGGCAGTTGCCTTTTCTTAGGAGATATTTTTCTAATTATCCAAAAAAGCTTAGGGATAAGGTTAAGACTATTAGCATTGATTTATATGCTCCATATATGTCTTTAATTAAAGATTTATTTGTTAATGCTAAGATTGTTATTGATAGGTTTCATATTGTTGGTTTATTTACTAGAGCTTTTAATCAGACTAGGGTTGATGTTATGAAGGAGTTTTCTACTTCTTGTTTTGAATACAAAAGATTAAAGAGATATTGGAAGATTTTCTTAAAGCCGTATAGTTTGCTTGATTGTATACATTTTTCTAAGAGAGTTCATTTTACTGATTCTTATGTGTCTGAGTTAGATATTGTGGAAAAAAGTATTGCTGTTGATAATGTTTTAAAGAATACTTATTTATGTTATCAAAGTTTTAGATCTGATATAGAGCATAGAAATTTTGATATGTTTAAAAAGCATTTATTGATCTTTAAGGATAAGGTGAGTGAGAGAGTGAAAACATCTATTGATACATGTTTAAAATACATTGATTTGATTAAAAATTCTTTTACTTATGAATATTCAAATGGAATGATTGAAGGTATTAACAATTTTGTTAAGGTTTTAAAAAGAGTAGCTTTTGGCTATAGACGATTCGTTAATTTTAGAACTAGGATATTTCTTACTAGAAATCTTATTAATGCAAGTTGATTAAAGGTAGGTCATTTGAGAAACATTTATTAAACTTATGTAAAAAATTCCATGGATAGGAATTCCTATCCATGGAAAAGTATTTGGTTAATTATTATTTACCAACACTATTTGACATAGAGCCAAAATTATAGGCGATTCTTATTTTCAATAATCCAATCCTCGAATTTTTCATCATTTTCTATATTTTCTTGGCCAAATTTTTCAAAAGTTCCGTCTTTTTTTACTAGTAAGAAGTCTGGGACTTGTTCTATTTGATATTTGTCTACGATTTCTTTATAAGATTTTTAATCTCTATATTTCTTTGCATCAAAGTATCTGATTTTGATGTCATTTTCTTTTGATATTTGTGTTAGTACTTGTGCTAATGCCTTGCAACCTATGCAATCTTCACGTCCTATGTAGACAAAGGCGTTTAAGGAATTGTCAGCATTTAAAAACTCTTGGTCAGATATCTCATCAAATTGGGAAACATCGTAGGGACTATTGCTGATTTCTGCCAATTCATCTTCTAGCTCTTGGCTTTTTTGGCTATAGATGCCAAAGGCTACAAAGAGCGCTATTACTATAGTTAAGATTATATTTCTCTTGTTCATATGCCCCTCATCAATTCTATGGTCACTTTAAATGATTTATAAAAGCTATCCATTGGCAAGAATTCTTTGTTTGAGTGGAAGTTGTGGGCACCTGTGAAGTAGTTTGGAGTGAGTATTCCCCTTGTTGATAGGTATGATCCATCTGTTCCACCTCTCATTGGGATGATTTTTGGATCTATCTCTAATTTTTGATAGATATCTTTAAGATTTTCTATGGCTACTTTGTTATTTTCATCGACACTGTCTAGGATATTTGCGTAAGTATCTTCTATGTCAATTTCAATTTCAGCAGACTTGTATCGCTTTTTCAAGATTTCTATTGCATCAAGTAGGTAGGTTTTGGATTCTTCAAATTTTTCCTTATCGTGGTTTCTTATATTGAAATCTATCCTACAGTTGAGGACATCTGATTTTATGTCGGTTATCCAGACATAGCCCTCTCTATTTTCGGTATTTTCTGGCATCTTTGCCCTATCTAGCATAGATATAAAGTCATGGGCAATCATGATAGGATTGACCAAAACTCCCTTGGCTGACATTGGATGGGCGCTTACTCCCTTTATCTTTATAGCACCACTTGCTGCATTGAAAGTTTCATATACTAATTCACCAAGGGCACAGCAATCAATTGTATAGGCAAAATCGACAGGAAATTTTTCAAAGTCAATTTTCCTCACTCCCCTAAGGCCAATTTCCTCATCTGGAACAAAGGCTATGTAAATATTACCGTGGTTAATATCTGGATTTTCTCTTAGATACCACAAGGCTGTCATGACATTGGCTATGGCCGCCTTGTTATCAGCTCCAAGGACAGATCTTCCATCTGTTACAATTATGTCATCACCAATATAGGATAAGATTTCTGGGTTTTCTTTGGTGGAAAATACTATATTTTCTTCCTCATTTAAAAGGATATCCTTGCCGTCATAATTTTTGATTACTTGTGGATGGATCTGATCTGAGAGCCCTACATCAACTGTATCGAGGTGGCAGACCCAGCCGATGTTTGCTTGAGATTTTTCAGTATTTGCTAGAAGTTTCCCTTGTAAAACTCCAAATTCATTGATAGCGATATCAACTAGTCCCAAATCTTCTAAGTCTTTTTCTAACTTTTGGGCCAATAAAAGTTGTCCCACAGATGATGGGACATTGGGATTTTTTTCATCAGATTGGCTAGGTATAGCCAGGTAAGATAGAAAGTTTTCTTGTAGTTTTTCTTTTATAATAGCTTCATTCATTTCATATTCCTTATAAAATCAGCAAAGATTCTTCTGCTGTATTCATCGTCATCATAGCTAGCTTCTGGGTGCCATTGGACCCCTATCATATATGAGTAGTAGGGATTTTCTATAGCTTCTATAAGCCCGTCTGGGCTTTCTGCTCCGATATCTAGGCCATCGGCTAGCTTTCTTATTCCCTCGTGGTGGAAGGAATTGACTTCTATTTGATTTTCACCAATAACTTCTTTTAGGTAGGAATCATCTCTTATATTCACATTATGGTAAGCAAAAGTTTTATCATCGCCCCTATGGATAATCTCTGTAGAATATTGGCTTTTTATATCATCATATAAAGACCCACCATAGTAGATGTTTATCAGCTGCATGCCTCTACAAATGCCAAGAATCGGTTTATTTTTTTCTATAGCATAGGCAAATATATCGATACTTTTCTCATCGTCTTCCCTGGAATAATCTTCTACCAAATCGGGATTTCCTCCATAAAGTGAAGGATCAAAGTCATTGCCACCAGCAAAGACAACTCCATCAGCTTCATCCACCATTTCTTTTATATCTTCTAAGCTAAATTGGCTGCTATCAACGTCCATCAACATAATATTGTTTGAGCTAAATGGATACTCAACTTTCGATATATTTTGATTGTTGTGGACAATAGCAACTAACTTTTTAGGGAAAAACCTATCTCTTATTACTACAATTGCTAATACGGCAATTATTAAAACTAGGCCTAATTTAAAAATTCTTAAGGGAGAGTTTTTCTTTACTTTTTTCTTGGCTTTTCTTTCCTTCAATTTACTTATCCTCTTAAAATAACTAGTACTTGCTTGCTCCTTTATCGCTTGCAACAACTATTGTATCGCCCTCAAATCTTATGCCATAGACATTGTCTACTTTTGTAAAAACAGTTCTAGTTCTCTTATCCATGAAGCTTAGAGCCATATCTTCCCCATCCTTGTCTATGCCAATTACTGTCGATGGAGTGAAATAATTGGCCTCATGCTTGTCCCAGGATTCCTTTTGGGAATATATCCTATCCTTGTCTGAAGCATATAGACTTATTATCTCCTTTTCCCTGTATAAGTCCTTGGATAAGTACAAGTCAGAAGTCTCATAGCCAACTGATATAAGCTCTGGACTATCTCCTTTTTTGCCAGACTCTATAGATTTTTTGTAAAGTTCGTAGTAATTTTCGCTTGCCTTATAAGTGGTATAGAAAATATTATTAGGGCTTACTATGCCATCTTTGATATCGCCGTGGATATTTTCAATTTGGGTGATAGTAAAATCGCTTAGGTTTAGGAGGCTTATAGTAGTCTTATCTCTATTTTCCTGATCATTATCATAAAACTTATTGATGAAATATAAGTTGCCATCCATAATACCTATAGGTATGATCTCTTGGCCACTGTCAAAGTCAAAAATAGTCTTAATCTCTGTCTTTTCTATGTCAACTAGCTTATATTGGTGAAGCTTGCTATCTCCTATAACAAACATAGATCCCACCCCATAGATATCATAGGCAAGGGAATTTTCTTCGGCATATATTATTTCTTTTGTGTTTCCATTTGGGTTAAATTTTAGCAATTTTTTCACTATAGGATTGTAATAAATTTCTTCCTTATTTACATCCAAGTGCCTTATACTCAGCGAATCATTATTTTTAGAAGCACATCCTGTAAAAAGTAAAACCGCTAAAATCAACCATATTCTAATATTTTTCATACTTTAATTATAACACGGATTTGCCAAAAGTTTGTCTCTTTACTGAAAATCGATTTCAAATTCACCTATGTTATTGCCCTCGTCTATATAATATAGGGTATTTTGTAAATATTTCTGCCCCCTAATGTTTTCATCAAAAACCATATCGCCATCGTAGGCATGATAAATTTTTAGATTTTGTTCATAGTCACTTGGATTTTCTCCGGTAGATTTTGTGTAATATAAAATGTACTTGCCCTTTATATCAACCAAACCATCTGCCTTTGCTGGAATTGCCCATACTTGATCACTGATATGGATGCCCTCCACATCAGCTTTGAAATATTCATTTATTGTTTCAGGTCCATCTTTGTAGCTAGTAGCATAGATATCATAGGAATCGAAATCTTCTTCTACTAATTCTGGTTCATCTGATAGATCAGATTCTGGCGAAAAAGCATAGAGATTATTTTTGCCAGATTCATTATTTATAAAATAGATCTTGTCTCTAGTATTTGCTATAGATGTAACATTAGTCGAAAACTGACCTGTATAATCTTTTAGGTCTTTATTTTCTATATCAAAGTATCCTAGTGTATTTTTACTATCTACAATATTGCCATCTTCATCCAATACAGTCAGATAGTGGTAGCCATAAACCTTATTGCCAATCATCCCAATTGGATGAAATTCTTCATTTTGGGCAAATCTAAATAAAAGATTCAAGTTTTTGCCTACTAGATCGTAAATACCATATTCATTATTATCAGTTGACCTACCAACAAAGAGTGTAATGGCGCCAGGAACTTTTTCAAAAAACATAGATCCATTTTCAAATTTTGTATTCCCATCAAGGTCTACCAGCTTATCATTTCTGTCAAATTGGACCAGGTAGAAGTTAGGAATATAAAAGACATTGTCTTTATCAATCTTTACATCCTTATCTATTAAAAGTTCCTGATTTTCTACATTGGCTTCTTTTTTACTTTCATCTTCTTTTTTATCTTTTTGCTTGCTATTATTGCTATCTTCATTGGCTTTGGAAACTTCTTCTATTTCAGTATTTGTACTTTCTTTATCGTCTATATTTTTATCACTTTTTCCATTGCTAGCACATGATGTTAAAAACAAGACTAGTGCTAGCATGGATAAGATCTTTTTCATAATAAGCCCCATTTATAGCTCTATATCTACTGATTCCAATTGGTTATTACTGGTTAAATAATATAGTTTGCCATCAGCAATTTTTATGCCACGAACAGTTTCTTCAAGTACTGTTTCTCCACTTGTAAGATTCATAACCTTAAGAGTTCTAGATAGAAGGTCAACATCTCTTGTATCGGACTGGTTAGCTGGGAAATAGAAAATGTTATTTCCTATGATTTCTTGGTAGCCTGCTTCTGCCCACAAAAATGGGAATTTTTGGTCATTGGCATAGATATTATCGTTATCTGCCCTTAATATATCCCATACTGGCTTACCATCTACAAATCTTTTTTGACCAAATAAATATTGTAGGTCAAAGTCCTTTTCTACAAGTTCTGCTTTTTGGTCAAGTCCCTTCGTGAGGTCAAGTTTGTATAGATCATAGTTATATACATTTTCTTTTGCATTATCACCAGCTTTTGTAAATTGCAACTGTCCATCAATTACTACAGCTTCACCAGTCTGAACATCTATTGTATCTTCATAATCATGGACTTCTCCACTAGCAAGATCTACATAGCCTATGGCTGTTTTGTCAGTTTTTAGACTTGGAGTTCCATTGATGTCAGATTTAGATTTATAAGAGTGGAAACCATATATCTTATCTCCAATCATGCCTAGTGAAGTGAATTCTTCTCCTTCAGGAAACTCGTATAGAGTTGATACATCTTTGTCATTCATTCTAACAATTGATACTGTCCCATATAGATCATTTTTCATTTTTACGAAGACATTGTTTGTATATTTGACATATTCATAGCTGTTTGTAGGCTGGTTAGGAACAAGTTCCTTACCATTTTCATCTACAAGTTCTCCATTTTCATTAACACTTGCAAATGGACCATATGGTAGGAAGAACAAATCATCAGCGTTTACCTTGCTTTGTTTTTCTTCATTATCACTTTCTTTTTCTTCGCTAGGTTTTTCTTCTTTCTTTTCTTCCTTATCGTCTACTTTTTCTTTTTCATCTTCTTCTTTGTCATTTATATCTTTGTCAACTTTTTTGCTTTTGTCTGTATCTTCTGATGCATTTTCTTCAGAATTTTTATCCTCAGACTCCTCTTCACTTTCCTCCGGTTTTGATACTTCTATGACTTTCTTTTGATCGTCTTTATTCTCTTCTTCGATTTGACTATTTACCTCTCCTGCTGGCGCATTTGAATTGGTACACCCCACAAGGGCTAGGGACAGGACTGCTATTGGTATATATTTTTTCATTATCTTCTCCTTAATTTGCTCTTAGGGCCTCGATTGCTGAAAGTTTTGTAGCTCGTCTTGCTGGCAGATATCCTGCTAATACACCAACTAGAGCTGAAAATCCTACTCCAACTAGGGCTAGCCAGACTGGAATAATTACTATATCTCCGCTAGAACCAAACATTGAGTTAGGATCTGCTCCCAGAGTGCTATTTAATAGTTTTGCTACGAGCAAAGAAATGACAAGACCAAGTATGCCTCCAAAAAATCCTATAAAACCAGACTCTATAAGAAACATAGTCTCAACATCTCTAACTGAGGCTCCTATTACTTTCATTACCCCAATTTCCTTCTGTCTCTCATAAATGCTCATAAGCATGGTGTTTATGATACCTATGGCTGATACTATAAAGGCGATAGATCCAATACCTCCAAGGATAAGCATGATAGTCCTTGTTTGATTTTGGATTTCTTCATTAGTCTCGGCCATAGAATGGGTTTGGTAGCCTAGTTGTCTGATTTCTTGTTCGACTGCTTCTACATTTTTGACATCATCTACTATTACTTGCAAATTGTCATAAGTTATTTCGTCACTTGTTTCAGGGATTGGATTTCCTTTTTCATCAAATGATTGGTTTAAACTTGGAGACATTATCTTATCATCTTCTTTTTTTAGCATTTTGAAGGTTGCTTCCGATATATAGGACCCCCAGCCAGATAAAAATGAGTTTTTGTTTAGTTTGCCTGCTATTTCTATCGGTACATCTGTATATTCTGGTTTTTGCTCTTCTTTTTCTTCAGGTCCATTTTGAGGGTTTTCATTGCCAAAATTGACTCCATCGTCCTCTTCTTCAAAGACATAGCCTAAGCGGATGAAGTACTGGTGGGCATTAAAGTCAAAGTCTTCAACAGGCTCCATATAAAAATTATTGCCACCTTCTGCTATTTGTTTGGTAGCTTGGGTATTTTGTCCTAGAATAATTTTGTTATCGTCTTTGGCATTTGGTGGATTTCCAAAATCCATCATATCTTTATCTATGAGTGAAAAGACATTGTCAGGAATGATATTTAACGAACCGTCAATCTCATAATCTTCAGTATCAGACATCTTTATTTGGACATATACGTTCTTGCTAGGCACTACTGCCTTTACATGACTTACTCTTTTTAAATCGTTTAGCACCTTATCATTTATCTGAAGATTGCCTTGACCAGATCCGTCCATGACATCTATAGTGGTAAGACCTTGAAAGGATTCTATCATCTCTTTTTGCGAATTACTGATGCCTTGGGCAAAGGCAAGCATTAGGATAATAGAGGTTGAGCCAATGACAACTGATAAGATAGTAAGAATAGTCCTAGATTTACGACGCCAAAGATTCCTTAGGGCCATTATAAATCTATCAGATATCTTCATCTTCTATTATTAGCTCCTTCTCTTTTTTATTTTTTGATCTTTTTCTGATTAGTATCACTACAAGGGCTACGATTATTGCTAGTCCCACCCACAAGAATGGGGATGCAAACAAGCCTCCACCTGCATTCTCTCCAGGATCAGCTCCCATATCCCCATCAGCAGGTATCATTTCACCAGTTTCTGGGTCTTGGATCATACCACCTTCCATGCCATCCATACCCCCCATGTCCTTAGAAGTTACATTGGAGTTGAAATTTTGTGTTTGTGTATGGACATTGCCTGCTGAATCTTCGTATGTTAGAAGTATCTTGCCCTCAACATCTCCCTCTCTTTCTGGAGTGATATTAAAGGTGAAAGTTTCAGTTGTTCCTGTATTAAAATTACCTATAAATCTTCTGTCATTATCAATTGTAAATCCCTTGCCTATGACATCACACATAAAGGTATTTAGATTGTCCTTGCCTGTATTATAGATGTTGACAGACACTTGAGTTTGCTGACCAACTATTAAATCTTCGTGCTTTACATCACCAATGGTTACATTTGCCCTTTGGACAACAGGTATACCTATAGACTCCTTGGTGGTGTATTGGTTGCCCCAGTAGTCTTCGTATTCCAAAGTTAGGCCAATCACATAGTTACCTGCAGCAGCATTTGGATTTACATTCATGGTTATATACTTATTGGAAGTATTCCATGGATAAAGAGCTGCTAGATAAAAGGAATTTGATTGGTCAACAGGACTAAAGACTGAACCATCGCTTACAAGGGCATTGTTATCTCCGCTTGCTTGGGGTTGGGATTGGAGTTGGGACTCTATGGTTACCTTAAGGTTATAGATGGTATTTTTGGCGTTGGTATTATACAAGGTAAAGCCAAGGTTAAAAGAATCGCCAGCCTCTACAGTTTGTGGGTTCAAGCTATAGTTTGAAATTATAAGCTTTGGCTGGTTTTTCATTTGTACTTGGTTTGTTGTATCATCTCCTGAATCCTTGCTATTTGAAGAATCATTTCCATTTATTTCATCATAATATGTCGTCATTTTCTAATACCTCATCAATAGTTAAATTCTTATGTATATTTTCTATCTTTCCATCTCTCATAAATAAAGTTCTATCAGCAAATTCTGTCATCTCATCATCATGAGTTACCATAATAAAGGTCTGTTTATTTTTCTTGGTGATGTCCTTTATGAGCTGCATTACTTCAAAACTTGTCTTAGTATCTAGGTTTCCCGTTGGCTCATCTGCAAAAATAATCTTTGGTGTTCCAACAAAAGCACGGGCTATAGACACCCTTTGCTGTTGACCACCTGAAAGCTCATTTGGCTTGTTGTTCATCCTATCTTCAAGGCCAACTTGTTTTAAAATCTTGTAGGCTTCTTTTTTCCTCTCTTCTACTCCAATTCCCTTAAAGGTTAAAGGCAAGGATACATTCTCCCAGGCAGTTAAATAGGGCAAGAGATTGTAAGATTGGAAAACAAAACCTATGTTTAGATTTCTAAATTTGGTTATGTCGGTTTCCTTTAGCTCATTTAAAATAATACTCCCATACTTTATGGAACCCTTGGTCGGATACTCAAGACCTGCAAGCATATTTAAAAGCGTTGACTTGCCAGAACCAGATGTCCCAAGCAAAGCAATAAACTCCCCTTTTTCAATGTCTAGGTCTATACCGTCCAAAGCTTTAATGATATTATTTCCAATCTTATAATATTTTTTTAAAGATCTTACTTCAATTAGTGACATTATTAACTCCAATTTTAAGTTTTTATCATAAAATAAAATTTATTACAAAATAGTGTCACATTATTAGACACACACTCTGTTTGCATTATTATATCATTTCAAATGATAGTTGACAATTGTTTATATAAATAATATTTATATTCATTTACATAACAGAAAAAAACATATATTAAAATAACCTACAAGATATTTAAGCTCGTAGGTTAGAATTTCAAAATATTTAATTTATATATGTAATATCATCACTACGAACGTCCCATACAATTTCTTGGTAGGTCCCATCATAGATCTTTAGAATCTTATCCATAGAAAGGCTCATCCCATCCATTTTCTTGAAGTCCTCAAAATCCACCCAAAAAAGCGTCCCTTCTCGATTATCTCTGATAAGCTTACCACTATACTTACTTGTCTCATAAAGAAGACCCACGTCCTTATAGTCATCAGAAATCCAAGTTATAAATCCACAAAATGTCAAATCAGAAATGTCAAGACCAGTTTCTTCCTTGGCTTCCCTTATGGCAGAATCATAAAAAGATTCGTTTTCTTCTACTTTGCCCCCAGGAAAAGTCAGCCCTTCCCAACCTTCTTTTTTCACCTTATCCAAGATGACAACTTCATTTGTATCAGGGTTTACAATTTTTATCATATTCATTAGTCTAGTTTTCATATAAATTCCTCTAAATTATTAATCATACATAAGTACTTTATTGGAATTTATGATTTTTACTAGTTATAGACATAAAAAAAGCTGGCTTTATCGCCAGCCCAGACTGTCGACAAAGTAGGTAATAAAGTACAATCTTATCTACTTTTTTTGTCTTCAAATGGCTTAATATCAATATATTAGGGTATGAATATACTAAAGAAAGAGGTGTATTATGCTCAATAAAAATGATAAGGATAAACAAAAGCAAGTACAGCTAGTAGCTCTAGAGGATTTAGTACCAGAAAATCATCTACTTAGAAAAATAGATAAATACATAGACTTTGACTTCATATACGACCTAGTAGAGGGAAAATACTGTCTTGATAACGGCAGACCAAGCATAGATCCAGTAGTATTAATGAAATTAGCATTCATACAATATCTTTTTGGCATTAGAAGTATGCGTCAGACAATAAAGGAAGTAGAAGTAAATCTAGCCTACAGGTGGTTCTTAGGCTTAGACTTCTATGATAAAGTACCTCACTTCTCAAGCTTTAGTAAAAACTACCAAAGACGATACAAAGATACA
>NZ_HG003686.1:161554-218930 GCF_000312365.2 Anaerococcus provencensis | reverse complement strand
TGTTCATCAAGTTCTGCCTTTAAAAGTTCTTCCATAGTGTCTCCTAGAAGTTCTTTTAACACTTCTTGAATGTCTTGAGCGCTTTGAGGCTTGTATTCTTCGATTAACATTTTTGCTATCTTACTTCCTCTTGATTCGGGCCTTTTTCTTGGCATAAAAAATCCTCCTGATTAGTTGATTTTACCCTAATCAGGAGGTTTCTATACACAAAATTTTACACAGTCTCGAATTTTATTTTTTCTTGCCTTTGTTTTGAGAAGCAGATTTTTCTTTTTCTTCTCTACGTTTTTTCATAGATTCTTGGATTCCTTCAACTATGGCATCCATATCTGGTTCTTTCATACGTTTTAGTGAACTTACGATTTCTAGTTGTTCTGGTAGAACGTCCATCAATCTCATTTCTTCATCTAAGTATTTTTCCATTTTTTCTGCAGCTTGTGGTGCCCAAGATCCGTTTCCTATGATAGAAACTGCTCTGTTTTGTACGTTTAGAGCCTTCATATCTTCTATGAAGTTTTGCATTGGAGGATATACTCCAAGGTTATAGGTTACAGATGCTAAAACTATGTTAGTATATTTAAATGCTTCTGCTATAAGAGTTGATACGTGTGTGCTTGATACATCTCTTAGGCTAATATTTGTTATGCCTGCTTCACAAAGTTTGCTTGCTAGTGCTTGAGCAGCGTATTCTGTGTTTCCATACATTGATGCATATACTATTAGTACACCTTCTTCTTCTGGTTCATATGTTGCCCAGTGAGTGTATTTATCAAGGATATAGCCGAAGTTATCTCTCCATACCAAGCCATGTAGTGGACAGATGTATTTGATGTCAAGTGTTCCAGCTTTTTCAAGAGCTTTTTGTACGAAGGTACCGTATTTTCCTACGATATTTGTATAATAACGTCTTGCTTCGTCTAAGTAATCACGATCCCAATCAACTTCATCTGCAAATAATCTACCGTTGTTTGCTATAAATGATCCGAAGGCATCTGCTGAGAATAATACGCCATTTGTTGTATCATAGGTCATTAGTACTTCTGGCCAGTGAACCATTGGTGCTTCCACGAAAGCTAGGGTATGTTTACCAAAGTTCATGGTGTCGCCTTCTTTAACTTCGATATATCTATCGTCTACGTGATAACCAAATTGTCTCATAAACATTACTCCTTTTTCAGAAGAAATGATTTTAAGATTTGGATATCTTTCTAGCATCAATTCGATTGATGAACAGTGGTCTGGTTCCATGTGGTTGATAATCATATAATCTAGGTCACGTCCATCAAGAACACGGCTTACATTTATGATATATTCACGAGTGATTGCCCAGTCTACCGCATCTACTAAAACTGTTTTTTCGTCCATTAGTAGGTAAGAGTTATATGATACACCTTCAGGAATTGGGAATATATTCTCAAATAGGGCAAGTCTTCTATCATCCCCACCTACATAGTATAAATCTTCTGTTACTTTTCTAACTGTATACATATTTACCTACTTTCTATCTTCTGGGAATTCTACTTTGATAAATTCTTCTTTAGCTTCACCTGATACTGGTGATACCCAGCTATCTGGCAATTTATCAAATGGTGTTCCAGGTTCGATACCTTGTGTTGGATCGCCAACTTCTGGGTCATATTCATAACCTGAACCTAAGTCAACATAAACATCTTCTTTTGGAGCCATCTTACGTGGTTTGCTTCTTTTTACTTTCTTCATTGGTGGAGCTGGTTTCTTTTCTTCACCATTGTCAAGTTCTGCTATTAGTAGTGGTAGCACTTCTTTGAAGTCTCCAACTATACCGTAGTCAGCGTTTGCAAAGATTGGAGCGTTTTTGCTGTTGTTGATTGCAACTATTGTAGATGCATCACGGATTCCCTTTAAGTGTTGGCCTGCTCCAGATACTCCAACTCCGATGTAGAGGTTGTTTTTGAAGTTTTGTCCACTCATACCTACGTATCTATCAAGTGGAACGTATTTTAATGTTTCTGCTACTGGTCTAGATGATGATATAGCTGCACCTGCTTGGTAAGCTAAATCTTCTATTAGTTTCATATTTTCTTTTTCGCCAATACCACGACCAGCTACTACTATTCTTTCAGCTTCTGTTACTGGTGTCCATGGATCGATTCCTACTGTGAAGTCATATCCGTCTTTTTTAAGGGCTGCAACTAGATTTTTAACCGCTTCTTTAGGATCTCCCTCAAAGATTTCGCCCTTTCTAACTCCTGCGATTGGACCTTGTTTAGATTTTCTTCCAACTGCTTGGACTCTGGGAGCACGACCTACTGTGCTAGCTCCAACTACTACTCTCATGATTTCGTTAGTACCTTCATAGATTTGAGTGATTTTTGCGTCTCTGAAGAATCTTTCAACGTCAACACCCTTGATAAAGCCAGAACCACCGTATAGTTGGATAGCTTCAGTTGTTATTTGCATAGCAAGATCTGATGCAACTTGTTTTGCCATAGCAGCTTCTGCAGAATATCTTTCGTGGTGAGTCTTAAGGTCTGCTGCATGATAAATCATAAGTCTAGCGCCGTGTAGGTATGTTGCCATATCAGCAAGTTTAAATGTATTTCTTTGTAGATGAGCTATAGGCATACCAAATTGTTCACGTTCTTTGGCATAAGCTAGAGCTGATTCATAAGCACCTTGTCCAATACCTAGAGCTTGAGATGCTATACCAATTCTACCTCCGTCAAGTGTAGCCATGGCAATCTTAAATCCTTGACCTTCTTTGCCAAGTAAGTTTTCTTTTGGAACTTTAACATTGTCAAAGTGAAGCTCTGCTGTAGAAGATGATCTGATACCTAGTTTGTCATAGTGATCAGAGAAGGTAAATCCTTCAAATTCTTTTTCTACTATGAAAGCTGAAATACCATGTGTTCCAATACCTGGTGTTGTTACTGCAAATACAACATATGTGTCAGCTTTTGGAGCGTTTGTTATAAATATTTTTTTACCGTTTAATATGTAATGATCTCCGTCAAGTTCTGCTGTGGTTTCTGTACCGCCTGCATCTGAACCTGCGTTTTCTTCTGTAAGACCAAATCCACCTAGTTTTTCTCCCTTAGCAAGTGGAACTAAGTATTTTTGTTTTTGTTCTTCTGTACCAAAGGCAAATATTGGCCAGCTTCCTAGTGAGGTATGTGCCGAACAAATTACACCAACACCGCCGTCAACTCTTGATAATTCTTCTACTGTTATAGCATAAGAAATTGCATCAAGGCCTTGGCCACCGTATTCTTTTGGATATGGAATTCCCATAAATCCTAGTTCGCCCATTTCTTTTACAATGTCATCAGGAAATTCGTTGTTTTGATCTAGATCAAAGGCAATTGGTTTTACTTTTTCTTCAGCAAAAGCTCTAACTTTTTTACGTAAAGCTTCATGCTCGTCTGTTGTTCTAAATAGCATTGAGACCTCCTTTATTTATCACTACTATTTTACTATAGTATAAACCGAAGAAAACGTTTTGTCAATACGTATTTGCATTTTATTTTTAGCTCGCTAATATTCCTTAAATTATATTATTAAGAAAAAAAAGACTGACAAAAATAAATCTATTTTCATCAGTCATAATTCTTATAATTTTTCTATTTCGATTTTTATCTTCTTATCATTTAGGTCTATTTCCTCTGCTGACAAGTCTTTGTTACTTAGGCTATCTGCTAGGGTTTCTTTCTTGATTTCATCGGCAAATTTTTCTAATGATTTGCTTAGCTCTTCTTCTGCTCCATAAGAGATATTGATCCTATCAGTCACTTCGAAGCCAGAATCTTTTCTCAAGTTTTGGATTTTTGATATGAACTCACGAGCATAACCTTCATCTTTAAGATCTTCTGTGATTTCAGTGTCTAAAACTACAAAGACATTGCCGTTCATTTCCACATCAAAACCTTCTTTGGCAGAAATTCTTACATCTAGGTAGTCGCTTGTAACTTGGTATTTATCACCAGCAAGGTCAATTTCCACAGGGCCCTCGTTTGTTTGATTTACAAAGTCCTTGGCATCTACACTAGCCAAATATTTTGCAAAATCATTTACCTTTGATTGGAAGATGCGACCAACAACTCTGAAGTCTGGTTTTAGTGAGAAGTCCATAAATTCAGAAAGGTCATTTGCAAATTCTACTTCTTTTATATTTAGCTCTTCTTTGATTAGAGGGATTAAGTCAGAAATCCTATCTTGGTAAGAACCATCTACTATGATTTTTGCTAGTGGTTGGCGAACCTTGATAGATTCTTTCTCACGGCTTGCACGGCCAAGAGTTACAATTTTACGTACTAAGTCCATATCAGCTTCTAGATTATGGTCTATTAGCTCATCATTTGCTTCTGGCATAATTTGAGTATGAACTGTCTTTTCATCTGTTAGATTTCTATAAACTTCTTCTGCAATGTGAGGTGTGATTGGTGCAATTAGTTTTGCAATAGTTATTAGGGCATCATAAGTTGTTTTATAGACTGCCTTTTTGGAATCTGTAAGTTCACTCATCCAGAACCTCTTTCTATTGCGGCGAATGTACCAATTTGATAAGTCTTCTACTACAAAGTCTGAAATCAAGTGAACAACCTTGTTGTAATCAAATACTTCCATTTGTTCACTATATTCTTTGATAAGTGTGTTTAGTCTAGAGTATAACCACTTATCAATTTTTTCTAATTTTACTTCCCCAATATTTTTAAGATCTTCTATACCAAGATTGTCTGTATTTGCATATAGGCTAAAGAAATTGTAGACATTTTCATAGGTTCTAAAGAAATTGTTTCTCACTTCCACCAAACCAGATTCATCAAATTTTGTTTGCATCCATGGTGGTGATACATATAGGGAATAGAATCTCACTGCATCTGCTCCGTACTTGTCAAATAGTGCAAATGGGTCTAGGGTATTGCCCTTTGATTTAGACATTTTTTGGCCGTTTTTGTCAACTACAAGGTCATTTACCAAAACATTTTTGTATGGTGCCTTGCCTGTTGTTATAGTTGATATAGCCATAAGTGAGTAGAACCATCCACGAGTTTGATCTATACCCTCACAAATAAAGTCTGCTGGATAATAATTTTCAAATAACTCCTTATTTTCGAATGGATAGTGTAATTGGGCAAATGGCATAGCTCCTGAGTCAAACCAAACGTCAATTACATCTGGTACACGGTGCATAGTTCCATTGCAGTGGTCACACTTGATAGAAACTTCGTCCACATATGGTCTGTGAAGTTCTATATTCTCATCTATATCTTCTATGGCAAGCTCTGCCAGTTCTTTTCTTGATCCAACGGTTCTAGTATGGCCACAATCATCACAACGCCATATGTTTAGAGGTGTACCCCAATAACGGCTTCTAGATATTGCCCAGTCTTTTACATTTTCTATCCAATTGCCAAAACGCTTTTCACCTATAGTTGGTGGATACCAATTTACAGACTTGTTGTTTTCAACTAACTTATCAGAAAACTTGCTCATCTCTATATACCAAGATGGTGTTGCATAGTAGACAAGTGGTGTGTGGCATCTCCAGCAGTGTGGATAGTTGTGCTCTACAGTTTGTTTTTTGAAGACTTTGCCTTCGTTTACAAGGTGGTGCCAGATATCTTCGTTGGTATCAAAAATAAATTGACCCTTCCAAGGAGTTTCTGTAAACTTACCCTCTTTATCAACAGGTTGAACGAAGTCTAGGCCATATTTTCTACCAATTTGATAGTCGTCCTCACCAAAGGCAGGTGCAGAGTGAACTATACCTGTACCATCTTCTGCAGAAACATAGTCTGCAAGGGTTACTATAAAGGCCTTTTCTTCGTTGACATCTACATATGGAAGAAGCTGCTCATATTTCATATATTCCATATCGGAACCCTTGAGAGTTTCTACCACTTCGTATTCATGATCTGCCATCAGGCTTTCGCACAAGGATTTTGCCATATAATAATATGCATTGTCAGTTTTATCGAAGACTTTTACATAGTCAAGGTCTGGATTTACTGATAGGGCCACGTTAGATGGTAGGGTCCATGGTGTTGTTGTCCACGCTAAGAAATATTCATTATCTGTATCTTTTTTCTTAAATTTGACTGTAAGGGTGATGGTTTTATCCATTTGGTAACCTTGGGCTACCTCATGGCTTGCAAGACCTGTACCACATCTTGGACAGTATGGCATAACTTTTGCCCCTTCGTAAATGTAACCATTTTTGAAGGCCTTATCTAATAGATACCATTCTGTTTCTATATAGTCGTTGTCCATGGTTACATAAGGGTGGTCCATGTCATATAAGAATCCCATGCGATCAGACATATCGCGCCACATATCAGAATAGGTCCATACTGATTCTTTACAAAGCTTGTTGAACTTTTCTATACCATAGCCTTCGATGTCGTTTTTGTCGTGGAAACCTAGTTTTTTCTCAACTTCGATTTCTACTGGCAGGCCGTGGGTATCCCAGCCTGCTTTTTTTAGGACCTTGTAGCCTTTCATATTCTTGTAACGGCTAGTCATATCCTTTAGTGTTCTTGCTATAACGTGGTGGATACCTGGCTTGCCGTTTGCTGTTGGTGGGCCATCATAGATTATGTATTCTTCTGCACCCTCACGTGTTTTGAAAGTTTGATATAATAGGTCAATTTCTCTCCAATATTCTTCTATACTTGCTTCACGATTTTTTGTATCGCTTGTATTTAGAGATTTGAATTCACTCATTTTTACCTCCTTAATAAAAAAAGAACCGTCCATACAGACGGTCCACTTATTGATAGTTTTGCTCTTAACGATTGGCTTTCGTACAAGGCTAATAATTTCACCTTGCAAACTAAAAGATGATATTCGCTTATCCTTCCCTTAGCGCTTTTCACCAGCCAGCGCCTCTCTATAAGTTATTGATAAGTTACTGTTCTCTATAACGTTGATATTCTACATAGATAATACTAATCTCACCCTACTTGTCAAGGGCAAAAGCCTTAGATATGTTTTACCACCTTGAATTTATACAGGGAGAACACATCTTGACTATCTACATTTGCCTTATCCAGGGCATCTTCAAACATTTGATAGTCAGACTCATAGTCATTTCTAAACACCATAGTGTCTTCGTTGTTGTATTTGACAACAAGGCCATGGTACATACCAAATTCTTCCATATATTGGATTTGTTGGACCTTAACTACTTCATAAACCATGATGTACAAATCATCTATGCCATAGTTTACCAAATCAATGGCATTGTTAAATATAGTAGCGTTGACAGATTCATAGATTACATCAAGGCCTATATCAGAACGAGTTGGGTAGATAGAACCACTTGTTTCGATTCTATCTTCCTGGCTAACAACAATAATCGCCCCATTGTTATTGCCCTTAAACTCATCATCATAGTCCTTTAGATAGGTCTTGTTTTCCTCATAGTATTTGATTGAATCTTTTGCTAATTGTACTAGTTTGTCCATATCAGTCTTCCAATAATTTTTCTATATCTTTAGCGATATTTTCTGGCTTTTTTTGAGAAGCGTAGCGATTTACTACATTTCCATTTTTATCTACAAGAAATTTGGTAAAATTCCACTTAATTTTATCCCCAAAAATGCCCCCTTTAGCATTTTTTAGGAACTTAAATAAGTCTGCTTCATTTTCTCCATTTACATCAATTTTGGCAAATCTATCAAAAGTTGTTCCAAAGTTTGATGTGCAAAAATTAGCTATCTCTTGGTCACTTCCTGGAGCTTGTCCTCCAAATTGATTGCATGGGAAGTCTAATATTTCAAAGCCTCTATCTTTGTATCTTTCATACAAATTTTGCAAGGCATCGTATTGGGGAGTAAATCCACATTCTGTTGCAGTATTTACTATCAAAAGTACCTTGCCTTTATATTTTTCAAGGGATATATCATCACCATTATTATCTTTTACAATTATGTCATAAATCTCTGTCATAGTAACTCCTTATTTTACGATGATATTACTATACGTGATTTTTATAACATTTAAAGATTTTACCAAACTGGGATTGATGATCCCTTTGTTGTTTCATCCACTATTTTCTTGGTTTCATCCGTGTGATAGTAATTGTCAATCAAGTCCTTTAGGGTTGGGCTATCCTTTTTATCTTGTGTTGTTGCTATGATATTTACATAAATATCTTTACCTGGTTCATTGTGGTCTTCTAGGTAAATTGCATCTTCTGTTGGTATGAAGCCAGCATCTACTGCCATTCCAGAGTTAACACAAGCTATGTCCACATCATCTAGAGATCTAGCTGTTTGGGAAGCTGATAGCTCTACTATTTCAAAGTTTCTTGGATTTGATGTGATTTCATTAAGAGTGATGGAATCTCCATCTTCGCCTTCTACTTCTATAAGTCCTGCTGATTGTAAGAGGAATAGTGATCTTGATCCATTTGTTGGGTCATCAGGTATTGCTATTCTTGCACCATCTTCTAGGTCAGCTAGGTCCTTTATTTTTGATGAGTATATACCAAGTGGAGCAATTGATGTATCTGCAATTGAAACTATATCTGATCCACTAACTTCGTTAAAGTCTTGGAGGAATTTTTTGTGTTGAAAGGCATTTATATCAATGTCTCCTGATAAAAGAGCTTCGTTTGGCTCTCTATATTCGCTAAATGTGACTATTTCTATAGTTTTTCCTGTGCCTTCTTTGTATCTTTTTGCTACATCTTCCCAAGCTTCGTTATTTTCTCCGACCACACCAAGTTTTATCACATCTTTATCTTTTAATGGATCTGTTTCATTTTTAGCTTCTGTTGTTGTTTCTGTCTTTTCTGGCTCTGCTGTTTGTGCGCTTTCGTTATTTTTTGCCCCACAAGCACTAAGTCCTAAGATTAAGGCAAGGCCTAGGCCGATTTTACTGATGTTTTTCATTGTTATTCTCCTTATAATTTTTTACCAGGATGCTATCCAAGCACCATTTGTATATGTGTCGTAGTCTTTCTTTGTTTCATCTGTTTGATAGTATTTTACAAGTTCCTTGTAGGCTTCATTGTCCTTATCTTCTGCCCTTGCCGCTATCACATTTACATATATTTTAGCATCTGGATTTTCTGGGTCTTCTAGAAATATTGCATCTTCATTCGGACTTAATCCAGAGTCTAGGGCATAGTTGTCATTAACTGCAGCCACTTTTACATCATCTAAGGCTCTTGCAGTTTGAGCTGCATCCATTTCAATAAATTCAAGATTTTTTGGATTTTCTGTTATATTATCTAGGGTGATAGCTTCACCAGGATTTCCATTTACTTTGATAAGCCCTGCTGCTTGGAGTAAGAATAGAGCTCTTGGTCCATTTGATGGGTCATTTGGTATAGCAACCTTATCTCCATCTTCTAGCTCATCTAGGCTTTTTATTTGATTTGAATAATAACCTAATGGGGCAAGCATAGTGTCAGCTATGGCTACTAGTTTTTCTTCTCCTTGGGCATCGTTATATTCATCCAAGAACTTGTAGTGTTGGAAGCTATTTACATCTATATCCCCACTAGCCAAGGCTTCATTTGGCTGGGTATAGTCAGAAAACTTTACTAGCTCAGCTTTTTTGCCTGTGCCTTCTTCATATCTTTTGATAACTTCTTCCCATACTTCATTTTTCTCACCTACAACACCGATTTTTATAGTATCAGCAACTTCTGTTGGAGCTTTTTCTCCTGAACTTGCTTCATTGTTCTCTCCATTTGATCCACATGAGCTAAGTCCTAAAACTAGGGCCAATCCTAAAGTTAATTTTCCTAAATTTTTCATATTAAAGTCCTCCTTAATGACTTGTTTTCCTTATTAAATGATTTGCTATAGCCTGGATTAAAAATACGACTATTAGTATCAAAACAACACTTACTATTACTACATCATCCTTGTAGCGTTGGTAACCGACTGCTATGGCCAAGTCTCCTATACCGCCTCCACCTACAAGTCCAGCCATGGCTGTTAGGCCAAGTAGGGAGATTAGAGTAATTGATCCTGCACGCAAAAGTGATGGTAGGCCTTCTCTAAGATAGACCCTTGTTATTATTTCAAAAGGTGACGCTCCCATGGCTTCTGCCGCCTCAACCTTTCCTGGTTCTACACTTGCTAGGGCTTGTTCTACTTGTCTAGCAAAAAATGGCACACAAGAAAATACTAGGGGAACTATGGCTGCATTCGGGCCAATTCTTGTTTTTACAATTTCCTTTGTAATTGGTGCAATAAGAGCGACCAAGATTACAAAAGGTATAGACCTAAATATATTTGTAAGTTTATCCAAGATGCTATAAATAACCTTGTTTTCCAAAATCCTCTTATGGTCTGTGACAACCATTATTATGCCAATTACAAGTCCAAATATTCCAGCAAATATTGCTGAGATAAACAACATATACAAGGTCGTTTTAAAGTCTTCGATTATCCTATCTCTTATGGACCATGAGTAATCAAAAAATCCCATCTTTACCTCCCAATACTTCTGCACTAACTTCTCTTTCTTCTAGGTAATTTCCAAGCTTGCTTAGGGAATCCGGATCCCCAGAAATACTAACTATTAGATTACCAACAGGAACTCCTGTGATAAACTCAATATTTCCTGCAAGTATATTTGTCTTTATACCAAACTTTTGGTAAATATCATTTATAAGTGGTTCTGTTGTAGATTCTCCAACATAGTTTAGCTTAACCAAGAGTTCATTTTCCTTAAGGATTCCTATATTTTGTTTAACTTCCTCTATGGTATCTGTAATATTAGTTGAAGTTTCAACGAATTCTTTGGTTAGAGTATCTCTTGGATTGGCAAATATGGAAAGAGTTGAACCGGACTCTACGATTTTGCCATCTTGCATAACTGCACACTTGTTGCAAAGGTCTTTTACCACTTCCATCTGGTGGGTAATAATTACAATGGTAAGTCCCAAGGATTCATTAAGGTCTTTTAGTAGTTTTAATATTTGTTTGGTTGTCTTTGGGTCTAGGGCACTTGTAGCCTCATCGCAAAGAAGTATCTCTGGATCTGATGCAAGGGCTCTAGCTATAGCACATCTTTGTTGCTGGCCACCAGAAAGTTCCCTAGGGTAATTGTCAGCCTTATCTGCTATACCTACTAATTCTAGTAGCTTTCTTGCCTTTGCTTCTTTCTCTTCTTTTGGTATCTTTAATTTCCTTATAGGAAATATTACATTATCCAAAATAGTGATGTTATTGAGCAAATTGAAATGTTGGAAAATCATTCCGATGTTTTTTCTTTTTGCTCTCAAATCCTTGTTGGAAAGGTCCAAAAGATTTTCGCCATTTATCAAAACCTGGCCACTTGTAGGTCTTTGGAGAAGATTTATGGTCCTTACCAAGGTCGATTTACCAGCTCCAGAAAATCCTACAATTCCATATATATCATTTTTTTCCACCCTAAGGTTTACATTATCGACAGCCTTAAAGCCGTCAAAGTCAACTGTTATATTTTTTAAATCAATCATCAAAAACTCCATTTAAGAAATCACTGGCAAATTTTACTTGTAGACCTACTGCATATTTGATACCTTCTGGGTCTAAGTCAAATTCTGGCGTGTGAGCACCTGCACTGATTCCTTTTTCTTTATTTCCAACACCAAATCTAGTATAAACTGAAGGGCAAAGTCTAGAATATCCAAAAAATGATTCTGAACCATAACTAGTTGCTGCTTCTTCGAAAGCATTTGGATAAATATCACTTAGTGACTTTCTAACATCTTCTGATAGGTCTGGGTCGTTTATTGTTGGGTAGGCTACTATCCTTGTGTAGTCTGTAAATTCTATATGGCACTTGTGAGCCTTGGCAGTTTGCCTTGTTACTTCTTTCAATACTTCTAGGGCATCTTCTCCAGCCTTATCATCAAAAAATCTCAAGGTTCCTTTTACATTGCAGCTATCAGGTATTACATTTGATGCTGAACCACCGTTTATAGCTCCTAGGCCAAATGTTACAGTTTTACTTATGTCAAGCTGGTTGACCCAAGCTGTTGTAAGGGCTGTAACAATGTTTGCTGTTGCTGTAAGAGGGTTTATACACTTATCAGGACGAGAACCATGGCCACCCTTGCCTATAACATTAAATTCCACACCAGCACATCCTGCATGAGATGGGCCCTTGATTACAGAAATCTTTCCAATTTCCATAAAGGGTGATTGGTGGTTGCCATAGCAAGCATCTAGATTTTTGTCTCTAAGGTGGTCTACCATTGCTTCAATTCCACCGCCTGTCTCTTCGCCTTCTTCAAAGATAAAATAAATTTTTCCTTTAAGTTCATCTTTTAAATCAAGAAGGATTTTTGCTGTTGTAAGAAGTGTTGCCATGTGTGAGTCGTGCCCACAAGCATGACTTACTCCATCAATTTTTGATACAACTGTCTTTTTGTTTTTGAGATTGTATTGACTTTCTCCTATTGGGAGTGCATCAATATCTGTTCTTATCCCAATTGTTTTGCCAGGCTTTCCAGTATCAAGTAAGGCCGTAAAGCCAGTTGTATTTGCAGCATCTTCTACTATAAGTCCAAGCTTCTCACACTCAGCTTTAAGGTATTTTGCTGTTTGGTATTCCTTATCACTTACTTCTGGGTTTTCGTGCAGGTAAGTTTTCCAGGATATGGTATCAGTAAAATACTGGTCTATTTTTTTCTTTATCACTTCATTGCTGGTCATTTTTTCACCTTTCTAATTCGCATAAAAAAATCGTCCCTAAATTCTAATAATAGAATCTAAGGACGACATTAATCGCGTTACCACCTTAATTTATGTATACTCACGCATACATACTCTCATCAAGTACAAACATACTCTACTTCTATAACGGGAAGTCCCGTGTGAATCTAACTATCGACTCACCCCAATCCAAGGCCATCTTCATCTAAACTTGTATCCACCCATCTCACCAATACTGGGCTCTCTGTAGAATATCCATCTAGACTACTCTTCTTATCATTTGGTTTTGTAAAATCTATTTGATGGGATTATAATACCACCATAAAAAAACTATGTCAAATTTATTTAATAAATTATTTTACATTATTATCAATATTTTTTCTTTTGTATCATCGAATTTTGCAAGCAAAAACGCCCATATTAATGAGCGTTTGCAAATACTATACTATTTTTTGAGGGTCATTGCGTTGATTTGATATTGAGCTGGCCATTCTGGTGTATTTAGATCGAAGCCTTCTACCCTGTTTGTATATCCTGTGTGGTATTGGTTAGAATATAGTGGGATTTCTGGCAAGTAATCATTGTACCATAATTGGAAGTCAACCCATTTATCCAAATATCCTTCTTTATCTTTTGGATCTGTCTTTCTCAAAGCTTCTGTTACTTCATCAGCCTTTGGATCATTTGTCTTTGTATGGTTGTCAAAACCTTTTGAGTTGTATTGGTAGTATGGGTCAAATGGTGGTTCGAAAGATTGGCCCATGTTGAATGCTGTGTATTCAGCATTTTCTTTTGGAGAATAGTAGTAGTCTAGCAAGGTTGCAAAGTTTCCTGCTGTTACGTTGTATTCCATACCTACTTGCTTAGCGTTGTTTGGAACTTGGTTAGAGATTAATGTTGTAATTGGAGATTCATCAGAACCAAATTGGTTTACAACTAGTCTATTACCATTTTCATCATATCTGTAGTAATCATAGCCATCAGGATCATTTTTAAATGCTTCTTCAGCCTTTGCTATATCCCAAGGAGTTTTACCATCTTCTTCAAATGTATATGGGGTCTTATCTAGCAAGGCATTCGCTTCATCTAGGTTTAATTGATAGTTTGTAAGCTCTGGATTGCTTTCTAAGTCTGGTCCTTTTTCCTTATACATCCATTGGCTTGCACCATAAAGACCATTGGTTACAACTCCATATCCACCTGCAAATTGTTGTACGAAAGTATTTCTATCCATTAGGTGGGCTATGGCTTGTCTTACTTCTTTATATTTTGTAGATCCACGATCTGTTAGGAATGTTACGTTACCATAACCGTTTCTGTCATATGAATTGTATTTGATTTTACCTGCATCAGCAGCTGCTCTGATTTGGTCAATCTTGCCGCCTTCAGTTTCATCTTGCCAAATATCTATATCTCCATTTTCAAGAAGATCTACAGCTATATTAGCATTTACAATTTGTACTATAACATTTGGTATAGTGGCTTTTTCACCCTTGAAGTTACCCTTGTAGTTAGGGTTTAGGGAAAGTTTAACCATGTTGTTTGAATAGCTATCAAATACATATGGTCCACATACTACTGATGGTGCCAATCTGTATTCATTAGCAATCTTAAGCATAGCTTGTTCTTTCAATTGTTCAGTAGGGTCTACGTCTCCCTCTAATCTATTTTCTAGGTCTGCTATAGCGTCATCGTGAGCTTTTTGTGTTTCTTCGTCGACTTCTGCCCCTTCATTATCTTCTTCAAATTGTTTATTTAGATTATCAATTTGAGTTTTTATAGACTCTTGGTAGGCTTTTTTATCTTCTTCTGTTACTTCATAGCCTTCTTTTGCAACAAGTTTCTTACCATTGTCGCTTATAGACAAGTTGTCAGTAACTGCATGCATTGGGAATGGCGATTGTTGGGAAAGGTATGATTCTTCGTAGTATGGCAAGAATGATGAATCGATTGTTACAGAAAATGTATAATCATCAATCTTTTCCAAACCTTCAAACTCATCCACATCACTTTTTGGATCATGGAAGGCTTCATAGCCCTTTAGTGCATCTTTACCAACTGTTGAAGCCCCAGACACCTTACTATAATTTGCATCGGAAAATAGTAGGGAATAGAATAGGTAGTCATCTGCCGTTACAGGCTCGCCGTCAGACCATTTTAAGTCTTCATTTAGCTTATATGTAATAGTCTTTGACCCATCATCATTTTCCTCTTCTTTTGGTTTTTCAGCAAGAACTGTCATATTATCTTGCCATTGACCAGCATCATCAACTACAGCTGTATTATAAGCATTGGTTCCTTGGGTACCTATAAGTTGTCTAACTATTACATCATAGGTGTTGTTAGCCCAACCTTCAAAGAAGTCACCATTCATTGGACTTGTACCAATAACTAGGGTATCATCAGCTGTCACATTGTCGAAATCAGCTATTTCTTTTTTGTCGTCATCAGACATAGCTTCTTTGTCTGTATTCTCATCATCACTGTTTTCATCTGTATCTGTAGATTCATCAGTAGATTCAGAATTATCAGTTTCTTCATTAGTAGTCTCTTCGCTACTTTGACTTTCTTCTTTTTTTACATCTTCTTGTTTTTCAGTATTATCTCCACCACCACAAGCTGCAAGGCTAGTTGCCAAACCTAAAGCCATTAGTGAGGAGAATATTCTTTTCATTTTCATTTTGTGTCCTCCTAATATATATTCTATATATTGCTGTTATTCTATTACTTAAAATTCCTTTTGTCAATAGCTTTAATGGCTTTTTATTAACGTTGGTGAATTATTATCCATAGTGTTGTTGGTATTGCTATATCATTGCTAATAGATTGCAATTTCTTCCATATTTCTTTAATACTTTATCTAATTATATAACTAAATCAAATTTACTTTCTTAGCTAGTTTCTTAAAAATCCAGCCTAAATTTGCACAAAAAAAGAGGAGGTAAAACCCTCCCCAATATGGTAAAATAAATTCATTTATAATATACGTTAATATAAGACTTTTGCAATGGTATTTCCTATTTTCTATAAAGATTGTAAGGAAATTTGTACCATCTTTCCCTAGGCATATATTTTTCTATTGGTTTTGTTAATTTTTTTTGAAAATATTCCTCAAGCTCATAAAGTCTTTTTTTCCTATCTTCAAAATATGGGTTAGATCCATGCTTTTCCAAAACTCCCTGGGCCCTTTTTTCTATGCCAAGGTATTCTGTCTTTATTAGTCCATCTAGAAGTTGAATCAATAAATCATAATCATTGTAATGATTATAGGCTAGAAAATCTCTTACAAAATCTTTTTCTTGGTCACTTACATTCCAATCCCCCACATAAGCATCGACATTTTTTATTTGAAAACTGTGGCTTAGGGCAATTCTTGCCGGGAAAAAATAGGAATCACCCCTTAAAATCTTATATCCTCTTATGAAATGTGCTGCATTGTCTAAGGCTTCTGATTTTCCAAAATCGTGCAATGCTCCGCAAGCAAAGGCAATGTCTGGATCCAGTCCTAAGTCTTTTGCCATATTTTTGGCAGTTTGGCCGATAATCCAAGAGTGCAAAACCCAGTTGCCAGGATTATTATTATATCCTTCTTCAAGATATGATATTATTTTGTCTCTATTTGCTATATTTCCATATCCTTCTTTATACATTTTTTCTAATCTTTCCGTATGTGTAAATTGTATTATCTTCTACAGACCTTAATCTAAAATCTATAACTCCATCACTTTCAACAAATTCTCCCAAAATAGATTCCTTGTTTCGGATTTCATTTTTATAGACTATATTAAAAAATGCCAAATCTTTTGTATCTAGCTTGCATAGGTCACATATATAATCAAAATATACTGCATTGTTGACGTGAAGATTGCTATCTATATCAGTATATCTTACCATAATTTCCTTTGAATTTGTAAAGTCATTCCTATATGATAAGTCATTTTTACCATAAATCTTATCGTCAATTTTGTAAGCTGATATTAGATCTTTGCTCATTTTTATAGGACGCATCCTATCTATATCCACTAGCATAAAGACTCCATAGGCCTTTGCTATCATATTTCCATCTCTTTTGATGTAGGCATTACGATAAGCATAGAACTTATTCATTCCCAATACTAAGCTTGTAACTTCTATCTGGTCATTTGCTTTAATTTTTTCTTCTAATTCAATATCCCAAGAATATACTATCCACCTAAGTCTAGTCATATCTATGTTTTTTTCTAGAATATGTGAATGGCAAATTAGAACTTCACCCATCAAACTAACTAGATTTCTTATTGATAGATTCCCATCTTTATCGCACATTACTTCTGGTATATTGTATATTTCGCTATAGGCCATAAATTCCTTCTTTCTACATATACTATATTTTAAAGCTTTTGCTATGGCAAATATTGTTCTCAAGACAAACATTAAAAAAGAACCAGCAAATGTGGTTCTTCTCGTACTTATACTTATTATAGGCCGCCTATGAACATTTTTGCTATTGAAAAATAAACAATTAATGATAGGGAGTCCACTATAGTTGATATTAGTGGGCTTGCCATTATTGCAGGGTCTCCTCCAAATTTCTCTGCTATGATTGGAAGTAGAGATCCTACAGTTTTGGCCATTACAACTATTCCAACTATGGTAATGCCTACTATTATAGAAACTTGCACGCCTACCTTGTCAAAGAAAAAGCATTTTAAAAATGCAACTATGCCTAGGGCTAGTCCACATATTAGGCCTACTAAGATCTCTTTAAGAACTACCTTAGCCCAATCACTTGGCTCAATATCGTGGGTTGCCATAGCACGAATAATTAGGGTTGATGATTGGCTACCAGCATTTCCCCCTGAGTCTGTAAGCATTGGTATAAACATATTTAGAGCTATTACTGCTTGTAGGACATATTCATAACCTCTTAGAATGGTTGATGTAAATGTAGCAGATATCATCAAAAACATTAGCCATGGTATCCTATTTTTGGCAAGGTCCCAAGGACTTTTTTTTGAGTAGTCTTCCTCATCTGGTCTGGTACCAGCCATAAGTTGGAAGTCCTCTGTTGCCTCTTGTTCTATAATCCACATGATATCATCTACAGTGATTATACCAACTAGTCTAGATGTATTATCTACCACCGGTAGGGCTGTAAATCCATATTTTTGGAATTTGCGTGCTACATCTTCTTGGTCGTCTGTTGTCTGAACTGTGATTACATCCTCATACATCAAGTCTTCTATTATAGTATCTGGTGGACTTGTTACAATTAACCTTAGTGATACGTAGCCCAAGAGTTGTTTTGTAGGGCTTGTGACATAGCAGGTATAGACTGTTACACTATCATTGCCAACTTTTTTGATATGAGCTAGGGCTTCTCTGACTGTCATATAGGCTTTGATTTCCACAAATTCTGTGGTCATCAAGCTACCAGCTGAATCCTCTGGAAATTTGAGATATTCATTTACTAGCTTTCTAGTTTCTGCATCAGAAGACCTTAGTATTCTTTGAACCAATGCAGCTGGCATTTCTTCTAAGGTATCGATCATATCATCGAAATTTAGTTCTCTTAGTAAGGCCTTAAATTCATTTTCATTTAGGGCTTTTTGTAAATTTTCCTTTTGATCTGAATCAAGCTCAGCAAATACTTCAACTGCGTCATCTTTTTTCAAAAGCCTAAATACGACCAAGGCCTCTTCGGCTGTCAAGCCTTCCAAAAATTCTACTATATCTACTGGGTTTGTCCTTCTTAGAAGTTCGGATAGTTCATTAGATCTTTTCTTTTCTAGAAGATAGGATAGTTCTCTTATTCTATCTTCTGTTGATTTGTACTTATACATCCTATCCTCCTTCTACACACCTAGTCCTGGTAAGATCATTTGAGCTATATTAAAATAAACGATCAGTCCCAGTGAGTCTACGATTGTTGTTATAAGTGGACTTGCCATAATTGCTGGATCTGCTCCAAATTTTTCTGCTATAATTGGTAGCAAGGATCCGATTGCTTTTGCAATCACTACAATTGAAAGAATAGTTAGAGCTACTACAAAGGCAACATTTATAGCAACCTTATCAAAGAAATAACACTTTAAGAATGCTGCCAAGGCTAAGATTGCTCCACATATCAAACCTACCGATATTTCCTTTAGAACAACTTTTGCCCAATCACTTGGCTCTATGTCATGGGTTGCCATGGCACGGATGACAAGGGTTGATGCTTGGCTTCCGGCATTACCACCAGAACCTGTAAGCATTGGTATAAACATATTTAAAGCTATAACAGTTTGGATTACATCCTCGTATCTTTTTAGGATTGTCGATGTAAAAGCTCCCGATATCATCAAAAACATCAGCCAAGGTATCCTGTTTTTGGCCAAGTCCCAAGGACTCATCTTTGAATAATCTTCTTCTTCTGGTGAAGTACCTGCCAAAAGTTGGAAGTCTTCTGTTGCCTCTTGTTCTATAATCCACATGATATCATCAACTGTGATTATACCGACAAGTTTATTGGTTAAGTCTACTACTGGCAAAGCAGTAAAACCATACTTTTGGAATTTGTGAGCTACATCTTCCTGGTCTTCTGTGGTTTGAACAGTAATAACGTCCTCATACATCAATTCTTTTATTTTAACGTCCAAATCACTTGTTACAATCATCCTAAGTGATACATATCCCAAAAGTTCTTTTGTGGGACTTGTTACATAACAAGTATAGACCGTTACCTTATCTTTTCCAACTTCCTCTATATATGCTAGAGTTTCGCCAACAGTTGTTTCCGGGCTTACTTCTACAAACTCGGTCGTCATTAGACTTGCAGCAGAATCTTCTGGGAATTGCAAGTACTCGTTTACAAGTTCTCTTGTTTGATCATCTGATGCCTTTAAGATATTGTCTACAACTGCTGCAGGCATTTCTTCTAAGGTATCAATCATATCGTCAAAGTTTAAGTCGTCAAGAAGTTCCTTAAACTCTGTATCATTTAGTCCAGCTTGTAGTTTTTCCTTATCTTCGCTATCAAGCTCTGCAAATACTTCTCTAGAGTCTTCCTTTTTTAGAAGCCTAAATACTATAAGGGCTTCTTCCGCTGGTAACTCTTCTATAAATTCAACTATATCTATTGGGTTGGTCCTGCGAAGCAAGTCTGATAGTTCATTTACTTTTTTTCATCTAGCAAATGTTTAAGGTCATTGAGCCTTTTTTCTGTATCGGTATAGGAAAACATATCTGCACCTATTTAATTTCTTCTAAAAGCTCATTTAGTGCGTATACAAACTGTTTATCATTTGCTAAGTCTTTTTTGCTTATATCAAAGTCTTCTTCTGCTTCAACCTCGATATCTGGAGTAACACCAACCTTATTAATCTGAGTTCCATTTGGTGTAAAATATTCACTTATAGTGATTTTTGCACCAGCACCATTTTGAAGATTGAAGATTTTTTGAACAACTCCCTTTCCAAAAGATTGGGTGCCAACTACCTTAGCTCTTCCTCGATCTTTTAGAGCTCCAGCAAGGATTTCACTAGCTGATGCTGAGTTTTCATTTTGGATGATGGTTAGTGGTATATCATCAAAGTCAGCGTTGCTCTTTTCAACAGTTTCACTGCCATCTTTTTCCTTTGTAGTTACAATTGTTCCTTCGTCTAGGAAATTATCAGCTATGTTAATTACTACATCTAAAGCGCCACCAGGGTTGTTTCTAACATCTAGGATAAGTCCATCAATATCTTGGCTCTTAAGTCTATTAAAGCTTTCAGAAAAGTCATTCCAAGTCACATCGTCAAATGCCATTATGTGAATATAGCCAATTTTCTTTCCATCGATTTCTACAATATCATCATCAATAGTATCTACATTTACATCAGCCCTATCAACCTCGACATCAAACTCCTTAGAATTTGTAGAATTTTCCTCCACTCTTAAGATAGTCAAATTAACACTAGTACCTGGTTCGCCTTTGATTTCTGCAACAGCTTCTTCTAGCTGATCTGCACCAAAAGCAGTTCCATTGACCTTTGTTATATAATCACCAGGCATAATACCAGCTTCCTTGGCAGGGGAATTATCAAAAACAGAAATAGCTTTTATATATCCTTCCTTGCTAGCTTGGACAGAAACACCAATACCTTGGTATCTACCGTTTAATGTTTCCATAAGCTTTGAAAACTCATCTGGTGAATAATAAGAAGTATAAGGATCACCTAGGTTTGCAAACATCCCTTTTAATGAACCTTCATATATTTGATCATCTGTAAAATCATATAAATAATTTTGTTTTAATAATGCCTTTAGTCCTTGCATATCGGCTATGTGTTCACTATCCCTATTATCTGCAGTAGAAACACCACCCATATTGCCACCTATTGTATAGCCTGTGTATCCGACACCAGCTACAATAAGTAAGGCTAAGATAAATTTGCCAAATTTTTTCATAAAACCTCCAATCTATTACTCAAATAAAGTAGTAATTTTTAAAGAATATAATAATATAACTATACAATTTTTCAGCTATTTTTAAACAGCTACTTATTAATATTAGCTATATAGACACCCACCATAATCACAATAGCTCCAAGGACTTGATAAAGCTCAAATCCCTCATTTAGTATCCAAATCCCTGCAAGGATCGAAACTGCTGTAGACACCCCAATAAAAGAAGAAGTTCTATTAACGCCAATCCTTGCAATAGCCATATTAGATAAGAAAAATGCCAAAACAGAACAACCAATAGCTTGGTATAAAATCGCAATCAAAAAATTCCTATCATTAAATGGAAGACTTATTAGATTTTGCATACTACCATTAGCAGAAGCCTCGATTAATGCAAGAATCGTAAAAAATAAGCCTCCACAAATAAGCATCATATATGTGACCTCAGACTCTGTGTAAGTTTTGACCTTGCTAACAAAAACGCTGTATAGAGCATAGGAGATAACAGCAATAAGCAAAAACAAATATCCGATTACAGAAAAACTTGATGATAATCCAAGAGATAAAACAGTAATCAAGACTCCAATTAGAGTTACAATTATACCAGTAACTTGTCTTTTGCTAGGCTTTTCGTTTAAAAGTAAACTTGATGCAATAAGAGAAGCTATAGGAATAGAGGCCAGAAAAATACCACTTTCAGAAGCCGTCGTGTGATCAATACCAATAGTCTCAGCTATGTAATAAATACAAGGAGAAAATAAAGCAACAGGCAGAAGTTCCTTAATAGACTTACCTCTAAAATCAACCTTAATAACTTTAAACAAAACAAATAAAGTCATCACAATATCCCCAAGCAAAAACCTCCAACCGAGAAGGGCAAAAGCAGTCGCTGATTGAGTAGCCTGTTTTGTAAAAATATACGATAGACCATAGAGAGTTTCGCAGAAAAAAGCCGCCAAAATCCCAATAGTTTCATTCTTTTTATTAATATCTGTCATAAGCATCTCCAAAAAAAATCAATTACCTACTAATCATTATAACAAATAAAATAGAAATATAGAAAAGTAAGGATATCTAACAATAAAATAATATATACGTTTAATATAAGAATCTAAAAAGAACAAATAGATTTTAACTGGATCCTTCGGTCGTTATCACTCCATCGAGGATGACAAGTTTTTACTGCCAAAGATGATTATAATAAAACTAAACATCCTTATATAATGATCCAATATATTTTCTATAGAAAAGTATGCTTGGTGAAAAAATAATTGTTATAAGCTAAGGATGGTATGATTCTGACTAATCCAGATAAATATAACTTTGCAGCATATTTACCTCGAAAATTTAACACAAAAGTGCACAAGAGTTTTGAAAGAAAGGTAGCCTAAAAAGGATCCAACCTTGGTGGGCTAGCACAAGTGCGACCACTCCGTGGAGGGTCCTCTATCAGCCAGACGGGCTTGCCTCGTCGCTACACTCCTGCGGGTGCTCCGCACAGGTCCTCCCTTAGCCGGACGGGCTTTGCACTTCGTGCAACCATTCCATGGAGGCTCCTCTATCAGCCGGACGGGCTAGTTATGAACTCTAACCCTGGACGCAGTCTGCAGTGCAGTTTCAGATGCTTGCATCTGAAATCTCTGAGGTGAACGTAGTGAACCCAGAGAACTGTTATGAGCGTGCTCATAACCGGTACCTCAAACGAAGTCGATATGTAGATAATAAGAAAGGCACCCTACAAAGGGTGCCAAACTTGGTGGGCCTCCAGGGACTCGAAACCTGGACGCAGTCTGCAGTGCAGTTTCAGATGCTTGCATCTGAAATCTCTGAGGTGAACATAGTGAACCCAGAGAACTGTTATGAGCGTGCTCATAACCGGTACCTCAAACGAAGTATAAACGTATATAAAAAGAAAAGCACCATCAATAGATGGTGCTAGTCTGGTGGGCCTCCAGGGACTCGAACCCTGGACCTACCGGTTATGAGCCGGGCGCTCTAACCGACTGAGCTAGAGGCCCACAAATAAAATGTGGTATTAAATTTACAAATAAATTAATTATGGTGGACCTGAGTAGACTCGAACTACCGACCTCACGCTTATCAGGCGTGCGCTCTAACCACCTGAGCTACAGGTCCATATGGCAGGGGAGACAGGACTTGAACCCGCGACATCCGGTTTTGGAGACCGACGTTCTACCAACTGAACTACTCCCCTAGATGGTAAAAACTAATTATGTAATTTTGGGCGATTTATCCTTTATATACAAATAATAATAACTAATCAAATAAGAATTAATGTTCGGCAACTTTGACAAAATATTTTATGGTCCTCGTCGCTTCGCTCCTGCGGTAATTCCGTGCCTATTGGGCACGGGCCCTCTCAAGACGCCGGGCAGGCGTGCTATGGTGCCCAGAGGCGGAATCGAACCACCGACACGAGGATTTTCAGTCCTCTGCTCTACCGACTGAGCTATCTGGGCATAAATAAAAAAATGGCGGAGAAGGAGGGATTTGAACCCTCGCATCCCTATTGAAAGGATCTACTCCCTTAGCAGGGGAGCCTCTTCAGCCACTTGAGTACTTCTCCATTAAATAAAAATGACCATTTGGCTTATATTGGAATACTTCGTTACAATGGTCTGAAGAAGTCTCCTCGCCATCTATTTTTAAATTTTTGTTTATAAAATAATTGGCGGAGAGGAAGGGATTCGAACCCTTGTGAGCCAAAGACTCTAACGGTTTTCAAGACCGCCCCGTTATGACCGCTTCGGTACCTCTCCATTGATAAATTATTGTTATAAAATTATATTAGATTAGCCTATCTCATAAGAAATAGGCTTATCTTTTTTGGTGACCCATCGGAGATTCGAACTCCGGACACCCTGATTAAAAGTCAGGTGCTCTACCGGCTGAGCTAATGGATCATATGGCTGGGATAGCAGGACTCGAACCTACGCATACCAGAGTCAAAGTCTGGTGCCTTACCGACTTGGCTATATCCCAAAATACAGTATGCAGATTATATCTAAAAGGTAGTGTTGGCGCGCCTGGGAGGAATCGAACCCCCGACACACGGATTAGAAGTCCGTTGCTCTATCCAGCTGAGCTACAGGCGCAAATTTTTGTGGAGCGGGTGAAGGGAATCGAACCCTCGCAACCAGCTTGGAAGGCTGGGGCTCTACCACTGAGCTACACCCGCATATCCGGCACAATTTGAAAATTTAGTTTGTGCCTCTTTCGCACTACGTGCGACCATTCCATGGAGGGTGCTCCAAGAGCCGCACAGGCTTATTCTCGGCCTAGGGCCTGCGACCACTCCGTGGAGGGTCTTCTCAGGGCCAGACAGGCCTGCATTTGGTGGGGATGAGCGGATTCGAACCACTGAAAGCAAAGCTAACGGATTTACAGTCCGTCCCATTTGGCCAACTCTGGAACATCCCCAAATTTATTTAAAAATTTTATTTTGTATCATAAAAGGTTCATATTGGAGCTGATGATAGGACTTGAACCTACAACCTATTGATTACAAATCAATTGCTCTGCCAATTGAGCTACATCAGCACATTGGATTACTATTGCAATCCAAATGGCGACCTGGATGAGATTCGAACTCACGACCTCCGCCGTGACAGGGCGGCATTCTAACCAGCTGAACTACCAGGCCATAAACACGCCTCTCCGGCGCTTAGAGGAGCCCCCACTGAGTGGCCTCAAATAATGAACCAACTCTAATGTTGACTACTTCATGGTGGAAGTAACAGGGCTCGAACCTGTGACCCCCTGCTTGTAAGGCAGATGCTCTCCCAACTGAGCTATACTTCCGAATAAGCAACACCGGCATTCAAACAATATTTTTGTCCTCGGACTTTCGTCCTGCGGTATTTCGCACTGTGGTGCGACTCCTCCATTAGCCGGAGGGGCTTGCTTGGTGACCCTACCGAGATTCGAACTCGGGATACCACCGTGAAAGGGTGGTGTCTTAACCGCTTGACCATAGGGCCTTGTGAAACGACTTTATTAGTATAACATAAAGTTTGACATAATGCAAATATTTTTTTAATAAAAACATATTGGTTGCGGGAGCTGGATTTGAACCAACGACCTCCGGGTTATGAGCCCGACGAGCTACCAGACTGCTCTATCCCGCGATATAAATATCAGTTCTTAATGCAAGTCCTCCAAGGACCATACCACTAGTTTAATGGTGCCGAGGACCGGAATCGAACCGGTACGATGTTTGACCATCGCAGGATTTTAAGTCCTGTGCGTCTGCCTGTTCCGCCACCCCGGCAAATACTATGTTTTACTAGGTATCAGTCTTTGAGTAAATACTTAAAAACCAATTTTGGCGCTCAGGGTGGGACTCGAACCCACAACCTACCGGTTAACAGCCGGGTGCTCCACCATTGAGCTACCTAAGCATATTTATATTTCATCTATTACTAGTCTAGCATTTTAGGCTAGCTTATATTCTCGGGCTAACGCCCTGCGACCATTTCATGGAGCCCCAATATGACGGGGATTATTTCCTCCATGAGCTGGCCGGGCTTGCCTTTGTTTAGCGACTTCCTACTCTACCGGGAGGTCACCCTCCGAGTACCATCGGCGTTAATGAGCTTAACTTCTGTGTTCGGTATGGGTACAGGTGTATCCTCATTGCTATCGTCACTATATATTTAATTGATGAACCTTAATCTGTTCGTAAATTCCTTGGCAAGCCAATTCGTGCCTTGGGGAATTCCGAACGACGACCTGTCATACATTTTGCTTCGCAAAATGTGACTAGGTCTGTCAAATAGCAATCAATATTTCCAGTCAAGATTTAAAGTTTAGTATCCTTTAGCTTAATACATTACTGTACTTACACCTTGGACCTATCTAAGGTATTTTCTTTACCTTCTTTTAGAAATCTTATCTTGAGGGTTGCTTCGTACTTAGATGCTTTCAGTACTTATCAATGCCATACTTAGCTACCCAGCTATGCTTCTGGCGAAACAACTGGTACACCAGTGGTATGTCCATCCCGGTCCTCTCGTACTAGGGACAGCTCCTCGCAAATTTCTTACGCCCACGCTGGATAGGGACCGAACTGTCTCACGACGTTCTGAACCCAGCTCGCGTGCCTCTTTAATGGGCGAACAGCCCAACCCTTGGGACCTACTTCAGCCCCAGGATGAGACGAGCCGACATCGAGGTGCCAAACCTCCCCGTCGATGTGGACTCTTGGGGGAGATAAGCCTGTTATCCCCGGGGTAGCTTTTATCCGTTGAGCGATGGCCCTTCCATGCGGTGCCACCGGATCACTAAGTCCGTATTTCTACTCTGCTTGATCTGTATATCTCGCAGTTAAGCTCGCTTGTGCCTTTGTACTCTGCGAATGGTTTCCGTCCATTCTGAGCGAACCTTTGAACGCCTCCGTTACTTTTTGGGAGGCGACCGCCCCAGTCAAACTGCCAAACTGACAATGTCCATTGCCCAGGTTCATGGGTCAATGTTAGAATTTTGATATTAGAGGGTTGGTATCCCAAGGGTGACTCTGCCTACACTGGCGTACACACTTCATAGTCTCCCAACTATCCTGTACGTCTAATCTCAAAATCCAATATCAGCCTACAGTAAAGCTCCACGGGGTCTTTCCGTCCTAGCGTGGGTAAGTCGCATCTTCACGACTACTACAATTTCACCGGATCCTTTGTTGAGACAGTGCCCAAATCGTTGCACCTTTCGTGCGGGTCGGAACTTACCCGACAAGGAATTTCGCTACCTTAGGACCGTTATAGTTACGGCCGCCGTTTACTGGGGCTTAAGTTCTAGCCTTCGATTGCGCTAAGCCTTCCCCTTAACCTTCCAGCACCGGGCAGGTGTCAGCTCCTATACGTCATCTTTCGATTTTGCAGAAACTTGTGTTTTTGGTAAACAGTCGCTTGGGCCTGGTTTCTGTGGCCTGATCGCTCAGGCTCCCCTTCTCGCTAACTTACGGGGACATTTTGCCGAGTTCCTTAACAAAGGTTCTTCCGCGCGTCTTGGTATTCTCTACCTCCCTACCTGTGTCGGTTTTGGTACGGGCGCTTTGGTCTTGATAGTGACTTTTCTTGGCAATTTGAAGTCGGCTATTTCTCTACTTATGTTTTCGATGCCTATTACACATTAGCTTTTTGATTAGCGGATTTGCCTACTAATCAGCCTTTGTGCTTAGACTGCCATCCATCGGGCAGCTAGCTTATCCTCTTGCGTCATCACGTCTCTTTAGCGACTTTAAGCGGTACAGGAATCTAAACCTGTTGTCCATCGGCTACGCCTTTCGGCCTGGCCTTAGGGCCCGACTTTCCCTGAGGGGACGAGCCTTGCTCAGGAGTCCTTAGGGTTTCGACGGGAGAGATTCTCACTCTCCTTCTCGCTACTCATGCCAGCATTCTCTCTTGTATTAAGTCCACGCTTGCTTTCGCTTAGGCTTCTTCCCTAATACAATGCTCCTCTACCACTGATAGAGAGTTTAAATCTATACATAAGTAACCACTTTTTTGGTTTTTGAATACGCTTAACCAGGGTCATACTTTTTTGTATGTCTGTTTTTTTCGGTGATATCGTAGTTATCTTGTCATTGTTTTTTTAGTATGACGATCTTACCTTTATCTTTGTTTGATATTTGCGTAATTTGTTTAGCTGACTCGTTCGTACCTCTGACGCCACTCCGTGGGTCTCATGATGTGGAGACACGAAATGTCCTCTATTGGCCGGACGGGCCTGCTTTTGATAACTCGTTTTATCTTGATTGTGTGTTTTAATATTTCCTAGTTAAGTTTTTTCTTTTTCCTTTTTTATGGTTTCCTTTATGTGATAGGTTTAAATTCTCTATCAATCCGAAGCTTCGGTACTGGATTTTAGCCCCGTTTATTTTCGGCGCAAACCCACTTGACCAGTGAGCTATTACGCATTCTTTGAATGTATGGCTGCTTCTAAGCCAACGTCCTGGTTGTCTTGGTAGGTTCACATCCTTTTCCACTTAATCCAGATTTTGGGACCTTAGCTGTCGATCTGGGCTGTTTCCCTTTCGACTTAGGAGCTTATCCCTCTAAGTCTGACTCCATGACCTGATTTTTTGGCATTCGGAGTTTGATAGGCTTTGGTACGGTATGCCGCCCTAGGCCATTCAGTGCTCTACCTCCTAAAATCTTTAGTCATAGGCTAGCCCTAAAGCTATTTCGAGGAGAACCAGCTATCTCCGGGTTCGTTTGGTTTTTCGCCCCTATCCACAGTTCATCCGATGCGTTTTAAACCGCACCCGGTTCGAGCCTCCAGTGAATTTTACTTCACCTTCACTCTGACCATGGATAGATCACCCGGTTTCGGGTCTATCATATCTAACTAATCGCCCTGTTAAGACTCGCTTTCGCTTGGACTTCGCATCTTAAATGCTTAATCTTGCTTTATATGATAACTCGCTGGCCCATTCTACAAAAGGTACGAGATCACACTATTGTGCTCTCTCTGCTTGTAGGCACTAGGTTTCAGGTTCTTTTTCACTCCCCTTGCGGGGTTCTTTTCACCTTTCCCTCACGGTACTTGTTCGCTATCGGTCACATGTTAGTATTTAGCCTTAGGGGATGGGCCCCCTGTCTTCACAGCAAATTCCTCGTGTTCACTGCTACTTGCTCCCAAAAATATTTTGGCTTTCGTCTACAAGACTTTCACTTTCTTTGGTTCATTTTCCCAAATGATTTGACTTGCTTTCATATTTCTTATTGGGTTGGGCTGTTTTCTTTTCGCTCGCCGCTACTTGGAAAATCGAGTTTTCTTTCTTTTCCTCCTGCTACTTAGATGTTTCAGTTCGCAGGGTCTTACTTCATTAAGCTATGTATTCACTTAATGATGACTGTGTCTTCCACAGCCGGGTTTCCCCATTCGGAGTCCTAGGGGTTATGGCTTTTTGTGAGCTCGCCCTAGTTTTCGTTCACTTACGTCCTTCTTCGTCTTCATGTGCCAAGGCATCCACCTGGCGCCCTTTCTTTCTTGACTGGAAATATTGTTTGCTATTTAGTTTTAAGCCTAAGCTGATGGGGTTCGAAATCTTTGATTTCGAATCTTTTTGATTTCTGATATCTTTAGATATCAGAGGCAAAAAGACGCTAGTACTTTGTTTGTACTTTCCTTTCCTCTGTTAGGTGGTTCATATTTTTAAATAGTAATTTATGTAGCTAACTAGACTTGCTAGTAGCTACAAGATGCGTCGGCTTGCTGACAAAGTTGCAAGCAACTTTGAAACGCCGCGACGTCTGACCTTCCATCAATTTTGCTTTGCAAAATTGGGATAGGTCATTATGGTGGACCTGAGTAGACTCGAACTACCGACCTCACGCTTATCAGGCGTGCGCTCTAACCACCTGAGCTACAGGTCCAAGCAATTAATAGGTACCAATTAATTTGTTTCTAAAAGTTAGGAAACAACGTATCGTTTCCCTGCTCCGGTTACTGGTGTTTATTCCTCTGCGATTATGGTAACTATGATAGTTACTTGTTTAGAGGCGTAATTTGTCGTTGCTTTGCAACTGACAAATTATGGTAAATCGCTTCGCTAATTTGCCACCCAGTATGCCGGGCTTCCTTAGAAAGGAGGTGATCCAGCCGCACCTTCCGATACGGCTACCTTGTTACGACTTCACCCCAGTTACTGACCCTACCTTCGACTGCTGCGTCCAAATGGTTCGCTCACAGGCTTCGGGTATTGCCAACTTCCATGGTGTGACGGGCGGTGTGTACAAGACCCGGGAACGCATTCACCGCAGCATTCTGATCTGCGATTACTAGCAACTCCAACTTCATGCACTCGAGTTGCAGAGTGCAATCCGAACTGGGACAGGCTTTTTGAGGTTCGCTTGACGTCACCGTCTCGCCGCCCTCTGTACCTGCCATTGTAGCACGTGTGTAGCCCAAGTCATATAGGGCATGATGATTTGACGTCATCCCCACCTTCCTCCGGTTTGTCACCGGCAGTATTGCTAGAGTCCCCAACTTAATGATGGTAACTAGCCATAGGGGTTGCGCTCGTTATGGGACTTAACCCAACATCTCACGACACGAGCTGACGACAACCATGCACCACCTGTATTACAGTTATCCGAAGATATAGTGTCTTATCTCTAAAACACGCCGTAATATGTCAAGACTTGGTAAGGTTCTTCGCGTTGCTTCGAATTAAACCACATGCTCCGCTGCTTGTGCGGGTCCCCGTCAATTCCTTTGAGTTTCACACTTGCGTGCGTACTCCCCAGGCGGAGTGTTTATTGCGTTAGCTGCGGCACCCAGATTTACTCCAGACACCTAACACTCATCGTTTACGGCGTGGACTACCAGGGTATCTAATCCTGTTTGCTACCCACGCTTTCGTACCTCAGCGTCAGATAATGGCCAGAAAGTCGCCTTCGCCACCGGTATTCCTCCTAATATCTGCGCATTTCACCGCTACACTAGGAATTCCACTTTCCCTTCCATCTCTCAAGTTAAACAGTTTTAAAAGCTTACTATAGTTGAGCTATAGCCTTTCACTTCTAACTTTTCTAACCGCCTACGTACCCTTTACGCCCAATGATTCCGGACAACGCTCGGTCCTTACGTATTACCGCGGCTGCTGGCACGTAATTAGCCGGACCTTATTCGTATAGTACTGTCATTTTCTTCCTATACAAAAGATTTTTACAACCCGAAGGCCTTCTAAATCACGCGGCGTCGCTGCATCAGGGTTGCCCCCATTGTGCAAAATTCCCCACTGCTGCCTCCCGTAGGAGTCTGGGCCGTGTCTCAGTCCCAATGTGGCCGTACACTCTCTCAAGCCGGCTACTGATCGTTGCCTTGGTGGGCTGTTATCTCACCAACTAGCTAATCAGACGCAAGTCCATCTTACACCGCTAACACTTTGATTAATGCTTCATGCGAAGTATTAATATCATAGGGTATTATTCTCCGTTTCCAGAGGCTATCCCCTTGTGTAAGGCAGGTTACTCACGCGTTACTCACCCGTTCGCCACTAATCCAATTAAAATCATTCCGAAGAATTCATTTAAGTTTCATCGTTCGACTTGCATGTGTTATGCACGCCGCCAGCGTTAATCCTGAGCCAGGATCAAACTCTCATGAAAAATATTTTTACTACTTATATTGTAGTTTTAAGTTTATTTCATAAGAACTTTTTGATTCAAGCTCTTTTCATTTACACTGATTATTAATCAATGCGTGATTTATTTAATCGTCCTTTTCAAAAGAATCAACTTGGATAAGTTGTCAATAACTTATTTAAAGTTTTTTTGATAGGTTGATTATGTTTTGTTTTTACATAATCATTGATATTAAATTTCATTGTAGATAACGAGTCCTCAGGCTACGCCTTGCGGCAATTCCATTGAGGGTCCTCTTCTGGCCGGACGGGCCAGTTATCTGGTTCAGTGTCGTTTATTTGTAACGACTTTAATAGTCTACTACTAAAAAATACTTTTGTCAAGACTTTTTAAAATTATTTTTAAAAAATCTTTTTTATCATCTTCATTTCTTAGAAGCGACTTATAAAAGTATACACCCTTTTATTTTGAATGTCAAATGTTTTTTATTATTTTCTTTTTAATATATATTCTGCTGTCTTAATACCATCTATAGCTGATGATACTATACCTCCTGCAAAGCCTGAACCTTCACCTATTACATATAAGTTTTCAACATCCTCTGCTTTATTTTCGCCATCCCTTAGCATTTTTATTGGAGATGATGATCTTGTTTCCACTCCAGCTAGTATAGCATCGTAGTCATCAAAACCTTTGATCTTATTACCCCAGTTTTCCACTGCTTCTATGATCATTGCTTCAATTTCTTCTGGATATAGACCCCTTAGATTGCTTTTTTGATAAAAACCTTCAATTGATGGTTTTATATGACCAAATTCTTCAGTAGCTTTATTATTTTTATAATCTATATATTTTTGAACAGGTACTTTGCCACTTCCTAGTTTATATGCCTTTGCTTCTATTTCTCTTTGGAATCTCATTCCATCTAATATATTTTTACCGTATATATCCTCGCCAACAGTGACTATTATTGCTGAGTTGGAATTTTCTCCATCTCTTGCATGATAGCTCATTCCGTTGACACAAAGTTCACCTTCTTCACTACTTGCATTTACTACATATCCACCTGGGCACATACAAAATGTATAGGCAGATAAGCCCTTTTCTCTATTATTATAGGAGAGATTGTATGAAGCAGCTGGCAAGGGATTATTATCTATATCAGTTTCTTTGCCATTATATTGGGCATCATTTATAGTTTTTCTCTTGTGTTCAATTCTAAATCCAACGGCAAAGTTTTTGTTTTCCATTTTTATTTTATCTTTTAACATCTCAAAACTATCTCTTGCAGAGTGTCCCAGGGCTAGGACATAGGAATCACTAACCAACTTATTACCATTGATGGTTAAATCGCTTACTTTACCATCATTTATACTTATATCGTCCATATGGTGGGAGAATAAAAATTCGCTTCCATTATTTATAATCTCTTTACGCATATTGACAATTACATCCCTTAATAAATCTGTCCCTATGTGCGGCTTGGAATCTATTAGTATATCATCTGGTGCTCCATGTTTGTGAAATGTCTCAAGAACTAATCTAACCCTTGGGTCTTTGGATCTTGCGGTAAGTTTTCCGTCTGAATATGTTCCTGCTCCACCTTCTCCAAATTGGATATTACTTTCTGTATTGAGTTTGCCAGTTTTTTTGAATTTTTCAATAGTTTTTATCCTGTCTTCTATTGGCTCACCTCGTTCGATTACTTTTACCTTTACTCCGTTTTGAGCTAAGATGTAGGCACAGAATAATCCAGCTGGTCCAGATCCAACTATGGCAACTTCTTTTGGTGGATTGTTAATTTCTATAGAAAAATCTTTATAGGCAAAGCTCTCAGCACCCTTTATCTTCTTAATTTCCTTATCTGGCAAATCTATATCTACTAAAACTTGGTAGTTAAATTTTATTCCCTTGCGAGAATCAATAGATTTTCTAAAGATTTCATATTCAAAATCTTTGCGTCTGATTAGTTTTGCAATTTTTGCCCTTAGCTTATCTTTGTTGTCTGATTCTAGAATAATATTTCTAATTATTATCATAATTCCTCACTAAAAAAGACCCCTAGAGGTCTTAGATTTCAAATTGATTTTTGATTATCATCAAGTTATGCCTTATCTCATCGCTTAAATCATCGAAGGTTAGCAATTCTTCAATATCTTCTTTTGCCTTGTTAATATTTCCTATAACTAAGTTGATTTGTATTTTGTTATAGGAAAGCCTTGGATCTGATGGATATTTGCCTAAGCCTTCTTCTATTATATTTAAGGCATCGTATGGTTTTTCATTTAGATATAGGGAAACTCCGTAGTCATTGTAGACTTCCCTAAAGTCTGCACCTGCATCAAGGGAATTTTCGAAAGCCATAATAGAATTGTCGTATTGGCCGATATTTTGGTAGGCAACTCCCAGATAATAATATGCATCAGCACGTTTCTTATTTGAAAGAAGCCCAGTCAATTTTTTGATTGCATCATCATACCTAGATTTACCTATGAAATAAAGAGCTTCTTCAATCTCTGCATTGTCATTTATTTCTGTAAGCTTATCCCTTATTTCATCCATGGCTTCTGGTGAATCAGTTTTTTGCAAGGCATTGTTATAATAGCTTCTTGCCTTGATATATTCTCCCAAGTTTTTGTAAATATTGCCTAGTTCATAGTAAGCTATAGCAAAGTTTTGATCCCTAGAGATTATATCTTGCAAGATTTTAAGGCTTTCTTTTACAAATTCGTCTGCATTTTCTTCTTCTAGGTCAAAAGCAATTGGCCATAGATATCTGGCGTATAGATATGAATTGTAATTATCTTCTGGATTTAGAATATATCCACCCCTCAAAAACAAAAGGGACTTATCTCTATTGTCACTTGCCAAGGCCTTACTTGCAGTGTATTTGGAAATGGCTGGAATGTAATTGTTCAAAATAACCTTGTACTCGCCCGCATGGATAAAATCAGGATCAACACCAATATTTATAATCATCCCATCCAAGAATTTTTCCAAGGAAATTTCTTCTTGCATCTGACCCGTCATAATGCCAGTTTTCATATCGTCGATATATACTGGCAAATCTAGGTCTTTTAATAGTTCATTGGAGGAAGTATCCTTTAAGTTCAAATATGCCAAGTTTTCTGTATATTTTCGAAAATAATTATTCATATTAATATCTCATAAACTTTCTTTGGCGGTATGGGTGGTCGTTTAAGTATTTGAATAGATGTCCCTTAACCAGATAAAATAATAGTTCAAAAACTGCATATATCAGAATATATCCAGCCTTTGTGAGTCCTAAGCTTAGTCCATAGGTAAAGTTATAAGTAAAATAAACTCCAATTATTATAAATATTAATGATAATAAACCATAGGTTATTACATTGTCGCAAACAAATTTTGCTGATGATTTTATTGCATCAAATCCTGACTTGCCATTAATATAAACTTCTTCTACCATTGCCGACATAAAAAATTCAAATGCTACCATGGTTATCAAATAGCCCGCAAAGTTCATGCCTCTTTGGATGATTGATAATACCATGCTTATAAGATAATAGTAGAAGACTGTACTTAATATTGGCTGAAAAAAATTGCCTAGGGAGTTTCCTATAGATTTTTTGCCTGGGTTGCCGTAAACAACAAGGCTTCTCAAGGCTTGTGCTACAAAGCAAAGAAGGGCTGCATCAATAAAGTAGTTGATTAGCCCGCCTGCCATAGTTCTTGAGAACATCCCATTCATTCTATAATTCTGGTAAAAGGCTCTAACTAATATAACTATAAATGCTATATATACTTTGTCTAACTTGGCAAAGCTTTCTTTAAAAGCCTTGCCCGTTACTTCAATAAAGTCCTTTAGCCTATCATTCATTACATTTTCTCAACAGTTTTGATTCCAAGTAATGCTAGTCCTTCTTTGATAACAATAGAAGCAGCATATGTTAGAGCAAGTCTTTCGTTTTTAACATCTTCATCTTCTACCATGATTTGGTGAGCATTGTAGAATTTGTTGAAGTTCTTAGCTATTTCCATAATTTGTCTTGATACAATTGATGGTTCGTATTTATCGTGTGCTTTGATTAGTGAATCTTCAAAACCAGCTATTGATTTGATTAAGGCCATTTCTTCTGGAGTATTTAAGTTCTTGAAGTCAAGTTCTGCAAATTCTTCTTTGCCTGCTTTGGCAAGAACAGATTTTGCACGAGCGTATGTGTATTGTACATATGGACCTGTTTCTCCGTTGAAGTTTAGTAGGTTGTCCCAGTTAAATACATAGTCTTTGATTCTGTTATTGTATAGCTCTTGGAACTTAACTGCACCTATACCAACTATATGAGCTGTTTCGTCAATATTATCAATATCAGCATCACGGTCAGCCATGATTTCTTTTGTCTTTTCAATTGCCTTGTTTAGTACGTCTTCTAGGAAGATAACGTGACCACGTCTTGTTGATAGTGTCTTATCTTTCATAGATACAAGGCCAAAAGGAATGTGGATACAATCTTCCCAATAATCGTGACCCATCTTCTTTAAGATTTTTCTTAATTGTTGGAAGTGTAGGTTTTGTTGGCTTGCTACGACGTATAAGTTTTTGTAGTAGCCATATTCAATATCACGGTTTTCTGCTGTAGCAATATCTCTTGTGATATAAGCACTTGATCCATTTGATTTTAGGATGATTGCTGGTGGAAGGTCTTCATCTGTAAGGTCAATGATTTGAGCTCCCTCAGAATCAACTAATAAGTTTTTCTCTTTTAGTTCTGATATTACACGTGGTTCTGCAGCAGCGTTGTAGCTTTCACCGTGGTAGTTATCAAATTCGATGTCAAGCATTGCATATACTCTATCAAATTCTTTTAGTGAAAGGTCTTTGAACCATTGCCACAATTCTACAGCTTCTTCTTGGCCTTCTTCAAGATTTCTAAATTCTTGTCTAGCTGCATCCATCATCTTTGGATCATCTTCCGCTTCTGTATTATATCTTACATATAGTTTTAATAATTCATTGATTGGATCAGCATCTATAGCTTTTTTATCTCCCCAAAGTTTATAAGCTGCTATCATTACACCAAATTGTGTACCATAGTCACCTATATAGTTGATACCAATTGTGTTATATCCCAAAGCTTTGTAGATGTTTCTTATAGCATCACCAATTACAGTTGATCTTATGTGACCAATGTGGAATGGTTTTGCAATATTAGGAGCAGAGAAGTCTATGGTTACATTTTTGCCTGTACCAATTTGTTTTTTACCATAGTTTTCTTTTTCTTTTAATACTTCATTTAAAACTTGATTTTGGATAAATGCTTTGTCTGAATAAAAGTTAATATATGCATTTAGTACTTCAACTTTTTCAAATGTTTCAAGCTCGCCGATTTCATCTTTTAGTTCGCTTGCTATTTGTGCTGGGTTTTGTCTTTTAATTTTTGCTAGTGAAAAGCATGGGAATGAATAGTCACCCATATCATCTTGTGGCGGAATTTCGATTAGGTCATAGATTTCGTCATATGATAGTCCAAGGTCTAGTTCTTCAAGTTTTTTAGCAATAATTACTTTTTGATCTTTCATAAATTCTCCTTATATTAACTTAGGCTTACGATGGTTACACCAAAACCACCCTCTTTGTCATTACCAGTTCTAAATGAACCAATCATTCTATTAGATTCAAGATACTCTGTAATGCCCTTCCTGAGCGCTCCAGTACCCATGCCGTGGATAATTTTTACTTCATCAAGTCCTGTAAGCATGGCATCATCTAGATATTTGTCTACTTTTAAGAGAGCCTCGTCTAGCCTTTGGCCTCTTAAATCAAGGGTTGGTGAAAAACTCGCTACTTTCTTTGCATTATACACTTTGTTGATATTTTTTCTAGTTTCATCCACACTTGCAATCTTTGTTACATTTTTGATATTTGAATCCATTTTTAGTATACCCATTTGGACTTTGATATCGCCTTTTTGATCTGGTGCAGATATAACTTCTGCTTCTTCGCCAAGACCCGCTATGATTACCTTATCTCCAATTTTTAGGTCATCTGGTATATCTTTGGATTTTTTGACTTTTAGGCCGTCTTTTTGTCTATCAATCTTGTTTTTCTTGTATCTATTTCTAATGTTATTAAGAGACCTGTCGATGTCACTTGTATTGGCGTTTTTGGATTTTTTCGCTTCTTTGAGCATTTCTTGAGATTCACTGTTGGCTTTTTCTAGAATTTCATTGGCCTTATCTTCAGCTTCTCTTATGATTTTTTGGCGTTCTTTCTCAACTTCTTTGGATTTGGCTTCAAGTTCTCTTTTAATCTTTTCTATTTCTCTCTTATAGCTATCGATTTCGACGTTTTTCTCTTCAAGAACTTTCCTATCTTCTTCGATCTGTTCTAGGATCTTATTTACATTTCTCGTATCTTCTCCAAGAAGACTTTGGGCGTTGTCGAGTATTGTTTGGTCAAGACCAAGTCTTTTTGAAATTTCGAAAGCATTTGACTTTCCCGGTGTACCAATCTCTAGTCTGTAGGTTGGAGATAGTGTGTTTACATCAAATTCTACTGATGCATTCATCACTCCCTCTGTGTCAACAGCATAGTATTTTAGTTCACTGTAGTGGGTTGTGGCAAAGGTCATAACCTTCCTTTTTCTAAGGTTATCTAGTATTGATATGGCTAGGGCTGCACCTTCTGTAGGGTCAGTACCAGATCCAACCTCATCTAGTAATACCAAAGACTTATCGCTTGCTTTGGATAATATATCTACTACATTAGTAAGAGAAGCAGAGAAAGTAGACAGGCTCATCTCGATGGATTGCGTATCGCCAATATCCACATATATATCATCAAATACATTTACTATAGACCCTTCATCTGCCGGAATGTAAAGTCCACTTTGGGCCATAAGACTGATAAGGCCAACAGTTTTAAGTGATACAGTTTTACCACCTGTGTTGGGTCCTGTAATAATCAATGTTAGATAGTCGCCTCCAATTGAGACATCAATAGGTACAACGTTTCCCTTTAATAATGGATGGCGGGCTTGTTTTAGACTCATTATTTTCTCGTTTGTAATCTTTGGCAATGAGTGTTCTTTGTTAATGGCATACTTCGCCTTAGCAGCCAAGAAATCTATGCGGCCCATTATTTTTTGATTTTCTAAAATCTCCACGTCAAAGGCTTCTGTTAATCTTGATAGCCTGTCCAATATCCTTGCAATCTCTTCTTCTTCCTTCAATTCCAAGTCCCTAAACTGGTTATTAAGTTCAACAATGGCAGCAGGTTCTACAAAAATTGTATTGCCACTTGAGGACTTGTCATGGATGATGCCACCTATGGCTGATTTCTTATTAGTCCTAACCGGAACAACATATCTACCATCTCTTACAGAAACAACCTTGTCTTGTAGAACGTCATCAAATTTGGAATTTGTCACATAGGAATTAAGTTTCGCCTTGATTTCTTGCTCTTTACGAGCCTTTTGCCTGCGAATATTTCTTAGGGTCCCTGATGCATTGTCAGCTATTTCATCCTCACTAATGATTGACCTTTCAATCTCTTTTCTTAGGAAATCATCAGTATTGATCCTATCAAAGAGATCTTTGATATAAGGCTCAGATATACCTTTACCGTATTCTTTGAGATATTCACAAGCTCTAAGTAAGTCATTGACTTGCAAGAGCTCGTAGGCTTCTAGGATTCCCTTTTTCCTAACATAGGAAATCATATCGGTAAAATCATAGAGACAAAATAAGTCAATATTGCCAAATCTCTTGATAACTCCAAACATCTGTGATGTATGATCTAGCTCTTCTCTTATATCGTCAATATCAGTCATAGGAGTTAAATTTAAAATTTTATTTTTAATAAGCGTTGAGCGTGCTTCTTTAGATAAGGCTTCTAAAATTTTCCTATATTCTAGGACTTCTAAAGTTCTTTCTTGCATTAAATAACTCCTTTCTCGTATCTTTGGGATATTTTCTTTGTATTTTTTATGTCATCATCTTCCATAACAGAATAAAGTAGTGAGACCTGATTGGTAAATTTACTAATATCAACTATACTGGCTTCTTCTGGATAAATCTTGGAATATGATCCATAGCGGATGACCTTCATCTCGTTGCCATCAAAGGACTTCATGCTTGCGTTGTTAAAGGAACAAGTCTTGCATCCCTTTAAGCCACATTTTTTAATAACAGAAAATGGACAATGTCTCATATTCATAAGCTCTATCCTGCCATAGGCTAGGGCTTCTACTTGTAAGTCTTGTCTATTTATCGTTACAAAATCACTTTCTACCGACGATATGATACTTTCTGCAAGGTCAGCGTAGAAATCATAGGCATAGGAATTGAAAACATTGAGATATCTACCTATCCTAATTTTTATATCATTGTTTTTGAAATCATCTATAAAATATAAATCCCTATAATTATTTAAAATCACACCACGAATTTTATTTTCTTTAATATAGCCTATGAGTTCGTCAATATCATAATCATCGTGTGAATCTAGGTTAAGGTATAAGTTCAGACCAGCATATTTTTTATCAAAGGACCTTATATAAACATTGTCAAAATCATCTAGCAATTCTCTTGATATATGATTAGTCAAAAGCTCTATATTTTTCTCTCTTTTGATATTCTCTTTTGTCCTATGCTCTGGCAGCGTGATTTCGAAAGCTTGCCTATGATAATCTTTTAGTATCTCTTGGCAAATTAAGCTAATAGCCTCTCTGCGGCATTGATTGATGTCCTTTTTTCTAAGGAAAATCCCATCTTCTATATCCACTTCTATTAGACTTGGCTCAAAAATTTCATCATTAAACTTGGATAAATTTTTTCTGATATCAGCTTCATTTATAGAAATTTTGCTAGCTTTTTCACCTTTTACATTGTGAATGTAAGTTGCTGTGTGCTTGCCATGGACTATTGTAAGCTTTGGATAATCGTCAATTTTTGCCTCAAAATGTAATTTTACATCTAGATTTTTGTATCTTGTGAGTCCTTCTTCTAAGTCTTGATTTAAGGAAGTAGAATTTAGCATAAGAACATTAGAATTAATTTTGCTATCCTTGTATTTATCTAGGAAAATTTTATCTCCAGCCTTGTAGGATCTAGTTGTAGTAAATGGTAATTTCTTGCCCTTGTCTGTTGTAATTTCTAGATTATCTCCAAGATTAAGATTAGAATTGCTGATGAAGTACTTCTTGCCTTTTTCATTTGAAATTTTTCCGATAGACCTATGCTTATTGTCATCTTTCAAAAGAATATATTCTCTATTTTGGCCAAAAATGAAACCATCAGTGTAGCCTCTATTTGATGAATCTAGCAAATCATTTTTATTGTAATTATCCTCATAAATCTTGGACCTGTAGTTAGAAACAGCAGTATATACGTATTCTGCTGTCTTCATACGGCCCTCGATTTTCACGCAATCTACACCAATTTCTAGAAGCTCGTCTATATTGTCTATAGCATTTAGATCTTTCATATTGAGAAAATAGTCATCGGCAAGGACCTTCCCATTTGAAATGAGCTGGTATTTTTGCCTGCAAGGTCCAGCACATCTGCCCCTATTTGCAGATCTACCACCAAAATATGAGCTCATCAAGCATTCACCAGAATAGGACACGCACAAGGACCCATGGACAAAAACTTCTAGTTCACAAGGAAGTTTGACAATTTTTCTAATCTCTTCTATTGGAGTTTCTCTGGCTATGACAATCCTATCAAAACCAAGAGATGCCAAATATTTTGCCCCATAGTATTCCCTAACAGCCATCTGAGTTGATGCATGAAGCTCCATGCCAGTAACCTTATCTTTTATGATAGAGAAAAATCCTATATCCTGGATAATTAGCCCGTCAGTTCCATACTCATAAAGTTTTTCCACATAGGAAATAGCCTTTGCCATTTCACTATCTTTTATGAGGGTATTCATGGTTATAAATACCCTCTTGCCAAAGAGGTGGACTAGGTCTATCACTTCTTTGATATTTTCAATAGTGAAATTTTCGGCATAGGCTCTTGCACCAAATTCATCAAGGCTTAAATAAAAGCTATCAGCACCAGCAGCAAGACCTGCATAAAGCCTGTCGAAGTTACCAACAGGTGCTAGGATTTCAGTTTTTGTCATTAAAGTTTTTCCTTAAAATTATCATTTTCTGCTTTTAAGCTGATAACTTCTTCTTGGAGTTTCTTTACTTCATTTCTAAGTTTTTCTATAGTTTTTGTGGACTCTTCGTTGTTTTTAACTCTTCTATAAAGGTTGGCATTTTCTTCTTCAAGTTTTTTGTTTTGGTCAACTTTTTCATCAAGCCTATTTCTCAAATCTTCATTTTCTTCTATAGCTTTTTTATAATTTTCGCTAAGGCTTGGGTAGTTTTCTACTGCTTCTCTTGAATCTTCCTTTAAGTTATTGTATTTGTTGCCCACATTGAACAAGTCATTGGCTATGTTTAAACTAGTAAGAACTAACTCTCTGTCAAAGCTTAAACGTTGTGATTTTACTTCACTGATTTTCTTTTCTACGTATTTTGCAATATCTCTGATTTGATCTTCATCTTCATCTGTCAGAAGTGTGTAGTTTACACCGTCAATTTCAACTTGAACTTTATTTTCAGACATTTATACTCCTAACCACGTAAAATAATATTATTTTCTTCTAGTTCCTTCAAAATATTTTTTTCTATCTCGGACATATCTTCTTCTTTGAGGGTTCTATCATCAGATCTGAAGCTTACATTGTATGAGATTGATTTCTTGTCATCTGCAATCTGATCGCCTGTGTATACGTCAAATAGTTCGATTTCTTTGACCAAATCTTCTCCCTTACTTCTAATTATATCTTCAATAAATTTGGATTCTACTTCCCTGTCAGTAACAAAGGAATAATCACGTGTGATAGCTGGATATTTTGGAAGAGGCTTATATTTTCTTTCTACTTGCCTTTGGTCAAGGATTTGAGAAAGATTTATTTCTAGTATTTGGCAGCCCTTTTTGATACTATATTCTTCCCTGATTTCATAGGAAATTTCACCAATCATCCCGATTTTTTCATCTTTTAGGTAGATATCTGCAGATCTTCCCTGGTGAAGAATTGGGTTTGTTTCATTTGCCACAAAGCTAAATCCTCTTAAGCCAACATTTGCCATTGCCTTGATAAAGAAATCCTTCATATCATAGAAATCATATGATCCGTACAAGGCCATTGTTAATGTGTCATCTTCTCTAGGGAGCTTATCATCACATTTGACAAATGCCTTTCCAAGTTCAAATAATCTAAGGTCTTTTTGGCCACGATTGATATTTTTATAGATTACATCCAGCATATTTGGTATTTGAGTGGTTCTCATCACTGAGAAGTCTTCGCCAAGTGGGTTGATAAGATTGATAGTATCGCGAAGTTTGGAATCTTTTTCTATGCCCATCCTGTCAAATTCTTTTGGTGAGATGAAAGAATAAGTTGTTATCTCAGAAAATTTTTGACCAACTAAGGCATTTTTCAAGTCATCGCGCAATAATCTTGCCTTTGATCTGATGCCCCTTTGTAGGGTTGATTTTAGTGGTTTTGATTCAATCTTGCCCATACCATAAAGTCTAACAACTTCCTCTATAAGGTCTGCTTCTATGTCTATATCAGTTCTAAAGAAAGGAACTTTTGCCTTAATTGTATCATCGTCAATTTTTATGGCTTCAAATTCTAGAAGCTCGAGATTTTCTATAGCTTCATCCATGGTGAAGTCCACTCCGCTTAGGGCATTTAATCTTGAAATCCTAAGATTAACATATTTTTCTTCGCTATTATCATTGCCTACCCAGCGAAGTCCCTTGGCAACTTTACCAATGTTTAAGTCAGAGATAAGTTTTAGGGCTCTTTTTGATGCAAAGTCAGCCATGTCAACAGCTATGCCTTTTTCAAAACGGTTTGATGCCTCACTTCTAAGGCCTAGTTTTTTGGAAGTTTCCCTAACGCTTGTAGAATCAAAGTTTGCTGCTTCTAGCAAGATATTTTTAGTATCATTTGTTACTTCAGTGTCGAAACCACCCATTACGCCAGCAATGCCTACTGCCTTTTCTCCGTCAGCTATTACAAGCATAGATGGATCAAGTTCTCTTTCTTCGCCATCAAGAGTCTTTAGGATCTCGCCTTCTTTTGCATCTCTTACTATAAGTTCTTTGCCAGATACTTTGTCCAAGTCGTAAGCATGAAGTGGTTGACCTGTTTCTAGCATTACGAAGTTTGTAATGTCAACTATGTTATTAATAGGACGCATACCAGCAAGGATAAGGTAGTTTTGTAACCATTGAGGTGATTTGTCGATTTTTACATCTGTCACAGCTCTTAAGATAAATTTGTTGCACTTATCAGAATCTAGAGTCAATCCTTTGGTTAATTCTATGATGTTTTCTTCACTTTCTGGATAATCTACAGAAGGAAGAGTGATCTTTTCTCCAAAACTAGCAGCACTTTCCCTAGCCATACCTATGATAGAAAGGCAGTCTGGTCTATTTGGTGTGATTTCATATTCTATAACTGGAGTATTTGATTTTAGTACTTCGCTTACAGGAGTTCCTGGTTCAAATTCACCATTTAGGATAATAACACCATCCTTGAATTCCTTTGGTATAACATTGTCAGGATAGCCTAGCTCGCTATAGGAAGTGAGCATGCCTTCAGAGTTTATACCAAAAAAGTCATGGTCGCCAATTTCTGTTCCATTATCAAGTTTTGTTCCACTTGTTATGACAAATAGATAATCTCCAACCTTGGTGTTTGGTGCAGCTGTAATGATTGTAGTTGGTTCATCTTTGCCTATGTCAATTTTTAATACTTTGAGTCTGTCGGCATTTGGGTGTTTTTCTTGTTCTAGGACATGGCCTACAACAACTCCCTTTAGCTCACTTGTTCTTATAGTAACTTCTTCTACGTGAGATCCAGTTTCTGAAAGTCTATCTGTAATTGTTTTTATGTCTTTGTCGATTTTTACATAATCATTTTGCCAAATTAAAGGTACTAACATTATATCTCCTAAAATTGTTCGATAAATCTTTTGTCATTATCATAAAGTAAGCGGATATCATCAAGGCCATATCTAACCATGGCAATTCTATCAACTCCTAGTCCAAAGGCAAAGCCAGTGTATTTTTCGCTGTCTATGCCACAAGCTTCTAGTACATTTGGATGAACCATGCCTCCACCAAGAAGTTCCATAGACCAACCTGTATTACCACAAGCAGGACAACCCTCTCCATGACATATTGGACAAGTTGCATCTACTTCGAGTGATGGCTCTGTAAATGGGAAGTGGTGAGGACGATACCTAAGTTCTATATCATCGCCAAACATTTCCTTGATAAAGGTCTCAAGGGTTGCCTTAAGATTTGCCATAGACACATTTTCATCTACAACCAAACATTCCAATTGGTGGAACATTGGTGAGTGAGTTCTGTCTACTTCATCGTTTCTGAAAACCCTACCTGCTGAAACCATCTTGATAGGAAGTTTGCCCTCGTTCATCACGCGAATTTGTACTGATGAAGTGTGTGGGCGTAGCAAAATATCATCTGTAATGTAGAAAGTATCAGATGTTGACCTTGCTGGATGGTCTGCTGGTGAGTTTAAATCGTCAAATACGTTTTTAACTGTGTCAATTTCTGGACCATCTACAACTTCAAAGCCCATATTTTGAAAGATTGTTTCCAAATCATCTAGGGTTTGGTTGATTAGTGATAGGTGGCCACTGTCGTGCCTATCAAAGTGGGCTGTCACATCTAGTTTTTCTTTTTTAATTTTTTCTCTAAGGATTTCTTTGTTAAGGGCTTCAGATTTTTGTCCAAGCGCTTCTTCGATCTTTTTGCTGTTTTCATTTATTAGCTTACCAGCCATTGGTTTTTCTTCTTTTGGCAACTTAGAAATATTTTTCTTTAGGTCTGTAACAAGGCCTTTTTTGCCAAGATATTTAACCCTTGCCTTTTCCAAATCATCTAGGCTACTTGCAGCTTCAATTTCTCCTTTTGCTTTTGCCAGTATGTCATTAAGTTTTGCTTCCATCATCTTCTCCTAAATTTTTGCATAAAAAAATTCCATCCTAAAAAGGACAGAAATTCTGCGGTACCACCTTAATTGATTTTATAAAAATAAAATCCACTCATAAGCTTATAACGGGGCTTAGCCGTATCAATTTTCATATCAAGCTTCATCGGTGAATTATCTAACCGGAACTTAAAAGGCTCTCATCATCCCCTCTTGCTGTATAAGAATAGCTAAACTTTTGTCGATTCACAAGCTAAGTTTATTCATAATAATGCTAGCTGCAATAGCTGCATTTAGTGATTCAATCTGACCTTTCATAGGGATTTTGACAAAGGTATCTGTCAAAGACGTAATATCCTCTGACAAACCATTGGCTTCATTTCCTATGGCTAGAATCAAATTGCCATCAATATCACATTCATTAATATCATACCCACTCATGTCGGCAGATACCATATGGTAATTTTCTTTTAGTTTTTTTACTTGCTCTAGATTTTTCTTTATAATATTCAATCTAAATATAGAGCCCATAGAGGCTCGCAAAGTTTTTTCATTGTATATGTCACAAGTTTTGGGCATAAGGATAATGTCATAAAAACCAAAGGCTTCAGCAGACCTTATGATTGTCCCCATATTCCCTGGGTCATTTATCTGGTCTAAGAGTAAGACTCTACTAGCCGAAACTTCCTTTTGACCAGGCTTTTTTACAACAGCTCCGAATCCATCGCTTGTAACCATACCAGTGACTTTATCAAAAAGTTCCCTAGTTAAGACAATCTTATCCAAATCACTTTTGTAATCTTTGTTTTCTTCGCTAAAAAAAATAAAATCAATATCAGCAGAAGAGATGGCCTCTTCTACCAATTTTTTTGATTCTATTATAAAGGAATTTTCCTTATCCCTAAACTTTTTTTGTCTAAGTTTATTTATATATTTATATTTTTGATTATCACTACTAGTTATAATCATCTATATTGTTAATTAAGCGTTTTGATTAGCTAGTTCTACTAGTTTTGTGAATTCAGCTGGGTTTTCTACTGCAATTTCAGCAAGCATTTTTCTGTTGATGTCGATGTTTGCTTTTTTAAGGTTACCCATAAATTGTGAGTAGCTTGTTCCGTTTGCTCTAGCTGCTGCGTTGATTCTTGCAATCCAAAGTTTTCTGAAATCTCTTTTTCTGTGTTTACGTCCAATGTAAGCATAGTTTAGTGATTTCATTACAGCTTGGTTGGCTGTTCTGTATAGAGTGTGTTTTGAACCGTAGTATCCTTTAGCTTGTCTTAATACTTTTTTATGTCTTTTTTTAGCGTTAATTCCTCTTTTTACTCTTGCCATTTTCCTTACCTTCCTTTGAGATTACATTCCTAATAATTCTTTTGTTCTCTTGTTGTCAGCTTTTGAAAGTACAGCACCTTTTCTTAGTCTTCTCTTTCTTGCTGGAGATTTTTTTGCTGTTAAGTGGCCTTTATAAGCTTTTCTTCTCATAAGTTTTCCACTTCCTGTAACTTTAAATCTTTTTGCAGCTGCTCTTCTTGTTTTATTTTTATTTGCCATATATTACTCCTTATCTGTATTTGGTTCTAAAAACATTACTAGAGATCTACCTTCCATTTTTGGCTTTTTGTAAACCACACCGGCACCGCCAAGCATTTGGGTAAATTTGTCCATCAGCTCATAGCCAGGCTCTTTACGTCCTAGTTCACGGCCTCTAAATCTAATAGAAACTTTTACTTTATCCCCGTTGTTTAAGAATTTGATAGATTGATTTGCCTTTGTTTGCAAGTCATTATCTTCAATATTTAAAGAAAATCTAGTCTCTTTTAGTTGAGCATTTTTTTGATTTTTTCTATTTTCTTTTTCTTTTTTCTCTTGATCGTATTTGAACTTTCCATAGTCCATGATTCTAGTAACTGGTGGTTTTGCATTTGGACTCATTAGTACAAGGTCAAGTCTTCTCTCATCAGCACGGTCTAGGGCGTCACGAAGAGATGTAATACCTACTTGGTTACCATTTTCATCAATCAATCTTACCTGGTCAGCTCTAATTTCATCATTTATTCTTAAATCTTTTATAGTTATACCTCCAATGTATAATTGCATAAAAAAAGCGGGCACAAAGTACCCGTTTAAATTTTAAAAATATAATTTTAAAACTATTAACCTACAAACCAATGTCGGTAGGTGAGTAATTGGGTACTTCTTCGTTGTCTATGCAAAGTATAATACCCTAAATCATTAATCTTGTCAAGACTTTTTTTACTCATTAATTACTAGATAGCCTAGAGCAAAGGTCTTACTACCAGCATGGGCTGATACAACTGATCCAAAACGTCCTTGGTGGATACTCTTAGCTTTAGAATCTATATCTACAAGTCTTTCCCTAAGCTCATCTATGACATAATCATCCTTGCCAGATACATAAAATAGATAATAATTTTCAGCATCTCCAATATCTGCTCTAATTTTTTCTTCTAGTAGCTTGTAGGCCTTTTCTCTGGTAAGTTTTAACTTAACTAGTTCAAAATCTCCTTTACCATCTAGTACCAAAAGTGGTTTTACATTAAATATAGTAGATACTCTTTTTGCAAGCTTACCTATTCTTCCACCTGCCTTGAGGTATTTAAGGGTGTCAAAATAGCAGTAAGAGTATTGCTTACCTATGCTAGCATTTAGTTTTTCTACTATATCATCAGCACTTAAACCTTCTTTGAGCAAATCAACTGCATAGTTTACAATGATTCCTTCCATCAAACATACACTACCACTGTCTATAATGTGAACCTTTAGACCATTCTTTTCTGCAATATTGGCATTTGTGAGTGTTGCTGACATCTTTGAAGTTATGCCCATATATATTGCTGTATCAAAGCCATCTTCTTTTATTTTTGCAAAAAGCTTAGAAAAATCATCAGGTGAAGTTGCTGATGTTTTTGCTGTATAGTCTCTGTCGGATTCATTTATTGTTGCAAAGTAATCAGCCTTTATTTCTTCTCTATCTCTATAGATTTTATCATCTAAGATAACATACAAATTTGCAACGTATATATTATTTTCTTTGATATAAGCTTCTGATAAATCAGCTGTAGAGTCTGTTATTATTGCTATTTTTTCCATAATTAATCCTTTTCTCATTATTCATATTATCTCTAAATTAAAATATTTTTTGGTATACAAAAATACTCATGGGCAAATCCATGAATACTATTATTAATCTAGTGTAAAAATCCCAAAGCCAAATAAACCTGGACCAGTATTTGCTCCTAGTGTTGGTGATATTTGTACCTTATAAACTTTCTTGGCGTTAGCTATCACATCACCGAGACTATCTTCTATTTTTGATAAAGCTTGGTCATAGCCACCATGTCCGTAGAAAAAGTAATAATCTTTAACATCTGCCACCAAATTTTCACCAATTTTCTTAAGCTCTCTTAGTACTCGCCTCTCTCCTCTAGCAACTTTCATTAGCTTGAAAGATCCTTCTTCTGGATTTACAGTTATGATTGGTTTTACAGAAAGTGCATCTCCAATTTTACCAAAGGTTCTTGGGACTCTGCCTCCTTCTACCAAGTATTTGAAAGTTTCCAAGGTAAAGAATACGTGAGAATCGTTCCTCTTTTGATTTAGCTTATCTATGATTTCTTCAAAAGGTAGACCCTGATCTATCAATTCCTTTGCATAGATGGCAAAAAATCCCTCAGTCATAGTAAGATTTTTACTATCAAATACATAGGTTTCCAGCCCATCAGCTTCAAACATATGCATTAGATTATGAGTGCTTGAGAAATGACTACTTAGACTTATTGCTATTAGCTTGTTATAGCCATCGCTTTTGATTCTTTCATAAATCTCAGTAAGATCTCCTGGTGATGCAGTGGACGTCTTTGGCATAGTTTCGTTTTTTTCCATCCAAGCATAAAATTCATCGGGAGAAATCTCTATCCTATCCTTATAATACTTGTTATCTAAGTTCACATACAAAGGCAAAAGATATATACCAAGTTCTTCAGCCATTTTTGTATCTATATCTGCTGCAGTGTCAACTAGTACTGCTATTTTTTCCATATTATTCCCTCACTTGTTAACGGAATATAATATATCTTTATTCCCAAGATATAATAATATATTATACCACATTAATTATCTATAAATCATCTCTATTTGATTTTCTTCTCTTATCTCTCTTACATCAGTAAAGTCGTATTTAAATTCTTCTTTAAATTTTCTAGATACTTGCTCATTTGAACCAAAATGCATAGGAAAGAAGACTTTTGGTTTAACTTCCCTTATAAAAATGTCTGCTCCCTTGTAATAGTTCTCTTCCAACCTATTATCTAGGGCAAAAAAGCAAATATCTATGTCTTCTTTCTTAATCTTATTGACCTCAACCATAAAGTCGTCGTATTCTTTTTTCATGGTAGCTTCATCATTGCTTGGCCAAGCCCAGAAGTTTAAATCTCCTCCATGGAAAATATTCACACCATCAACATTCATCAATATTGATATGCCAAGATCTGTTGATCCAAAAGTTTTGATATCAATTACTTTACCAGAAGCTAATTTGATTTGGCATGTCATATTTTTATCTACAAAATGTACATTGTCCGCCTTATACAAAGTCTTTAAATGGTCCATAGATAACTTGTTATTTTTGATAAAAACTATATTTTCATCACTTGGAAGCTCTCTTATATCGCTAGATAGAATATAGGTAATATTATCTCTGTCTGGCAGTTTCAAAATCTCTGATGTGTAGTGGTCAGAGTGTCCATGACTAGATACAAAAATAACTTCCTTGTCTTCAGGAATATTTAATTTTCCCTTATAATAATCAAAAACAATAAATAAATCTTTAGTTTCCACACTGTAACAAGAGTGGTAAACATAGGTAATAATATTTTCCATAAATACTCCAATTCTTTCTAGCTTTATACCCATTATCTTTGGATAATTTATAGTATAATAGGCAAATAGGAAGTGATTTTATGAAAAAAGAAATAAAAACAAATGCAATGAGAATATTAGACAAGTTAAATATCGAATATGACCACCAAGACTACGGCTTGGAAGGAGACTTTGTCTCATCGGTCGACCTTTCAGAAAAGACCCATCAAGATATACACTACATATACAAAACCTTGGCAACAGTCGCAAACACCAATGATATTTATATCTTTGTCATACCCGGTGAAGCAAATATAAATTTCAAAAAAGCTGCCAAGTGCATAGGTGTCAAAAAATTAGAAATGTTGCCATTAAAAGAATTGAAATCTAAGATAGGCTACGAAAGAGGTGCGACAACCTCTCTTGCTATGAAAAAAGACTATCCAGTTGTAATTGATGAAAGTGCCACAGATCTTCCATATATAAAGATTTCGGCAGGAAAAATTGGCCACGGACTAAAATTAAAGGCAGAAGACTTGGCAAAAGCAAATGGCGCAAAGTTTTTTGATGTGATCCAATGAATATAGAAAAAAATAAAGACTATATAAAACTAATCTTCCCAAATGATGATAACAATAACAACTTAAAGCTATTGGTGACCCTATCGCCCATATTCATAGCTTCATTTGACAGTAGGAAAAACGAACTAGAATTTCTAAAGCAAACAATAGAAAAGTCAAAATTCCCTTACGGCCTATATCCCAATTTTTTTGCAGATTTTGATATAGACAACTACAGAAAAGCTTATGAAAATTACGGTATTGAGGAAGATATATATTTAAACGAACAAAACAATATAGAATTTAGGATTAATCCCATTGACCATAGCTACCTAAATAGTCTAATCGCTCTCATAGAATCAATAATACTTGATAAAAAATCAAACGAGCATTTCACTAAATATTTTGACCAAATGAGAGATGATATAGTTAGAAATGGCAGAAGATCAATCCTAGCAAATGGCATCCAAGGCTTTTATCTGTCAAAATATGTAGTAGTTTGGATGCTTGACCTATGCCAATATGTAATAGACAATCATCCAGCAAAAAAGGACGATATTATGGCAATTTATGAACTGGCAAATATGCTCAAAACTCCAAGTTCTATTAAATAATTTCAAAACAAAAATCGGGTCAATTGGCCCGATTTTGCTTTTGTGGATTACTTATTAGATTTTCTCCAAATTTTCATTCTTTCTGCTTCTTTGATTAGCTCATCTCTAAATTGTGGGTGAGCAATTGATATGATATCTTCTGTTCTTTGCCATACAGACTTACCTTTAAGGTTCACTAGGCCTTGCTCAGTTGCAATGTAGTGAGTGTTGGCACGAGTGCCTGTTACCATGGTTCCTGGTGCAAAGTTTGGCACTATGTTTGATACTAACTTGCCATCTTTCCCTTCTCTTGCTGATAGCAAGGTTACAAAGGATTTACCACCCTTGGATTCGTATGCTCCAAGCATAAAGTCTAGGGCTCCACCAGAACCTGATATGTGTCTGTATCCTACTGATTCTGAAGAAACTTCACCTTGCAAGTCGATTTGGATTGCTCCGTTGATACTTACAAAGTTGTCAAATTGTTTGATTACTGATGGGCTGTTTACATAGTCAACGCTTCTTACAAGGCATTGTGGGTTGTTTTCCATATAATCGTAAAGCTCATGGCTACCTAGGGCAAAGGTAAATACGTGGTTACCCCTGTCTAGTTTCTTTCTCATACCTGTAACTTTGCCAGCTTTGATCAAATCAAGGAAGCCGTCTACAAATAGCTCTGTGTGGCATCCCAAGTCTTTTACATCAGATTTTGCCAATAGTGAAACTATAGCATTTGGTAGGTTACCAACACCGATTTGAATTGTAGCTCCGTCTACTATTTCTGGTACTACAAGCTCTGCTACCTTTTCTTCAAGCTCTCCATAGCCCATATTTGGTATGCCCTTTAGCTCTGGATTATCTCCCTCGATGATATAATCAACTTCGTCGATGTGAATATTGGCATCAGATCCACCAGATACTCTTGGCATACTTTCATTTATTTCTAGTATAACTATATCTGCTCTTTCAAAGCCTGCTCTTGTGTATGATCCTGATAGACCAAAGTTGAAATATCCATCTTTATCCATTGGAGTTACTTGCATCACATAGATATCTGTTGTTAGGTATCCTCTTTCAAAGTAGGATGGCAATTCTGAATATCTCATTGGTGCATAGAAAGCTTGGCCAGTTTTGAGGACATTTCTCATAGCTCCCAAACCGTGATAGCAAGTATAGGTAAAGTGTTCATTTTCTGAATCTGCGGCAAATACTGCAGGTTCTGTAAGTTCACAACCCCCACGAATGTGAATGTTGTTGAACTCACCCAATCTCTTTGCCAAAGCAGCATCAAAGTATCTAGATGTAGATATAGACCAACCGTAGTCTATGTTCATATCATCTTTGACTAAATCTACTGCCTGATCAACTGTGATTAACTTTTCTTGGTATTTTTCTTGATAAGTCATATAGCTTTACCTAACCCCTTAATTTTTCTATTAATATTGGAAGAATTTCCTTGTAATCGCCCACTATACCATAGTCTGCTTCTGCAAAGAATGGTGCATTTGGATTGTTGTTTATTACTATGATTTCATCAGTTTCCTTTAGGCCCAACAAGTGTTGAACTTGACCAGAGATTCCCACTCCGATGTATCTTTGGCCTGGGAAGTTTTGTCCGGAAAGTCCTATATATCTATCTATACCAATCCACTTTCTACTTTCTGCTATTGGTCTAGAAGCGCTTACTATAGATCCTGTCTCATTTGCAAGCTCGTTTATAAGTTCCATATCTTCTTCTTTTTCTAAGCCCATACCAAAGGCAACGACATTTTTAGCATCGCTGATTGGTCCGTTGATATCAACTTTTTCTGCCTTTAGATTTTCAAGGCCTATTGCTTCTATCAATTTGTCTACTTTTTCTTCTGGGCTTCCTTCATTTATTAGGACATTTTTACGTTCGCCTGTAATTTTTCTCTTAGCTTTCTTTGTATCTTTTTTATCCTTAGAATCACCATCAAGTTTGCCTATGATAGATCTAGAGATAACTATTTTTTGTACTTCTGACGCACCTTCGTAGATTCTATTGACTCTGGTATCTCTGTACATTCTCTCTATTGGAATACCACTGATGTAACCAGAACCACCGTGCATTTGCAATGCTTGGTCTGTGATATATCCTGCTGTTTCAGATGCAAATAATTTTGCCATAGCTGCTGCTTCTAGGAAATCAAGCTTTTCATCTTTCATCTTTGCAGCTGTGTAAACCATGTGTCTTGCTGCGTTTACTCTTGTTCCCATATCTGCGATTTTAAATTGGATATCTTGGATTGCTGCTAGAGGTTTGCCAAATTGGTATCTTGACTTGGTGTGGTTGATTGCTTCTTCTAAGGCACCTTGAGCTATACCTAGAGATTGTGAACCTATACCGATTCTTCCACCATTTAGGGTTGTCATAGCTATATTAAATCCTTTTCCTTCAGGACCTAGTTGGTTTTCTTTTGGAATTCTTACATTGTTAAAGGTCAATCTTCCTGTTGAAGATGAGTGTAAGCCCATTTTGCTGTAGGTATCTGGAATCTCAAATCCTGGTGTTCCCTTTTCAACTATAAAGGCTGTGATTCCTCTAGTTCCGATGCCTGGTGTTGTTAGGGCAAACACTATATAGATATCTGCATATGGTGCGTTGGTGATGTAAATCTTTTCACCATTGATGACAAATTCATCACCATCTAATACTGCACTTGTTTGTAAGCCACCAGCATCAGATCCTGCATCAGATTCTGTCAAAACAAAGGCTCCTAGTTTTTCTCCACTAGCAAGTTGTGGGATCCAGTATTTCTTTTGTTCTTCTGTACCCCAATCATATATTGGGCTTGTTGCGGCTGATGAGTGAACTGACATAAATACGCCAACACCTGCATCAACCCTAGAAATCTCTTCAACAAGGATAGCATATTCTAGGAAGCTTTTGCCCATGCCACCGTATTCTTTTGGCCAAGGTAAGCCTAACCAACCTTTTTCGCCCATTTCCTTGATAACTTCTAGTGGGAAAATATCATTTACATCCCAATCAAAAGCATTTGGTTTAATCTTCTTTTCTACAAACTCTCTAACTTCATATCTAAACGCTTTTTGCTCTTCGTTTAGTAAGTAATCCATATTAATCATCTATATAACCCCCAATTATTTATTTTCGTAATCGTAGAAGCCCTTGCCTGTCTTTTTGCCTAACCAGCCAGCTCTTACATAGTTTTTAAGAAGTGGATCTGGGGCATATTTTGGATCTCCATATCCCTCGTAAAGTACATCAAGTATATACTTAACAGTATCAAGACCAATGAAGTCAGCCAATTCTAGTGGGCCCATTGGGTTATTTGTTGCAAGCTTCATAATTGTATCGATATTTTCTGCACTAGCTACACCCTCGTTTAGGCAAGAAATTGCTTCGTTGATGTAAACTTGAAGAACCCTGTTAGAAATAAATCCAGGAACGTCATTACATACAACTGGCACCTTGCCTATAGCTTCAGATAGGTCGTGAATCACTTGATAAGTTTCATCAGAAGTTTGTAGTCCTCTAATAATTTCAACAAGTTTCATCACAGGTACCGGGTTCATGAAATGCATACCGATAAATTTCTCAGGGTTCTTATAACGGCTTGCAAGCTCAGTTATTGGAAGAGATGATGTGTTTGAAGCCATGATACAATCGTCACTTACTATTTCGCCAAGATTTTTGTAAAGTTCACCCTTTGTATCCAAGTTTTCTATAATAGCTTCAACAACTACATCTACATCGCTGGCTTCGCTTAGCTCTTTGCATTCTTTGATATTAGAAAGAGCCTTATCTCTTTCTTCTTGAGTTTTCTTTTCTTTTTTAACATCCTTATCTAGAATACTGGTAATGAAATCGATTTTTTTCTCTACTGCTCCCTCAAATGAATCGTATAACAATACTTCAAAACCTGATTGGGCAAAAACTTGTGCAATTCCTCCGCCCATTTGACCAGCGCCAACAACTAAAACTTTTTTAACGTCCATTTTTTTAAACTCCTTAAAATATTTATTTTGTCTAGTTAAATTGTTTTCCTTATACATATACCCAATTATTTCAAAAACCTGCAAACATTTTCACTATAGAACATTTTTTTATAAATTTTATCATATAAACTTTAGTATATGTTTTGTTTTCGATGATAAAGGGTGATTTACCTATTAGTATAGTTAGCAAACTATAAAAGATAACCATTCACAAAATTCTAAAAAGTGTAAGAAAACGTTAGGAGGATCAATGAACCTACTCGATGATTTAAAAATTTTGGACTTCACAACACTATTGCCTGGACCGTATGCTACCTGGCAACTAGCTGAAATGGGAGCAAAGGTAACAAAAATATCCGCTCCAAACAGACCTGATCTAGTTTTAGAAATGGAACCAAAAACAGAAAATGGAGTAAGCGCCAACTACGCATGGATGAACCATGCCAAAGATGAAATATTTCTAGACCTAAAATCAGAAGATGGAGTCAGCGAAGTAAAACGCTTGATAAAAGAAGAAGGCTACAACTGTATCATAGAACAATTTAGACCAGGAACTATGGCAAAATTCGGCCTATCATACGAAGAAGTCAAAGAATTTGCCCCAGACATCATCTACTGCTCCCTATCAGGTTACGGACAAAACGGTCCATACAGGGATAGAGCAGGCCACGATATCAACTACCTAGCCCTATCCGGTGTGGCAAGCTTTTCTGGTAGAAAAGAATCTGGTCTAGTCCTATACGGTAGCCAAATCGGTGACATAGCATCATCACTAAACGCTATAATAGGAATACTAGCAGCCCACAACAAGAGAAAAGAAAATGGCAAATCAATATTTATAGACATAGGAATCCTAGATTCACTCATACCACTAAACTCAATGCTAGGTGCAGGAGCTATTAACAATCCAACAAGAGAATGCCACTGGCTAAACGGTAGTGGTATATATGATTTCTACCAAACAAAAGATGGTAGATATATATCCATAGGATCAGTAGAAGGCAAGTTCTTTAAAACACTGCTAGAAGTCTTGGGACACGAAGATTGGCTAGAAGAAGGAGTCACAATAGAATCAGCTGGCCAATACAAAGAACAAATCATAGCAGATATCAAATCCAAAACATTTGACCAATGGGTCCAAATATTCAAAGAAAGAGACGCCTGCGTAGAACCAGTCCTATCAGTCACAGAAGCCCTAGTAGATGTAAATGTCAACCGAAAAATGGTCCACAGTTATTATTGAAAAATGGTCCACTTATGGTAAAGAAATACTTAATATCTTTTACTAGCTTTCCCCTAGGGGAAAGGCGCTTTTACATATATTTTTAAATATTTTTTGACCACTCTATGCTATCTTCCATCCTATATGATTTTTCCCTAGACATATCCATGATATGGGCTCTATGAGCAAGTCTATCTACTATTGCTCCCGTTAGCACTGGATCTTTAAATACTTCTTCCCATCTTTCAAAGTTTAGGTTTGTGGTTAATATTATTGATCCCTTATCATTTCTTGATGAGAGGAGATTAAATAATATTTCGCATCCTGTTTTATCAAATGATACATATCCTAGCTCATCTAGTATTACTAAATCATATTTTTCAAATTTTCTTTTGTAATTAGTAATTTGATTTTTACTCATTGCCTCCTGTAATTCTATTACTAAGTTGGGAACTGATGTAAAGAGTACATTTTTTCCTTTCATACACGCTTTTATGCCTAAGGCTGTAGCGTAGTGAGTTTTTCCACAACCAGGTGTTCCTATCATGATTATGTTTTCTTTGTTATCTATGAATTTTAGTGTTTCAAGATATTCAAATTTTTTGTTTAGTTCTAGAGAATATTTTGTTTTATCAAAGTCTTCTAAGAATTTCTTGTTGATAAATTTAGCATTTCTTATTCTTCTTGCTATCCCGTTGTTTTTTCTTCTTTCTACCTCTCTTTCTAAGAAAAGTTTTAAGAAGTCTTCGTTAGATAAGTTTAGATTTGATGATTCTTCTATTAAATCCTCATATGACTCTCTTAGATAAGAGAGCTTAAGTATGTTAGAAGCTTCTTTAATATTCATATTAGCCTCCAATAACAAGGCTATCATAGGAGGATACTATTTTTCTTGCCTTTATTTCTATGTCAGCTTCTTTTTTATCAGTTTTTACAATATCTAATACATCAAGTTCTTTCTTAGTG